>JBKJPY010000015.1:0-35634 GCA_046594195.1 Acidimicrobiales bacterium | reverse complement strand
CACGAGACGTCCAAAGACGCCAACGTCTCGCAGCGCGCTGCGCTCGCAGCCGTGGCCGGCGGACTCGACGACGTCGCCCGGTTCCGCGAGTCCTTCGACCGGCGCCGGATGACCATGTACCGGTCGCTCAGCGCCATCCCCGGCGTCACCGTCCTCGAGCCGGAGGGCGCGTTCTACGCGTTCCCGAGCTTCAAGGCGGTCCTGCAGCGCCCGGTCCTGGGCCATCAGCTGCACTCGACGCTGGAACTTGCCGACCTCATCCTCGAGGAGGCCAAGGTCGCCATCGTCCCCGGCGAGGCCTTCAGCGCGCCGGGCTTCGCCCGGCTGTCGTTCGCCCTCGGCGACGACGACCTCGGCGAGGGCATCGCGCGCATCGCCGACCTTCTCGCCAGGTGAGCACTGGCCTCGTCATCCGGGCAGAGCAGCCGGAGGACCGTGACGCCGTGCGCTCACTCGTCGTGGACGCGTTCGGCCACGAGGCGCTGGCGGAGCTGCTGGACGACCTGCGCGACTCCGTTGCGTGGCTGGGCCTGGCGTTCGTCGCCGAGCTCGACGACGAGGTCGTGGGCCACGTCGCCTACACCCGAGCGTGGGTCGACGATCCGACCGAGCTGGTGGAGGTGCTCGTGCTCAGCCCCCTGTCGATCCGTCCGGACCACGCCAGCAAGGGCATCGGCACCGCGCTGGTCATCGAGTCGCTCGACCAGCTCGCCGGACGGGACGAGCCGCTGGTGTTCCTCGAGGGAGACCCCGGCTACTACTCCCGCTTGGCCTTCGTCGCCGGCGAGCCGCTGGGCTTCCGGTCGCCGTCCACCCGCATCCCGTCGGGTGCGTTCCAGGTCCGTCCGCTGCCGGGCCGACCGGGTCGCGTCACCGGTGCGCTCGTGTACCCCGACGTCTGGTGGCGCCACGATGCCGTCGGGCTCCGCGCTCCGCTCCCGTAGGCATCGGCCGGTAGCGTCACCCGCCATGCGGTCCTGCTCGTCCCCGTCGCGTCGACGGTCCACCTGGCCGGCGATGGTCTGTGCCGCCGCCCTGAGCATCGCCGTCGCGTCCTGCACCGGCGGGTCCAGCGATGCCGGCCCGGACCCGGCCACGTCCGCTCCGTCGACCTCGACTTCGACCTCGACCACGGCCTCCTCCTCGACGGTGCCCGACGCGCCAGGTGCTCGCAACGTCGCGATCGTTGCGGACAGCGAGGTGCCCGCCGACGTCGTCGACCTCCTCGACGCCCGGCCCGACATCGGCGTGTCGTCGCGCGTCACCGAACCCGGGTGGACGATCGAGCAGCTCGACGACGGCCTCGACGCCGCGCTCGCATTGAAGCCCGATGTGCTCGTGTACTCGGCCGGCGCCAACGACCTTCCGTCGAAGGGCATCAGCGGGATGCTGCCGCTGCTCGAGGGCCGGGTCGACGAGGCCAAGGCGTTGACCTGCGTCGTCTACATCGTTCCGGCGGTCGACACCGCGTCGATGGAGGAGCCGGAGCGCTCCCAGACCGATCAGCTGCTCGCCGCGTTCGGCGACGTCGCTTCCGGCTGGGGCGTGCAGGTCGTCTCGTATCCGGAGATCGCCGCCGCCATGGCCGACGAGGGCGGCCGGTTCTTCGGTGAGGGCGGGCTGGGATCGTTCCACCCCGGAGCCGTCGCCTACGACCGCATCGCCGAATCCATCGCCCAGGAGATCGCCTCGTGCCCGTGACCCCCAAGCCAACCCGCCCGTTCGGTTCCTGGGCCTCGCCGATCACGGCCGCCCGCCTGGTCGAGGGCGCGGCGGGGGTCAGCGAGATCCGCGCCGACGGCGGCGACGTCTGGTGGAACGAGCAGCGTCCGGGCGAGGGTGGCCGCTACCAGCTCGTCCGCTGGTCCAGCGGCGGGAACCGCCACGACCTGTTCCCCGAGTGGGATCCCACCGGCGGGGGACCGAACTGGAACGCCCGTACGGCGGTCATGGAGTACGGGGGCGGTGCCTGGGGCGTGCGCGACGGCGTCGTGGTGTTTGCCAATTGGGCGGACCAGCGGCTGTACCGGGTCGATCCGGGCTCGGACGAACCCATCGCCATCAGCCCGGAGCCCTCGGTCGCCCGTGGCTACCGGTGGAGCGAGCCCACCTGGCTCGACGACGAGTGGCTGGTCTGCGTCCGGGAATCGCACGAGGCCGAGGCCGTCGGCGCCCACGGCGAGGCCGTGAACGAGATCGTGGCCATCCCGGTCGACGGCTCAGCGGTGACCGACGCCGAGCGGATACGGGTCCTCGTATCCGGTCCGGACTTCACGCACTCGCCGGCCGTCCACGGCGACCAGCTCGCCTGGATCCAGTGGGACCATCCGCGCATGCCCTGGGACGGCACCGAGCTGGTCCTCGGCACCATCGCCCGGGATGGTCAGGGTGGCCCGGTGGCGGTGTCCGGCGCGCAGATCGTGGTGGGCAGCGCAACGGAGTCGGTGGTGCAGCCCGGGTTCCTCGGCGACGGCACCCTCGTCTTCTGCACGGACCGCACCGGGTGGTGGAATCCGTGGCGCCAGCGGGCCGACGGCGGCGTGGAGCCGATGATCGACGGGGGCGGGATCGAAGGGGAGATCGGTGGACCGCTGTGGGTTGGCGGGCTGCGGTGGTGGGTCGAGATCGACGCCGGCCACCTCCTGGTCGTCGTGGCCCGCGATGGCGGTAACGCCCTTGGCGTGATCGCT
This sequence comes from Acidimicrobiales bacterium, assembly GCA_046594195.1. Taxonomy (GTDB): domain Bacteria; phylum Actinomycetota; class Acidimicrobiia; order Acidimicrobiales; family Iamiaceae; genus Aquihabitans. The sequence goes on along the minus strand of JBKJPY010000015.1, from coordinate 32,944 downwards.
CCTGACGGCGGGTTCCGGGAGCTCGAGACGGCGTTCTCCGAGGTGGGCCAGTTGGTGGCGGGCGGCGACGACCACGACGTCTTGGTGGTGGCGGGGACTCCGACCTCCGAAGCCACGCCCTACGCCCTCGACGTGCTCGATGCGGGCGCGGAGGACCAGACCGCGGCGCTCGTGCGCCTTCGGCCGTCTCGCGACCTCGGCTTCGACGTCGAGTGGTTCTCCGAGCCGATGCACGTCACCTTCGAATCCGCGGGTGGACGCACGGCGCACGGCCTCTACTACGCGCCCACCAACCCCGAGGTGGAGGCTCCAGATGGGGCGCTGCCGCCGCTCGTCGTGATGATCCACGGTGGGCCCACCTCGGCCGCACGCAACCGCCTGGACCTGTCGAAGCAGTTCTGGACCAGCCGGGGTTTCGCCGTGGTCGATGTCAACTACGGAGGATCCACCGGGTACGGCCGGCCGTTCCGCGACCTGCTCCAGGGAAGCTGGGGGATCGTCGACGTCGAGGACGCCGTGGCCGCCGCCGAGCACCTGGCGCGGGAGGGCTACGTCGACGCCGACCAGCTCGCCATCCGGGGTGGTTCCGCCGGCGGGTACACGACGCTGGCCGCGCTGTGCTTCCACCACGCGTTCAAGGCGGGCGCCAGCCACTACGGGGTCGCTGACCTCTCTGCGCTCGCCGCCGACACCCACAAGTTCGAGAGCCGGTACCTCGACGGTCTCGTCGGGCCGTACCCGGAAGCGAGGGTTACCTACGACGAGCGCAGCCCCATCCACCACACGGACGGGTTCTCCGCGCCGCTCATCGTCTTCCAGGGGAGCGAGGACGAGGTGGTCCCTCCCGCGCAGTCGGAGATGATCGTCGACGCCCTAGCGACCAAGGCGATCCCCCACGCCTACCTGCGGTTCGAGGGCGAGCAGCACGGGTTCCGCCAGGCCGAGAACATCGTCCGGGCGCTCGAGGCCGAGCTGTGGTTCTACGGCCGGGTGTTCGGCTTCACGCCCGCCGATGCGATCAAGCCCGTCGAGGGCGCAGTCGGCCTCTAGCCCACCCCGCTGGTCCCGCGCTCAGCGGGGTGGACCCCACGGGAGCGCCGTGCCGCCGCTCCGGAGGTAGAGCGCCACCATCGAGACCGCCGACACCAGCATGAGGAGCATCCACCAGCGGGTCCAGCCCGTCATGCGGTTCTTCTCCCAGGCGTCCCAGTCGTAGGCCTGCCGCTCGTCGCCGGTCGCCGGCTCCTCGGGCTCCTCGTCCGGCTCGTACACGAGACCGAGGGTACGCGGGCATTGGCGGGTTCGTCGGGCCACCCGGCAGACTCGGACCCCTATGGCTCGTGTGCTGGTTTCGGAGAAGATCGCTGATGGAGGCCTCGATGCGCTGCGCGCCGCGGGCCACGACGTGGATGTGCAGCTGGGGCTGTCGCCGGAGGAGCTGGTCGGAGCCATCGTGGGCGCACACGCCCTAATCATCCGGTCCGCCACGACGGTGACGGCGGAGGTGCTCGATGCGGGCACCGACCTCATCGTCGTCGGACGCGCCGGGATCGGCCTGGACAACGTCGACGTGGCCCACGCCACCACCCGTGGCGTGATGGTGGTCAACGCGCCCCAGAGCAACATCCTCTCGGCGGCCGAGCAGACCATGGCGCTGCTGCTCGCCAACGCCCGCAACATCCCCCAGGCCCACAATGCCCTGGTCCAGGGCCGCTGGGAGCGGTCGAAGTGGGAGGGCGTGGAGCTCGCCGACAAGACCCTCGCCGTCATCGGCCTCGGCCGCATCGGCAAGCTGGTCGCCCAGCGGGCCATGGCGTTCGGCATGCGGATCATCGCCCACGACCCCTTCATCGCCCCCGATCGCGCCCGGGCCATGAACATCGAGCTGGTCAGCCTCGACGAGGTGGCCCTCCAGGCAGACTTTCTCACGCTCCACGTCGCCAAGACCCCGGAGACCATCGGCCTCATCGGCGCCGAGTTCCTCGCGAAGGCCAAGCCCGAGCTGCGGGTGATCAACGTGTCCCGCGGCGGGATCGTCGACGAGGCCGCTCTCGCCCACGCCATCGAGACCGGCCAGATCGCCGGCGCGGCGCTCGACGTGTTCGAGAAGGAGCCCACCACCGAGTCGCCCCTGTTCAGCCTGCCGTCGGTGGTCGTCGCGCCGCACCTCGGTGCCAGCACCCGCGAAGCCCAGGACAAGGCCGGCGACACCATCGCCGAGCAGGTCGGTCTGGCGCTCGCCGGGGAGTTCGTGCCCTTCGCCGTCAACGTCGCCGCCGCCGAGGCCAGCGAGACCGTCCGCCCGTACCTGGGGGTGGCCGAGCAGCTCGGTCGCATCTTCGGTGGCCTGGGCGAGGCCCTCCCCGCGACCATCGAGGTCGAGTACCAGGGCGAGCTCGCCGGCTACGACACCCGCATCCTCACCTTGTCGGTCCTCAAGGGCATCTTCGGCACCGTCTCGGACGAGCCGGTCTCCTACGTCAACGCACCGCAGCTCGCCACCGAGAAGGGCATCGAGGTCACGGACTCGTCCACCTCGAGCAGCGTCGACTGGATCAACCTCGTGTCGATCTCCGGCGGTGGCCACCAGATCGCCGGCACCCTCGTCGGCCTCAAGGCCGAGGCCCGCGTCGTGCAGATCGACGGCCATTCGCTCGATGTCCCGCCCTCGGCCAACCTGCTCGTGGTCCGCAACGACGATCGGCCCGGCGTGATCGGCCGGGTCGGCACGATCCTGGGCGACGCCGGCGTGAACATCGCCGACATGGACGTCGGCCGTCGCGCCAAGGCCGACGGCGCCCTCATGGTGATCGCCACGAGCCAGCCCACCCCGCCCGAGGTCGTCGACGCCCTCCGCGCCTGCGACGGCGTCATCGACGTCGCCGTCATCACCGGCTCCTAGCCACGAATCGGGTCATCTGGGCACCGTGGGGGCGGGCGGCCTCAGGTGGTGAGCCCGACCTGATTCGGGTCAGGCCGGGCGAATGGGGTGGCTCAGCGCTTGGCGGCTCGGAGGCCGTCGGCCTCGGCCGCGTCGGCGCTCTGGTAGCAGCGATCGGGGTTCGTACGCTCGTAGGCCAATCCGCCGGGCTGGTGGAAGATGCCGCTCTTCACCTTGGCCTTGACGGGGTAGCCGTCGGGGCAGGTGCCATCGACGGGTGCCACCCAGGTCTGCTCGCCCGCGGCGTTCGATGCGGCTGGGGCGTCGTCGTCGGGGACGGTCGGATCCTCGGGTGCCGCCACCAGCGTGGTGCTCGCCGGGGCGGGCACGGTGGGGTCGCGGGGCGCGGGCCGAGCGGCGGGGGTCGGCTGGCGGACCGGGTCGACGGTCGGACCGCCCTTGACGGTGGGGTGGTTCGAGAACTGCGGCGCCGGCTCGCCCCGCAGCTTCTTCACCACCATCGCGATCGTCGCGGCGATCGCTGCCACGACCACGATCTTGCGCAGCTTCCCTCGGGCCATGGGCGAGAACCCTACAAGTCCGGTGGCCGCTCGGTTCCGGATCTGTCCCCACCGGCTGCAAGGACCTCGATGGCGCGGGTCGCCACCCACCGTGCCACCCGGCTGGCGACCGGCGCAGCGCACGCCGGCGGCGGGGTTCGGCAGGTGACGAGGCACGCCCGGCAACGGCTACGGTCGCCCACAGACCACCCGCAGGCGAAAGGGCGACGGTGCGCCTGCACGAGGAACCAACCGGCTCGTCCACGCCGAGCTCCGAGGATCGACCCCGGGCCGCACGGCACCACCGGCTTCGCGTCCCGGCGAGCGATCGGTGGGTCATCTGGGCCATCCTGATCGTGTTCACCGCGATCCCGCTGGTCTCAGCGATGCGTGTGTCGGCACAGGGGTGGCGTCCCACCGGAGACGTCGCCACGATCACCTTGCGTTCGAGCGACGTGGGCACGGCGGACACGCCGCTGATCGGCCAGCCCACTACCACGGGCGCGTATGCGGGCGGGGTCGAATCCAGTCATCCGGGCCCCATCGAGAACTACCTGCTCTTCGTGCCGGTGACGGTGCTCGGGCCGATCGTCGGACCGGTGGTGGGGACCGGCCTGCTCATGTCGGTGACGTGGGGGCTCATCCTCTGGCTCGCCCACCGTCGTGGCGGCATCGTGCTCCTGGCGCTCTTCGCCGCGGTCTTGGCCGCGGTGGCGGTCGGTCTCGGCAGCCAGTCGCTGCACGATCCCCTGAACTCCGAGATCAGCCTGTATCCCTATGTCTTGCTGGTGTTGGCGACCTGGTCGGTGGTCCTGGGCGACACCAGGATCCTGCCGCTGCTCGTGGGCGTGGCGTCCTTCCTGGCCCAGGTCCACGTGTCCGGGGCGCGCCTCGTGCTGCCCATCGGGCTCTTCGTCGGCGCCGTGCTCGCGATCCAGCTGCGACACCACCCGAGGCGGCGTCGCCGGGCGAAGCGCAGCCTCGGATGGGCTGCGGTGGTCGCGGCGGTGCTGTGGCTGCCCGTCCTCATCGACCAGGTTTCCGGCTCGGGCAACCTCACCTCGTTGCGCCGGTTCGTGCAGACGGGCCCGCGCGGCCTCGGGGCCCTGGCCGGTCTCGAGCACCTGGTGACCGCCATCGGCCCCCCGCCGGTGCTCGCTCGGCCCGGCTGGCTCTCGTTCATCCAGGTGCTCGGACCGGTGCAGGTGGTTCTGGCGTTCGCGGTCCTCGGACTCCTCGGGGGGTTCGCCGTCGACCGCAGTCTGCGGGGCGAGCGACGGTTCCCCACGCTGGTCCTCACGCTCGGCGTCTTCGCCGTGTCCGCCGTGGCCTACACGGCGTCGGTGCCGTCGACGGGCGCGGTCCGCGCCGACGCCTTCCGCTGGATGTGGGTCTTCGGGGCGCTCGTCTGGGTCACCCTCGTCTGGGCGATCTGGCTGGAGGTCAAGCCGCGGCTCGCGCGGAAAGCCGTCCGCGTTGCTCCTCCTGCGGTGGCGGTGATCGTGACGGTGGTCGCGATGTCGTCGGTGATCTGGACCGGGCTCGGGCACGAGCGCCAAGGTCCGCTCATGCCGGTCATCGCCAAGGTCTCCGCGGCCGTCCGGGGATCGACCCCTCCGGGCGAGTACCGCCTCGTCATGGACGGATCGCTCTGGGAGCTGGAGACGGGCCTCATCGTCGACCTCGAGGACCATGGGTTCCACCTCCGCAACGACCGTGGGAGCCGGACCATGGGCGAGCACCGCTCCATCGACGAGGTCCCCGTCGACGCGCCGATCGGTGAGATCCACATCCGGGCATCGGACGTCGAGCCGCCACCGGCGGGCGCGTCGCTCGCTGCGACGGCGGACGTGGACCCGCCGGGCTGGCCGACGCAGCGCTACTGGGTCTACGTCAGGAGCGCGCCATGACCGAGCCCTCGCCCCGGAGGAGGCGGCTCCTGGTGGCGGCGCCCATGGCCGTCGCCCTCACCTGCGCTGCCCTCGTCCTCGTCGGTCGGGGGCAGGCCGACGGATCCGACGACTTCTGCACCGCCTACCAGGCGGCCGTCGCCGAGACCATCCAGGACTCCGGGCCGATCGCCGGGTCTCCGACCCCGGACGATGTCGTGCGGCTGCTCGCGGGCATGGACATCGCACGACTCGAGTCGGCCACGCCGCCGGACCTCCGTGCTGCGGTCGATCGCCTGGCGCAGGGGCTCCCGAAGCTCAGGATCGACCTCGAGGACCTACCAGAGGGCGAGTCGGCCATCGCGCTCGTGTCGCCCGACATGATCGCGGACGCGTCGGCGCTCGGCGATGCCTACGGGAAGCGCTGCGGCTGACCAGACGGTCCGGTGTGCCGTGCTCCGGGCGGGCACGGCCCGGTGGCCTTCGCCCGCCGGCCTACTTCGTGGTGGGCAACCAATCGGGGCGGGTGGTCTCGTAGGTGGTGATGTCGTCGGCTTGGCGGAGCGTGATGCCGATGTCGTCGAGGCCTTCGAGGATCCGGTGCTGGATCGACGGATCGAGCGGGAACTCGACGGTCAGCCCGATCGCCGGGGCCTCGACCGTGCGGCGCTCCACGTCGATAGTGATCTCGAGCGTCGGGTCGGCCTCGACGGCGCGCAGCAACTGCTCGCCGACCTCGGGCTCGACCACGATGGGGAGGAGGCCGTTCTTGCCGGCGTTGTTCCGGAAGATGTCACCGAAGCGGGGCGAGATGACGGCCTTGAAGCCGTACTGCTGGATGGCCCACACCGCGTGCTCGCGCGACGAGCCGGTGCCGAAGTTCGGACCACCGATGAGGATCGTGGCGCCGGCGTACTGCTCCTGGTTGAGCACGAAGTCCCGGTCGTCGCGCCATTCCGAGAACAGGCCCTTCTCGAAGCCGGTGCGCTCGACCTGCTTGAGCCAGTCGGACGGGATGATCTGGTCGGTATCGACGTCGGAGCGGTCCAACGGGACGGCGGTGCCGGTGACGATGCGTACAGCTTCCATGTCAGAGGTCCTCGGGGGTTGCGAAGTGGCCGGCGATGGCCGTGGCGGCGGCGACGGCAGGGGAGACGAGGTGGGTGCGTCCGCCTCGGCCCTGTCGACCTTCGAAGTTGCGGTTGCTGGTGGATGCGGAGCGCTCGCCCACGGCCAGCTTGTCGGGGTTCATGGCCAGGCACATGGAGCAGCCGGGATCGCGCCAGTCGAAGCCGGCCTCGGTGAGCACCTGGTCGATGCCCTCGGACTCGGCCTGCTTCTTGACAGCCCAGGACCCGGGTACGACGAGCGTGCGCATACCGGAGGACACCCGGCGGCCCTTGGCGACTTCGGCCACGGCTCGCAGGTCCTCGATGCGGCCGTTGGTGCACGAGCCTATGAAGACGGTGTCGACCGCCACCTCCTTGAGGGGCGTGCCGGCGGTGAGGCCCATGTACTCGAGCGCCCGCTCGGCAGCGTTGCGCTCGGTCGGGTCGTCGAAGCTCGCCGGATCGGGGACCGATGCCGTGATGGGCGCGACCTGGCCGGGGTTCGTGCCCCAGGAGACGTGCGGGAAGATCTCGGCGGCGTCGAGGGTGACCTCCTTGTCGAAGGTTGCTCCCTCGTCGGTGGGCAGGGTCTTCCAGTAGGCGACGGCCTCGTCCCAGGCCGCACCCTCGGGGGCGTGGCCGCGGCCCTCGAGGTAGTCGAACGTGATCTGGTCCGGAGCGATGAGCCCGGCCTTGGCGCCCGCCTCGATCGACATGTTGCAGACCGTCATGCGGCCTTCCATCGAGAGCGCACGGATGGCGGAGCCGCGGTATTCGGCGATGTGGCCGATGCCGCCGCCCGTGCCGATGCGCCCGAGGATGGCGAGGATGATGTCCTTGGCGGTGCTGCCGACGGGGAGGTCGCCCTCGACGTTGATGGCCAGGGTCTTCGCCGACTGCTGGGGCAGCGTCTGGGTGGCGAGCACGTGCTCGACCTCGCTGGTGCCGATGCCGAACGCCAGCGCCCCGAACGCACCGTGGGTGGAGGTGTGCGAGTCCCCGCACACGATGGTCATGCCGGGGAGGGTGAGGCCCTGCTCCGGTCCGATGATGTGGACGATGCCCTGACCAGGCGTGTTCATCGGGTGGAGCGTGATGCCGAACTCGGCGCAGTTGTTGCGCAGCGTCTGCACCTGCTTGCGGGAGACGGGGTCGGCGATCTCGAGGTTGGCGTTCTCGGTCGGGACGTTGTGGTCCTCGGTGGCGATCGTCAGCTCCGGGTGGCGGACGCCACGGCCGGCGAGGCGGAGGCCGTCGAACGCCTGGGGGCTGGTGACCTCGTGCACGAGGTGGAGGTCGATGAAGAGCAGGTCCGGCTCTCCGGGTGACTGGGCCACTACGTGGGCGTCCCAGACCTTCTGGCTCAGGGTCTTCGGTGCAGTCATCGTGTTCGCTCGGTTCGCTTCGGGTCCGGTTTCCGACTTGCGGTGTCTCAATATCTGGGACAACAATGTCAACTGATGGAACAGACCCTAAGCGGTGTTGGCGTGCTCGACAAGTCGATCCGCGTGCTCGACGCCGTGGCCGAATCGGTCGAGCCGTGCACGCTCGGCGACCTGGTGGAGGCGACGGGGTTGCCGAAGGCCACGGCCCACCGCCTCGCCGCCGCGCTCGAGGTCCACGGGCTCCTGCGCCGGGACCCTGACGGCCGCTACCTCCTGGGCGTCCGGTTGATCGGGCTGGGCCGGGCGGCCGCCGAGGACTGGCCGCTGGCGGAGGTGGCCCGTCCTGCGCTCGAGGAGCTCCGGACGGTCACTGGCGAGAGCGTCCAGCTCTACCGACGCGACGGCGAGCACCGGGTGTGCGTCGTCTCGCTCGAGTCGCCCCACGAGCTGCGCACGATCGTGCCCCAGGGATCCCGGCTGCCGCTCGGCCTCGGCTCGGCCGGACGGATCCTGGTCGGTGACGACGGTGCTCTCCCGTGGACGGCGAGCGTCGGCGAACGGGCGCCGGGCGTGTCGTCGGTCAGCGCCCCGGTGCGCATCGACGGCCGCCTCGTGGCTGCGGTGGGCATCTCGGGCCCGGTCGGCCGCCTCGGCGAGCGCCCGGGCGATCGCTACGGCGAGGCCGTGGCGGCGGCGGCCCGCGCCATCGGCTCCGCGGCGGCCCTCCTGGATGCCTGACGTGGTGGCGTCAGCCGGCAGCGGCGGACTGGTGAACCGTCGGAGGCCGGGCTGGCAGACTGGCGGGGCGATGGTCCTCCTCTCTCAGGTCTCCAGAGCCGGCGCGCTCGGCCTCCGCTCGCTCAAGGCAGCGTCCTCATGCAGCTGAACCCGGCCAAGATGGCGCGCCCGGTCCACGCGGACGGACGGCGGTACGTCCCGGCCATCGACGGCCTGCGGGTGCTCGCCGCGTGGGGCGTGATCTCGGCGCACATCGGGTCCGAGTACAACCCCACCCACAACCTGGTGGCGTACTACGGGGCGTCGGCCTACCCGGCGCTGATCGTCTTCTTCACCATCTCCGGCTTCCTCGTGTACCGGCCCTTCGCCCGCGCCGCTCTGGTACCAAGGGCGAAGCCGAAGTCGGACCGCAGCACCAACTTCTGGATCTACATCCTGCGGCGGGTCCTGCGGATCTTCCCGCTCTACTGGGCGGTCCTCACGGTCGCCGTCATCTGGAACGGACCGGGCAACCTGCAGTCGCTCGCTGACTGGGTCCAGGCCATTTTCCTGCTGCCGTTCCCGGACCCGATGAAGCTGCTGGCTGGGCCGCTGGGAATCGCCATGTGGACCCTCGCCATCGAGCTGCCGTTCTACGTCATCGTCCCCCTGTTCGCCGCCGGGGTGAAGAAGGCCCGGCTGCGCCTGGCACCCGACTCGGATCCGTTCGTGGCCCAGGTCGTGGCCGTCGGCGCGGTCATCGCCTTCATCTTCACGCTGGGCCTGGTCTTCGGCGGGATCCTGGCGTTCCCGGTGATGAGCCTCCCCGTCGGCATGATGTTCGCCGTCCTCGAGACGCGACAGGCCCTCGCCCGGCGTCGCTATGCGGTCATCCGGGTGCTCGCGGACAACTGGTGGCTGTGCCTCATCGGCTACGTCGCCCTCGTGTTCATGTCCGCCCGGCTGGCACTCGACGCCTACGACGTCCCGGGGGTCACCGACCCGTACGATCACATCCGGAACCTGTACTTCCCGATGCAGATGACCATGGCGCTGCTGCTGTTCGTCCCGGTGGCGTTCGGTCTGCGGCGTTCCCTGATGGTGCGGTTCATGGCGGCGGCGCCGCTGCAGATCATGGCGCCGCTCACCTACGGCATCTACCTCTGGCACGTGCCGCTGATCCGCCACACCTCGGAGTGGTTCGGTCCCGGCTTCTTGGGGTTCCCGGTACCGGGCACCACCGGCTTCGGGATGCCCACGCTGTTCTTGGCGGTCGGCCTGGCCATCACGACGTTCGTCGTCGTCGAGCTGCCCGCGGCGAAGCTGCGCGACGCGGTCGATGCATGGAGCCGCGGTCGCGGCCCCGTGGCCGGGGAGCCGACGACCGAGCCGGAGGACGAGGAGCCGAGCGAGTTCGGCGGCGGCGCCGACCGGCTGGTCGGTCGCCTCCCCGAGCACGTGTGGCGCCCGGACAAGAAGGCACCCGTTTTCGTCCACAACGTGGGCGAGGGCGCAGACGACTACTCCGATGCAGAAGCCCCGCTCGACGATGTGGTCATCGATGCGGACCACCCCGGTGGCGAGCGGGCACCGGTACTGGCGGGCACGACGGCGCGCGGCCCAGCCCGAACGCCCGCGGCGCACCGGGCTATGAGCCGCGCCGGCGAGGACGCCAACCCGCAGATCCGTGCGGTCTGGTGCGAACCCATCGACGGCTTCCGGGCCATCTGCGCGTGCCTGGCCGTCATCGGGCACACCTTCTTGGCCACCGGCATCATCCCGTTCGCCGGCGTGCTGCACGTGCTCGGCATCCTCGTGGCGCTGTTCTTCGCCATCTCGGCCTTCGTGCTCTACCAGCCGTTCATCGAGGCTGATGTCCGCGGCCTGCCCCGCCCGGCCGCGGTGAGCTTCTGGGTGCGGCGGCTGCTGAGGATCTACCCGCTGTTCGCCTTCGCCCTCACGATGTACCTCATCGTCCTGCCCGAGGTCCGGCCCGACAACGTCTGGGGCTACGCCCGCCTCTACCTCTTCTTGCAGATCTTCGGCCGGGAGCTGAGCGGCTTCAAGGGCATGCCCTCGGCCTGGTACCTCTGCAACGAGGTCATCTTCTACTTCCTCATCCCGCTGCTGGCGTTCGCCGCGGCCCGCTGGTCCACCAACCGCCGCATCCGCAAGCCTGCCGACCGCTTGCGGGCCCACATCATGATCGGCTGGGGCATGGTCTTCTTCGGCCCCCTGCTGCGCACGCTGATCTACGCGGCGGACATCCCGGCACCCACCTCGTTGCCGCTCAGCCACATGGAGTTCTTCGGCTTCGGCATCATCGTCGCCGGATACACCGTCGGCGCTCGGATGGGGATCGCCCCGCCGTCGCTGTTCCGCTGGGTCCGCCGCAACACACGGGCCACCTACGCCCTGGTGCTGATCCCGATGATCATGCTGGCGGGCATCGCCGAGCAGTGGGGCGACGGCACCGGCCTCTGGCAGGACGGGAACATGGAGGACCGGCTGCGGTTCTTCCCGTACCTGATCGCCGTCTTCTTGCTGATGGGGGCGGCGGCCATCGGGCCGCGCAACGATCCCGCCAACCGCTGGCTCTCGCACAAGCGCTTCAAGCCGTTGTCCGCGCTGGCACTGCACATCTACCTGTGGCACCAGCTGGTGCTTGGCGTGCTGAACCTGATGCTGCCCCACGGCCTCGGCGAGCTCGACTTCGCTCCACGTTGGGTCGAGGTGTCCATCATCTGCGCCGCGACCCTGTTCGGGACGATCTCGGTGGCATGGGTGACGCAGCCGCTGACCGACTGGCCCTACGAGCGCTACCGCCAGGTCCACGGCCTCCTGCGGCGGGGGGCCGGTTCGCCGGTCACCCGCCCGGCGCGCTCGGGCACCCAGCCCGCCAGCGCCAGCTAGCCCGCGGTCGCGGCGTCGAACGCGGGGGCGAGCTGGTCGAGCACGTCCAGGGGTCGGTCGTTGGCGATCACCACGATGACCTCCGATGCCCCCTGTGCCACGTACTCGTGGAGCTGCTGGGCGACCTCCTCGGCGGTGCCGCGGAGCAAGAACCCCATGATCGGCGTGGGGTCGAAGCCGAACCAGTGCTCGAGCTTCTCGGCACCCTGCTGGGTGCTCTCGATGTCGGGCACGTCGACGAAGGTGACGACGGCCTTGGTGATGGTGGCGTGGTCGCGCCCAGCCGCCTCGGCCTCCTCTTCCATCAGGGCGCGGTGGCGGCCGAACCAGCGGGGCGAACAGAGGTAGGGGAGCCATCCGTCGCCGACGCGGGCGGCTCGGCGCCGGGCCGCCTCGGCCCGTCCGCCGACCCAGATCGGGATGTCGGTCGGCGCCGGGTTCATCCAGCGCGTCCCGCCCTCTTGGGCCCAGATCCGCCGGATCTCGTCGATGGACTCCTCGATGACCCGGCCTCGGGTCGCCATGGACTTGTTCAGGCGCTCGTACTCCTCGACGTTCTCGCCGATCCCGAGCCCGCAGACCACGCGCCCCGGCGCCATCATCTGCGTGTTGGCAAACGTCTTGGCCACGGTCACGGGGTCCCGCAGCGGCATCTGGAGCACGCATGAGCCGACGGTGATCGACGAGGCGTGCGAGGCCAGCACCGGGAGCGTCGACTGCGCGTCGATGGCCTTGGAGTGCCACAGCACGTGGTCGGCCAACCAGAGCCCGTCGGCTCCGGACCGCTCCACCCGGTCGACGACCTCGGCCACGTTGCGCCACCGCCCGTCCGCATCCTGGGGGAACTCCGAGAGGCAGATCCCCAGGCGGGGGGTCGGATTGCTCACCATGGCGGCGACCCTACTGGCCGACCATCGGTCGTCGGTCCGGAGCCGGGGCGGTTCGGGAGGGCCGGGTAGCGTGCCCGCTGTGGAGACCGAACCCGTCGCCGAAGGCTCGCGTGTCGCCGTGGTCGTCAGCCGCTGCCCCGACGTGGGTCCCGCCTGTGCCGAGGAGCTCATCCGGCCTCGCACGCCCGGCGAGGCGCCCGCCGACGTGGTGGTGTTGATCGGCGAGGGCGACCCGCCAGTCGGCGTCGTCGCTCGCCCCCTCGACGGTGGTGCTGGTGCTGGTGGTGCGGACGCGGTCGCCTTCGCCCTCGACGACGTCGTCGCCGAGCACGGTCCGATCACCACGTTGGTCACGGTTCCCGGTCACGGGTTCGCCCGATCGGTGGCTCGCCAGGGTGACGACACCTCGTTCGACGACCACCTGGCCGGTGAGCTGTCCACCGTGCACCGAGCGGTGCGAGCCGTGGTCCCCGGGATGCGGTCCCGTCGAGGCGGCCGGATCGTGGTGGTCAGCTCCACGACTTCGCTGTTCGGTGCCTCGTGGGAGACCGCTCACGGCGCAGCGATGGCCGGGCTCATCGGGCTCGTCCGCTCGGCGGCCCGGGAACTGGCGGCCTCGAACATCACGGTCAACGCAGTGCTCGCTGGCGCGGTCGAGACCCAGCACCTCGCCGACGTACGCGACCGTGATCAGCGCGGCGCCGACGCCGTCGCCACGGCCGTCGCGGCCACGCCGGTCCGCCGCCTGGGCGTACCCGAGGACGTGGCGGCCGCGGTCGGCTTCTTCGCCTCGGCCGACGCGTCCTACGTGACCGGCGTCGTCCTCCCCGTGGACGGCGGGCTCACCATGGGCATCGGCTGATGACTTATCGCCACCTCGCCCCGAGGGGTCAGAAGGCGAAGTAGAGGAAGGGCTGGGCCTGGGCGCCGGAGAAGATGACGATGCCCACGACGGCGATGGCGAAGAAGACGGCCCGCCGCGGGGTCACGGGGTCGGGGCGGCCGGCCTTGGCCTCACGGCGACGCTCCCGGCCGTCGAGGGCGAGCAAGGAAATCACGGCGATCACCATGAAGGCGATCAGCTCCCGGTCGACCGGACCGCCGGACGGATGGAGGAAGATGAGGTACCCGTCGAGCGCCTTGTCCAGGCTGGGTGAGCTGATCAACGGCAGGGTCACGGCGACGAGCAGGTAGGTGCGCAGCAGCTCCTTCCAGCGAGCCGGCGCAACGGGGCGCGGTGGCCTGCGGCCCGCTCGACGAGCGGCGCGGATCTTGGCGCGGCGCTTGGCCGCCCGGCGGGTCTGCAGGGTGCGCTCGGCGACGATGATCACACCCGAGACCACGCCCCAGATGGCCCAGCCTGGCGTGGCGCCGTGCCACAGTCCGAGCACGGCGAACGTGGCGAACAGAGCGACGTTCTCCCGTACCGGACCCGCCCGACGACCGCCGCGGATGGGCAGGAACACGTAGTCGCGGAACCACATCATCACGGTGAGCTGCCACCGTCGCCAGAAGTCGGCGTAACCCGTGGAGCGCAGGAGCGGGTACAACGCGTTGCGCTGCATGTCGATGCCGAGGAGCTTGGCCGAGCCACGAGCCATGTCGACGTACCCGGTGATGTCGAAGTAGGCGCCGATGACGCCCGCGACCAGGGCGATGACGCCGTTGACGGCGCTGACGTCGCCTCGGGCGTTCATCGCCACGACGGCGCCGATGATCGGATCCGCGAGCGCAACCTTCTTGAAGAGCCCCACGAGGATCAGCTCGGCGCCCTCGGACGCCTGCACCTGGTCGGGGTGCCGGCCGGTGGCGTGGAACGCCGGGATGAGCTTGGAGGCTCGGACGATCGGTCCGGCCAGCAGGTGCGGGAAGAAGGCGATGTAGAGGGCGACGTCGACGAAGGAGTGGTCGGGCTCCAGGTCCCGTCGGTAGACGTCGATCACGTAGCTGATGGCCTGGAAGGTGAAGAACGACAGGCCGATCGGGACGGCGCCCTCGGCGATGCCGCTGTCGAGTCCGCTGGTGGTCTGGTTGGCGAACGCCTCGATGGCCTTGAACACCGCCAGCACGCCGACGGAGGCAAGTACCGCGACCGTGGTGATCACCCGCCTCCGAGCGTCGGGCGCCCCCGGGAGGGAACGGCTGGCGAACCACGTGACCAGGGTGGAGCCGGCCAGCAGCGTGAGCAGGATGGGGTTCCACGAGGCGTAGAAGACGTAGGACGCCACGAGGAGGAGGGTCGGGCGGATCCGCTTCGGGCCCAGCCAGTACAGGGCGAGGACGAGGCCGAGGAAGGCCGCGTACTGGAACGAGTTGAAGATCACGTCAGGCCGCTCGGAAGGACGGTCGATCGAGGAACCGTCCGAGTCGCACCAGCGTGTCGCCCGGCCCGCCGTCGATGACATCCGTGACGCCCAGGTCGGCCAGCACCGCCGCCGCGTCCGGCCAGCGCACCGGCAGCACGAGGCTGCGCACCAGCACGTCGATCAAGTCGTCGGCTCCGTCGACCACCCGGGCCGAGGTGGAGGACACGAGTGGGATCCGGGGCTCCGCCGTCACGGCCCGGCGGACCTGGCTCCGGAAGGCGTCGAGGGTGGGGACCATGAGCGGGGAGTGGTACGCCCCACCGACGGGGAGGAACCGGGCGACGGCGCCCCCGGCCACCGCGAGCTCCACGGCTTGGTGCACCAGGGCCTGATCGCCGGACAGGACCAGCTGCTCGGGCGAGTTGACGACGGCGACGTCGAGCACGCCGGGCGAGCCCGCGAGCACCTGGCGGCGCAGCCACTCCACCTCGGCCACGGTCCACCGCATCACCACCGCCATGGCGCCGGCACGTGCCGCGTGCTGCTCGTGGCCGAGCGCAGCGCGGGCGACGACCAGGTCGAGGCCGGCCTCGTGCTCGATGGCCCCCGCCCAGGCTGCGGCCGTGATCTCCCCCAACGAGTGACCGATCACCGCATCGACGTCGGTGAGCCCGGCGGCCGACCCGACGAGGCCGCTCACGAAGACGACCGGCTGTGCGTTGCGGGTGTCGAGGCCGTCGAGGTCATGCCACCGGTCGGACCCGAGGCGGTCGGCGAGCTGGGCCACGAGCGGGTGCTTCGCCTCGGTCGCCAGGACCTCGATCGCGGCTCGCCAGTCACCGCCCTGGCCGGGGAACCCCACCGCGACGCGTGCGCGGGAGCCCGCCGGTGGGTCGATCGTCATCCGGGGCAGCGTAGAACCTGGGCACACGGGGTCGGGGCTAGCGTCGCCCTCCGATGACGAGCGACGATGCCCGACGACAGGTTGCGGCACAGCTGCGGAACCTGGCCGACCGGCTCGTCACCGACGACCTGCCCGATGACGGATGGCAGGCGATCGGTGCTCACCTCGCCGACGCCATCTCGGCGCTCCCGGCGGATCCGCCCGGCCGGACCCGCTTCGCCCGGGAGCACGTCGAGCTCGGAGCAGGCTTGGAGGATTCGCCTTCCGCTCGCCATCCCCTGGGCCTCGGCACCAGTGGGATCTACCCGCCCTTCTCGATCTTCCACGAGGGCGACGTGTTGGTGGCCACCACCGAGTTCGGCTCCGCGTTCGAGGGCCCGCCCGGCCTCGTCCACGGCGGTTTCCTCGCTGCGGGGTTCGACATCATGCTCTCGGCCATGGCCCACCACCGTCTGGGAACGTCCGTCACCCGGCGGCTCACCGTCCGCTACCTGAAGCCCACGCTCCTCGACACGCCGCTGCGCTACGAGATTCGGGCAGGGGAGCAGGACGGCCGCCTGTTGGACCTCACCGGCACCCTCCTGTCCGACGGTCGGGTCACCATGCGGGCGACGGCCCAGTTCGCCACCATGTCGGGCGATCGCTTCCGTCGCCACGGCGAGGAGCAGCCGCCCGACGCCTGACCCCTGGTGGGGATGCGTCAGCGGACGGGGCCGACGATCAAGCAGCCGTTGTGGCCGCCCAGGCCGAAGCTGTTCGACAGCACCGGGCCGGGGGCCACCGGTCGGCTTGGGCCGATCACGAGGGGCAGGTCGAGGTCGGGGTCGGGTTCGACATCCGTGCCGAGCGAGGGCATGAGGCCGTGGTGGACGGTCAGCACCGAGGCCACCGCTTCGAACGCCCCCGACGCACCGGCGGCGTGGCCGAGCACGCGCTTCACCGAGGTCACCGGCGGTGGCGTGCCGAACACCTGGTGCAGGGCCTCGGCCTCCCGCAGGTCGTTGAGCATGGTGCCGGTCCCGTGGGCGTTGACGTGGACGATGTCGCCGGGGTCGAGGCCGGCATCGCCGAGCGCTTCGGTGATGCACTCCACGGCGCCGGAGCCCGAAGGGCTGACCATCGAGCCGGCGTCGTTGGTGTGGCCGGTTCCCAGCACCTCGGCGTAGATGCGGGCACCGCGGGCTCGGGCTACCGACCGGTCCTCGAGCACCAGCATCGCGGCGCCCTCCGCGAATACGAACCCGTCACGGCGGCGGTCGAAGGGGCGGACCCAGCCGCTGGTTGAGAGGACCCGGAGGTTGCGGTAGGACGCCATGAGCAGTGGGGTGATGGCACCTTGGGTCCCACCGGCGAGGACCGTGTCGCAGCGGCCGGCGCGGATCAGATCGGCGGCATCGGAGATCGCATGGGTGCCGCTGGCACAGGCGCTGACGATGACCTTGGACGGCCCGCGCCACCCGACATCGGCGGACACCATGGCCGGCGCGGCGTTCTCGCAGGACGCGGCGGTGAGGAACGCCGAGACGGCCCCCGGGCCCTCGGCGGCCATGACCGCAGCCTCCACCTCGAAGGACTCCAGGGCGCCGTAGACGGTGCCGATGACCACGCCCGATCGGGTGGCCGACGCCGCCTCCGGCTGCAGGTCGGCGTCCGCGAGGGCCAGGCGGGACGCGGCTACGGCGTAGCGCGCGAACGGGTCGGACCGGCGCACCTCCTTGGCCGTGAGCCAGCGGCGCGGGTCGAAGCCGGCCACCGGGGTGGAGACCGGCGCCGGCGGCGCGTCGCACAGCCAGGACCAGAACGCATCGAGGTCCGTGCCGGCCGCACTGACCACGCCGAGGCCGGTGACCACGACCCGTCGGCGATCGTTCATGCCACGAGCCCGCCGTCGACCGGAACCAGCGCACCGGTGATGTGGCCGGCTCGGTCGGAGCACACGAAGGCGATGGTGGCGGCCACCTCGTCGGGCCGGCCCATGCGGTCGGCCGGGGCCTGGGCCCGCCAGCGCTCCTGGAGCGCCGGCGCCATGGCGGCGATGAGCTCCGTGTCGATCACTCCGGGGGCCACGACGTTGACGGTGACGCCTCGCGGTCCTGCCTCGCGTGCGAGGGACCGGGCGAGGCCGAGCAGACCGGTCTTGGTGGCGGCGTAGTTCGCCTGCCCTGCCGCACCCAGCCACGCCCCCACGGACGACACCAGCACCAGCCGGCCCCAGCGGGCCTGGGTCATGCTCGTGATCGCGGCCCGGGCCACGCGGTACGTGCCGGTCAGGTTCACGTCGACGACCGCGGTGAAGTCGTCATCGGACATCCGGCTGCTCATGCGGTCGCGGACGATCGCCGCGTTGGCCACCACGACGTCGAACGGGCCGGTGGCGAACAGCGCGTCGACCTCGGCGGCCACCGTGGTGTCGCAGCGGATCCAGGTGACGCCGGGAAGGGGCTCGGGCTCGGTCGTGTGCCAGGTGGCGGTGACGGGGAGGCCCTCGGCCGCGAGCCGTGCTGCCGTGGCGCGGCCGATGCCGCGGGCGGCCCCCACCACCAGGGCGTGGCGCGTGCTCGCCGGACCCTGGCTCACCGGTAGGTCAGCCCTGGCTCGACGCCGAGGGGATGGTCAGCAGGTCGACCGCGTCGCCGGCGTGTTCGCGCACGAGGGCTCGCTGGGCCTCGCTGAGGATGGGCCCCTCGGGCGGCTCGACGTCGGCGACCTTGCGGAAGCGCAGGATCTGGTAGCCGCGGTCGATGCCCTGCAGGTAGTCGTAGAGGCGTGAGCCGCTCTGGCCCACGAACTCGCTCATGGTGGTGGCATCGCCGGCTTCTTCGGCGTTGGCGACGAAGGCGAGCTTCTGGCGCTCGGCCCGGGCGTCGCGCGAGGCGCTGACGTTGGCGGTGATGTCTCGAAGCTCGATCAGCTCGAGGCCCAGCGTGGTGAGCACATCGATGAAGGGCTGGAGCAGCTCGTGGTCGATGAGGTCGGTGTAGAGGAAGTGGCCACCGACCTTGAGCACCCGAGCGACGTTGCGGAAGAACGATTCGATGTCGGGGTAGGTGCAGGAGGTCTCCACGCTCACCACCGCGTCGGCCCAGCCCGCGCCGAGCGGCACCTGTTCGGCGTCACCGTGGATGAACGAGGCGTCGTCGTCGGGCATGGAGGCCCGGCAGAACGCCATCGACTTGTAGGCGATGTCGACGCCCACCACCTGCGCGGTGCCGTAGTAGCGGCGGAGCAGCCAGAGGTTGCCGCCGCGGCCGCAGCCGATCTCGGCCACCCGGGCACCGGTGAGGTCCGTGCCGCCCACGACCTCGAACAGGAGCTGGGCGGAGTCCCGGTTCGGGAACGCCACCGACAGGTGGGGCCCGGCAACGGGTTGGCCCTCGAGGGGCCGGTAGCCGAAGTTGAAGAACCGCAGGTGGCGATCGAACGGCGAACCGGCGACGACGTCGTTCAGGTTGTCGAAGTTCTCGGCCTGACCTGCCTTGAGGGCAGCGTCGTCGAGGTCGGCTGCCTTCACGAGTCCGCTGCGGCCCGGTGACGGTCGATGGTGTCCACCAGCTGGCCGACGGTCTCGAGGTCGTAGAGCTCTTCTTCGGCGATGGTCACCCCGAGGGAGCGCTCGGCGCTGTTGACCACCTCGATGAGGTCGATGCTGTCGGCGTCAAGGTCATCGGCGAAGCGGCTGGCCGTGGTGATCTCGGACGGGTCGAGCTCGAGCACCTCAGCGAAGCGCTCTCGAACCCATTCGAACGTTGCTTGCTCCATCAGATCTCCCTGTCCACGCCGGCGGCGTCGATGCTACCCGCCGCCCTGGAAGCGGTCGTCACCCGACGCCCATGGAGAACCCGCCGTCCACAGGCAGGACGGCCCCGGTGACGAATCCGGCCCGATCCGAGGCCAGGAACGACACGGCGGCGGCCACCTCCGCGGGCGTGCCCGCCCGTTGCACGGGTGTGGCCTGGACCCAGGTGTCCGTGACGCTGCTCCCGGGGCGTTCGCCGTCGATGCGGCCGACGGCGTTGCTCAGCAGGCCGGGCGCCACGACGTTGACCGTGATGCGGCGCGACCCCACTTCGCGGGCGAGCGAGCGGGCCAGGCCGAGGAGCCCGGCCTTGGACGCCGCGTAGGACGACACCCCGGGCACACCCCAGAACCCGGCAACCGAGCCCATGAGGACAATGCGGCCCGCTCGACGCCGGACCATCGGCCCCAAGGCCGCCTTGGCCGTGAGGAACGCACCCGTGAGGTTGGCGTCGACCACCTGCCGGAACCGCTCGGGATCCGCTCGGAGGGCGAGGTCGAGCTGGGCCCAGCCGGCGTTGGCGACGACGACGTGGACGGGCCCGAACTCGGCCTCCACTCGTGCGATGCCCGCCTCGACGGCGGCGGCGTCGGTCACATCGAACCGGACCGACGGGCCGTCACCCGGTGGTGCCGTCTCCCGCCAGGCGGACACAGCCGTGAACCCATCGGCGGCGAGGCGCGCCACGCAGGCGGCACCGATGGCGCCCGCGGACCCGGTGACCAGCGCAACACGCGTCGTTGCCGCTGGTCCGTCCACCAGCGCACCCTACCGAACCGCGTTCGCGGACCCCTGTGGTTGAATGCCAACCATGACGGCCCCCCAAGAGCGAGCCGGTCGCCGGGTCGTGATCACGGGCATCGGTGTGCTCACCGGCCCGTGCGTCGGCAAGGACCAATTCTGGGATGCGCTGATCACGCCGACGCCGGCGCCCACCCACCGTCGCCTCGTCGGGTTCGACGCCCGCCAGTTCCTCGATCGAAAGCGGGCCCAGCGCACGGAGCTGTTCGCCCAGGTGGCCGTGGGCGCAGCCCGGCTCGCGCACGACGACGCCGGTGCACCCGTCGACGTCCCCGAGGGCGTCGCCGTCGTCATGGGCACCGGCAACGGTGGTACCCGCACGACCATCCAGGGCTACCTCGACTTCCAGGAGAAGGGCCGCGAGGGCGTGTCGCTGCTGAGCGGCGTCATGAGCATGAGCAACGCCGGGTCGGCCAACGTTGCCTTCGAGCTGGGCACCAAGGGGGTCACGTACAGCGTGGCCAGCGGCTGCGCGTCCGGGACCCATGCCGTGGCCGACGCCTACCGCCTCGTCCGCTACGGCCAGGCCGACGTGGCCTACACCGGGGGGAGCGAGGCCACGCTGATGGCCGACGACCCGCAGCAGGACCCCGTCCCCGCCGGCCTCCTCAACCTGCGGGTCCACACCGAGGAGTCCGTGGCCCGCCCGTTCGACCTCAACCGCCAGGGCTTCATCCTCTCCGAGGGCGCCGCTGTGATGCGGCTCGAGACGCTGGAGGCGGCCCGCGCCCGCGGCGCGCACATCTACGCCGAGGTGCTCGGCGGAGCGAACACGGTCGACGGGTTCGACCTCATCCAGCCCGCACCCCGGGGCGAAGGCGTCCGGCGCTGCATGTCGCTTGCACTGCGCGAAGCGGGCGTCGAGCCGTCGGACGTCGGGCACATCAACACCCACGGCACCGGCACCAAGCACAACGACCAGGCGGAGTCCGACGCCGCCGTCGACCTATTCGGTCCGCACGGACCGGCGCTGAACTCCACCAAGGGCGTCACCGGACACCCGGGCGCAGCTGCGGGCGGCCTCGAAGCGGCGGCGCTCGCGCTGACCATCGAGCGGCGGCTCATCCCCCAGACCCAGTGGTCCGTCACCCCGGACCCCGAACTCACCGCCGACATCGTGCGAGGCCAGCCGCGCCCGTGGACCCCCGGCTACGCCATCTCCAACTCGCTCGGGCTCGGCGGCCAGAACGGGTCCGTCGTCATGGGTCCGGCCCCGGACTGACCCGTCGCCCCGGCCCAGCCGGTTGCGGCTAGTGGGCCGGGGCCCAGCGGCCGCCGAGGTGGCGGGCGAGGGGAGAGCCGAGCTCCCAGTAGTGATAGTCCGCGGTCCAGTGCCAGCCGCCCATCTGCTCGAGGCAGACGTCGTTGGGGTCGGTGATCACCAGGTCGGCAGGCGGGAAGTCCGAGAGCGGCGGCACCAACTCGGCCGGCTCGACGTGGTCGGCCCTGGCTTCGGAGTAGCGCCAGGACCAGGCCACGTAGTCGTGCTCGAGCGGCATGGTGCACGGGAACTTCCGGCCTCGATCGGGCATCAGCGCCTCCTGCACCGTTCGGACCGTGGTCCACTCGTGGTCGAGCAGGGCGTCGCCGTAGAGGTCGCGCAGGATGTGCTCGATCTCGTCGTAGAACAGCGGCCAGGTGGTCGGCGGGATGGTGTACTCGAGGAACCGGCTGAGCAGCCACGAGGTGAGCGGGAACCGCTCCTGGTCTCCGTTGGCCAGCTCGCCGATGGCGTTGAGGACCTCGATCTCCGGCACGCCCGTTCGGTGGTGCACCCACCGGTTGATCTGGCGCAGCGTCCCGTAGCTCTCGGCGGCGTGGTAGCGGGCGACCGCCCGATCCATCTCGGCGCGTTCGTCTCGGGTGTAGCTCGAGGTGGCGATGAGCATGTCGTCGTCGTCGACCTCGATCTGATGCAGCTCGCGGTACTCCGGCGCGTTCATCGGGCTGTTGGTGAGCAGCTGCGTGGGATAGCTCCGGGTCATGACCTCGCGCTCGATGCACTGCTGGAGGTCGTGGGCAAGCGACCGGAGCGTGCTGCCGGGCAAGCCGACCATCAGGTCCGTGTACACCGGCAGCTGCGACTCCCGGAACGTGCGGGTCAGCTCGTCGTAGCGCTCGGTCTTGATGTTCTTGCGGTTGATGATCTCGAGGGTCTGCTCGTCGAACGACTGGATGGAGATGCCGGCCTGGCCGAAGATCCCGCCGTCGACCATCGTCCGTACGATCTTCTCGACGTGCTTCACCGTGTTCTTGGCGTAGCTGAACACGACCTGCTCGGGGGCGCCGTACTTGGCCTTGGCCTCCACGAACATCTCGGCAATCTCGAGGTCCCGAGCGAAGATGCCGAAGTTGGAGTCGCCCATCACCACGACCTTGGCGCCCGCCTTCCCCGCCCACTCGATCTCGGCGCGGACGCGCTCCAGGTCGAACTTGCGGATGCGGGACAAGGTGGCCGAGCCCCAGTCGCAGAACGTGCAGCCGTAGGGACAGCCGCGGTTCGACTCGAGGATCATCAGCTCGGTGGCGCCGTCGGTGAACGCATCGAACAGGCCGTTGACGTAGGGCGACGGGATGATGTCCAGCTCGGCGATGCGCGGCCGATCTGCGGTCATGACCGGCGCGAGGCCGGGGCCGGGCCGGTACGACAGGCCGGGGACGTCGGCCAGCACGGAGAGGTCGGAGAGGTTCCCGTCCAGTGCGGACAGCATCTCGGCCACCGTGAGCTCGCCCTCGCCGTGGACGATGATGTCCACCTCGGGATGGTCGGCGAAGAACCTCAGGCGGTCCTCCTCGTACTTCGGGGCGTTGGGCCCACCGTGGACGACCAGGCTCTCGGGACTCAGTTCCTTGACGCGTCGCGAGATCTCGAAGTTCTCCTCGATGGACCACACGTAGTCCGAGCACAGGAACAGCCCGGGACCGTCGGCCACCAGCCGGGAGATGGCCTTGGGGCGGATGGTCCAGTCCGGCACGAAGTCGTAGGTCTGCTCGAGGCGGTGGTCCTCGTGCTCCATGGCGAAGGCGAACAGCATCCCGAGCGCCAGCGGCGGACCCGTGCGGGGTGAGCGGTTGATGGGAAAGACCGGGACACGGCCGTTGCGAGGCGGGCGGGCCGCGATGATCTCCGCCTGCTTGCGCACCATGGTCTTGGTGCGCTGGTTGATGGTGGAGAGGCTGTTCTCGCCGCGAGCGCTCGTCATCCGAGGTTGGAACGACAGCGAGGTCCGGACGATGCCGTGACCTGCTTCGCGCTGGAGGAACGCGACCAGTGCGCCGGGCTGGGCCAGATCCATGGTCGTAGGGAGGGAGACGGCGCTGACCCGGTGTGGCATGCCGAAGTGGGCCAGGGCGACGACCTCGTCGGCGGTGAGGGCAAAGGCCTCGGGCTGGTTCGGGCCCCAGGCCTGGTACTGGCCGTCCACGGCCAGGAGGGCCAGCGGCATGGACACCTGGACGATGGTGTCGTCGTCGATGGCGTCGACGTGCGGGGGGAGCAGAGGCGGCCGGTCCCGGCCGGCCCACGCCGGCTCGGAGGGGCTCGCGCTCTGCCAGCGGGCGAGTCGGTCGTGCAGGTCCGTGAGCGCCGTCACGTCCTCGCCCCACCGGTCGGCGAGTTCCGCCAGGGGCCCGGTGGTCAGGCGGTCCGTCGCCGTGACCGCAGCGACGAGGCCCACTCCCGCCGGGGTGAGGGACTCACGGGCACCTCCCAGGGCAACCGAGATGCCGTCATGATCGAGGATGGCCAGGAAGGCCATGGATGCACGCCCCGCAGAGAGTCCAGCGAAAGGTCCGATCCTACGGGGTCGTCACGGTGACCGGTAGCCGGCCGGAGCGATCACCCCGTGGGGCCGCAGTCGTCGCCCAACGTTCCGGTATCGCAGAGCTCGTCGAGCCAGGCGCCGAGCTCCCGGCTCCAGCGCTGCGCACCTTGCTGGTTGAGGTGCTCCTTGTCGTGGAACTGGTCCGTCCCGTAGACACCACGGAACTTGTCCATCACCGGCACGTCGAGTCGCTCGGCGATGGCGATGGCGTCGGCGGCGACCTGGTCGATGCGAGCGAAGTCCAGTCCGCTGGCCTGAAGGGTGGCCCGGTCGGTCGGTGCGAGCGCCAGCACCGGCTCGATGCCCTGGCGTTGGAGCGAACGCAGCAGGTCCTCGAGGGGTTCGAGGTCGAACCGCCCGTTGCTGACCTTGGTGAGCTCGCGGCCGAGCTGGGGATCCGGGCTCTGGACCTCAGGGCGCGCCAGGTACTCCAGGCTCTGGCCCGACGAGGCGATGTTGCGCCGGATCGTTGCGGGGTCGAGGCTCGGCGCAACGTTCGCCTCCTTGCCGGTGGCCCAGGTCCGCAGGCCGTTCAGCACGTTGCTGGGGCTCCGGAGCTCGTGCCGGTAGCGGAACAGCGGGACGTGGTCCTCCAATGCCTGCTCCACCCGGCCGAGGCGACCCGGGTCGACCTCGTCGATGGCGGCGGCGTAGGCGTCGTCGGAGCGATCCTGGAAGTCGGCCCCGTCGCCTTCGAGCTCGGCCAAGGTCCACGGCAGCAGCCCGACGACCGCCACCTTCGGCTGGAGGTCGGGCCCGACCACCCGGTTGGCCCACTGCTGGTTGGTGGCGGGGGAGGCCCCCCGCATGGCGGCGTTGTACGCCCCGGTGAACCTCGAGCTGGCTTCGTCGAGTGCCTTCGGGTCGATGCCCGCCGCCGTCTCGGACGCGCCGAGCGCCACCACGTCCGTGCGGCCCCCGGCCTGGTCCTGGATGTCACCCTCCTTGACCAGCGTCTCTTCGTCGGTGCCGGCCAACTTGGGGAGGTCGGGCCCGATCGCGGCGGCGAAGAGGTTGGCGGCGACCAGCCCGGCGGCCACGATCGCCAGGACCCCCCACCAGCGAACGGTCGGGGTCGCTCGGCCCTTCGCCTGCGGCCTCGTGGATCGTGAGGCGGACTGCTTCCGCCGGGTGTCACCCGGCGGGCGGGGCCGCTGACCCTTCGTGGGTTCGGAGCGCGGACCAGCGCTCGGGACGTCGGGGTCGGTCATGGCCCGCCCAGTGTACGGATCCCGCTTCACGCCCCGGGGCGGCATCGGGGGCCGATGCGGGCGAGCTACGGCCCGACGGTGCGGGCGACGGCCCCGAGCAGGACCGGCACGTACGCATCGGACCGGCTGACGATGGAGTCGTGCGGTCCCTCGACCTCGTCGGCCACGGCGCCGTCGATCGCGGCAGCAAGGCCTCGCTGCCGGCGCGGCGGCACGGTCCGGTCCTTCGTTGTCACGATCACCGACGTGGGGACGTCGACCGAGCCGATCCACCGGTCCGAGCGGAACCGGCCGACCGAGCGCATCGAGCTGAGCAGCCCGGCGGGGCTCACCCGCTCCAGCTCAGCGCGCATCCACGCACCGCGATCGGCGTCACGCACCCGGCGGTCCACGCGCCACCTCACCAGGGCGTCGGCGGGCCCGTTCACCCGGTGCACGGCGTGGGCGAGAGGGGTGTAGGAGCGGTACCAGAGGTCCGTGATCGGGCCGCCCTGGAAGTGGCGGGCGGTCGAGGCGAGGACCAGGCCTGCCACGCGCTCGGGGTGGCGGTGCCAGACCAGCTGGGCGACGGCGCCGCCCATCGAGTAGCCGACGATGATGGCCCGATCGATCCCGAGCACGTCGAGCACGGCCGCAGCATCGTCGGCACAGTCGGGCAAGCGCACGATGCCGTCGCTCGGGCGGACGCCCCGGCCGTGGCCACGATGGTCGAGCGCCACGACCCGGTAGCGCTCGGCGAGCGCCGGGTACGCAGGGAACCAGTTGAGGTCGGCGGTCACCGCCCAGCCGTGCAGCAGGAGGACCACGGGAGCGCCTTCGGGGCCGCCGCTGTCACGCACGAACGTGGTGCCGATGCCCGGGAGCTCCACCGAGCGACCCGGCGGGAGCCACGGCGCTCCGAGGTCGGCAGAACCGGTGGTGGTCGCGGTTCCGGCCGCGCCGGTGGTAGGGGCCGCGGCATCGCGGCTGGTCGGGGGCATGGCGGTTCCATCGGCACGATGCAGCATCGGTCCAGTACGGCGCGCCTCGTCGGTCTGGATGGAAACTTGACCCGGCGGTCAAGTACCGTCGATGCACCGGCGCAGCCAGACGCCAGACACCAGGGGAAGCACCGATGACCGACACGCTTGATGCCACCGCCACCGGCGAGCAGATCCTCGACGAGCTGCACAGCTGGCTCGACGAGAACTGGGATCCGGACCTGACGGTCGCCCAGTGGTGGGAGCTCCTCGGCCTCGCCGGTTGGGCGGCGCCCACCCTGCCCGCCAACGCCTACGGCAAGGGCGCGGCGCGCAGCGTCGGCGTGCAGGTGCAGAAGGCGATCGCTGCCTACGGCGCCCTGGGCGCTCCCGCGGGTCTCGGGCTGCTGCTCGCTGCGCCGACCATCGCCGACCACGGCACCCAGGAGCAGATCGACACGATGGTCCGCGACATCGTCACCGGCCAGAAGGCCTGGTGCCAGCTGTTCAGCGAGCCCGGTGCTGGGTCCGACCTGGCCGGGCTCACCTGCAAGGCCGTGCGCGACGGCGACGAGTGGATCGTGACCGGCCAGAAGGTCTGGACGTCGCTCGGCCAGACGGCGGACATCGGCATGCTCATCGCCCGCACCGCGCCGGACCTGCCCAAGCACCAGGGCATCACCTACTTCGGCATCGACATGGTCCAGCCCGGCATCGAGGTGCGTCCCCTGCGCGAGATGACCGGCCACGCCATGTTCAACGAGACCTTCCTCGACGAGGCCCGGGTGCCCCACGCCAACATCATCGGCGACCTCAACAACGGTTGGGCCGTGGCCAACAGCACCCTCAGCCACGAGCGGGCCGGTCTCGGTGCCGGTGGCGCAGGAGGCGGCATGTCGGGGGCCACCCCCGGTCAGATCGCCGGCCACCTCGACCGGCGCGCCGGCGACTTCGCCCCGGCCGCCAAGGCCACCAAGGCACCGGCGTCGGCCGAAGATGCCAAGCCCGAAGCTGCCAAGCCCGCCCGCAAGAACGATGCCGGCAGCGCCGCCATGCTCGTCGGGATGGCCAAGCACTACGGCTGCATCGATGACCCGATCGTCCGCCAGGGCCTGGCCGAGCTGTACACGCTGGGCGAGATCGGCCGCTACAGCGCCGAGCGCTCCAAGGCGGCCCGTGCCGCTGGCAAGGACATCCCCGGCATCGGCAACATCTCGAAGCTGGGCATGTCGAACATCATGCGCCTGCAGCGCGACCTCGGGCTCCACATCGTCGGGGCTGCCGGCATGCTGCACGCCTACGAGCCCGACGCCCAGAAGGTGCTCAACGAGGTCACCGGCAACCCGTTCCTCACGGCGGTCACCACCACGGCGCTCTACGCCCAGGCTCCGCCCATCTACGGCGGCACCGACCAGATCCAGCGCAACATCATCGGCGAGCGGGTCCTCGGCCTCCCCAAGGAGCCTGGAGACACCAAGAACACCCCGTTCTCCGAACTTCCCAAGAACGCCTGACCGGACCAGAATCGTTCGACGGAGACGCCGAGTTCAGTCGCCGATGGTGACGATCTCGACCTCGAGCTCGGCGCCCGTGGGGGTCTCGTACTTCACCTTGTCGCCGATCTTGGCGCCGACGAGGGCCTTGCCCAGCGCGGAACCCGGTGACATGACCTCGACGCCCTCGACCCGCTCCTCGATGGAGCCGAGGAGGTAGCGCTCGACGTCGGTATCGCCCTCGTAGCGGATGCCGACGATGACACCGGCCTGGACCTCGTCGGTGCCCTCGGAGCCCACGATGACGCCGTTCTCGAGCAGGTTGGCCAGGTGGTTGATCCGCCCCGCCATCTTCCCCTGCTCCTCCTTGGCGGCGTGGTAGTCGCCGTTCTCGGAGAGGTCGCCCAGCTCGCGGGCCGTCTCGATCTTGCGGGCGATGTCGATCTTGCCCCGCGTGACGAGGTCGTCGTGTTCGGCCTTGATGCGGTCGTACGCGGCCTGCGAGAGCGGAATCGGATCGGCATTCATGGGCCGCAGTGTAGGAGAGGCGGTCGGGGCGCCCCTCCGAGCGCTCAGCTCCCGATCGGCCGCCGGCCCGGCCAGCCGGCCACGAGGGCAGCGACCAGCGGTGCTCCGAGCCACATCAGCACCCGGCTCTGGTCGAAGTCCCACCAGGACCGGTAGACGTCGATCGCCTCGCTCCACCCCTGCCACAGCGGCACGTCCGAGGTCTGTCCGGCATCGGTGAAGCCGATGATCAACTGGCTGCGCGAGATGAAGTACACCGCGACCACCACGGTCAGGGTGCTGAACACGACGGCGAGCAAGCCGGCGACCAAACCGCCATGGCGAGCGCCGACGAGGACCCCCTGGGCGACGATGAGGCCGACGAGCAACGATCCGAGGTGCCAGAGCTCGACGCTGTCGGTGGATCCGTTGATGGCGGTGGTGGCCCCCCACCAAAGCGCCCCGGCGATGGCTGAGGCCGCGAGTCCCGTGAGGATCCCGTCGAGGGGACGGATGCGCACCGCCAGGGTCGGCCCGCCGGGGGCTTCCGGTGCCGTCGTGGGGTTGTTCCAGGGTGCCTGGCTGGACCGGCCCGAGGTCGAGGGCACGTTTGGGGGCATGCCTGGGGCATCGAGTGCCCGGGCCGCGCAGGCACCGCACCACTCCGGATGGGTGGGATCGGCAGCGACGGCCGGCAGGGGTGCTCCGCAGCGGGCACAAGACGGGGGCAGCAACGTGGTCACCTCGTGGGGATGGTCCGGCCGACCGTACTCCGACCGTTGTTCCTTGCAGGGGAACAGCAGGACGGGCCTAGACTTGGACCCATGTCTTGCCACGCCCTGGTCATCACCATCGGGTAGCGCACACCGGTCATCGGTGTGCGCCTTGAGCCGTCCACTTCGGTGGGCGGCTTTGTCGTTGTCAGCGCACCTGCGCAGGCAGCGGCCGCGGCACGGGACACGAGTCGAAGAGGGAACGGAGACGGAGCAGTGGTGGCACATCGGATCGCAGTGATCGGCGGGGACGGGATCGGCCCGGAGGTCGTGGCCGAGGCGCTCAAGGTCGTGCGCGCCGCCGGGGTGGAACTCGACACCACGGACTTCGACCTGGGCGGCGCCCGGTACCTCCGTGACGGCACCGTCCTTCCGGACGAGGTCCTCGACGAGCTCCGCGGCTTCGATGCCATCCTCCTCGGTGCGGTGGGCACGCCCGACGTGCCGCCCGGGGTCATCGAGCGCGGCCTCCTGCTGAAGATGCGCTTCGCCCTGGATCAGTACGTGAACCTCCGCCCGTTCTCGCTCCCGGAGCAGGGCATCGACTTCTTCGTGGTGCGGGAGAACACCGAAGGTACCTACGCAGGTGAGGGCGGCTTTCTCCGCAAGGACACGCCCAACGAGATCGCGACGCAGGGGTCCGTCAATACCCGCCTCGGTGTCGAGCGGGTCATCCGCTACGCGTTCGAGCTGGCCCAGAGCCGCCCCCGCAAGCACCTCACGATGGTTCACAAGACCAACGTCCTCACGTTCTCCGGTGACCTCTGGCAGCGCGTGTTCGACCTCGTCGCCGCCGAGTATCCCGACGTCACCACGGCGTACAACCACGTCGATGCCGCCTGCATCTACTTCGTCCAGGACCCGCAGCGCTACGACGTGATCGTCACCGACAACCTGTTCGGCGACATCTTGACCGACCTCGGTGGAGCCGTGTCCGGCGGGATCGGCTTTGCCAGCTCCGGCAACCTCGACCCGTCGCGCCAGGCACCGTCCATGTTCGAACCGGTCCACGGTTCGGCTCCCGACATCGCCGGCCAGGCCAAGGCCAATCCCATCGCCGCCATCCTCTCGGCGGCGATGATGGTGGAAGTGCTCGGCGACGTCGACGCCGCCGAACGCATCCGCAAGGCGTGCGCCGCCGCCACCGACCTCACTGCCTCCACTCCCGAGATCGGCGACGCCATCGCGGCGAGCCTCTGATCCGACCGACCGACCCACGCTGAACACCTGAGAGCAAGGAACACCCCGATGCCGATCACGCCCACCGAGAAGATCTGGATGAACGGCGAGCTCGTCGACTGGGACGCAGCCCAGGTCCACATCCTCACCCACTCGCTGCACTACGGCATGGGCGTGTTCGAGGGCGTGCGGGCGTACAACACGCCCGATGGCCCGGCGGTGTTCCGCCTCACCGACCACATGGTGCGGCTGCACGAGTCCGCGAAGATCATGATGATGGACCTGCCGTACTCGGTCGATGAGCTGGTCGAGGCGACCAAGCTCGTCGTGCGCGAGAGCGGTCTGGAGTCCTGCTACATCCGTCCGATCGCTTACTACGGCTACGGCGAGATGGGGCTCAACACCCTGCCGTGCACGGTCGACGTCGCCATCGCGTGCTGGCCCTGGGGTGCGTACCTGGGCGACGACGCCATGACCAAGGGCGTCCGGCTCAAGACGTCATCGTGGACCCGTCACGACCACAACACGATGCCGCCGGCCTCGAAGACCACCGGCAACTACGTGAACTCGTCGCTGGCCAAGGTCGAGGCGCTCAAGGGCGGCTACGACGAGGCCATCATGCTCAGCCCGCACGGCCACATCGCCGAGTGCACGGGTGAGAACGTCTTCGTCGCCCGCAAGGGCAAGTTCCTGACGCCTCCGCTGTCCGCCGGCGCCCTCGAGGGCATCACCCAGAGCTCGGTGGCGACCATCGCCCGTGACCTCGGCATCGAGGTGGAGGTGTCCCACATCGTGCGCTCCGACGTCTACATCGCCGAGGAGATGTTCCTGTGCGGCACGGCAGCGGAGGTCGCGTCGGTCAACTCCCTCGACGATCGCCCGATCCCGTGCCCCGGACCCATGACCGTCGCCATCGCCGAGGAGTACCACAAGGCGATCCGGGGCGAAACCGACCGGTACAAGGATTGGGTCGAACATGTCTCCTGACTCGAAGGCCCAAGCCCAGGCCGCACCCGTCGTTCCTGACGACCTGCCCGCTCGCGACCCGGGACTGCCCGAGGCCGTGGAGATCTACGACACGACGCTGCGCGACGGGGCCCAGCTCGAGGGCATCTCGCTGACGGTCGACGACAAGCTGCGCATCGCCGATGAGCTCGACGAGCTGGGCGTGCACTTCATCGAAGGGGGTTGGCCCGGCGCCAACCCGAAGGACATCGAGTTCTTCGACCGCGCCGCCCGGGAGCTGCGCTTCGAGCGGTCGCTCCTCGTCGCGTTCGGGTCCACGCGTCGCCCGCGCGGCAAGGTCGACGACGACCCCACCCTGAGGAACCTGCTCGCGGCCGGCACCTCCGCCGTCTGCATCGTGGGCAAGAGCTCGGACTTCCACGTCACCGACACCCTCAAGACCACCCTCGACGAGGGCGAGGCCATGGTCGCCGACTCCGTCGAGTTCCTGAGCAACGCCGGCGTCCGCGTGCTCTTCGACGCCGAGCACTTCTTCGACGGCTGGAAGCACAACCCGGAGTTCAGCCTCCGCATCCTCGAGGCCGCCGCCGAGCAGGGCGCCGAGACCCTCGTGCTGTGCGACACCAACGGGGGCTCGCTGCCCCACGAGGTCGAGGCGATCGTGCGCGAGATCACCGGTCACTTCAAACACGACGTCAAGATCGGCGTTCACCTCCACGACGACACCGGCTGCGGTGTCGCCAATGCCCTTGCCGCCGTCCGCGGCGGGGCCATCCAGGTGCAGGGCACGATGAACGGCTACGGCGAGCGCACCGGCAACTGCAACCTCACCACCATCATCCCGAACCTCAGCCTCAAGATGGGCGTGCGCACCTTGCCCGAGGGTCGCCTGGTCCGGCTGACTCCCGCCGCAAACCGCATCGCCGAGATCGTCAACTTCACGCCGGATCCCCAGGCTCCCTACGTCGGCTCCTCCGCGTTCGCCCACAAGGCCGGCCTCCACGTCTCGGCCATCGCTCGCCGCAAGGACGCGTATGAGCACGTCGATCCCGAGGCGGTCGGCAACGGCACCCGCTTCGTGGTCTCGGAGATGGCCGGCAAGGCCACCATCGACCTCAAGGCCAAGGAGATCGGCCTCGACCTCGATGGCCCGGCGCTCACGTCGGTCATCGACGAGCTGAAGCGCCTGGAGCACGAGGGGTACCACTTCGAGGCGGCCGACGGGTCGCTCGAGCTGCTCATGCGCCGTGCCACCGGGTGGGTCCAGCCATTCTTCGAGCTCGAGTCCTACCGGGTGATCGTCGCCGAGGGCGAGGACCTCCGCCACGACACCGAGGCCATCGTGAAGCTCAAGGTCAACGGCGAGCGCATCGGCCGCATCGGCGAGGGCAACGGACCGGTCAACGCCCTCGACGATGCCGTACGTGCCGCCATCGGGCAGGGCTACCCGCAGCTGGACAAGGTCCACCTCACCGACTTCAAGGTGCGGGTGCTCGACACCGCCAAGGGCACCGGCGCCGTGACTCGCGTCCTCATCGACTCCACCAACGGCCGGCGCAGCTGGTCCACCATCGGCGTCAGCGAGAACATCATCCAGGCCGCCTGGCAAGCGCTCGAGGACTCCCTCGTCTTCGGCCTGCTCCACACGGAAGAGTGAGTCTCGTCACTCGTTCGCTGCGCTCACTCCGTTCCTCGAGCTTTCGATCGACGGGCTGACGCCCGGCTGCCTTCGCAGGGACGACCGGCAAGCCGGATCGTCCCTGGGTGGGGGGCTCCGCAAGCTCTGCCTGTGATGCTTGGGCGTAGGCCCGGCATTCGTGGTGGGCTGTCGCCGACAGCAGCGGTCGTGGCTCCAGCTCTGCATGGCTTCGTGCCTTACAT
>JBKJPY010000098.1:0-66568 GCA_046594195.1 Acidimicrobiales bacterium | reverse complement strand
GGGTTGTTGCGACCGGTTCGGCGGCGAGGAGTCGGCCGCCGCCGACGACGACGAGGTCGTCGGCGAATGACTGCAGCTCGCCGATGAGGTGGCTTGACACGAAGACCGTGCCGCCGCGCCGGGCGAAGTCACGCAGGGACGTCCGCAGCCAGCGGATGCCGTCGGGATCGAGGCCGTTCGAGGGTTCGTCGAGGATCAGGACCTGGGGTTCGCCGAGGAGTGCGCCGGCGAGGGCGAGGCGTTGGCGCATACCGAGGGAGAACCCGCCGGTGCGCTGGTCCGCCGCAGACCGCAGCCCGACCTCGGCGAGGACATAATCCACCCGGTTCACGGGGATGTCGCTGAGGGCGGCCATGGCCCGCAGGTGGTTGCGGGCCGTGTGGCCGGGGTGCATGCAGCGAGGGTCGAGGACGGTCCCGACGAGCCGGACGGGGTTGCGTAGGTCCGTGTAGCGGACGCCGCCGTAGCGGACCTCGCCGATGTCGGGCTGGGCGAGCCCGACCATCATCCGCATGGTGGTCGACTTGCCGGCTCCGTTGGGGCCGACGAAGCCGGTCACCCGGCCGTCGGCGACCGTGAAGGTGAGGTCGTCGACCGCGGTGCTGCTGCCGTAGTGCTTGGTGAGTCCGGTGACGGTGATCATGGGGTTGCTCCTGGTGTGGGGGTGGGGGTTGGGCTGATGGGGGAGACCGGCTGCTCGATCGGTCCGCCGCATGAGGTGCGGGTGAGCGAGAGCAGGGTGATGCCGAGGTCGCGAAGCTTCTGGAGCAGGCCGTGCAGGGCGGCCTGGTCGACGATGGGGCCGCTGATGACGGTGGTGCCGTCGTCCTCGTGGGTGAGGGTGAGGCCATCGAACCAGGACGCCCACCGGGCCCCGAGGCGTCCGGCGACGTGGATCTCGTAGCGCTCGACGGGAGCCGGATCAGCCGGCGGCTGGGCGTCGGTCGGTCGGGCGGTGGGGTCCTCGGTGTTCACGAGGGCGAACGTACGGACGGACCTGGTGAGCGCACATCACCCGATGTGGTGATCGTGGTGGTGATCCGGGGTGCCGGCGGGGATCGTCCCTGGTCAGAGGCCCAGGTCGGCGGCGCGGGTCACGGCCTCGCGTCGGTTGGTGGCGCCGAGCTTCGTGTAGATGTGCTTGGTGTGGGTGCGCAGCGTGTTGAGCGACACGTGCAGCTCCCGGGCGATCAAAGGTCCTGTGAGGTCGCTGCGCAACAGCCGCAGGACATCGAGTTCCCGGTCGCTGAGCGCGTCGACGAGCGAGGCGTGCGGCGGTCGAGCCGGCGGCTGGGAGCGTTGGGCGAGCTCAGCAGCGGCGAGCACCACCGCGGCGTACGACGTCGCGCCGTCCCGCGCCGCCACCGAGCGGAGGAGCCCGGTGACCGCCGGTCCGGCGTGCAGGAACAGCCGGATGTGACCTTCGGGCTTCGCTCGGCGCAGGGCCTCCTCCAGCGCTGCGGTCGCCGCGGGTACGTCTCTGCGGGCATCGTGCGCAGCCGCGAGCAGCACGAGGATCTCGATCGTGCTCCCGATCCGTGCGCCCTCCTCTGCGGCGTCGAGGAGCCGATCGAGGAACGTCCTCGCCGCATCGAGCGCCGCGTCGTCCCGGTCGGCCGCGCCTCGTGCGATCAGCATCCGGGCGAAGGTGATGTGCTCGAACTCGCCGACGTAGGTGAGGGCGTCGTCGGTTCGAAGGCCCCGTCGGGCAGCCCAGTCCTCCACGGCGTTGACCTCGTCTCGTGCCAGCTGGACGCGGGCTCCTAGGGCCTCGACGGGCCGGACGGGCGGCGAGAAGTCGGTCACGTAGAGGGGCAGGGCCTGGTCGATCAGGGCGAGCGCTCCATCGAGGTCGCCGCGGGCGCGCAGCAGGCGGGCGGCGGTGACGCGCCACCGGTAGGGGTGCTGGGGGAGCCCGGCCCCCTCGCCGAGCTCCGTGCTCGCCTCGAGGTGGGCGGCAGCGGCGTCGAGCTCGTTGCGTTCGATCAGCACCTCGGCCAGGCCGACGTGCATGTCCGCAGCGCCCCGCAGCCCCGGGTGCTGGGCCACGAGCGCAAGCGCGTGCTCGAAGGTCCGTTGGGCGGGGCCGAGCTGCCCCTGGGCGAGCTGGATGTCGGCGAGGGCGAGGGACACGCCCATGGCGTCCGCGAGGTAGCCGCCGTCCTCGAACCGCTGGACCGCCTCGGTGTAGCGCTCCCGGGCGAGGGCGAGGTCGCCCCGGGACCAGTGGGCGAGGCCGAGGAGTGCCGATGCCGCGCCGTGCTGCAGCGGATCGCGGTCGCTCGCCAATTCGAGCACTCGGGTTGCGTGCGCGATCGTTCCCGCAGGGTCACCGTCGAGGAGGGCGAGCCCCGCCCGGTGGATCGCGATCATCGCCGGGAGCTGGCGGTACGCGGCCACGTCGACGACGACGGGCTCGTGCTCGCCGTCGAGCCGCGATTCCGCCAGGTCGAGCAGGGCCTCGACCCCGGACGGGTCGCCCGTGGACATGCGGGCCCCTGCGAGCGTGTCGGCGAGCACGGGACGATCGTCGAACACCTCGGCGGGCAGGGACTCGAGCCAGGTCCGGAGCTGGGCCTCCTGGCGGGCCCGCTGCATGTCCGGGGCGGCCCGCTCGATCAGGTCGGCGGCGCGCAGCGGGTCGCCGCCGGCGAGTGCCTGGGTGATGGCCTCGTGGGGATCCCCGTTGGCGGCGTACCAGTCGCTCGCTCGGCGGTGGAGGTCGGGGACGCGCTCGGGGTGATCGTCGAGGAGCCGGGCGCGCAGGACGTCGCCGAACAGGTGGTGGTAGCGGTACCAGGTCCGGCGGTCATCGAGGGCGACGATGAACAGGTTCGCTCGCTCCAGCTGATCGAGGACCGCCTTGGCGTCGTCGCGCCCGGTGACGGCGGCGCAAAGCGGTCCGGTCAGCCGGGTGAGGATCGAGGTGGCGAGGAGGAAGTCCCGGGTCTCCGCTCCCTGGTGTTCGAGGACTTCGTCGGCGAGGTAGTCGAGGATGAACCGGTCGTCGCCGGCGAACTCGGCGACGAACGACGAGGGGTCAGCGCGCCCCTGCATGGACAGGGCGGCGAGCTGGAGGGCGGCGATCCAGCCCTCGGTACGAGACTCGAGCACGCCGACGTCGTCCACGCTGAGCGCGAGGTCCATGGCACCGGCGAGGTAGTCGCCGGTCTCGTCCGGGGTGAAGCGGAGGTCGGCAGCTCGGACCTCGAGCAGGTTCCCGTCCGCCCGCAGCGACGCGATGGGCAGCGGCGGGTCGGCTCGGGTGGCGATGACGAGGCGGATCTGCGGCGGGAGGTGCTCCAGGAGGAAGGCGACCGACTCGTGGACCTCGGCGGACTCGATCAGGTGGTAGTCGTCGAGCACGAGGACCAGGTCCTGCGCCGCCGTCTCGAGGTCGTTGATCAAGGTCGCCACCACCACCTCCAGCGGCACGCCAGGGGTCCCGAGGAGGGCGGTGGCGTCGGCTCGCAGATCGGGGGCGGCCGTCTCGAGGGCGGCAATCACGTAGGTCCAGAACCGGGTGGGGTCATCGTCTCGTGGATCGAGCGAGAGCCAGGCGGTGGTGTGGTCGTCGGCGAACCAGTCGGCGACGAGGGTGGTTTTGCCGAACCCGGCTGGCGCCGAGACCAGCGTGAGCGCCCGGTGTCGGCTGCGTTCTGCGAGCCCCCCGAGCCTCGGGCGCGGGACCAGGGTGCGTCGTCGGCGCGGCGGATGCAGCTTCGTGGCGAGGAGGGGCGGCTCGGTTGCTCCGTCGTCGGCCGATGTCACGCGTGGGGGGTCCGACGACGGGGTGCGGCTCGGACGTGCATGCGCTCGCCGGCCTGGCCGAGGAGGCTCAGGATCTCGACGGGTTGGTCGCCCGCGGCGCCGAACCAGTGCGGAACCGCCGTGTCGAACTCGGCCACCTCACCGGTTCCCATCGTGATGTCGTGGTCCGCCACGATGAGGCGCATCTCGCCGGCGAGCACGTAAAGCCACTCGTAGCCCTCGTGGATCCGGAGCTTCGGCTGCTCGTCGGTGGGCTCGATGATCACCTTCCACGCCTGGAGCCCACCGGCCTGGCGGGTGAGGGGGACGACGACCCGGCCGTTGCGGTCCTGAGGCACGAACTGCACCCTCGGGTCGCCGACCTCGGGAGCGCCGACCAGTTCGTCCAGCGGGACCTGGTGCGCCTCGGCGATCGGTAACAGCAGCTCGAGGCTGGGCTTGCGCTGCCCGGACTCCAGGCGGGACAGCGTGCTCTTCGAGATCCCCGTGACCTCGGACAGCTCGGTCAACGTGACGCCGCGCTCGTCGCGGACGCGGCGCAACCGGGGGCCGACCTCCGCCAGGACTGCGGCGATCGGCGAGGTTCCCTCCATCGGGCCATCTGACCACGCCTTCCCGGAAACAGCAACAGACGATTGCCAGATCGGGATCTTCAGGAGATGCTGGGCCGAGGAGGTGATCTCAGATGGAGACGACCGAGCAGTACGACGCAGTGATCATCGGTGGCGGGGCGGCCGGTCTGAGCGCAGCACTGGTCCTGGGCCGAGCCCGGCGGCGGGTCCTGGTGATCGACGCCGGGTCACCCCGGAACGCCCCGGCCGCGCACATGCAGGGGTTCCTGTCGCGCGACGGGATGCCGCCGAGCGAGCTGCTGGCAGTCGGCCGCGAGGAGATCGCCTCCTACGGCGTCGAGCTCGTGGAGGACACCGTCACTGGACTGGAGCGGACCGCCGGCGGCGACATCTCGCGCCCGTTCGATGTCGCATACCGGCTCCACCGGGCGAACGGCCCGGACGTCGATGCCCGACGGCTGCTCGTCACCACCGGTCTCCATGACGACATCCCCGACCTTCCCGGCGTCCGGGAGCGCTGGGGACGCGACCTGCTCCACTGCCCGTACTGCCACGGCTGGGAGGTGCGCGACGAGCCGCTCGGCGTCCTCGGCACGAACCCCGGCGCGGTCCAGCACGCCCTGCTGATCCGCCAGTGGTCCGCCGACGTGACCTTCTTCGCTCACACCCTCGAGCTGGACGACCGCGAGCGCCGCCAGCTCGATGCCCGCGGCATCGCCGTCGTGACCGGCGAGGTCAGGCGTCTCGTCGTCGAGGACGATCGCCTCGGCGGGGTCGAGCTCACCGACGGCCGGCTCGTCGCCCGGACCGCCGTGTTCGTCCGCCCCGGCATGCATCCGCACCCCGACGGCCTGCTCGCCGGCCTGGGCTGCCAGGTCGACGACACCGGGTTCGTGGTCACCGACCGCACCGGCCTCACCTCGAGCCCCGGTGTGTGGGCCGCCGGCAACGCCGCCGACCCCCGAGCGCAGGTCATCACCGCGGCTGGCGCAGGGTCCGCCGCCGCCATCGCCATCAACAACGACCTGGTCCTGTCTGATACCGACCGAGCCCTCCGCACCGATCACGGCTTCGGTCTCGGCGCCACACCAGCGCCGACCGCCTGATCCCGGCGCACTGGCCGGGCACAGCAGTCGAGCACCGCTGCTTGCTTCGACGCGCCTCGACGGCGTGCGATCCACCAACCCCGAACGAGGAGTCCTCATGTCCATCCCCCGATCCGAACCGATGTCACCGTCGCGGCTGCGAGCCATGCCGGCGATCATGAGCGCCTGCGTCGTGGTCGTCGTCGCCATGGTGGCGGCCATCAACCTCGCCCTGCCGAAGTTGTCGGGCAGCGCACTGCAGCCCAGCTCGACCCAGCTGCTGTGGATCGTCGACGCCTACATCCTCGTCTTCGGGTGCATGCTGATCCCCGCCGGTGCGCTCGGCGACCGCGTTGGCCGCAAGGGCGTCCTGCTCGCTGGCCTGTCCACCTTCGCCACCGGCTGTCTCGTCTCGGCTGCGGCCCCCAGCGTCGAGGTGCTCCTCGCGGGCCGGGTCGTCACCGGCCTCGGTGCCGCCTTGGTCATGCCGGCGACGCTGTCGCTGCTCCTCCAGGTCACGCCACCCGAGCGCAAGCCCCACGCGATCGCCACGTGGACCGGCGCAACCGGCGCGGCCGGCGCGCTCGGCAACTTGGGCGGCGGGCTGATCCTGCAGTGGCTGCCCTGGCAGGGGCTGTTCCTCGTCATCGCGCCGCTCGCCGCAGTCCTCGCGTTCGCCGTCGCCCGCATCGCACCCCGTGGCGAGCGCCATCCCGCCAGCCTCGACCTCGTCGGTGCGGGCCTGCTCACCAGCGCCGTCCTCGCCGTGCTCGTGGGCATCATCGAGGGCCCCGAGAGCGGTTGGACCTCCCGCCTGGTCCTCGGCTCGTTCCTCGCCGGCATCGCTGTGTTCGTCCTCTTCGTCGTCCGGTCCCTGCGCGTCGCCGACCCGCTCCTGGATCCTCGGGTGTTCGCGATCTCGAAGCTGCGCACCGGCACGCTCGGCGTCGGCACCGTGTTCTTCGGGCTGTTCGCCCTGTTCTTCGTCAACGCCCAGTTTCTGCAGTACGCGAAGGGCTACTCCCCGTTGGTCACCGGCGTCGCCATCCTCCCGCTGCCCATCGGGATGGTCGTCGTCAGCCGCCGCAGCGTCGTCATCGCCGCTCGCTTCGGCGCCCGCACCGTCGTGACCGCGGGCATGGTCCTCGTCGCAGCGGGCCTGACCGCCCTGTCCTTCGCCACGGCCTCGACCCCGTACCTGCCGTACTCGGCCGCGCTGCTCGCCATTGCGGCCGGGATGGGGCTCAGCGTCCCGTCCCTCTCCACCGGCATCATGACCTCGCTCCCCCCGGCCCGGGCCGGCATGGGGTCCGGTCTCAACAGCGCGGCTCGCGAGATCGGCGCGGCCCTCGGCATCGCCGTGGTGGGCAGCGTGATCGGCAGCCGGTTCGCACGGGACCTCCCGGCCGCCCTCGACGGCCGTGCCGACTCGACCTCGCACGCGCTGCGAGCAGCGCACCACCTCGGAGCCGGTGTGTACTCGGAGGCCGTCGACGCGTTCACCAATGCCATGACGGCCGGCTACCGCACCATCGCGGTGGTGGTCCTAGTCGGTGCTGGCCTCGTCCACCGGGGCTTGGCCGAGCGTGAGGTGACGCACGCAGCTCCCACGACCAGGGAACGGGTCGCACCCTGACACGCGGGGTGTGAGGCGATGTTCCGGTCAGCCCTGCGGTTGGTAGAGCGCGGCGAGGGCGATGGCTGCCGCCGTGGCGACGTTGACCGAATCGGTGCCCGGGGTCATCGGGATGTGCACCCGGTGGCCGGCCGCGGCCATCGCTTCACCGCTCAATCCCGGTCCCTCCGCACCCACGAGCACCCCGACCCTGTCGGGCAGCTGCTCGAGGACCGATCCGAGCGGGGTCGCGTCGGCCGCAGGAGTGAGCGCGAGCACCGCCATGCCGTCGCCACGAAGGTCGCTGAGGATCGTCGGCCACCTCTCGGGGCCGACTCGGGCGAACGGCACCCGGAGCACGTGGCCGAGCGACACCCGGGTCACCCGCCGGTAGAGCGGATCGGTCGTCGTCGGGTCGAGGAGCACCGCATCCACCCCGAAGGCCGAGGCGTTCCTGAACAGAGCACCGAGGTTCTCGTAGTCGTTCACGCCTTCGAGGAGGAGCACGCGGCGGGCCCCGTCCAGGACCGCCTCAGGGGTCAGGGCCGCAGGGCGTTCGGCGACCCCGACGATCCCGCGGTGGAAGTGGACGCCGGTCACCTGCTCGAGTGCCGACTCGGCAATGGCGTAGATCGGCACGTCGGAGTCGACGATCGACTGGGCGCGCACCGCGTGCTTCGTTGTGACGAGGGCGGATCGCACGGGGTACGGCGACTCGGCGAGTGCCTCCAGTGACAGCCAGCCCTCGACGGTGAAGATGCCGGCGCTCCGCTCGACCCGCGCCCGGACGTTCGGCTCCCGGAGATGCCGGTAGTCGGCCAGCCGGGCATCGTCGAGGTCGTCCACCATCACAAGGGGCATGCCCCGAGCCTCGCGCCCGCCACCCGGCACCAGCGAACGGTGACCGTTTCCACCCTCGTCAGCGGTCTGGCGAGAGGGTCATCGGGACCGAGGGCGGTGAGTTCATCGATCGTCGGACCGCGCCGCGTCGGTCCAAGGGGCGATACTGCCGCATGGCCGACGCCGCCTTCATGGTCATTGCTCACAAGGGCGGGCCCGGGTCGGATCGCGCCGCACGCGCCGCACGCATCTCGTCGGCAGACCTTGGGTTCACGCCGAAGCACCATGCGAGCTGTTCGTCTGCCGACGGACGGACGATGCTCGCGGCCTGGTCGAGCGAGGCACCCGGCCCGACTGACTCCACCAGCGCCATCCTCCAGGACCCGACGGCCCTCACCGTCGTCGTCGGGCATCTCCTCGGCCCAGCCCCAGCCCGGTGGGCCCGGCATGTGGCCGACCAGGCTGGCTTGCGGTCTCCCCGAGCACTCCAAGACGACCTCCGCGGCATCTACGCCGCCGCCCACCTCGACCGGACCGGCCAGGGCTGGGCCGTCGCCGACCCGCTCGGCCTGCGCTGCACCTACTGGGCCGAGGACGACGAGGTCTTGGTGCTTGCCTCGCGCGCCGCACTCGTCAGCCGGGCGATCACCAGGTCCGACAGGGAGCCCGCACGCAACGTCGCCGCTGGAGCCTGGTTGGCCTTCACCACCTACCGGGTGGGTGACGAGACGGGATACCACGGCGTCCGCGTCGTCCCACCGGGATCGATCCTCCACTTCGAGGACGACGGTGCCCGGTGGGCACCCCACCGCCTCATTGCCGAGGCAGAAGACCGGCGCGGCACCCGACACCTCGAAGACCTGGCCAGCACGGTCATCGACGATGTCGGCGCGTCGCTTCGCGCCGTGCTCGAGACCGATGCTGCGGGCCACGTGATCGCGCTCACGGGCGGCAAGGACTCGCGGCTGCTCCTCGCTGTGGCGGTCCAACAGGGGATCGCCGACGAGTTCACCTACGAGACGGCGGGCTTCCGGGGCATGGCGGACGTGGACATCGCCGCCGAACTCTCAGGCGAGCTCGGGCTCCGGCACCAACTCGCAGCCAAGAGTCCGGCGTCCACCGAGCCCTACGCCGCACGGGTGACCCGCTTCGTCGGCGCGACTGGTTGCATGGTGAATGCCTGGGATCTCGACGCACCACGCGGCGACGATGCCATCCGGGTCAGCGGCATCGGTGGCGAACCGCTTCGAAACTTCGTCCGGCTCCGGGGGCGCCGCACGCCCGAGCTTGAGGTGGAGAAGGCGTTTCGTCGTCAGCGGTACGGGAAGGCCGAACTGCTGCTCCCCCGCGTCGCCGAGCACCTGTACGCCACCTTGCTGGAGGAACTGGCGAAGGAGCCTGATCCAGACTGCGACCCCCGGATTCGCCTGTACGCGCACTTTGCCCAGAACCGCATGCGCTTCTCACGCGTCGGTCCGCGTGAGGAACTCCCCGGTGACCGCCGGGTTCAACCGTTGTATTCGCCCGTCACGGTGCGAGCGGCGCTCACCCTTCCCATCGAGGACCTTCAATCGGAGCTGTTGTTCGCAGCGATCATGCGCCGAGCATCACCCGTTCTCGTCCGTCATCGCTTTGCGGCCGCTGGCTGGGATGACCGCGCGCTGGCGTACCTCGCCGACGGCACCGTGCCACCCCCGCCCGCTGCCCCTCGCCGCCGAACCCCCGAGGAGCGCGCCGCTCGCCGGGCCGCAGCCGCGGCGGCACCTCCCGCACCTCCCGAACCACCCGTCGCTGCATCGCCTCGCCGACCAACCCCGGACACGCTGATGGCTCGCCTCTACGAGAACGCAGGGCAGGACCGGCTCGACCTCTTCCGGGATCTCGTGGCCGATGATGCCAACCCCACCTGGGAGTTCGTCGATCAAGCCCGCACCCGCGCCGCGCTTGGACGGTACGAAGAGCTCACGAACAACGAACGCCGGGAGGTGTTCGGCGTCGTCACCATGTTGACGTGGGGATCGCACTCCGTCCTGCCTGGCGGCTGATCCACGTGGGCGTTTCCCGCGTCCCATCACATGAAATGGTCGAATGGATCTGAGAGTCTGACCGCCGCAGAGCGTTGTGAGAGGGGAGCGGGTGAGGAGAATCGAACTCCCGTGTTCAGCTTGGGAAGCTCGCAACAACCCGAAACCTAACCCTGCTCACACAACAAAGCCCCAGCTAGGACGTCATTTCGCACTGACCGACGAGGACCGCAGAGACCCCCTTCGTGCCATTCGTGTGGACGACTGTGGCACCCCCGAGGGGTCTGCCCCTCGCTCGCTGCCCACGCGGACTCCTACGCCTGCTCTCCGGCTTCAACTGAGCGAGAGCCCGTCGCCGGGCCCCACCGTTCGCTCATGTCCGGACATCGCCTGCCGATGGGCGCTGATGCTCGTTCGTCGTGCAACTGGTCTGGCCGTGCAGCCAGCGCTGATCCTCTTGGGGGTCGGGCTGTCGATCTCGTATGCCACCACGCCCCACAGCGCGTTGTCTGAGCTGTTCCTCTACCAATCCGTCGTGATGGTGGCACTGGTCATGGCCGCCTACAACTTCCGCCGGGCGGCACCCGAGCGACGCGTGGCCGGCGGGTTGATCCTGGCGGCGCTGGCCTTCTTTTCCGTGGGCAAGGGCATCTGGTGGGCGTACGGCACCATGGGGCGCGATCCGTATCCGTCACCTGCGCACTACTTCTTCCTCCTGGGCTGCATCGCGCTGCTGGCGCTGGGCATCCACCTTGGGCGTATGAGCGTCCGAGACCTGGCAGACCGGGCGCACGCATCGATCGACGCGCTGATCCTGACCGCAGGCATGGCCACCCTGGTGTGGAAGCTCCTGATGGAGCCCAACGCGATGGGCATCGGGATCTCGGCCACGGAGCGCGCCGTGGGCCTGGGGTTTCCCACCGCCGACATCTTCGTGATCGGCTGCGTCCTCCACCTCTTCTTGGTGCGGCGCCACGTGGAGACCTGGGTGTTGCTCCTGTTCGTCGGCCTCACCACCTTGTTCGTGGGTGACGTCGCCTTGGCCTGGACCAACCTTCAGGGGACCTACGAGCTTGGGTCCTGGGTGGACACCTTCTTCCCGATCAGCTACTTGCTGCTGGCCTACTCGATCCGCCTTTCGTCCGCTTGGGGTGGCTCCGAACAGTCCTGGGATGCCGCCGACAACACCTCGCGACCCCAGTTCCTCGCCGTGGCGATCGCTTCGCTCGTCCCCCTTGGTCTGCTGGCCCAGGAGCTGTACCAGCGAGGCCTCCTCGGCATCAACACCATGGTGGTCTCCACGATCGGGCTCATGGTCGTGACCGGCCTCTACGCCTGGAAGTCGCGTCGGCTCCTTGGCAAGGTGAAGGCCATGCAGGAGCGCCGCGGGGCAAGCCGGCTCTCGGAGATCGTCCACAACTCGGTGGATGCCATCTTGCTGCTCGACGCTGACCTGAAGGTCACCTACGCCAGCGCGGCGCTCGAACAACTCATTCACGTCGACCCAGAGCGGTGCCTCGGCCTGGATATGGGCGACCTGGTGGACAAGTCGCTGCGGTCCACCTTCGAGCAGCACCTGCGGGCGGTCGCTAGCTCCCCCGACGGAGCGATGATCAAGTTCGACTCGCGGATCCGTGTGGCGGGAGCGACGCCGAAGCACATCGAGGGCTCAGCCCGAAACCTCCTCGACAACCCCGATGTGGGTGCGGTCGTCGTCACCGTCCGCGACGTGAGCGCCCGCCGTGAGCTCGAAGCGCAACTCGAGCGCCAGGCGTTCCACGACAGCCTGACGGGATTGGCCAACCGGGCGCTCTTCTACGACCGGGTGGGTCACGCGTTGATGGGGCATA
This sequence comes from Acidimicrobiales bacterium, assembly GCA_046594195.1. Taxonomy (GTDB): domain Bacteria; phylum Actinomycetota; class Acidimicrobiia; order Acidimicrobiales; family Iamiaceae; genus Aquihabitans. Next base: position 54,811 of record JBKJPY010000098.1, on the reverse strand, counting down.
CCCGGTCCGCTGGTGTGCTGCCCGCCGTGATCTTCATCGATCTCGACGACTTCAAGAGCATCAACGACGGCATGGGACATGGCGCAGGCGACGCACTGCTGCAACAGGTCGCGGGCCGTCTCCTGGCCTGCCTACGTCCCTCGGACACGGTGGCTCGCCTGGGTGGAGACGAGTTCGCCGTGCTGGTGGAGGACCGTGCGACGATCGACGATATCGTCCGGGTCGGCAGCCGCATCCTCGAAGTGCTCCGCCTGCCGGTGCAGGTGGGAAAGCTTCACCTGGCGATCCCCGCGAGCGCCGGCATTGCCGTGGCCCATGCCTCCTGCAATGCGGAATCGCTGATGCAAGAGGCCGACATCGCCATGTACAGCGCCAAAGCCCAGGGCAAGGGACGGCTGGTGTTGTTCGATCACGGGTTGCGTGAGACGGCCGAGAACCGGTTGGCGCTCAAGCACGACTTGCCGATTGCGCTGCGCAATGGCGAGATCCACCTGGAGTACCAACCGATCTACGAGGCGAACAAGGGCACCCTCCTCAGTGGCTTCGAGGCGTTGGTCCGGTGGGACCACCCAACCCGGGGGCCCTTGCCGCCGCTGGACTTCATTCCCTTGGCGGAGGAGACCGGCGACATCATCGAACTGGGGTCTTGGATCCTGCGGACCGCCTGCGCCCAGGCGCAGGAGTGGAACCGTCGGAGCGATCACGCCTTGACCATGAGCGTCAACGTTTCGGCGGTCCAGATCCACCACCCAGATTTCCTCATCGCCATCTCCTCGACCTTGGCCGACACCGGCCTACCGCCGTCGTGCCTGATCGTGGAGCTCACGGAGTCGACGCTGGCCGACCACGAGGTGGTGGAGCCCATCCTCCGAGCCGTTCGGGCGCTGGGCGTCGGCGTGGCCATTGACGACTTCGGCACGGGCTACTCCTCGTTGTCCTACCTGCAGCAGCTCGATGTGTCCTCGGTGAAGATCGATCAGTCATTCGTGAAAGCGCTCTCCTCCACCCAGGACCTGAGCCTGGTTCGCGGCATCTTGTCCATCGCCGATGCGTTGTCGCTCACGGTGGTGGCCGAGGGCATCGAGAACCTGGAGCAGCTTGCGCTCCTGCAGGACCTGGACTGCACCTACGTGCAGGGCTTCTACCTCAGCCGGCCGAGGCTGGCGAGCGACCTCGATTTCGAGGTGGACGCACGAGCTGTACACCTGTCGAACTTCTGATGTCCTTGGCTGCTGTTAGATGGCAGATCGGAGGTGTTCGTCCTACCGGACGACCCTCGTTGCCACTGGGTCGCAGCACGGGACACGGCGGGCTTGGAAGCTTTCACGATCCACGACCTGCGACACACAGGTCACACGCTCGCGGCGGGCACGGGAGCGACGATCAAGGAACTCATGCGACGTCTCGGCCACTCGTCGGCACAAGCTGCTCTCAGGTACCAGCACACCACCGAGGACCGGGACCAAGGCATCGCAAGAGCACTCAGTGCGCTCATTGACCAGCACAAGCCGGAGCCGATCGCAGACGTTGTACTGCTTTCGGAGCGGACTCAGTACGAGCGCGAAACGGGTTCGTAGCGGCACGTTGTGGCACGACCGCAGGCCAGGCGCTCCGTCGCATTCGGACATCGAGCGACTTTCTGGCGTCTGACCTCCGGATTTCCTTGGAGCGGGTGAGGAGAATCGAACTCCCGTATTCAGCTTGGGAAGGTGGTCGGGTCGTTCAAGGGCGGCACCGGCACCTGGGGCTGATAGCGGGGGTCTGGTCGCTGGGCCCGTCCCCGAGCACCGGGTGCGAGTCCATGGAAACCTTGCGACACCGCGATGAGTTCGCGCCGGCCGATCCGTCTGCACCGATGACGACCGACCCGCATGACCCCAGGAGGCCATCCCATGTCGCTGTACCCCTACCTGTTCTTCTCTGGCACCGCCCGCGAGGCCATGACCCGCTACCAAGAGGTGCTGGGTGGCGAGCTCGACATCATGGCGGCATCGGAGCTCCCCGAGGGCGAGGCCCCGGGGATGGAGATGGCCCCTGATGCGGTGATGCACGGGGCGCTCACCTTCGGCGACGGCAACCTGATCATGGGTTCCGATGACCCGACCGGTGACGGCTCGGGGGTGAAGGGGATCGCCTTGCACCTGTCGTTCGACGACCACGACGAGGTGCGGCGGGTGTTCGACGAGCTCGCCGAGGGCGGCGAGGTGCAGATGCCGCTCGAGCCTGCGTTCTGGTCGCCGCTGTTCGGAGCGTGCGTGGACCGCTTCGGCGTGTCGTGGATGCTCAGCGCCGAGGCCGAGGAACAGGGCTGATGCCGGCGATCGTCACCAACCTCTGGTTCGACGGCCAGGGTCTCGAGGCCGCCGAGTTCTACTGCTCGGTCTTCCCGAGCTCCGGGATCGACGCGGTCACCAACTACACCGAGGCGGGCCCGGGCCCGGCGGGCACGCCGGTGACGGTGGACTTCCACCTCGACGGCACCCGGTTCACCGCCATCAACGGTGGCCCGATGTTCACATTCTCCGAGGCGATCTCGCTGCTGATCGAGTGTGCCGACCAAGCCGAGGTCGACCACTACTGGGACGCGCTGTCGGCCGGCGGCGAGATCCAGCAGTGCGGATGGCTGAAGGACCGCTACGGCCTGTCGTGGCAGGTGGTGCCCGCGCACTTGGTCGAGCTCATGGCCGACCCGGACTTGGAGCGGGCATCTCGGGGCATGGCGGCGATGCTCTCGATGGAGAAGATCGACCTCGCCGCCCTGGTCGCCGCGGTGGAGGGCGACGGGTGAACCCTCGGGTGGGCGGTCGTTAGCGTTGCTGGGGTGACGACCCCTGCAGCCGCCGTGGCCACTGAGGATCTGGAGGGGCATCGGCGGGAGCTCACCGGCTACTGCTACCGGATGCTCGGGGCCGGTGCCGAGGCCGAAGACGCCGTGCAGGAGACGATGCTGCGGGCGTGGCAGGCCGCCGACCGCTTCGAGGGGCGCAGCAGCGTGCGCACCTGGCTGTATCGCATCGCCACCAACGTGTGCATCGACATGGGGCGCAGCCCCCAACGTCGGGCCCGACCGGTGGACCTCGGTCCGGCTCGAACCCCCGACCCCGCCCACTTGGCCGATGTGCTGACCGACGACGCCTGGATCACCCCGGTGCCCGACCGCTCGGTGATCGACCTCCACGGTGACCCGGCCGAGGTCGCCGTCGCCCGAGACACCATCCGGCTCGCGTTCGTCAGCGCTCTACAGCGGTTGCCAGCCAAGCAGCGGGCCTCGCTGGTGTTGTGCGACGTGCTGCGGTGGCCGGCCGTGGAGGTGGCCGAACTGCTCGACACCACGACGGCATCGGTGAACAGCGCACTGCAGCGGGCCCGAGCGGCGGTGGCCGATGCGCCGATGGCGGCGCCAACCCCAGTGCTGTCCGCGCACGAGCAGCACCTGCTGGCCCGGTACGTGGATGCGTTCGAGCGCTACGACATGGAGGCGTTGGCGTCGCTGCTGCACCACGACGTCATCCAGACGATGCCGCCGTACGCGATGTGGCTGCAGGGCATCGATGATCTGGTGGCCTGGTACGTGGGACCAGGGGCGGCGTGCGAGGACTCCCGACTGCTGGCCGGGTGGGCCAACGGCTGCCCGGCCTTCGCCCAGTACAAGCCGGATCCCGCAGGCGGCCGCAGCCCGTGGGCGCTACAGGTGGTGGAACTGCGCGACGGGCGCATCGAAGCGATCCACGCCTTCTTGGACACCGAGGACGCCTTCGCCCGCTTCGGCTTCCCACCGCACCTGGACTGATAGCTCTTGACCGACGCGGTGGGACGGCGCTGCCCGCGTCACCGGCATTCGAGCAGGTGGACCTGGTTGCCGCCTTCTGGTCCGTCTCGTATCTGCTGCAGGAGCCTGCGCTGTCTTTGCCGATCACCACCTACGCGGTGGCCTGTCGGGTCGTAAACCTGATGTGGTTCGGGAGATGCCTGCCACAGAGAACTCGCCGAGTACTCCGTCCCCGGCGGGGCGTGCGAGGTGAATGCGGGATTCCGCTTGTACTTCGGCTGATGTGTGTGCCCGCTCCAAGGAGTCGCGCGATGGGCGCGCAACGGACCGCAGTTCGACGTGGTGAACGACGAAGGCCCTGGTCGCTTGACCAGGGCCTTCCGTGCGAGCGGGTGAGGAGAATCGAACTCCCGTATTCAGCTTGGGAAGCTGCGGTGGGAGCGGAGCGACCTCAGGTGACGTCTGCTTGCAGAACATCAGCGGCGATCGATCGACCTGTGGAGCGGGTGAGGAGAATCGAACTCCCGTATTCAGCTTGGGAAGCTGATGTTCTGCCATTGAACTACACCCGCGTGCGGCGTCGGCCGGAGCCCGGGGGCTCGTGGTCGGCGATCCAGCGAGGGGTGACCTTACCCGACCCCGGTCCTGGCCCGCCCAGCGAGAACCCGCGGTGAGGTCCTGCCGGAGAGCCGTCCACTCGTCCGAACCGGCGAGCGGCGATCGCGGGGCGGACGAGACGAGTGAGGGACCCCCGGACCCAGGGAGGTGCTGGCGTACGCTGCGACGGCGATGAGCGATGACGAGCGCGCTACACCCGAGGACGCTGGACTCGTCGCCGAGCCCGGCTTGGTCCGGATGCGTCGGGCGCTCGTCACGGCAACGTCGCTGCGCTCGGTGGACCACGACCTGACGACGGAGACGGGCCGGTCGGCGGAGCGGTACCGCCGGGCTGCGCTCGCCAGCTGGGTCAGCGTGGGCGGCCGGCTGATCAACACCGCAGTGCTGTTCCTGGCCATCCGGATCGTGGCCGGCTCGATGGGCTCGGACGAGCTGGGCCTGTGGCTGCTGCTGGTCGGCGCCGTCGCCCTGGTCGGGTTTGCGGACCTCGGCATCGGCAACGGCTTGCTCAACGTGATCGCCGACGCGCACGGTCGCGAGGACCGGCACCTGATCCGCCAGGCGATCGCCAGCGCGTTCGTGGCGTTGACCGGGCTGGCCGTCGTGCTCGGTGCCCTCTACGCAGCGTTCGGGCGGGAGGTGGCGTGGAGCACGGTCCTCAACGTGACCGGGCCCAGCTCAGAGGAGACGACGGCGGCGGTCACCGCGTTCGTGTTCTGCATGCTGGTCAGCCTGCCGCTGGGCATCTCGCAGCGGGTCCACCACGCCCACCAGGACGGGTGGATCGCCAACGGGTGGCTGGCCCTCGGAAGCGTGTTCTCCCTGATCGGGATGATCGCCACCGACGTGGCCGACTCGGGCGTCGCCTTGCGGGTCGGCGCAATGTTGATCGGCCCGCCGATCGCCTACCTCTGCGACACCATCTACCTGTTCGGCTTCCGGCGGCGGGACCTCCGGCCGAGTTGGGTGAACATCACCCGCACGGCGACGGGCCGGGTGCTGCGTCAGGGGGCCCTGTTCTTCGTGCTTGCCACGGTCGGCGCCGCCGCCTACGAGCTGGACTCGCTCGTGATCTCGCACTACCTCGGCGCTGGCGAGGTCGAGCTCTACGCCATCCCGTTCCGGCTCTTCGCCCTCGCCCCGAGCCTCGTGCTCATCCTGGTCATGCCGCTGTGGCCCGCGTACGGCGAGGCGATCGCCCGTGACGACATGCCGTGGGTCCACCGCACGCTTCGGCGCAGCGTCCGCCTCGGCGCGGCCATCACCGTGCCGACGTCGCTCGTGCTGATCGTGCTCGGGCCACTGATCATCCGCATCTGGGTGGGCGAGCGCATCGATCCGCCCGTGTCGGTCCTCGTCGGGATCGGTGTGTGGGCGATCATCAACGGCGTGAGCACGGCGCTCGCGGCGTTCTTCAACGGCGCCGGCATCCTCCGCCTGCAGGTCGGGATCGCCGTGGTGATGTCGATGGCCAACCTCGCCCTGTCGATCATCCTCGTGCAGCACATCGGTGTCGCCGGCCCGATCTGGGCGACGGCCATCACCCAGATCGTGTTCGGCCTGATCCCGGCGTGGTTCCTGCTGCGACGGGCCATCGGGCGCCGCAGCGACGCCGAGCACCTCCGCTCGTTCATCACCCGGTGGGGCGACGAACGAGCAGCTCCGACGATCACCGAGGGGTCCCCCGCATGACCGTGCCCGACGACCTCGTGAGCATCGGGGTCCCCACCTACAACCGACTCGACAGCCTGAAGCTCACCGTCGAGTCGCTCCTGCGCCAGACCCACCCGCACCTCGAGATCGTCATCTCGGACAACGCCTCCACCGACGGCACCGAGGCGTGGGCCGAGGCGCTGGCGGCCGAGCACGGGTCGGTCACCTACCTCCGCAACCCGGTCAACGTCGGGCCGACCGAGAACTTCGAGCGGGCCCGGTCCGGCACCCGCGGTCCGTGGTTCATGTGGCTGGCCGACGACGACTGGATCGACGACGACTACATCGCCACGTGCCTGGCCCACCTCCGTGCCGATCCGAGGCGGGCGCTGGTGGCCGGGACCGCGCACTACTTCGCCGACGGCCATCCCGACGAGGTCGGCGTTCTGGTCCAGGCCACGGGTGCGACGGCCGGTTCGCGGGTCGTCGACTACTACCGCCAGGTCTTCGACAACGGCACGTTCTACGGGGTGATGCACCGCTCGACGATCGACGCCACCCACCCGCCCCGGGAGCAGATGGGCGACGACTGGCTCCTCCTCGCCGAGATCGCCACGGTCGGCGAGATCCACACGCTCACCACGACCTCGGTCCACCGCGCCGTGCGGCCGTCGAGGACGTTCGCCCAACTGGCCCAGGGGGCAGGCTTCTCGCAATGGCAGGGGCGGTTCCCCTACGTGGCGATCGCCCTGTTCGCCATGCGCGACGCCGTGTTCGGGTCCGACGCGTTCCGGCGCCTCGGCTGGCGACGCTTCCCCGTCGCCCTCCACGTCGGCGCGGTTATCGTGCGGCGGTTCATCCTGAGCGGCCTCCGGTGGACGTCGTTGAAGCGGCGGGCCGGCCGCATCACGGACCGCGTCGGAAAGCGGTCATCCTCGGGGGCAGGTACCGACCGGTAGCGTGACCGCGATGAAGGCCGTGATCCTTGCGGGCGGACTCGGCAGCCGAATCGCCGAAGAGTCCAACGTCCGCCCGAAGCCCATGATCGAGATCGGCGGCCGGCCGATCCTGTGGCACATCATGAAGTCGTACTCGGTGCACGGGATCAACGAGTTCGTCGTGTGCCTCGGGTACAAGGGCAACATCATCAAGGAGTACTTCGCCAACTTCTTGCTCCAGTCGTCCGACGTCACCTTCGACCTCGCCACCGGCCAGACCGAGATCCACCACGTCAACACCGAGCCCTGGCGGGTCACGCTGGTGGAAACCGGCGAGTCCTCCATGACCGGCGGCCGGCTCCGGCGGGTCCGCGACTACGTGGCGGACGAGACGTTCTGCTTCACCTACGGCGATGCGGTCTCCGACGTCGACCTGACCGCCGTGATCGCCCACCACCGCAAGGCGGGGCGCCTCGCGACGGTCACCGCGGTGCAGCCGCCGGGACGCTGGGGCGTGCTGGCGCTCACGGAGGAGGGCACGGTCAGCGGGTTCGAGGAGAAGCCGCCGGGCGACAACGCCGACAGCCTCATCAACGGTGGCTTCTTCGTGCTGGAGCCGGCCGTCATCGACTACATCGAGGCCGACGGGACCCACTGGGAAGCCGAGCCCATGGAGCGCCTGGCGACCGAGGACCAGCTGGCGGCGTACCACCACCGCGGGTTCTGGCAGGCCATGGACACCATCCGCGACCGCAACCACCTCGAGGCGCTGTGGGCCGAGAGCCAGGCTCCCTGGCAGACGTGGTGAGCCGAGAGGTCCGCCGGATCCCCGTCGCGGGTCCGTCGATCACCGAGCACGAGGTCGCCCTCGTCGCCGATGCCGCTCGCACCGCCTGGTACGAGCACGCCGGCGATGTGACCGACCGGTTCGAGGCGAGCTTCGGCGCCTACGTGGATCGACGCCACGCCGTGTCGCTGCCTTCGTGCACCTCGGCGCTGCACCTGAGCCTCGCCGCGCTGCGGATCGGGGAGGGCGACGAAGTGATCGTCCCCGACGCCACCTGGATCGCCTCGTCGGCGCCCATCTCCTACGTGGGAGCGACGCCGGTCTTCGCCGACGTCGACCGGACCACGTGGTGCATCGACCCGGAGTCGGTCGAGCGCTGCATCACCCCCAGGACCCGCGCCGTGATCGCCGTCGACCTCTACGGCGGCATGCCCGATTTCGCTTCCCTCCAGGCCGTGTGCGATGACGCCGGGATCGCCCTGATCGAAGACGCCGCCGAGGCCATCGGATCGAGCTTCAACGGCCGACCGGCCGGCTCGTTCGGCGTCACGTCGACGTTCAGCTTCCACGGCTCCAAGACGCTGACCACCGGCGAGGGCGGGATGCTCGTCCTCGACGACGACGAGCTCCACCGCACGGTCATGAAGCTCCGGGACCATGGCCGCAACCCCGGTGACGTGACCTTCCTCAACGACGAGGTGGCGTTCAAGTACAAGATGAGCTCGGTCCAGGCGGCCCTCGGCCAGGGGCAGCTCGACCGGATCGACGAGCTGGTGGCCGGCAAGCGGCAGATCTTCGCCTGGTACCGCGAGCGACTCTCCGACCACCGCTTCATCGAGCTCAACGCCGAGCCGGAGAACACGGTCAACTCGTACTGGATGTCCACCATCGTGGTCGCCCCGGAGGCAGGCCGGACCGGGACCGAGCTGGCCGCCGCCCTGGGCGAGGCCGGCATCTCGACCCGCCCGTTCTTCCACCCGCTCAGCACCATCCCCGCCTATGCGTCCGCACCCGACGCCGCGAGGGCCCGCGACGCCAACGTGGTGAGCCGCCACCTCGGCGACCACGGCCTCAACTTCCCGTCGGCCCTGTCGCTCACCGAGGACGACGTCGACTACGTGTGCGAGCACCTCGAACGCCTGCTCCCTCGCCCATGAGCGACGGGCTCGTGGTGTGGGGCGCCAAGGGCCACGCGCTCGTGATCGCCGAGTTCGCTCCTGCGGTCGGCCTCGAGGTGGTGGTCCTGGTCGACAACGACCCGGCCGTCGGGTCCCCCCTGCCCGGCGTCGAGGTGGTGACCGGCGATGCCGGCCTCGACGCCTGGCTCGTCAAGCATCCGGGCCGTGCCGTGGCCTTCGCGGTGGCGATCGGCGGGGGTCGCGGTGCCGATCGCATCGCCCTCCACGAGTCGCTCGTCGGGCGGGGCCTGCGTCCGACGATCCTCATCCACCAGACCGCCTACATCGCCACCGATGCCACGGTCGGCGACGGCTCCCAGGTCTTGGCCCAGTCCTGCGTCGGGGCGAGCGCCGTGCTGGGGCGGCAGTGCATCGTGAACACGGCGGCCTCGATCGACCACGAGTGCGTCCTGGCCGATGGCGTCCACGTCGCGCCCGGCGCGACCGTTGCCGGCGCGGTCCGCATCGGGACCGGCGCCTTCGTCGGCGCTGGCGCGGTGGTGCTGCCCAACCTCCGCATCGGCGAGGGCGCCACGGTCGGTGCAGGCGCAGTGGTCACCGCCGATGTCCCTGACGGCGTGACTGTCGTGGGCAACCCCGCCCGCTCGCGCTGACGGACCAGGCTCGGAACGGGCGGGACCAGCGGGTCTGGCGGGTCAGCTTCGACGGCGGAGGTAGCCGCCGGGCGACGAGGTCATCAGCAGCTTGTCGTTGGTGTAGCGGTCCGGCTCGAACTCGGGATGGTCGGCGACGTAGGCATCGAGCGCGGTCATCGGGTTGTCCCCCGGGCCCCACGGGCGGGGGCGGTGTTCCTGCACAGGGATGTGCTCGACGACCGTGTCGGCGACGATCAGGTACTGACCCGGCGTCACCATCGGCGCGTAGGCCTCGAGCTCGGCGAGCACGTGCTCGTGGGTGTGGTTGGAGTCGAGGACGGCCATGACGCGCTCGGCCCCGGCGGTGCGCGCCCGAACCGCCTCGACGATCTCCGGATCGATCGAGGAGCCCTGGATGAGGTGCACGCGGTGGGCGAGGGGGTGCTCCTCGATCGCGGCGCGGTTGTGGGCGCGGATGTCGATGTCGACGGCGACGACCTCGCCCTCGCCGATGAGCTCCAGCAGCGAGCTCGACAAGATGACCGAACCCCCACGGGCCACGCCGGTCTCGATGATGACCTGCGGCTTCGTGGCCCAGATCACCTCTTGGAGTGCGACGACGTCGGGCGGCATCTGGATGATGGGCAGGCCGAGCCAGGTCCACTGGTAGGAGTAGCCATACCGGTCGGCGTCGACCACCAGGTCGAGCGCCTTGGCGTTGAGCGCCTCGTCGGCGGCCATGGCGGCGACCTGCCGGTGCTTCTCCTGCTCGAACTCGGCGCGGTCGTCAGCGGTCGGTTCAGTCATCGGTGAGGATCTCCTGGAGCTGTGCCTCGCGCAGGAGCGGGAGGTCTCGATCTCGTTGCGCCATCACGGCTGGCGCCCGCGGCCACTCGATTCCGACGTCGGGGTCGTCCCAGCGGAAGCCGGCCGACGCTTCCGGGGCGAACGACGCCGACATGGAATAGACGACCTCGCTGCGGTCCTCGAGCGTGATGAACCCGTGGGCGACGCCGGGCGGCAGCAGCAGTGCGGTGTAGCTCGCAGCGTCGAGCTCGACGCCGAGCCAGCGGCCGTAGGTGGCTGATCCGGCGCGCACGTCGACGGCGACGTCGAAGATGCGGCCCGCACCGCAGCGCACGAGCTTCGTCTCGCCGTGCGGGTCCCGCTGCAGGTGCATCCCGCGCAGCGTTCCGGCGACGGCGTTGAACGACACGCTGGTCTGCACGACCGTGGGGTCGATGCCGGCTTCGGCGAACTCGTCGGCAGAGAAGGTGCGGACGAAGTAGCCGCGGTCGTCGTGGATCCGCTCGGTCTCCACGAGGTGCACGCCGTCGATTTCGGTCGGCTTGATGTCCATCAGACGACGTGGATCTGCGGGACGGCGGTGACGAACTGCCCGCCCCAGGAACGGACTTCGGCCATCTGCTCGACGATCTCGTCGCGCAGGTTCCACGGGAGGATCAGCACCTCGTCGGGTCGATCCTCGAGGAGGAAGGCGGGATCGTGGATCGGGAGGTGCGATCCAGGCAGCAAGTGGCCCTGCTTGTGGATGCTGCGGTCGACGACGTAGGCGATCCGGTCAGGACCGATGCCCGCCGCGTTGAGGAGGGTGTTGCCCTTGGCGGCGGCGCCGTAGGCCGCGACGCGCCGGCCGGAGGCGGCAGCCTCGTCGAGGTGGGCGGCCAGTCCCTCGATGCACGCCATCGCCCTCGCTGCGAACCCCTGGAAGCCCTCGGGCCGGTCGAGGTGGGCGGCCAGTTCGGCATCGAGCACGGCCTGCACCGATGCCTCGACCGGCCGGTCGGGTCCGGAGGCTCGCGAGGCGAAGATCCGGAGGCTCCCCCCGTGGGTCGGGAGCTCCTCCACGTCGAACACCCGCAGCCCGTGTCGCTCGAGGACAGCGGTGGCGGCGAGCAGCGACACGTAGGAGAAGTGCTCGTGGTAGATCGTGTCGAACTGCGTGGACTCGATCATCCGCAGCAGGTGGGGTACCTCGATGGACACGACCCCGCCGGGCGAGAGGATGCGCTCCATCCCGGCGACGAAGTCGTTGAGATCGGGGACGTGGGCGAACACGTTGTTGGCCACGAGGAGATCGGCGCGATGGCCGGCGGCGACCAGTTCGTCGGCGGTGGCCCGCCCGAAGAACTCGACCACCGTGGGGATGCCGTTGGCGACCGCCACCTCGGCCACGTTTGCCGCGGGCTCGACGCCGAGGACGCCGACGCCGTCGTCGCGGAAGTGCTGGAGCAGATAGCCGTCGTTGCTGGCGATCTCCACCACCGTGTGCTCCGCCGTGAGGCCGAAGCGCTCCTCGACCGCCGTGGCAAAGCGCCGGCCGTGTGCCACCCAGCTGTCGGAGTAGGACGAGAAGTACGCGTAGTCCGAGAAGATGTCCTCGGGCGGCACGAAGTCCCCGACCTGGACCAGCCCGCAGGTCGTGCAGAGACGGGCGCACAGCGGGAACCGCTGCTCGGATGCCTCGGTGCCCGGCTCCAGGTACGAGTTCGCCAGCGGCTGTTCGCCGAGGTCGAGCACGACCTCGGTCAGGGCCGCACCGCACGAGCGGCAGGAGAAGGTGGGTGGGGCATCGTGGGTCACCATCCGGCGCGCCTCCTGAAGTCATCGAGCTGGTCGCGGGCGAAGGACGCCATGTCGGCCCCGGTGGCCTGCGCTCGCACCCACCCGACCGTCCACGCCGCGGCCTCGTCGGCATCGAGCACCGGGTGCCAGTCGAGCGCACGCGCCGCGAGGGAGGAGTCCAGGGTGAGGACCGGTGCCTCGATGGCGTGGACGCCGGGCTCGTGGCGCCACGACCCGGATCCCCACGTGGCGATGGCCTGGTCGGCCATGGCCGCCACGGTCCGGGCGTCGTCCTGCGAGGGTCCGAAGTTGAGCGAGGGCGGCACGTCGCGTCCGTCGAGCACGGCCTCGGCGTACGCGAGGTACCCGCCCACGGGCTCGAGCACGAACTGCCATGGCCGGGTGGAGCGGGGGTTGCGGATCTCGACCTCCTCGCCGGACGCGAAGGCCCGCAGGAGGTCGGGGAACAGGCGGCCGAAGGCGACGTCGCCGCCGCCGATCACGTTCCCGGCCCGAGCCGTCACGATCGGCGGTGCGTCCGGGTAGGTGTGCCGCCAGGAAGCGACGACGAGCTCGGTCGCCGCCTTCGACGCGCTGTACGGATCGCCACCCCCCAGCCGATCGCTCTCCACGAAGGGCCGACCGGATGCATCGTTGGCGTACACCTTGTCGCTCGTGACCACGAGGACGGCACCGAGGCCATCGAGCCCGTCGGTGCACTCGAGCACGTTGGCCGTACCGACGACGTTCGTGGCGAAGGTTGCGGCGGGCTCCTCGATGCTGGGGATCACCAGCGCCTGCGCCGCCAGGTGGAAGATGACCTCGGGCGCCGCCTCCGCGATCGTGGAGCGGAGCGCGTCCCGATCGAGGATGTCGACGATGTGGGAGTCGACGAAGGAGGGAACGTCGACGAGCTCGCAGAAGCCGCCGGGGTCCGGGGCGAGGCCGATGCCGGTGACCTGGGCGCCGAGCTCGGCGAGCCACAGCGACAGCCACCCGCCCTTGAAGCCGGTGTGGCCCGTGACGAGCACCCGTCGCCCTGCCCACTGTCCTCCCCCGATCTGCACGCTCGAACCCTCTCATATCCGGGCCAGGAACCGGGTGACCGTGATCGCGGATCGCGTCCGAGCGCAGCGGCGGTGGCAGGCTTCCGCACATGGGAGCGGGATTGGACGACGCAGCGGCGCCGCGCCTCGAGGGCACCGTGGGCGTCGGTGGTGGTCGGCGCCTGGGCTTCTCGGAGTTCGGGACGCCGGACGGCCGGGCGGTCATCTGGCTCCACGGGACACCCGGCGCCCGCCGCCAGATCCCGCTGGAGGCCCGTCGCTTCGCCCTCGAGCACGACCTGCGCATCGTGGGCATCGATCGACCGGGCATCGGGTCATCAACGCCCCACCTCTACGGCTCGATGGTGGACTTCGCGCCGGACCTCGAAGCGGTCGCCGACGAGATCGGGCTCGACGAGCTGATCGTGATCGGTCTGTCCGGCGGTGGCCCCTACGCCCTCGCCGCCGGCCATGCCCTCCACGGCCGCGTGAAGGCGGTCGGCGTGCTCGGCGGCGTGGCTCCCACCGTCGGCCCCGATGCCATCGGCGGCGGGCTGGTCGCCCTCGGCAAGCGCCTGTCGCCGCTCATCGCCATCGGTCGCGTCCCCATCGGGATCGGCCTGACCGGAGCGATCCGGGTGATCAAGCCCTTGGCCTCGCCCGGGCTCGACCTGTTCGCCCGTCTCTCGCCCGCGGGGGACCGAGCCCTGCTCGAGCGCCCCGAATTCAAGGCCATGTTCCTCGACGACCTGCTCAACGGCAGCCGCAAGCAGATCTCGGCGCCGCTCGCCGACGTGCTCCTGTTCTCCCGGCCGTGGGGCTTCGAGCTCGCCGATGTGAAGGTCCCGGTCCACTGGTGGCACGGCGACGCCGACCACATCATCCCCTTCGACCACGGCGTTCACGCCGTGACTCGCCTCCCCGACGCCGAGCTCCACGTCCTGCCGGGCGAGAGCCACCTCGGCGGCCTCGGTGCCGGCGAAGAGATCCTGGTGACGTTGCTCGACGCCTGAGGCTTCGCCTCCTGCCTCTCGCAAGGCTGGGACCGTCTACCGTGCGTGCCCGTGATCCTCTCCGACCGCAGCATCCGCGAGGCCCTGGCATCGGGCCGCATCGAGATCGACCCGCTCGACGAGTCGTGCATCCAGCCGTCGTCGGTCGACCTGACCATCGACCGCTACTTCCGGGTGTTCCGCAACCACACCACGCCGATCATCGACGTGAAGGAGAACCTCGAGGAGCTCACCGAGCTGGTCGAGATCCGCGAAGAGCCCGAGGCGCGCTTCATGCTCCACCCGGGCGAGTTCGTCCTCGGCTCCACCGCCGAGCGCATCAAGCTGCCCACCGACCTCGTCGGACGCCTCGAGGGCAAGTCCAGCCTCGGCCGCCTGGGCCTGTTGATCCACTCCACGGCCGGCTTCATCGATGCCGGGTGGGACGGCCACATCACGCTCGAGCTGAGCAACATCGCCACCCTCCCCATCACCCTCTACCCGGGGATGAAGATCGGCCAGATCAGCTTCTTGATGATGACGACCCCCGCCGATGTCCCGTACGGCTCCGCCGCCGTCGGCTCGAAGTACCAGGGCCAACGCGGCCCCACCCCCTCCCGCTACTGGGAGAACTTCAAGGAGTAGGAGCGGGGCGAGCGCCGAGATCGCCACGGATGCGAGTCGGCGCCAGCTACGGATGCGACCCAGCGCCAGCTTTCGCCGAAGGCGAGAGGGCCCGAGCGGCCCGGTGACGGAGGCCCGCTAGGGCCGGAGTCACCCGAGCGGGAAGAACAGGGCATGGGTAGCTCAACGACGAAGTCGGGGAGAAAGACTGCAAGCTGGTCCGACTCCCGCACCAGTCGGGCGCGGAAGTCGGACCAACTCGTTGAGGCGAAGCCTCAACGAGTTCTGTCAGGAAGCTCGCTCAACAGGGAGATCGGTGGGGGCCTCGCCGTCGACCCGGTCGGCGACGGGGACCTCGGGCGGCAGCACCATGCCGGCGTGGACCGGGAGGTATCGACCGTCGGCCAGTTCCACCAGGGCCGGCTGGCCGTCGCGGAGGTCGATGGCGGTCACGGCGAGGCCGGTCTGGGTGTCGACGAGGCCACCATCGTCGCCGACGGTGATGCGGCGGGGGCGGCCGTAGGCCAGGACCAGCAGGCACAGGACCGACGCCATGCCGAGGCCCCGGGCGTCGGCGGTCACGGCGGCGCCGAACATCAGGAAGGTCAAGATGTTGGAGATGGCGTGGCCGATGGCCAAGGGCAGGATCGACCCGGACCGGTAGACGATGAACCCCGACAGCGCCGCGAAGGACACGTACGGGATGAACTCGACGGGGGAGGTGACTTGGTCGAGGTGGCCGGGCAGCAGGCAGAACCCGATGCCGGCGCCCAGGAGGCCGGCAATGCGAGCGGTGTTGGGCCGCACGTTGCCGAGGCGCAGCGCCGCGGCGATGACCGCGGGGATGGCGAGCCGGTAGACGAGCTCCTCGTCGAACGCGGCCGCGCTCAGGGCGGGGACCAGATCGAAGCGGCCCTCACGGATGCACAGAGCGGTGATGGCGGCGAAGAGCACCCCCGTGATCGACCAGAACCAGACGGCAGCCCGGCGAATCGCCGAACGGCCGAGCAGGCGGGACCCGCAGGCGAGGGCCAGGGCCGTGGCCGGCAGGAGGGAGAACGAGAGGCCGAGCCCGCCGATCCACAGCGGAGGCAGCAGGTGGGCGAGGCCCAAGATCTCGACGATCATGGTGATGCCCGACAGCCCGAGCACCAGCGTCCGGCGGTTGCTGATCCGGTCGACCCGGGTGGGGGCAACGTCGATGGCGGGCACGGCAGCGATCTTTCCCTCTGCGACCAGCCTCGACACCAGGTCGTTGGTCGCCGGCGGCACGCCCGGCATGCCGCCGTGGGCCTTGGCGGCCCGGTCGGTGGCCTGGACGACGGTCATGTGGCGGTTCCGGCCGGCACGGCCATCTCGAGCGGGTCGGCGCCGACCGCCGGTGCGAGCGGCTCGGCGGCGAGGGTTGCTTCGAGGGCGGCGACCGCGACCTCGATCATGTCGTCGGTGGGCTCGGCGGTGGTGATCCCCTGGAGCCAGGAGCCCGGCGCCATGATCATCCGGCCGATCAGCTGATGCTGGTGGCGCCCGGCGAAGCGGATGGACTCGTAGGCGATCCCTGCCACCAGCGGCAGGCCCAGGATCCGTCCGGCGACCAGCCACTGCCAGCTGTGGTGGCCCAGGAAGGCGTGGACGAACATCGTCGTGATCACGACCACCAGGAGGAAGGCGGTGCCGCAGCGCGGATGGCGGCGGCTGAAGTGGCGGATCTCGCTGGGCACGAGGGCGATGCGGTGCTCGAAGGCGTGGATCGTCATGTGCTCGGCACCGTGGTAGGCGAACACCCGCTGCACCTGCGGCGAGCGGCCGAGCAGCCAGAGGTAGCCGACGAGGATGCCGAGTCGGATGAGGCCCTCGGCGAGCGGGAAGGTGACGGCCCCATCGATGCCGGCGAGCTTCACGGCGACCGCCGGCAGCAGTCCGAAGATGCCAACGACGCCGATGACGGCGACGATGACCGCGGTGACGAGCCCCTTGCGGGTGTAGCCGTCGCCGCTCTCGTCGCCGCGCTCCTGGGCCGCCCAGACCGTGGCCTTGGTGCCGAGGGCGGCGGTCTCGCCGAGGGCCATGACGCCCCGCACGAGCGGGAGCTGGCGCCACTTGTCGAGGCTGGCGGGCAGGACCCGGCTGGTGGTGCCGATCGTGCCGTCCTGACGGCGGACCGCTGCACCCCAGGACTGGCCACGCCGCATCATGACCCCCTCGGGCAGCGCCTGGCCGCCGATAGGTCCCACGCTCGTGTCGATCGCTTGGCCTCGAGCCATGTTCCGGTGTCCCTCCCGAATCCCGACCACGGAGAGCGATCGGCTGTGGGGTCGAATACTACGCACAGTGAAGCTCAGATGTCTAGGCCAAACGACCTACTTCCGGATCATGTGCCGCTTCACCACTCCTTGTGGTGAGCGGACCCGGCCCAAAGATCCAGCGGCACCGGGCCGTCAGCTGTGGAGGGCTTCGATCTGGGCTCGGCGGAGGGGGGCTCGGCCCTGGGGGTCGCGGGCCAGCGCTTCGGCGAGGGTGGCGGTGAGCTCCTCGGCCTTGAAGGGGCGGGTCAAGACGGCGTCGGCGTCGGCTTGCCAGGCTTGGAGGGCGTTGGCCGGGCCGGAGACGATGACCACGGCGCGGGAGCTGGTGGAGCGGGGATGGTCGCCGCCGCGCAGGGCTCGCAGCTGGGCGACGTTGCCCGCTCCGAGGTCCAGCACGAGTGCTTCGGCCGGGGCGCTGAGCACCCCGCCCACGACGTGGGTCTCGTCGGTGACGCGGACGGCTTCGTAGCCGCCGGTCTCCACCACGCGGGCGAGGACCTCGCAGACCGTCTGGTCCGCACAGGCCACCACGACGGTGGTCCGGCCCGCGCCGTCGTCGCTCAAGTCAGTCCTCGACGGTCTCGAGCACGCCGCCGGCGCCCTTGGCCTCGCCGGCCTCGAGCGCTTCGAGCAGGTGCATGGCGATGTCGGCGACCTGGACGTCGTCGCCCTTGCCCAAGCCCTTCACGCCGTCGTCAATCATGATGTAGCAGAAGGGACAGGCGGTGGCGACGCGCTGGGCGCCGGTGTCGAGGAGCTGCTCGGAGCGGGCGTCGTTGACCTTCGTGCCGATGGTCTCCTCCATCCACATCCGGGCGCCGCCGGCGCCGCAGCACATGCCCTTGGTGCCGTTGGCCGAGGCCTCGACGATCTCGATGCCGGCCAGGCTGCCGATGACGTTGCGGGGCGCCATGTAGACGTCGTTGTGGCGCCCGAGGTAGCAGGAGTCGTGGTACACGACGCGCTCCTCGAGCTTGGCCTCGCTGAGGTCGAGCTTGCCCTGGTCGATCAGCCACTCGAGGAACTGCGAGTGGTGCACGACCTCGTAGTTGCCGCCGAGCTGCGGGTACTCGTTCATCAGGGTGTTGAAGCAGTGGGGGCACTGCGTGATGATCTTCTTCACGCCCATGCCGTTCATCATCTCGATGTTCTGCATGGCGAGCATCTGGAAGATGTACTCGTTGCCGGCGCGCCGGGCGGAGTCACCGGTGCAGTTCTCGGACGGGCCGAGGATGGCGAAGTCGATGTCGGCGCGCTGCATGAGCTTCGCCATGGCCTGGGTGACCTTCTGGTTCTTGTCGTCGAACGACCCGGCACAGCCGACCCAGTAGAGGAACTCGTGGTCGAAGGCTTCGGAGCCGTCGACGATCGCCACGTCGTCGACCTTGGCGGTCCATGCCGCACGATCGGACTGGGACATGCCCCAGGGGTTGCCCTGGTTCTCCATGCCGTTGAACGCCGAGCCGAGCTCGGAGGGGAAGCTGGCCTCCATGAGCGTCAGGTAGCGGCGCATGTCGAGGATCTTGTCGAGGATCTCGATGTTGACCGGGCAGATCTCGTCGCACGCCTTGCAGCTGGTGCAGGACCAGACCTCTTCGGGCGTGATGCGGTCGAACACGGAGTTCGACTCGATGATGATGTCCGGCACGGTGCTGATGGGCGGCGACACCGCGGGGGTGCCGGAGGCGGCCATGACCTCGCCGACCTTGAGCACGATCTCGCGCGGGTCGAGCGGCTTGCCGGTGGCATGGGCGGGGCAGACGCTGGTGCAGCGGCCGCACATGGTGCAGGCGTCGGTGTCGAGCAGCTGCTTCCAGGTGAAGTCCTCGACGGTGGAGGCACCGAAGTTCTCCAGCTCGGTCTCCATGAGGTTCGGCATGGGTCGCATGGCGCCCTTGGGGCGCTCCTTGTCCCGCAGGTACATGTTCAGCGGCGACGTGAACATGTGGCGCATCATCGTGACCGGGAGGATCACCAGGAACACGCCGAACGACGCGACGTGCAGGCCCCACCAGATCTGGTGCAGGCCTGACAGTGAGCCCATGCCGTCGACCGCCTGGGCGATCGGGTAGCCGATGATCGACCACTTCTCGAACGCCGGCGTGCCCTCGATGGCGATGCGCCAGCCCTCGGCCAAGAAGCCGGTGACGGCCAGTGCCATCAGGGTGCCGAGGCCGAGCGCGTGGTCCGCCTTGGTCTTGATGCGGATCCGGTACGGACGGGCGATGTAGCGGCGGACGATGGCCCAGCCGACGCCGAGGAACAGGAACAGCCCGGCCACGTCGCCCACCAGCGAGTACGCCTGGTACGTGGTGCCGTGCAGGAACTTCCAGCTCTCGGGCACCTGGTGGTTGATCTCCAGGACGGTGGTGACCGCCAGCAGGACCAGGAAGGAGAAGTAGATGAAGCTGTGCATCACGCCGGCGGCGGGGTCGCGCAGCAGCGTCTGCATGTAGACGCCGGCGCGGTAGTTCTCGGCGCGGGTCTTGACGTTCTTGGGGGTGGTGGAGCGCTTGTCTGGCGCGCCACGCTCCCAGTTGCGGGTGCGGTTCGAGAACATCACCGCGCCGTAGACGATCAGCGCCGGGATGACGATGTAGAACGCCAGCTTCACCGGTGACGGGATGTTGAAGAACACCTCGCGGCCGATGGGCGACTCGTCGTGCCACTCGGTGATGAGCGGGACGACGCCGGAGGTGGCCGTGAAGGCGGCGACCGCCACACCCAGTCCGATGACGAGGTGGTGGGGCTTGATCCGCTTGTCGGCAGTGGTCTCTTCGGTAGCCATAGCAAGCGCAAAGGTACTCGCGCTGTCTGGACGCGACCGATTCTGCGAAGACGTCCGGCCCGACGCTCAATGACGGCAGGGATCCGCTGGTCAGGCGCTCGGCTTGGTCTCCCAGGTGGAGGTCCGCAAGGCCCCCATGCCGATGGTTCCTCCGGGTGGGATGTGGCCGGCGTACCAGCCCGCCTTCCCGGCGAACACCCACTCGGCCGGGAGGGTGACCGAGCCGGTGTGGTCCGGGTTGGCCCAGCCCGGCTCGGACTCGTCGCCCCGCCAACCCTTCACTCGCACCACACGCCCCTCCACCCGGGCACACACCTTCCACGGCAGGGGCCGGGGACGGTCGTCGCGCTCGAAGGGCGCCCGCAGGTTCACGGCGCCGTGAACCTTGAAGTACGGCGAGCGAGCCGAGTCCCACGTGTAGACGTTCATCTGCCAGTTGGCCCCGTAGACGACGTTCTTGGCGACGACGATCGAGCGGAACCGCGAGCCGTCGATGCGCACCCGCAGGGCGATGCCCTGCTGGACGTTGGTGCCGCGCGCGTCGGTCCAACTGGCGCACGACTGCTGCGCGGTGACCGCCTTGGTGGACGGCGGCCAGATCACGATCCGGGTGGCCGACCCCTGCGGAGTCGCCACGTTCGTGCTCGGGGCGTTGATCCGCACCGCGCCGGGTCCGAGCTTCAGGGTGTAGCGATCCTTGCCGTCGCGCGTGACGTAGTGGAAGGCGAGGTTGGGGGTCTTCGAGCGGTCGTAGAGCACCACCTCGGTGCGCTGGCACGCGGTGGCGACCAGGGCGATCGAAGCGACGACGATCCCCACACGTGCACCGCGCCACCACGTTGCCTGCATCGGTCCCCCTATCCGCGCGGCCTCCAACGGGCCGTCGAACAGGGCGAAGGTACCCACATCGGGCACCCCTGAGCCAGGATTTCTGTGACGGGTGACACATCAGCCACCCGTCAGGTTCACGACGGCGGCCCCCGCGAACGGCGTCGCGACCGGGTCGCCACCCCCAGCCCGGAGCGGTAGCGTGGGCGTCGATGTCCGTCGTGCAGGGGGCGCAAGGCGCATCGGAACCGCCTGCCTCCCCGGTGCCGGCGCCCGCCGGTGCCAGCCCTCCCCGGATGGCGCACGTGCCGGCGCTGGACGGCCTGCGGGGGTTGGCAGCCGTGGCGATCTTGCTGTTCCACGGCGGCTACCTGACGGGCGGATGGCTCGGCGTCGACCTCTTCTTCGTCCTCTCCGGCTACCTGATCACGACGCTGCTGCTGCTCGAGCATCGCGGCAGCGGCGCCATCCGGCTCGGGGCGTTCTGGGGACGACGGGCGCGCCGACTGCTACCGGCGCTGATCGTCCTCGTCGTGGCGGTGGCGGCGTACGCCTGGATCGATGTGGCGGCCATCGACCTGAGCGCCGTGCGCTCGGACGGGTTGGCCACGCTCTTCTTCGTCGCCAACTGGCACGACATCGTCCAGGGCGCCAGCTACTGGGATCGCGGGTTGGCCCCCTCGATGTTCGCCCACACCTGGAGCCTGGCGGTCGAGGAGCAGCTCTACCTGGTCTGGCCGTTGATCGTGGTCGCCACCCTGCGGCGCAGCGCAGCGCGTCCGGCCGGCCGGGTGGCCCGGGTCGCCCTCGGTGCCGCCGCAGCCTCCGCGGTCCTTGCGATCGGGCTCCGAGCGACGGGAGCCTCGCCGGAGCGCATCTACCTCGGCACCGACACCCGCGCGGTGGCTGTCTTCCTGGGTGCGTTCGTCGCCGGGTGGCGACGCACGAGGAGTCGCAGCGACGCCCAGGCCCGCCTGCTGGAGGGTGCGGCCATCCCCGCGGCGGTGGTGCTCGCCCTCGCGTGGTGGGGCCTCGACGGCACGGCCGCCATCACCTACTGGGGTGGCCTGCTGGTGGCCAGCGCCCTCGCCGCGCTCGTGGTGGCGGCTGCGGCGGACGTCCGCAGCACGCGGCTTGCCGCCGTGCTGGGCCTCTGGCCGCTGCGCTGGTTGGGGCTCATCAGCTACGGCCTCTACCTGTGGCACTGGCCCGTGTACGTCGTCTTGTCGCCTCGGCGCACCGGGCTGGATGGGCCGGCGCTGCTGGGGCTCCGCCTCGCCGTGACCCTGGTGCTGTCGGCAGGGTCGTGGGTGCTGCTGGAGCGACCGATCCGGTCGATGCGCCCGGCGGAATGGTGGACGGGACGGCGCGGCGCGGCCGCTGCTACCGGAGCGATCGCCGTGGCGGTGGCGGTGCTCCTAGTCGCGACGTCCGGCGCCGTCGCGGTGTCCACCGAGGGATTGGGCGACGGCGTGGTGCGAGCACGCGATGCACCCGCAGGTGCGCCGAAGATCGTCGTGGTGGGCGATTCCGTGGCCGCCAGCATCGCCGCTCCGGCGATCAAGGCGCCGGAGGCCTTCGGCCTCGAGGTGGTGCGGACCACCGTGCTCGGGTGCCAGGCGGTGTGGGACGGCGTGCACCAGGCGCGCGGGACCGAGAAGGACGTGTCGCGTCCCGACGCCTGTCCACCGGCCATCGATGCGCTCGTGGCACAGGAACGCCCCGACGCCGTCGTGGTCCTCTACGGCGGGTGGACCAACGCCGATCTGCGGATCGACGGGCGTTGGGCGGGGGCGTGCAATCCGGACTACCGGGCGCTGCTGCGAGCCCGTTTCCGGGAGGTCGTGGCCGATGCCGGTGCGACCGGCGCGCCCGTCTTCGTCGCCAACGCGCCCCGGTCGACCAATACGTTCCGCCAGGACGACACGTGGGAGCGTACGGCGTGCACGAACAAGGTCATGGAGGACGTGGCCCGTGCGACGTCCGGGGTCGAGGTGATCGACCTCGATGCCTGGCTCTGTCCGGGGGGTGCGTGCCGGACGCGCGTCGATGGGGTCCCTTTTCGCTCCGACGGGGTCCACTTCCAGGGACCGGGCGGCGCCGTCGCCTCGGCCTGGCTGTTCGACGAGGTGGTGGAGCGGGCCGGGCTCGACCGAACGGAGCGGAACACCGCCCCGCTCACGGCCGAGGAGCGGGCCACGGTGACGGTGTGCCGGGGCTACCTGGAGCTCACGTCGCTGTCGGGCGGAAAGGTCGAAGAGCTGGTGGCGTCGGCGGAGGCCCGTGCCACGTTCCTCGCCGCGCTGCTCGCCATCAACGACGACGTCCTGGCCGACCTGCCACCCGACCTCGCCCAGGACCTGCAGGCCCTCAGTGACCCGGCATACCAGGCCTGGGTGGGGAAGGCGCTCGAGCAGGTGGCGCACGGCGAGCCGATCACGCCCGACGGCCTAGCGCCCGGCACGCTCGATCGCGTCGCCCGGGCCACCGAGCGCCTCGGAAAGGTGTGCTGAGGCGCCTCGGGTTCACCTCATGGGAGGGTCAGCCGTAGATCTGGCGATCCAGTTCCCGGACGCGTGCCGCGAGCTGGCCGAGGAGCTTCTGCGACAGCCCGGGCACCTCCTCGAGCACGCTTGCGAACTCCCGCGCGCTGAGCACCAGCGCCGTCAGCTGCGTGTCGGCGGTGACGGTGGCGGTGCGCGGCCCGTGGTCGAGCAGCGCCAGCTCACCGATGGAGTCACCGGGCTCGAGCGTGCCGACCTTGCGGCCGTTTCGCTTCACTGTGGCCGTCCCCTCGACGATCACGAAGGCTTCGCGGCCGGCGTCGCCTTGGTCGACGAGCACGTGGCCCGCCTCCACGGTGACCTCGTTCGATGCCTTGGCGATGCGGCCGAGGTCTCGCTTGGACAGCGCCGAGAACAGCGGGATCTCAGCGAGGTGTTCCAGGTGCTTGGTACGTGGGGCCATGGGCGGGCAGCTTACGGAGGTCCGGCGGTCGGCGCCTGCGATGTGACGGGCGCCAGCTTTCGCCGAAGGCGAGAGGGCCCGAGCGGCCCGGTGCTGGAGGCCCTCAGGGCCGGAAGCACCCGAGCGGGAAGAACAGGGCATGGGTAGCTCCACGACGAAGTCGGGGAGAAGGACCGTGAGCCGCGAGCTCAGGAGCCTGCGAAGGGACTCCGTGAGCCGGACGTGGAAGCCTGAGGCGAAGCCTCAGGCTTCCTGGGTGGCTTGGCGTGCGACGGCTTCGGCTGCGGCCTTGATGGCTTCGGGGTCGCCGAGGGCTCGTTCGAGGGCGGGCTTGGCCTCGACGGGACGGGCGTCGTCGTCGAGTTCGTAGACGAGGGGCACGCCGGTGGGGATGTCGAGACCGGCGATGTCCTCGTCGGCGATCTGATCGAGGTGCTTCACCAGCGCCCGGAGGCTGTTGCCGTGGGCCGCGACCAGGACGGTGCCGCCACCGGCGAGGTCGGGCACGATCGCGTCGAACCAGTAGGGGAGCATCCGGGCGACCACATCGGCAAGGCACTCGGACTGTGGGAGGACGTCGGCCGGTAGGCCGGCGTAGCGCGGGTCGGTGTTCGGGTCGTAGGCGTTGTCCGCAGCGGTGGGCGGCGGCGGGGTGTCGTAGCTGCGCCTCCAGATCTTCACCTGGGCCTCGCCATACTCTGCGGTGGCCTCGGCCTTGTTGCGTCCGGTGAGGTCGCCGTAGTGGCGCTCGTTGAGCCGCCAGTGGCGCTGGACCGGCAGCCACAGCAGGCCCATCTCGTCGAGGGCGAGGTTGGCGGTGCGGATCGCCCGCGTCTGCAGCGACGTGTGGACCACGTCGGGCGTGATGCCGGCCTCGGCCATCAGCGTCCCAGCGGCGGACGCTTCCCGCCGGCCCTTGTCGGACAGGTCCGCATCCCACCAACCGGTAAAGAGGTTCTCGGCGTTCCAGGTGCTCTGGCCGTGGCGGAGCAGGACGAGGGTCGACGTCATGCCCGGCGAGGGTAGTGGGGCCGCGCACCGGTCCGAGCCCGGGCCCGGCCATGCCGAGCGTTTAGTGTCCCGCCGATGTCTCTCGCTGTCGCACGAGACGACGCTCGCGGCTCGCCCCCGGCTCCCACCGGGTCAGCTGCCCGAGCCGCACCTCCTCGGCTGGCGCGCGTCCCGGCGCTCGATGGGCTGCGCGGCTTGGCCGTCGTGGCGGTGCTGCTGTTCCACGGCGGCTACCTCACGGGCGGATGGCTGGGCGTCGACCTGTTCTTCGTCCTGTCGGGCTACCTCATCACGTCGCTGCTGATCGTCGAGCACCGCAGCAGCGGCACCATCCACCTCGGCGCGTTCTGGGGCCGCCGGGCCCGTCGCTTGCTGCCCGCCTTGTTGGTCATGGTGGTCGCGGTGTCGGTGTACGCCTGGATCGCGATGGCGGCGGTCGACCTCGGCGCGGTGCGCTCCGACGGTCTGGCGACGCTGTTCTTCGTTGCCAATTGGCACGACATCATCCAGGGGGCGAGCTACTGGGACCAGGGCCTCGCGCCGTCGATGTTCGCCCACACCTGGAGCCTGGCGGTGGAGGAGCAGCTCTACGTGTTCTGGCCGCTCCTGCTCGCGTTCGTGCTGCGAGGGACCTCCCGTCGCTCGGCCCGCAGCGTCGCTCGCGTCGCACTGATCGCCACGGCCGTCTCGGTCGCCGTCGCGATCGCGCTGCGGCTGACCGGCGCTTCGATCGTGCGGATCTACCTCGGGACAGACACCCGGGCGGTGGCCGTCTTCCTCGGAGCGTTCGTGGCCGGCTGGCGTGGGCAACGCACGTTCTCGGTGGCCGCAGTCCGACGGCTCGAGGGTGCCGGCCTCATCGCCGGGGTCGTGCTGCTGGTCGCATGGGTGGGACTCGATGGCACCAGCCCGCTGACCTACCGGGGCGGGCTCCTTGTCGCGAGCGTGCTCGCCGCCATCGTGGTCGCCGCCGCAGCGGATGCCCGCAGCACCCGGCTCGCAACGGTCCTCGCCCTGCGTCCGCTTCCGTTCCTCGGGCTCTTGAGCTACGGCCTCTACCTGTGGCACTGGCCGGTGTACGTCGTGCTCTCCCCCCTGCGGACCGGTCTCGATGGCCTAGCCCTCCTTGCGCTCCGGCTGTTCGCCACGCTGGCGATCTCGATCAGCTCCTGGGCTCTGCTGGAGCACCCCATCCGCCACAGCCGCCCCGCAGGTTGGTGGACGGGGCGGCGCGGCGCGGCGTCGGCCCTCGGCGCGATGGTCATCGTCAGCGGGTGTCTCGTGGCGGCGACCGTGGGAGCCACGGACCTGTCGAAGGACTTCGCCGCCACCGGCGTGGTGCGTCCGGTCGACCCGCCCCCCGGTCTCCCGAAGGTGCTGGTGGTCGGCGACTCCGTCGCAGTGAGCGTCGCGGGGCCAGCGGTGGATGCTCCGGCTGCGTACGGCCTCGAGGTGGTGGTCTCCGACATCCTCGGCTGCCAGAACCGGGCCGTGAAGCAGCACCGGGATGAGGCGGGTGTCACGCAGGAGCCGGCACTGCCCTTCACCTGTCCACAGGGCACGGCGGCGCTGGCGAACGCCGAACGGCCTGATGCGGTGCTCGTGCTGTACGGCGGGGGCATGGGCGAGCTCAACATCGGGGGTCGGACCCTGGACATCTGCGATGGGCCCTACCGGGATCTCGTGCGGAAGCGCTTCGCCAAGGTGCTCACCGACGCGGGGGCCACCCGGGCACCGGTCGTCGTCGCCAACGCGGCGCGCTCCACCAACCCGTTCCGGACCGCGGACGCCTGGAAGAGGACGGCGTGCTCCAACCAGGCGATCGAGGAGGTCGCAGCGTCTGCCGGTGCGCCGGTGATCGACCTCGACGGCTGGGTGTGCCCGGGCGGGACGTGCCGCACGAGCGTCGACGGCCTCCCGCTGCGGGCGGACGGGCTCCACTTCCACGGGCCCGGCGGGGCCATCGCATCGCAGTGGCTGTTCGACCAGGTCGCCCGCCTGACGAAGCTCGACCGGCCGCTCGACGAGGCCGGGGTCGACACGCCCGAGTTCCAGGCCAAGGCGCGCGCCTGCCAGTTCTACGTCACCGTGTCGGGCATCGACGCCGACAAGCTGGCCGAGTTGCAGCGCTCCGGCGCCGAGCGCCAGAAGCTGATCGACGCCTTCGTCGCCGTGGACGCGCCGACGGTCGCCAAGCTGCCCCCTGCGCTGGCCGCGAGGCTCGCTCCGATCGCCGACCCCATGTACCAGCAGCAGGTTGCCGCCGCCGTCGATCGCCTCGGTGATGCCGACTTCGTCCCGAGCGTGGACCTCGGCATGCCGGCCGAGATGGTTGACCGGGCCAGCCGTGCCATGGAGGTCCTCAAGGGCGTGTGCTGACGGGCGGAGCTTCGTCGCCGGTCGCGTCCGGTCAGACGTTGCGGTTGCGGCGGAGCAGGACCTCTTGGCTGACCGACGCGACGTGGACGCCATCCTCCGTGAACACGTGGCCGACGGTGAGGCCGCGCGACGAGATCAGGCCGTGGCAGATCATCGCGGTGAGGTGCCACTCCTGCGCCCGGATCGGGCGGTGGAACCAGATGGCGTGATCCAGGCTGAACGCCACGAACGGGTGCTCGTCGACGGGCGCATCGGGACCCGGGCGGTCCGGGCGCAGGGCCACGACGGCGTCGGTGGGGTAGTCGTCGGACATGTAGGCCAGCGCGCACGCGTTGAGCACGGGGTCGTCGCCCAGGTCGGCGTTGATGCGCATCCAGCCGCGGGAGCGCCCGGCGAGCTCCGGGGTGGGGATGCTGGCGCGGTGGAACATCGTGCTCCACGAGTCCTGCGGGAGCTCGGACGGGGGCGGGGCGTCGGGCAGTTCGGCCGTCTGCACCTCGGGTGCGTCCTCGTCGACTTGGAAGCTGACCGAGACCGACAAGATGGCGCCGATGGCCTGGCGCGCCGTGACCGTGCGGGTCACGAAGGAGCGGCCGTTGCGCACGCGGTCGACCTCGTAGCGCACGGGCTCGGTGTGGTCCCCGCGGCGGATGAAGTAGGCGTGCAGCGAGTGGACCCGGTACTGCGGCTCGACCGTGTGGGCCGCGGCGCGCAGGGCCTGGGCCACGATCTGGCCGCCGTAGAGCCCGCCCCAGGGGTAGCGCGGGCCGGTGCCCACCCACACGTCGGGCCCGTGGGGCTCGAGCGTGAGCATCGCCACGAAGTCGGTCGTCGGGTCACCCATGCGGGCCATGGTGCCACGCCGTCACCACCGCCTGGCAACGATCCTCATCACGCGGGTCTCCCCCGGCCGAGAAGAGGCGATGGCGCCTCGACCTGCGTGTTCCACGTCACGTCCCCAGGAGTTGATAATCAGGGACTCAACTTTTATACTGGCTCCAGTTCATCCGATCTCCGCAGTACCCAAGCGAAGTCCCCAGACAGAGGAGCAGTCCCATGCCCAAGGCCGTCGGCATCGATCTCGGCACCACCAACTCGGTCGTCAGCGTCCTCGAGGCGGGCGACCCGATCGTGATCCCCAACGCAGAAGGGTCGCGCACCACCCCCTCCGTCGTCGCGTTCGCCAAGAACGGCGAGGTCCTCGTCGGCGAGGTTGCCAAGCGCCAGGCGATCACCAACCCGGATCGGACCATCCGCTCCGTCAAGCGCCACATGGGCACCAATTGGTCCATCGACATCGACGGCAAGGCATACACGAGCCAGGAGATCTCGGCTCGCACGCTCATGAAGCTCAAGCGCGACGCAGAGGCCTACCTCGGTGACACCGTCACCCAAGCTGTGATCACCGTCCCCGCCTACTTCGACGATGCCCAGCGCACCGCTACCAAGGAGGCAGGCACCATCGCCGGCCTCGAGGTCCTGCGCATCATCAACGAGCCCACGGCTGCCGCCCTCGCGTACGGTCTGGACAAGGAAGGCCAGGAGCAGACGATCCTCGTGTTCGACCTCGGCGGCGGCACCTTCGACGTGTCCGTCCTCGAGATCGCCGACGGCGTCTTCGAGGTCAAGAGCACCCACGGCGACACCAGCCTGGGTGGCGACGACTGGGACCAGAAGGTCATCGACTGGCTGGTCGAGGGCTTCAAGGGCGACCACGGCGTGGACCTGTCGAAGGACAACATGGCCCTCCAGCGGCTGAAGGAAGCGGCCGAGAAAGCCAAGATCGAGCTCTCGCAGGTGCAGAGCACGCAGATCAACCTCCCGTTCATCACGGCCACCGACGCCGGTCCGCTGCACCTCGACATGAGCCTCAGCCGGGCGAAGTTCCAGGACCTCACCGCGGACCTCCTGGCCCGCACCCGCAAGCCGTTCGAGCAGGCCATCTCCGACGCCGGGCTCACCCAGGGCCAGATCGACCACGTCGTGTTGGTGGGTGGTTCCACCCGCATGCCCGCCGTCGCCGAGCTGGTGCTCGAGATGACCGGGTCCGAGCCCAACAAGTCGGTCAACCCTGACGAGGTCGTGGCCATTGGCGCTGCGGTCCAGGCCGGGGTCCTCAAGGGCGAGGTCAAGGACATCCTGCTGCTCGACGTCACCCCCCTCTCGCTCGGCATCGAGACCAAGGGCGGCGTGATGCACAAGCTCATCGAGCGCAACACCACGATCCCCACCAAGCGCACCGAGACCTACACGACCGCCGACGACATGCAGTCGCAGGTCGAGATCCACGTCCTCCAGGGCGAGCGGGACATGGCCCAGTTCAACAAGACGCTCGGCAAGTTCAAGCTGGTCGACCTTCCCCCTGCGCCCCGCGGCGTGCCGCAGATCGAGGTCACGTTCGACATCGATGCCAACGGCATCGTCCACGTGTCCGCCAAGGACAAGGGCACCGGCAAGGAGCAGAGCATGACCATCACCGGTCAGTCCTCGCTCAGCAAGGACCAGATCGACCAGATGGTCAAGGACGCCGAGGCCCACGCGGCCGAGGACGCCCAGCGCAAGGAAGAGGCCGACATCCGCAACCAGGCCGACACCCTCGTGTACCAGACCGACAAGCTGCTCAAGGAGCAGGGCGACAAGGTCACGGGCCCGGAGAAGGACGCCCTCGAGGCGGCCCTCACCACCCTCAAGACGGCCAACGAGGGCAGCGACCTCGAGGCGATGAAGTCCGCCATCGAAGAGGTGTCCACCACCTCGCAGGCCTTCGCCCAGAAGCTCTACGAGACCACCGCAACCGAGAACGCCGGTCAATACGACGCCGACGCAGCCGGCGGTGCCGGCGCCACCGGTGCCGACGACGATGACGTCGTCGACGCCGAGGTCATCGACGAGGACGGCGAAGGCAAGTGAGCGACGCCCACGACCCCGGGAGGGGGGAGGCACCTGCGCCCCCCGACCCGGAGGTCGACGTCGAAGCCCTGCTCGAGGACGAGCTGATCGGCGAGTCCGACGATGGCGGCTCCACGTCGGTCGAGGACCTCGTCGCGCTGCTGGAGGCCACCACGGCCGAGCGCGACGAGTACCTCGACCTGGCCCGCCGGACCCAGGCCGAGTTCGAGAACCACCGCAAGCGGGTGGCCAAGCAGCTCGATGATGAGGTCATCCGCAAGGTGGCCGACCTCGTGGAGCAGCTGCTTCCGGTGCTCGATGCCTGCGACGGGGCCATCCTCCACGGCTCGACCGAGGTGGAACCCATCTTCGCCGCCCTACTCCAGACCCTGGAGAAGCGCGGCCTCGAGCGGATCGACCCCCTCGGCAACGAGTTCGACCCCACCTCCCACGAGGCCGTCATGCACGAGCCGGCCGACGACGGCCAGGAGACCACGGTGGTCTCCGACGTCATGCGGGCTGGTTACGCCTGGCAGGGCCGCGTCGTCCGCCCGGCCATGGTCAAGGTGAAGGGCTAGGAGCCCCGTGTCCAACCCGCCGCGGGAATGGTTCGAGAAGGACTACTACGAGGTCCTCGGCGTCGACGAGAAGGCCGACGCCAAGGACATCACCCGCGCGTACCGCAAGCTGGCGCGGGAGTTGCACCCCGACGCCAACCCGGGTGACCCCGCCGCCGAGGAGCGCTTCAAGGAGGTGTCCTCGGCCTACGACGTCGTGGGCGATGCCGACAAGCGCAAGGAGTACGACGAGGTCCGGGCCCTGGGCCCGATGGGCGGCTTCGGTGGCCCGGGCGGACCTGGCCCCGGCGGCTTCGGCGGCGGTGGACCCGGTGGGTTCACCTTCGACATGGGCGGCGGCGGCATCGGCGACGTCCTCGGCAACCTCTTCGGCGGAGGTGGCCGCGGCCCGGGTCGCTCCCGCGCGACCGGCCCGCAGCGCGGATCGGACCTCGAGGCCGAACTCCACCTGGACTTCACCGACGCGGTGGCGGGCCTGTCCACCTCCCTGCACCTCGTCAGCGACGCCGTGTGCCACATGTGCTCGGGCTCCGGTGCCGAGCCGGGCACGACGCCGGTGCGCTGTCCCGTGTGCGCGGGTCGCGGCTCGGTCGAGGACAACCAGGGCATGTTCGCCATGTCGCGGCCCTGCCCCAACTGCTCGGGTCGCGGGATCCTGATCGAGCACCCCTGCCCGACCTGCCGGGGCAACGGGGTCGAGCGCCGTCCGCGCGAGATCAAGGTCCGCATCCCGGCCGGCGTGAGCGATGGGCAGCGCATCCGTCTGAAGGGACGCGGGGATCCTGGTCGCCAGGGCGGCCAGCCCGGCGACCTGTACGTCACCTGCCGCGTCGAGCCGCACGCGGTGTTCTCCATGGACGGCCGCAACCTGCGCGTCACCGTCCCCATCACCTTCCCGGAGGCCGCGCTCGGCGCGGACATCGCCGTGCCCACCATCGACGGCGGATCGGTCAAGGTCCGCATCCCGGCCGGCACCCGACCCGGGCGCACCTTCCGGGTGAAGGGTCGTGGCGTTGCCACCGCCAAGGGCACCGGAGACCTGATGGTCGGCGTGGAGGTGGCCGTGCCTGCGAAGCTGTCCGACGAGGAGCGCTCGGCCATCGAAGCGCTCGCCGCCGCTGCCACCGAATCGCCCCGACAGCACCTGTTCGCCTCGACACCCGAGGAAGGAGCCTCGTGAGCCGCTCACCCGACCATGCCGTCTACATCATCTCGGTCGCCGCCGAGCTGGCCGGCGTCCACCCCCAGACCTTGCGCATCTACGAGCGCAAGGGTCTCGTCGACCCGGCTCGCACCACCGGGGGCAGCCGTCGGTACTCAGACGCGGACATCGACCTGCTCAAGCGCATCCAAGACCTCACCAACGCCGGACTGAACCTGGCCGGGGTCGAGCGCGTGCTGGAGCTCGAAGCAGAGGTGCGCCAGTTGCGCGCCGAGCTGGACCGCACGCGGGCGGCCGCCCAGCACGCCGTCGAGGCGGTCGAGCGGGCCCACCGCTACGACCTCGTGCCCGTGCACCAGTCCGTGGTGCTCTTCGAGGGCAAACGCCGCCGCCGCTGAAGCGTTCCCCTCGGATCGGCGCGGTAGTCTCCGGAGGGTGTCCGGCCGGCTGAACCCCACCACGACCTCGCGGTGACGGTCAGGCCAACCCGCTTCGCTCGGACCGGTTGGTGACCTCGGCGACCACGGTGTCGGGCGCGACCGCATCGAGACCGCCTGCGGCTCGAGATCGTCGGCCGCGCATCACCCACCGTCCGGCACTCGACGGGCTTCGCGGTCTTGCGGTCGTCGGCGTCCTGCTCTTTCACGGCGGCCTGCTGACCGGCGGCTACCTGGGTGTCGACCTGTTCTTCGTGCTGTCCGCCTACCTGATCACCGCGCTGCTGCTCGTCGAGGCCCGCGACACGCGGCGGATCGACCTCGGGCAGTTCTGGCTCCGTCGTGCCCGACGCCTCCTTCCCGCCATCCTCGGTCTGCTGGTGGTCGTTGCGCTGTTCGGACGGTTTCTGGCCGACCCGGCGCAGTGGCCGTCGATCCGCAACCAGGGGATCGCCACCCTCTTCTACGTCGCCAACTGGCAGACGATCGTCGCGGGCACGGCGTACGGCGCCGGCGTCGCGGGACGCTCGCCACTGGAACACACCTGGAGCCTGGCGATCGAAGAGCAGTTCTACCTGGTGTGGCCGCTCGTCGTCCTCGGACTGCTGGCGATCCGTCGCACGCCAAGGATGATCCTGTGGGGTGCAGCGGTGGTGGCTGCGCTCGGAACCGCCTCGTTGATCGGACTGTCCTTCACCGACGTCTCGCGCAACGCGCTGTACCTGAGCACCGTGACCCGCATCGGGGCGATCGGGTTCGGCGCACTGGTGGCGTCGTGGCAGGCGACGCGCGAGGGAAAGCCGATGTCAACCGGCGCAGCCCGCCTCCTGCGAACGGGGGCTCTGGCGGCGGGTGCGGTGCTGATGGTGGCCTGGGCCACGATCGACCTCAACGACACGCTGTTGTACCGGGGGGGATTGACGCTGTGCGGCATCGCGGTCGCCCTGGTGATCTGGGCGGTGACCGAACCCGAGCCTGGACTGCTGGGAAGGATCCTGTCGGTACGCGTGCTGAGGGGCTTGGGCTTCATCTCCTACGGGCTGTACCTGTGGCACTGGCCGATCTTCCTGTGGCTCGACGAGGCCCGTACGGGCCTCGACGGCTGGGCCCTGTTCAGCGTGCGATGTCTCGTGTCGATCGCGTTCGCCGTGGTGTCCTACGAGTACCTCGAGCAGCCGATCCGCACCAGCGGATGGAACGCACCGAAGATGGCCTGCTTCGGGGCGGCAGGCGCCGTGGTCGTGGTCATCTCGCTCGTGGTGATGGCCATCGGCGCACCGAGCAACGGGCTGGAGGGGGCGGACGAAGGGCCGGTCCTCACCGCCACAGCTGGCGGCGTGCCGCTCGTGGCGATCTACGGTGACTCGGTGGCGTACCTCTTCGGCAAGGAGGGCCTCGCCCCTTCTGCGGCGAAGCTCGACATCTCGGCGTTGGACGTCGGTCGTATCGGGTGCGCCCCGTTGGGCGGCATCACCGCGGCTCGCTACCCGAACGGGGACCCGGTCGGTGCCAACTCCTGGACCAACTGCATCGACACCTTGCCGACCTATCCTGAGACGCTCGCGGACCGGCCGGACGTATCGATCGTGCTGTTCGGCGGCGCACAGTGGGACGCCAAGATCGACGGGGCCTGGCGCCACCCCTGCGACCCGCAGTACAAGCAGCTCTACCGCACCCGGGTCACCGCTGCCGTGGCGAGGGCGGGGGCTGGCGGTGGACCGGTCGTGGTCGCCAGGCCTGCGCCGGTGATCGCCAAACAGGTGACCTCCACCACGGGGCTGGACGACGGCGCCGAGCGGGCGAACTGCCTGTGGGACGCGCTCGCGCCGCTGCTGGGGCGCCCCGGCTTGAGCACCATCGACCTCCGCGACCCGACCTGTCGCGACGACGACCACTGCGATGAGGAGGGTGACGTGGTCGCAGCCCGATCGGACGGCATCCACTACACCGGAGAAGGTGCCCTCTCCCTCGCGCCCTGGTTCGTCCGCGAGGTCCTGAAGGCGGCCGGCTCCTGATGGATACCTCGCCGCCCCGCGGAGGTCTGGTGACGGCGACGGCGACGGCGACGGTAACCGCCTCCGCTCGACCGCGCCTTTCGCACATCCCTGCGCTCGACGGCCTCCGCGGTCTCGCCGTGGTGGCCGTGCTCATGTTCCACGGTGGCTACCTGCGGGGCGGGTTCCTCGGCGTCGACCTCTTCTTCGTCCTGTCCGGGTTCCTCGTGACCAGCCTGCTGCTGGTGGAGTGGAAGGGGGCCGAGGCGATCGCCCTCGGCCGCTTCTGGTCCCGTCGTGCTCGCCGCCTGCTCCCTGCGCTGCTCGGCGTCGTGCTGGTCGTGGCACTGACCATGCGCTCGCTCGCCGCGGAGACCCAGTGGCGCTCCATCCGAGCCGACGGGTGGGCGACGCTGCTCTACGTCGCGAACTGGCGCGCCATCTTCTCGGGGGCCAGCTACGGGGCCGGGGGCGGTCGCTCACCGCTCGAGCACTGCTGGAGCCTGGCGATCGAGGAACAGTTCTACGTGATCTGGCCGCTGCTGCTGGTTCTGGTCCTGGGTCGTGGGCGAGGCGTGCGGGGTGTGCTGCGGCTGTCGATGGTCGTGGCCACCCTCGGGACGCTGCTGCTCATCGGCTTGTCGCTCGCTGGCGCGTCGCAGAACTCGTTGTACCTCGGCAGCCATACCCGCATGGCGTCGGTGGGCATGGGCGCGGTGCTGGCCGCGTGGACCCAACTCGGCGACGAGGCCCCGGCGAAGCGGGGCCTCACGCCGCTGCTCGGCACGCTGGGGTGGATCGGCGCCGGGGTGCTCGCCGTCGCCTGGGTCACCGTCGGGCTCCATGACCAAGCGCTCTACCGAGGCATCCTCACGCTGGCCGGGCTGGCCGCGGTCGCCGTCCTCGCGTCGGTGACCCATGGTGCGTCACCGGTCATGTCCAACGGGTTGTCCGTGGCCCCGTTGCGCTGGCTCGGCCTCATCTCCTACGGGCTGTACCTGTGGCACTGGCCGATCTTCCTGTGGCTCGACGAGCCCCGGACCGGTCTGTCGGGTCCCGGTCTCTTCTTCGTCCGGATCCTCGCGTCGCTCGCCGCTGCGATCGTCTCCTACGAGCTGCTCGAGAAGCCGATCCGCCACGGTGCCCTGCCGGCGCCGCGATCGACGTGGGCGGCCATCGGCGCGTTCGCAGGAGTGGTGTTCATCGTGAGCTCGACCGCCATCGGTGCGCCGGAGTCCGGCCTCGGCACCAACACGACGGCGCAGGGGGCGGTGCTCACGAAGGCCAACGGCGACGCGCCCGTGCTGGCCACCTACGGCGACTCCGTCTCGGAGCTGATCACGAGCGAGGGCATGGTCCCGTTGGCGGACGAGCTGGGCGTGACCATCATCGACAATGGCCGCTGGGCGTGCGAGCCCCTGGGGGACCTGCCCGCCCGCGATGGCTTCGGGCCCACCACCCACTGGGTCAGCTGCCTCGACGACATCAGGGCGTCGATCGCCGAGCTCCCCGCGGATCCCGACGCCGTGATGGTGCAGTTCGGCGGCAGCCAATTCGACGTCAAGATCGACGGCACCTGGCGCAGCCCGTGCGACCCCGAATACCAAGCCGCCTACACGGAGGCCTACCAGGAGATCATCGACACGCTGAAGCAGATCGACGCCCCGATCGTCGTGGTGGGGCAGGTCCCGATGCCCAGCACCGCCGTGACCCGACAACAAGGCCTGACCGATGCCAACGAGCGCGTCGCCTGCCTCAAGCCCGTGATCCGGGATCTGGCCGAGGAGGCGGGTGTCGGCTACATCGATCTCGCGGCGTTCACCTGCACCGACCCCGAGGTCTGCTCGGACATCGGCGACGACGGCAAGCTGCGGCCCGACGGGATCCACTACCGCGAGGAAGGGTCCCGGGCGGTCGCACGCTGGCTCGTACCCGAGGTCTTCCGCCAGGCCAAGGGCGGCTAGGTCGGCTAGTTCTGGACGGTGCGCTCGAAGACGAGCGGGAAGGAAGCGGGGTCGCCCTTCTTGCCCACCTTGACCAGCGTGGCGTCGATCGGGCCGTCAGGGCCGTTGAGGGTGATGACGATCTTGTTGGCGTAGAAACCAGGGTTGAAGTCGAGCCCCTCGATCGGGGCCTGGCCGGGCAGGGTGAAGCTGACGCGCTTGCCCGCGGTGACGACCGTGCCGGAGCCGTCGACCGCAGAGACGGCCTTCTGGATGTCGGAGTTGCTGTCGAGGGTGCCGCTGATCGGCGGGATGCGGTCCCCCTTCACCGCCCAGATGTGCATGCCGTCGAAGTCGCTCCAGACGTAGATGCCGGGCTCGGCGGTCAGATCGACCTCGGACGCCCGCTGCTTGGTCGTTCCGAGCCCCGCGGGACGGCCGTTGAACGCCGGGGGCCAGGCTGCCTTCTTCTTTTTCGTCGTCGCCGCCGTGGTGGCGGTGACCGAACCGTCCTTGGCCTTCGCGTTCGAGGTCGTCGGGCTCTCGTCGCTGCCGCCCTTGACGACCAGTACCACGGCGACGACGACGACCGCGAGCATCACCAGTCCGATCTGAGCGAGGCGCAGCACCTTGTCCTGCGAGATGCCCCCCTCGGCATCCGTCTCCTCCCAGATCCCGTCATCGTCCCATTCGCCAGCCTCGCTCTCGTCGGGGCCGTTCCGTTCCTGGGGCTGGATCACCGGATCCGCAAGGTCCGGACCATCGTCGGGTGTGGGTGTCGTCGGTGCGTCTTCGGGCTCGGACATCGTGTACTCGTTCCAGGGTTCGGAATCAGATCGTGCAACTCGAGGCGGGATGGACGCCGGGGTGGCGGGTGCAGCATCCACGTGGAAGCTCTGATTCGTTGGTGCTCCCAATGGGGGCATCGGGCCAACCGTTCACAAGTATTGCGTCAACGCCGGCGGTGCCGGGCCACCAAGGCGCAACACGGCACGGAGGTCGGTCGCCGGAGGGCCGCCTCGGTGGCCTCGTCGGGTGTCGTAGTATTGCTCTGCTGCAGATGAGTCCGACCGGGCCGTGGCCGAGACCGCCTCCTATGACACCTGACTCCGCGAAGACGGCCAATCCGGTATCGGGCGGCCGTTCGCGGTCGGATGGAGGCGGAGGAATGACGGGTGCGGTGAGGCCGAGCGCGGGCGCCGCTCCGGATGCCGTGAACGAGCCCTCGAACCGAGGCGGACGACGCTGGCGCCCGGCC
Organism: Acidimicrobiales bacterium; assembly: GCA_046594195.1. Classification (GTDB taxonomy): domain Bacteria; phylum Actinomycetota; class Acidimicrobiia; order Acidimicrobiales; family Iamiaceae; genus Aquihabitans. The sequence goes on along the minus strand of JBKJPY010000098.1, from coordinate 17,484 downwards.
CGATCGCATCGCATCCGCAGCCTGTCGCCGACCGGGCGCACGGTGGCCATCGCGATCCTCGTTGCGCTGGCGCTCCTGCCGCTTCTCAGCGCTGCCGTCGTGCTGCGCCAGGGCTTCCGGCCATCGGGTGACAACGCCCTGATCGGGCTCCGGGTCCACGACGTGCTCGAGGGTCGGCTTCCGCTCGTGGGTCAGCCCAGCACGGGCGAGAACTTCGGATCAGGGGTGGAGAGCAGCCACCCGGGTCCGATCGAGTTCTACCTCCTCGCTCCCTTCGTCGCGCTCCTCGGCCCCACGGCCGGCCTGGTCCTCGGCGCCGCGGCCATCAACGCAGCCGCGCTCGTCGGGGTGGGGTGGACCGCCTTCCGTCGCGGCGGCATGCCCCTGATGCTCATCGCCGTCGGTGGGGTCACGCTTCTCACCCGATCGCTCGGCGGCAACTTCCTGCACGATCCGGTCTCGTCCAACGTGGGCGCGTTCACCGCGCTCATGGTTCTGTTCGCGTCGTGGTCGATCATCGCGGGCGACCTACGAACGACCCCGGTGTTCGTCCTCGCGGGCACGTTCGCGTTGCAGGATCACCTCAGCTTCCTTGGAACCGGCGCGCCGGTCATCGGCGTTGCGTTGATCATCGGCATCTGGTGGATCCGCCAGATCCTCCGCCGTGCGACCGACCGTGCGTGGCTTCGCCCGCGCCTCCTCGCGAGCGCGGTCCTGGGCGCGGTGCTCTGGTTCCCCGTTGTGTGGGACCAGTTCTTCGGTAGTCACAACGTGGGAGCGATCGTCGAGACGTTCACCACGGGCCGAAGCGACGGGAAGGGATCGCAGGCAGCCGGCGTGTCGTTCGCGGCCAAGCGTGTTGCGGAGGCACTGGCGCCGTGGCCGATCTTCTCTCGCAAGATCCCGCCGCTCGGGTACCTCCACACCCCGGCCGCCCACGAACTGGTGCTCGGCTACGTCGTGCTCGTCGTGGTGCTCGGGCTCGGCGTCTGGTTCTGGCGCACTCGCCGCACGGACCTCGTCACCATGGCAGGCGTGGCCGCCCTGGCCGTCGCTGCCGGCTTCTACACGGCGGTCAAGGTTCCGTCTGGCGCCACCGTCAAGGCGGCCAACCTCCGCTGGATGTGGACGGTGAGTGCGTTTGCCTGGACCGCGCTCGTCTGGATGCTCTGGAACCTGCTGTCGACGAGGATGAGGAAGTTCGTGGAACCGCCGGCAGTGGCGCTCGTCTCCGTTGTGATCCTCTTCGCCATGGCATCCACGGTGACGTCGATCGGGCTGTCGACCGATCGAGACGGCACCATCGCGCAAGACACCACCTCGCTGGTCAAGCAGGTGGAGCGCCGGCTCCCGAAGGGGCGGTACCGCGTCACCTACGACGGCGGTTCGGTCGTGTTGAGCATCGGTCCGGCGCTCGTGCACGATCTCGAGCATCGGGGAGACGTGCTCCTGCTCGACATCGGACCGTTCGGGCGGGCGTACGGCGAGGAGCGCCAATACCGCGACCAGGAGGTGGACGGCACCATCCTCGTCAGCGCCGACGACAAGACGGGCTATCCCGACGGCGCGAAGTGGCTCGGCCGGCAGGTGTTCCACGTGAACGCCAACGACAAGGACCTCCAGACCATTCGGGTGTTCTTGGTCGATGGAGCCTCGGACGAGGATCGCGCAGCGAACGCGACCCCTCCTCCCGGTGGAGGCTCGACGACGGTGCCCGACGTCATCCCGGCGGGCCAGCTCGATGCCCTTTGTCAGGATCTCGTCGATGGCATCGCGGCGCTCGGTCCCGGGGCGACGGCGCTGGAGACGGCCAAGGTCATCGTGGCCACGGATTTCGACCGCCTCCTGGCTCTGGCACCGGGCAACCTGAAGCCGGACCTCGAGACCATTCGTGCGGCCCGACCGGGGTTCGAGGCCATGATCGAGCGCAACGACCGCCGCACGGAGCTCGATTTGGCTGATCTCCCGGCCGGATTCGGGCCGGCAGCGGCCCGGGTCGCCAAGTTCACCGTGACCGAGTGTCGCTGACCCCCGCCGTGGGGTCGACCCCGCTTCGGGTGGGAGGCGACGTCAGGGTGCGAACGCCATCCCGTAGAAGCGGGGTGCGGCCTTGCCCCGGGCGCCGAGGTGCAACGTGAGCTCGCCGCGCGTGGTCACGACCATGGTCTTGGCGTAGAAGCCTGGACTGAAGTCCACTCCGACCACCGGCTCGCTGGCTGAGCCGCGGGAGAACGTGAGCAGGTTGGCGTCGTTGGTCACGTCGACGGACCCGCCCGTGCCCGCCGCCTTGGCGTAGGTGTCGTCGGCCGTGATGGTGGCACCGTCCTCGCTTCCCCCGCCCACCTGCCAGAGGTGCCAGCCATCGAAGTCGTTCCAGAGGTAGAGGCCGTCCTCAAGACCTGCGCCGCTGCTGGGCGGCGGGTCGCCGAGTCCGCCGAACGCCTTGGGACGCCCGGCGACGGCCGGTGGCCACCGGGGCTTGCTCGTGGGCACCAGGGAGCTGGTGGTCGACGTCGAACCATCGAGGGTCGGTTTGCCCGACTTGCGATCCACGGTGGCCGAGGCCACCTGGGCGCCGGACGCGGTGCCAGCGCCACCTCCCGTTCCGTTCGGCGCGGCCTTGCCGTCGTCGCCGAGGGACGACGCAATCGCAGCGGCGGACACGGCCAGCCCGATCAACAGCAACACCAGCCCGACGGCCAGCCGGCCCCGCGACGCCCGGGCATCGGGGCCCGCCGAGTGGTCGTCCCCTGTGGGGTGGGTTGGCAGGCCGGTGTCGGTGTCGGTGTCGGCGTCGTCGTTCGGTTCGACCTCGCGCATGTGATCCCCCCCATCAGCGGCATCGCCAATGGTAGGGCGCCTCGGTCGCCCGGGGCCATGTTGCGGCCAGCAGGCCCGTCGATCTTACTTGAGCATGGGATTGTCAAGTTTTCTATCAAGGCGGTAAGATGCGAGGCATGGCAATGGACCCCAACCGCTGGACGCTCAAGACGCAAGAAGCCGTCAACGCCGCCATCACGCGCGCCGGTGCGGACAACAACCCCGAGGTCACCCCGGACCACCTGTTGGTCGGGCTCCTCGGGCAGAGCGAAGGCGTCGTGCTGCCGATCCTGGAGAAGGTGGGGGCGTCTCCCGCAGGGCTGCGCAACAAGGCAGAAGATGTCCTGGCCAAGCTCCCCAAGGCCTACGGCGGCGCTGAGGCCCGGCTCTCCCGCGCCCTCAACAACGTGATCGAGTTGGCGGACGCACAACGGGTCGAGCTCCACGACGAGTACCTGTCCACCGAGCACCTCCTCCTCGCGCTGGCGGGCCAGCTCGACCTCGATCGAGAGCAGCTGCTCAGCGCCCTCCAGAGCGTCCGGGGCAGCCACCGGGTCACCAGCCAGAACCCCGAGGAGCAGTACCAGGCGCTCGAGCGCTACGGCCGGGACCTCACCGAGGCCGCCCGCCAGGGGAAGCTGGATCCCGTCATCGGCCGCGACGAGGAGATCCGCCGCACCATCCAGGTGCTCAGCCGCCGGACCAAGAACAACCCGGTCCTGATCGGCGAGCCTGGCGTCGGGAAGACCGCCATCGTGGAGGGCCTCGCCCGCCGCATCGTCGAGGGCGATGTGCCCGAGGGGCTCAAGAACAAGCGGGTCATCAGCCTCGACCTGACCGGGATGGTCGCCGGCGCGAAGTACCGAGGTGAGTTCGAGGAGCGACTGAAGGCCGTCCTCAAGGAGATCACGGACGCCGACGGGCAGGTCATCACGTTCATCGACGAACTCCACACCATCGTCGGAGCCGGTAAGGCCGAGGGTGCTGCCGATGCGGGGCAGATGATCAAGCCCATGCTGGCGCGCGGTGAGCTGCGCATGATCGGCGCCACCACCCTGGAGGAGTACCGCAAGTTCATCGAGGCCGATGCCGCCCTCGAGCGCCGCTTCCAGCAGGTGCTCGTCGGTCAGCCATCGGTCGAGGACACCATCGCCATCCTCCGCGGCCTCAAGGAGCGCTACGAGGTCCACCACGGCGTCCGGATCCAAGACGCCGCGCTGGTCGCGGCGGCCGTGCTCTCCGATCGCTACATCACGGCCCGGTTCCTGCCCGACAAGGCCATCGATTTGATCGACGAGGCCGGATCGAAGCTGCGCATCGAGATCGACTCGCTTCCCACCGAGATCGACGTGGTCGAGCGGCGCATCCGCCAGCTCGAGATCGAGCGCGTCGCCCTCGCCAAGGAGCAAGACACCGTCTCCAAGGAGCGCCTCGATGTGCTCGACAAGGAGCTGGCGGACCTCCAGGAGCAGTCGCTGTCGATGAAGGCGCACTGGCAGGGCGAGAAGGACGCCATCGCCCAGATCCGGGAACTCAAGGAGCAGCTGGAGGCCAAGCGCAGCGAGATCGAGCGCGAGACCGACCTCGAGAAGGCGGCCGAGATCCGCTACGGCCAGATCCCCGAGCTCGAGCGGCAGGTCGATGCCGCCACTGAGCACCTTGCGGAGCTCCAGGCGACCCAACAGATGCTGAAGGAGGAGGTCGACGAGGAGGACGTGGCGGAGATCGTCTCCAAGTGGACGGGCGTCCCGGTCACGCGCCTCATGGAAGGCGAGCTCCAGAAGCTCGTCCGCATGGAGGAGGTCCTCCACGAGCGGGTCATCGGGCAGGACGAGGCCGTCGTGGCCGTCGCCAACGCCATCCGCCGCAGCCGGGCCGGGCTGTCTGATCCGAACCGGCCCATCGGCTCGTTCCTCTTCCTCGGCCCGACCGGCGTCGGCAAGACCGAGCTCGCCCGCACCCTCGCCGACTTCCTCTTCGACGACGAGCGGGCCATGGTCCGCATCGACATGAGCGAGTACATGGAGAAGCACGCCGTGTCCCGGCTCGTGGGCGCCCCTCCCGGCTACGTCGGCTACGACCAGGGCGGCCAGCTGACCGAGGCCGTCCGCCGACGCCCGTACTCGGTGATCCTCCTCGACGAGATCGAGAAGGCACACCCCGACGTGTTCAACATCCTGCTCCAGGTGCTCGACGACGGTCGGCTGACCGATGGGCAGGGCCGGACGGTCGACTTCACCAACGTCGTGCTCATCATGACGTCGAACTTGCCCGGCGACCCGCTGACCCTCTTCAAGCCGGAGTTCGTGAACCGCATCGACGACATCGTCCGGTTCCGGTCGCTCACCGCCGACGACCTGTCCCGCATCGTCGAGATCCAGCTCCAGACGTTCCGTGAGCGCCTGGCGGCCCGGCGGATCACCTTGGTCGTGACGCCCGAGGCCGAGCATGCGCTGGCTCGCGACGGCTTCGACCCGGCGTTCGGCGCCCGCCCGTTGAAGCGGGTCATCCAGCGCGAGGTCGGCGACGCCCTGGCGGTCAAGCTGCTCGAGGGATCGGTGAGCGAAGGTGCCACCGTCACGGTCGATGCCGACGAGGCCGGCACCATCACGCTGACCTCCTGACCTCCGGAGATCCGGAAGGACTGCTCCCACCCCATGACCGGTTGGAGGTGGTGGTGGTCCGTACGCTGGTCCGGAGCTCGCGCCTCGGTCGGTGGCTCCTCGCCGACCTGGCTCTTCACCCCGGGAGATCGCCTCGATGTCTGACGCCCAGCGCCCCTCGGGGCCACGACGACCGCCTCGGCCAGCGACGCCGTCGCCGACGTCGGGACGTCCCGCTGGCTCCGGTCCCAGCCGTCCGCCGCGCCCGGCCCCGCCCCGGGCGTCACGCCCACCCCGCTCGGCGAGCCCGCCTCAGTCGCCGCCGCGACCGACCGACCGCGGTGCTCCGCAGACGGGTGCACCCCGGCCGGTCAGCTCCCGGCCTCAACCGCCGGCTCAGGCCTCGCGCACCGTCGCCGGTCTCGCCGAGGCCAGCCGAGCTGACCGAAACCGAACCGCCCGGCAGCGGGAGATCCAGCGGAACCGGCTCTTGGCCGGTGGCGGGGTGGTCCTGGTCCTGCTGCTGCTCGTCTGGGGTTGTTCGTCGATCGGAGGTGACGACAGCAGCTCCACGACCGCCACCGAGGAAGGGCCGGGCACCAAGACCTCAGCACCCAGCAAGGCCGAGGTCGAGGCGACCACCTCGAAGGGCTTGGCCCCGAAGACGACCGTCGACCAGTGGGTGGACCCGAAGAGTTCCGGCCAACCGTGGAGCACCTCGCTCGTGGGACAGCTCACCTTCCGGGGCAACCCGACCCGCAGCTACTACGGCCTCGGCCCGGTCCCGAAGTCGCCCAAGGTGCTCTGGCGCTACCCCGAGTCCGGCGGCATGTGCAGCAGCTCACCGGTGGGCAACACGCCCCACAGCTGGTGCGGGTCCGGCTGGACCGGTCAACCCTCGGTGTGGGAGGAGGGCGACCAGACCAAGATCGCCGTCGGCACCTACGACCAGGCGATCCACTTCATCGACGCCGCCGACGGCAAGGACCTCCTGGCGCCGTTCGACATGGGCGACATCATCAAGGGCTCGGTCACCCGCGACCCGGACGGCTTCCCGCTCCTGTACTCCGGGAGTCGGGCCGACTTCCACATCCTCGGGCTCGACCGGCCGGACGCGGCTGCGGACCTGTGGAGCATGAGCGCCGACAACGTCTCGCCGGTCAACGGCTGGAACGACGACTGGGACAGCTCGCCGCTCGTCATCGACGACTACCTCTTCGACGGTGGCGAGAACGGCCAGTGGTACATCTTCAAGCTCAACCGCAAGAAGGGCGCCGACGGGAAGGTCACGGTCGACCCCCAGCTGGTGTTCAACGCGCCCTCCTGGGACGAACAGCTGACCTCCGACCTTGCCGGGTCGGGCAGCCGGGTCAAGGACACTGGCGTCGAGAACTCGCTCGCCATCTCGGGCAACACCGTCTACTTCGCCAACTCCGGCGGGCTGGTGCAGGGCTGGGACATCTCCAAGCTGAAGGAGGACCCGACGAGCGTCAAGCGGGTGTTCCGCTTCTGGACCGGTGACGACACCGACGCTTCCGTCGTCATCGACAAGGAGGGGATGCTCTACGTCGCCTCCGAGCGCGAGCGGGGCTCGACCATGGATCGCTCCGACGAGGTCGGCCAGCTGATGAAGCTCGACCCGACCAAGCCCGATGACCCGCTGGTGTGGTCCATCAAGGACCCGCCTGAGCCGCAGGCGCAGGGCGATTGCGAGGAGTCCAGCTGCTACGGGATCTGGGGCACGCCGGCCATCTCGAACGGCGTGATCTACGCCGGCACCAACCACGGCCGCTTCTTCGCCGCCGACATGGAGACGGGGAAGATCCTCTGGGAGAAGAAGCTCCCCGGTCCGACCTGGCAATCACCCGTCGTGGTGGACAAGACGCTGATCATGGGCGACTGCAGCGGCGTGCTCCACGCCTACGACGTCTCCGATCCCAAGAAGGACCCGCCCGAGCTCTGGACGGTTGATCTCGAGGGGTGCATCGAGTCCACCCCCACGGTGTTCAAGGGCAAGATCTACGTGGGCGCCCGAGGCGGCGCCTTCTACGCCATCGGCGACGCCTAGCTGACCTTGCCGTCCCGACCGGGGTCGGTGGTCACCCGACGCGACGGCACCCGGCGTGGTGCCGTGGTGCCGTCGGTTCGATCGCCGAGCGTCGGCTACTCCGTGGCGATGGCGTCGAGCACGTTCAGCTTTGCCGCCCGGCGCGCGGGGTTGAACGAGGCCAAGATGCCGAGGCCGGCACCGAAGATCACCTCGATGACCAGACCGGTGACCGGGACCTTGAAGGTGTCGATGCCCTGGCTGGCCAGGCCCTTTACCAGGATCCAGCTCAGGCCCAGGCCCAAGATGACGCCGAGGCCGGTGCCCATGAGGGCGACGATGACGGCCTCCCAGCGAACCATCGATCGGAGTTGGCGCCGAGACATGCCCATCGCCCGGAGCAGGCCGAGTTCTCGCGTGCGCTCGTTGATCGACAGCGACAGCGTGTTGGCGATGCCGATGAGCGCGATCACGATCGACACGGCGAGCAATCCGTAGATCACGTTCAGGAGCGCCTTGATCTGGGCCACGAGGGTGCCGGTGAACTGCTCCCGGTCCTGCAACTTCATCGTCGGGAAGTCCTTGATGGGTGCCTTGAGCTGGGACCGCATTGCCGCCTGGTCGATCCCCGAGTCGAGCGAGATGCCGACCAGGAAGTCCGTGGGTGCGGTCGAGAGCTTGGCGAATCCGGCGTCGCTGGTGACGAACTGAAAGCCGTAGAGCGACAAGACGGCGAGATCGTCGCTGATCCCCGACACCTCGAAGGTGGCCGTCTTGTCATCGAGCGTGGTGATCGTGACCTTGCTCCCCAGCGCGATGTCCTTGCTCTTGGCCAACTGGGAGTCGATCACGATCTGGTCGGCTCCGATCGGGTCGAGCGTGCCCTGATCCATCGTGGTCTTGAAGACCTTCTGGAAATCCGCAGGGTCGATGCCGGCGACCTGTCCGGAGGCGTTGCGGTCCGGTCCGGTCGGATTGTCGATCTTGGCCTTGCCGATGGTGACCGCAACGGCGGCCACGGTGTCGACGCCCTTGACCGAGCGGAGCTGGTCGGTGGCCGAGAGCGGCAGCCCGGAGAGGTTCCCGTTCAGGTTCGCGGGCTGGATGATGTACTCGCCCTCGAAGCCGCCCGACACGGTGTTGGAGATGGACTCCTGGGCGGAGGCGGCGAACACGGTGATGAAGCCCACCAGGGTCACGCCGATGATGAGCGCCGAGGCGGTGGAGGCCGTACGACGCGGGCTGCGCATCGCGTTCTCCCGGGACAGGCGGCCGGTGACGCCCTTGATGGCGGGCAGCGGGAGGCCGACGATCCGGGAGAGTGGCTTGGCGATGACCGGCCCGAGGACGAGCACTGCGCCGAGGATGAGCGCCAGGCCGAGTCCGATGCCGGGGAGCGCGCTGCTCGGCGGTTCGGCCTGGAACGCCGGGATGACGAGCAGCCCGCCGACGACGAGCATCAGCAGGCCGAGAATCGACCGGCCCTTCGATCGCCCGGAGTTGTCGATGGCCACGTCGCGCAACGCCGCGATGGGCGGTACCCGGGTTGCCCGCACGGCCGGCACGATGGCTGAGGCCGCCGTGACCACGAGGCCCACGATGATGGCGGCGATGGCCGTGCTGGGCGTGATGGAAAGGCTGGTGCTCGGCAGGTCGATCCCACCCGCTCGGAGCCCGGCGAAGGCCAGGAAGGCCAAGGCAACTCCGGCGAAGAAGCCGAGCACGGCCGCCACGAGCCCGACGATGCCGGCCTCGGCGAGCACCGACGCGAGCACCTGACCGCGGCTGGCGCCGATGGCCCGCAGGAGCGCGAGCTCCTTGGTTCGCTGGGCGATGAGGATGCCGAAGGTGTTCGAGATGATGAACATGCCCACGAACAGGGCAATGGCGGCGAACACCAGCAGGATGGTCGAGAAGAAGCTGAAGGCGTCCTTGATCTCGTTCGACTGCTCCTGCGCAGCGGCACGGCCGGTCACGATGCTGAGCTTGGGGGCCAGCTTCGCCTGTTCGAGCCGTTTCACCACCTCATCGGGAGTGAGTGATCCGTCGCCGCGCACCTCGATGGTGTCGACCCGCCCCGGGTCGTTGGCGAACGCCTGAGCCTGCTCGAGCGTGGCGCCGATGGTGATGGCACCACCCGCAGAGTCGGCATCGCCGAATCGGGCGATGCCGACCACCGCGAGCTTCTCGCGGCCGTTGGGCCCGATGAGCTCGAGGGTGTCACCGAGCTTGAACGGCCCGGCATCTGCGGCGGCCCTGTCGATGACGGCTTCGCCCAGCTTTTCCGGAGGGCGGCCCTCGACGACCTTGAACGAGTTGAGCTGGTCGTCCGTGGTCCACGAGTTCACGAAGGTGGGAGGGCCTTGCCCACCCATCGCATCGCCCTTGGGGTCCAAGAGGGTGAGCGAGATGTTGGACTTGTTGCCCGCGGCATTGGCGATGCCGTCGACGGCCGTCACCTTGCGCACGAGCGACTCATCGAGCTTGGCCCGAGCGGTGCCCGACTGCTGGTCCTTGAACAAGACGTCGCCACGGATCACCGCGTCGGTGTTCTGGTTCATGTTGGCGAAGAGGTCGTCGAAGATCTTGTTGATGGTGCTGGTGAGTACGAGGGTTCCGGCCATGAACGCCACGCCGAGGACGATGGCGATGATGGTGGAGACGAGGCGCCGCTTGTGGGACCAGAGCCCGCGGAAGGTGGTCTTGAACATCAGTCCTCGCCGAAGGTCTTCATGAAGTCCACGACCGCGTCGGTGGTGGGCTCGTTGATCTCGTGGACGATGTTGCCGTCCGCCAGGATCAGCACGCGGTCGGCGTAGGAGGCGGCGACGGGGTCATGGGTGACCATCACGATGGTCTGGCCGTAGTCCTTCACCGCAGAGCGCATGAACGAGAGGATCTCGGCGCTGGCCCGCGAGTCGAGGTTGCCGGTGGGCTCGTCGGCGAAGATGATCGCCGGTCGGCTGGCCAGGGCGCGGGCCACGGCGACGCGCTGCTGCTGGCCGCCAGAAAGCTCGCTCGGGCGGTGGTCGAGCCGATCGCCGAGGCCGACGGTCTTGACGACCTGGTCGAACCACGCCTGGTCGGGATCCGCCCCGGCCAGCGAGAGCGGCAAAACGATGTTCTCCTCGGCGCTGAGCGTGGGAATCAGGTTGAACGCCTGGAAGATGAACCCGATGCGGTCGCGCCGCAGCTTGGTGAGGTCCTTCTCCTTGAGCTCGGTCAGGTTGATCCCCTCGATCCACACGCTGCCGCTGGTGAGGTCATCGAGGCCGGCCAGGCAGTGCATCAGCGTGCTCTTGCCGGAGCCCGACGGGCCCATGATCGCGGTGAACTGGCCCTGCGCGAAGTCCACGGTGACGTCCGCCAGCGCGTGGACGACCGTGTCGCCCTCGCCGTAGGTCTTGACGGCGTTGACCGCTCGAGCAGCGGCAGCTCCGGGTGCGGACGGGGCGGGTGGTGCTGATTGGGTGGAGGTGCTCATGCGCTCTTCCTGGCGTGATGGTTCGTCGGAGCTCCGACGCTGGTGCGGCGAGACTCATCAAGCGCCCGCCACGGTCCGGCCAAGGTACCCCGGGCGGGTGATCGGGCGAAGGGAAATCGGTCACTCGTCTTCGGACCCCAAGACCAGGTGAAGGTGGCGGCGGGTGGCGGGGAGGGGCGGTGTGTGGCCAGGCAGTAGCGTCCCCTCCGGTCTGAAATCGCCGTCGTGAGGAGCAAGGCCGTGCCAGCGACCGTTGTGGTCGGTACGCAGTGGGGTGACGAAGGGAAGGGGAAGTTCACCGACCTCGTCGCCAAGGAGATGCAGCTCGTGGTCCGCTACCAGGGGGGCCACAACGCCGGCCACACCTTGGTGGTGAACGGCGAGAGCTTCGCCCTTCAGCTGTGCCCGTCCGGCATCCTCTACGACCACATCACGCCCGTCATCGGCAACGGCGTGGTGGTCGATCCCCGCGTGCTCATCACCGAGATGGACATGCTCACGTCGCGCGGGATCGACCCGTCGCGGCTCAAGGTCAGCGGCAACGCCCACCTGATCCTCCCGTACCACCAGGAGATCGATCGCCTCACCGAACGCCGCCTCGGCAGCCGGAAGCTGGGCACCACCAAGCGCGGCATCGGGCCGGCCTACGCCGACAAGGCGTCGCGCGTCGGGCTGCGCGTGCAGGACCTGTTGGACCCCAAGATCTTCCGGGCCAAGCTCGACGTGCTGGCCAAGGAGAAGAACGCCATCTTGGCGAAGGTCTTCAACCAGCTGCCCCTCGATCCCGAAGAGATCGCAGACGAGTACCTCGACGTGTGCCGCCCGCGCATCGAGCCGCACATCGCCGACACGGTCTCGCTGGTCCACGAGTCGCTCGAGCGCCACGAACACGTGCTGTTCGAGGGTGCCCAGGCGACCTTCCTCGACCTCGATCACGGGACCTATCCCTTCGTGACGTCCTCCAACCCCGTCGCCGGCGGCGTCTGCACCGGCGCCGGGGTCGGTCCCCGCTACATCGACCGCGTGATCGGCGTGGCCAAGGCGTACGTGACCCGGGTGGGCACCGGCCCGTTTCCCACCGAGCTCGCCATCTCCACCGAGGCCATCGGCGGCAAGGACCGAGCGCTCGCCGACGCGGACGAGATCCGCCTCGGCGATCACTTCGTCGAGGTGGGCCGGGAGTACGGCACGGTGACCGGCCGCCGCCGTCGGCCCGGGTGGTTCGACGCCGTGATGCTGCGCCAGGCGGTGCGGCTCAACTCGCTGTCGGAGCTGGCCATCACCAAGCTCGACATCCTCGACGCCCTCGACACCGTCAAGGTGTGCGTGGCCTACGACGTGCGCGGCGAGCGGGTCACCCACCTGCCCTACCACCAGAGCGACCTGCATGCGGCGACGCCGATCTACGAGGAGCTCCCCGGCTGGCACACCGACCTCTCCGAGATCACCGAGACGCACCAGCTCCCGGCCGCAGCCGAGGCGTACCTGGCGTTCCTCGAGGAGCAGGTCGGCGTCCCGGTCACCCTCGTCGGGGTCGGACCTGGGCGCGAGCAGTTCGTGCACCGCAACGCGTGACCAGCCAAGATCGCCGGACCAGCGAAACGGAGCAGGGGAGCCCATCGTGAAGGTCGTCGTCGTCGGATCCGGTGGGCGCGAGCACGCCTTGGCCCTGGTCCTGGGCCGCACCGCCGAGGTGGTGGTCACCCCCGGCAACCCGATGATCCCCGGCTCGGTGGACATCCCGGTGGCGGAGCTCGTCGCCGACGGCTCGGTGGACCTGGTGGTGTTCGGACCGGAGCAGCCGCTTGTCGCCGGTCACGCGGACCGCCTGCGAGCGAAGGGCGTGCGGGTGTTCGGACCCGGTGCCGACGGCGCCAAGCTCGAGGGCTCGAAGGCGTTCATGAAGCTGATCGCCGAGGAGGCACAGCTCCCCACCGCAGCCTGGGCGGCGTTCGACGATGCCGGCGAAGCCACCCAGCATCTCGCCGCCATGGTCGGGCCCTACGTCATCAAGACCGACGGTCTGGCGGCCGGCAAGGGGGTGCTCGTCACCGACTCCCTCGCCGACGCCGTCGCCGACGTCCAGGCGAAGCTCGAAGGCGGCACCTTCGGGATGGCGGGTCGGCGGGTCGTGATCGAGGAGGGGCTCGTCGGCACCGAGGTCTCGGTGTTCGCGATCTGCGACGGGACGCGGACGGTCTGCCTCCCGGCGGCGCAGGACTTCAAGCGGGTCGGCGACGGCGACGAGGGCCCGAACACGGGCGGCATGGGCGCGTGGTCACCGCTGCCATTCGTGCCCGCGGGCTTCGAGGACGAGATCGCGCGCACCTTCATCGAGCCGACGCTCGCCGAGCTGCGCCAGCGCGGCATCGACTACCGCGGGGTGCTCTACGCCGGGCTCATGCTCACCGCCGAGGGCCCCAAGCTCATCGAGTACAACGTCCGCTTCGGTGACCCCGACTCGCAGGTCGTGCTCCTCCGCATGACCTCGGACCTGGCGGAGCTGCTGGCGGCGGCGGCCGACGGCGATCTGTCGGCCGTGGCGCCGCCGACGTTCTCGGACGAGGCCGCCGTGCTCGTCGTGGCCGCCAGCGAGGGCTACCCCGTGGCACCACGGACCGGCGACGTCGTCGAGGGGATCGAAGTCGCCGGGGAAGCCGACGGCGTGCTCGTGCTGGGAGCCGGCGTGGGCCGCAACCCATCGGACCAGGTGGTCACCGCCGGCGGTCGGGTGTTGAACGTGATCGGCACCGCCCCGGACGCCGCCATCGCCCGTCAGCGGGCCTACGACGCGATCGGTGCCATCGCCTGGCCCGGGGAGCACCACCGCACCGACATCGCCGCGCCGGCTCCCTGACCTGGCGTCGACGGGCGGCGTGGAGCGGCTGCGTCTCCCACCACTAGCGTTCTGTCGTCGTCAACCCGCTCGAGGAGCCAGCTGTGAGCCAGTACAAGGTCGCCATCATCATGGGATCGCCCAACGACCGTTCCAAGATGGAGCCGGCAGCGGAGACCCTCGCCGGGTTCGGCATCGAAGCCGACGTCCAGGTCATGTCCGCCCACCGCACCCCGGCCAAGGTCGCCGAGTTCGTCGGGTCGGCTCGGGCGAACGGCTACGCCGCGATCATCGCCGGTGCGGGCATGGCCGCCCACCTCGCAGGGGCCGCAGCGGCCCACACCACGTTGCCGGTCATCGGCGTTCCGCTGTCGGGCGGCGCGCTCAACGGGGTCGACGCTCTCTACGCCACGGTCCAGATGCCCAAGGGCATCCCGGTGGCCACCGTCGCCGTCGACGGCGCCATCAACGCTGCGCTCCTGGTGGTCCAGATGCTCGCGATCAGCGACGCCGACCTCGAGGGCAAGCTCGTGGCTGACCGGGAGGCTCGCGCCTCCGTCAGTTGACGGCGTGCTCCGGCTTCGGCGGGGCGAATCGGCTCGACGGCACGGGCAGGCCGCGTGGGACCGGCACGTTGCTCGTCCGGGGTGCCTCGACGGGCTCCGGGGCGCCCTCGCCTCGCTTGGCCGCCCGCTTGAGCGCCCGCGCCGTGGCCTTGGCGTCCACCTTCTCGGCCTTGCGCTGGGCCCGTTCGGCGCGGCGGTCGGGGCCAGGTGCCTGCTGTGCGGCGACGACGATCGGCTTGTTCTTGTTGCGGACGCCTGACGCGTTGAGCGCGCAGCCCACGCAGAACGGCGGCTTGTCCGGCCCGAACGAGTACACGAGGCAACGGCTGCAGTAGGGCCGGGTGCACGTGCGGCAGTACGCCACGACCGGCTCTTCGTAGTGACGCATGCAGTGGTTCACGGACGGCCTCCCCGACGGTGCTCCTTCCTCATCGGCACCTCTGCGGCGCGAATCAAGCGATCCGCCGTCACAACCCGTCCGAGTACGGTCGAGGCGTGAAAGCAGCTGTTCCCAACGTCCTCGCCGCCCGCTACGCCAGTGGGGCAATGGTCGAGATCTGGTCCGCCGAGCACAAGATCGTCCTCGAGCGCCAGCTGTGGCTCGCGGTGCTGCGCGCGCAGTCCGAGTTGGGCGTCTCCGTCCCGGCCGGCGTCATCGAGGACTACGAGGCGGTCATCGGCCAGGTCGACCTGGAGTCCATCGCGGCGCGCGAGCGGGTCACCCGCCACGACGTCAAGGCCCGCATCGAGGAGTTCTCCGACCTGGCCGGCCACGAGCACATCCACAAGGGGATGACCTCTCGGGACCTCACCGAGAACGTGGAGCAGCTCCAGGTGCGCGACGCGCTCGTCCTCGTGCGGGGTCGGATGCTCGCCGTCCTCGCCCGGTTGGCCGAGCGCGCGGCCGAGCACGCCACCACCGTCATCACCGGTCGGAGCCACAACGTCCCCGCCCAGGCCACGACCCTCGGCAAGCGCTTCGCCAATGCCGGGCAGGAACTGCTGGTCGCATTGCAGCGCGTCGACGAGCTGATCGCCCGGTACCCGCTGCGCGGGATCAAGGGCCCGGTCGGCACGCAGCAGGACATGTTGGACCTGCTCGGTTCGCCCGATGCCGTGGCGCGCCTCGAGGGGGCGGTGGCCCAGCACCTCGGCTTCCGGTCCTCGCTCGACAACGTGGGCCAGGTGTACCCCCGGTCGCTCGACCTCGACGTGGTGTCGGCGCTGGTCCAAGCGGCCGCCGGGCCCTCGAGCCTGGCGACGACCCTGCGGCTGATGGCCGGCCAGGAACTCGTCACCGAGGGCTTCAAGGAGGGCCAGGTCGGGTCGTCCGCCATGCCGCACAAGATGAACTCGCGGTCCTGCGAGCGGGTGAACGGGTTCGCCGCGATCCTCTCGGGCCACCTCACGATGGTCTCGGCCCTGTCGGGCGGACAGTGGAACGAGGGCGACGTCTCGGACTCGGTCGTGCGCCGCGTGGCGCTGCCCGACGCCTTCTTCGCGCTCGACGGCCTCTTCGAGACGTTCCTCACCGTGCTGGCCGAGTTCGGCGCCTTCCCCGCGGTCATCGAGCGGGAGAACGAGCGGTACCTGCCGTTCCTGGCGACCACCAAGGTCCTGATGGCGGCGGTCCGGGCGGGTGTGGGGCGCGAGGTCGCCCACGAGGCCATCAAGGAGTCGGCAGTCGGGGTCGCATTGGCGATGCGAGAGGGCGCCGACAACGACCTCGTCGAGCGATTGGCGGCCGACCCACGCCTCGGACTCGACCGCATGGCCATCGACGACGCCATCGCCAACCCGCTCGACCTGGTCGGGCTCGCACCCAGCCAGGTCAACACCTTCGTCACCGTCGTAGCGGGGTACGTGGCGCAAGATCCCGATGCGGCGGGCTACCGCCCCGGCGACATCCTCTGACGGTCCGTCGGCGGCCGGGGCGAACGGGGTTCCGCTCCGAGGTCGGCGTTCGGTAGCTTCGGCGCATGGCTGAACCTGCGCTTCCGAAGCTCTACTCCGGCAAGGTCCGCGACATCTACGACGCCGGCGACGACCGGCTCCTGATGGTCACCTCGGACCGGTTCTCTGCGTTCGACGTCGTCCTGAACGAGCCGATCACCGACAAGGGTCGGGTGCTCACCGCCATGTCGGCGTTCTGGTTCGAGAAGTTCGCCGACCTGATCCCGGGGCACCTCATCGCGACCGAGGGCCCAGCGATCACGGCCCTGGGCATCGCCGAGGACGACCCGGACCTCGCCGGACGGATCATGCTCACCCACAAGGCGGAGATGCTGCCGGTCGAGTGCATCGTCCGCGGCTACATCACCGGATCGGCGTGGAAGGAGTACAAGACGTCGGGCACCATGCACGGCGCCCAACTCCCCGCCGGCCTGCTGGAGTCGTCGCAGCTCCCGGAGCCCGTCTTCACCCCGTCGACCAAGGCCGAGGTGGGCGACCACGACGAGAACATCAGCTTCGAGCGTGCCGCCGACCTGATCGGCTCCGAACTGGCCGAGCGCGCCCGTGACGTCTCCCTGCGGATCTACCAGGAAGGCGCAGCCTGGGCCGCCGAGCGCGGGATCCTCCTCGCCGACACCAAGTTCGAGCTGGGCCTCCTCGACGGCGAGCTGATCCTGTGCGACGAGGTGCTCACCCCGGACTCGTCGCGCTTTTGGCCCGCCGACCAGTGGGTGCCGGGTTCGACCCCACCCTCCTTCGACAAGCAGCCGGTCCGCGACTACCTCGACGGGCTCGACTGGGACAAGACCCCGCCGCCCCCGCCGCTCGGCGACGACATCGTCACGGCGACGCGGGCCCGCTACGTCGAGGCCTACGAGCGCATCACGGGCCGCAACTTCTCCGATTGGCCCGGGGTTCGGCCTCGCTGACGCTCGGCGTCTCGTCACTCATTCGCTCTGTCGCTGCGCTCCGCCGCTCTCTCCGTTCCTCGAACTGGTCGACGGGCTCACGCCCGGCGCTTCCGCACCTCATCACGACTTCGTCGCACCTCGGTGATCGTGGGGGGCTCCGCAAGCTCTGCCTGTGATGCTTGGGCGTAGGCCCGGCATTCGTGGTGGGCTGTCGCCGACAGCAGCGGTCGTGGCTCCAGCTCTGCATGGCTTCGTGCCTTACAT
>JBKJPY010000074.1:0-3863 GCA_046594195.1 Acidimicrobiales bacterium | reverse complement strand
AAGGTCGCCTCGTCGATCACCGGCTTTGCCACCGTCTCGATCTCGCTTTCAGTGTTCGTCATCTGGGTGTCCTCTCATTGTTGTTGGGACACCTCACACAAAGAACTCAACACCCCCAACGTCGATGACCTGCCCGTTCTGGTCGACTGCCCGGTACACGTAGCGCCAGACGCCGGCGACCTTCACGTAGGTCTCGTCGACGAACCAGCGGTCCCCGACTGCGTGACGGCATGGCCGAGCCGCCTCGACCAACAACGGCGTGAACCGCTGCACCCACCGGTACAGGGTCACGTGGTCGACCTCGATCCCGCGCTCAGCGAGGAGCTCCTCCAGGTCCCGATACGACAGCCCGAAGCGCAGGTACCAACGAACCGCCAGTACGATCACCTCCGGCGGGAACCGGAAGCCGGCGAAGGCCGTCGAGCCGGGCTGGATCTGCGGGCGGGACCGGCGACGCTTCATCCCATCGGCTTCGCGGCGCCAAGATGAGCACACTCAACGCAACAGTCCCGCGGCGACTAAGCCCTCACCCTCGCCAGCGTTTGACCGGCCGGTCAGTCGGGTAGGCCGCAGGGCACATACGCGGCCTGGCCAATACCCGAGAGCATCACCGCACGCGCCTTCTCCACGGTGAAACCGTCAAGGATTGTGACGACACAAGCGACCTGCTTTGGCGTGGCCTCGGTCTCTTCCTCCAGGTAGCTGCTCGCATTGGCCAGGAGGGTCGGCTTGCTCAAGCAATCAAAGGCGGCCTTTTGATCCGGCTTGTCGGCAATGCAGTCGTTCTCAGCCGCGATGACTTTGAGCGTCGTACTCGCCAGCACCCCTTTCGCGGGCTCGAGCTCAGCACCGTCGGTCGCGGACGTCGTCGACGCCGCTGCGGTGGTGGTGGCAGCTTTCGTCGTGTCGCCGCTCGAACTGCCGCAGCCAACGAGGAGCAGCGCAACGATCAGGCCGACACCAAGGATCTTGGGACGCATCGAGCATTCTCCTGACCTGAGCGGATCGCAATCGCTGGCGCTGGATCCTGGCGGTCCGGGGACCTGACCCGAGTCCGTCGATCGGTGGAGCGATGCGGGCAAACGTCAGGAGCCAGAAGATGCGCTCTGGCGCAGATGGTACAGCGCGAGCACCACCTCGGCCACCCCGATCGCAGCGAGCACAATGAGGGCTCCGAGGGTCTGTTGCGTTCGCGCTGGCCATGCCTCCTCGGCGAGGCTCGCAGGATGAAGCGCCGTCGTTCCTGTCCACCGATCCAGACCGGGTCGGCGGCCTTCGCTGGGTTTCGGTTCCCGCCGGAGGTCATCTTGTTGGCGGTGCGCTGGGCGAAATCAACCTGGAGAACGAAGGTCCCGTTCAGCGACTTGAGGTCGGTGACCGTTACCCCCCAGTCGACGAGCTTGATCATGAAGTGGACCTTCGAGACCGTTCCCTGCTGGTCTGGCAGGGCCAGGGCCACCACCGACGGGTCCGGGCTCCGGATCGCGACCGACAAGGACGTCGGCCACCAGAGGGACCACCGACCCATCGTCCACCTCGAGGACCCGAGGCTGTGGCGGACGTCCTCGATGAGGGTTCGGTCGGTGATCTCCGTTCCGCACGTGATGCAGCGGGCCTCGACGTCTCGGTTGTGGTGGCCGTTCGGTCAGTGCATTTCCCACAGCAGGGGCCAGCCGGCGCGACGAGCGGCGGCGACGGGGCGGCGACGGGGCGGGGGTTGTCCCGAAGTCGTCGGGCGACGCGGCGTTGTGTCAGGGCCCTGACAGTGCCCGCGCCCCGCCGGTGCGAGGGTGGCGACGTGGGAATCCTCGACTACGAACCCGGGCGCATGGAGGAGCTGGCGTCGTCGCTGATCTCCACGGCCGTGGCGGTCATGGCCGAGCGCAGCTCGCTCCCGAAGGGCTCGAGCCCGCTCTTCGTGGGTCCGGCGGCCACGCAGTTCTTCGACCATTGCGAGCGTCAACGCCACGTGCTCGACGCGGCGTACGGCGACCTGATGGCGACGGCGGCAAAGCTCCAGATGGATGCGGCGGACGTTCGGAGGCGGCAGGCGGCCGAGCGCAAGGCCATCGCCGAGGCCCGAGCTGCGCTGGAAGCTCGCTCCCGGGCCGAGGCCGCGGAGCGGGCCCGACGGGCGGGCGGCACGGCATGAAGATCGTCGTCACGCCCGAGTACCTCGCCCGGCAGATGACGGCGTTGCGGCGCACGGCCGCAGGCCTCGAGGCGCAGCGGAACCGGCTGGCGAGGGTCTCGTACCCCGCGATGCCTCCCAGCACGTTGCGGAGCGTCGAGGAATCCGTTCGGAGCGCGAAGACCGACCTGACTCGCGTGGGCCGCGAGTGCGCAGCGATGGCGGCGCAGCTGCAGAAGCGCAAGGACTTCCACCCGCCCGAGGGGTTCCCGAGCTTCGCGCCCACCGCAGCGCTCACGAAGGACGCCGAACGACGGGCCGAGCGCCTGGCGAAGCGGATCCGAGACGGCAAGGCCAACATCAAGGACGACATCAAGTTCATCGAGGACCAGGAGCTCCAGCTGCAACTGGCCCTGCTGCTCGGCGACAAGGGCTTCGAGCGATACGTGAAGCAGCTCCGCGAGCGCTTCGAGCTGGCTCAGGACCTCATCCACGAGCGCAGATGGAAGGAGCGCAAGGACGAGGAGATGGCCGGCTACTGGGATTCGCACGAGCGGTTCTTCGGCCGGCACCACCTGGGCTGGGCGTACCCGAAGGGCTTCATGACCGGCGTGTTCAAGGGGGGATCCGCGCTCGACGCCAGCCTCTACTCGCTCTACGGGGCCATCCACGACCAGTTCTCCTCGGAGCGCAAGGACATGTGGAAGGCGCTCGGCATGCCGACCAACACCGAGGCGATCGGGCAATCGCTCGAATTCGCGTTCAAGAATCCCGACGAGTTCGCCAAGGCGCTCGTCGCCTGGGACACGTTCGCCGACGGTCGCATCGGCGAGGGTCTCGGTGAGGTGTCCTTCAGCGCCCTGCTGCTCTACGGCACGGGAGGGATGGGCTCGGCATCCACGGCGGTGCGCTCGGCGGCCGCAGCCCGGCGGCTCGAGATGGCCAGCATGGCCGCCGTCCGGTCGCTCGCACTCAAGACTGCCGAGGCCGAGAAGGCGGTGGCGGCGCTACGAGCACTGGCACGCGACTCGAGGGTCGGCTCAGAGACCGCCGGCGGCCTCGGCCGCAACGTCAACTTCAAGGTGACCCGGGCCCAGCGCCTCGCGGCCGAGGCGAAGGCGGCCCAGGCGGAGGCCTTCGCCGCTCGCGCCGCGCTCAACCGAGCGGCAGCGCTCGTGGCGAACCAGAAGAAGTGGGCCCAGGTCCGCTTGGCGGGCTCCTCCTTCGTCACGTCGTGGGCCGGGCTCGACATCACCCAGATCCGCCACCTCACCGAGTGGTTGAAGGCGATCCCGAGTGCCTTCCTCACCGCTTCGGGGCTTCGACCGCCGAGCGCTCCCCCGGCACCGAAGGCGCCGAAGCACATCCCGAACCCGAGGACGGCGCCATGACGATCGGCGGGCCGGTGGCCGAGGACTTGGTGGGCTGGCCGCCTGCGGTGCCCTTCGACGTGGCGATCGCGGCGCTCGACGAGCGCCCCGATGACGCCGAGGCCCTCCTCATCTCGCAGGTGACGGCGCGCCCGGCGTGGTTCATCGAGGCGGTGTGCTCCTCGCCCCCGGGCGACCTGGTGGTGACCCTCACCGGCGGCGTGGAGCACGTCGTGTGGAGCGCGTCGTGCGACGGCATCGTGCTGGCGTCTGCGCTCGTGATCACCGAGGAGGGCCTCGAGCCCGTCGAGCCGAGCCTCGAGGCCGGCGAAGGCGAGCCAGCGGAGCCCGTCGGGCCGAAC
>JBKJPY010000072.1:0-98531 GCA_046594195.1 Acidimicrobiales bacterium | reverse complement strand
AAGGTCGCCTCGTCGATCACCGGCTTTGCCACCGTCTCGATCTCGCTTTCAGTGTTCGTCATCTGGGTGTCCTCTCATTGTTGTTGGGACACCTCACACAAAGAACTCAACACCCCCCGAGGAGTTCCTCGTCGCGTTCGAACACCTCTGCGACCTCGTCACGGCGGGCCCGGGTCAGCAGGTGCAGATGCGACAGCGGCAGCACCCCGTCACGGGCAGCAGCGGCAACGTGGGGCATCGACGCCGCCAACAACCCCGTCCGCCGCAACGCCCCCGCCGCGGAGCGATGGGCGCCGGTGCGGTTCACGACCGCCACGACCGCGGAGGCGGACCCGTCCAACGCCCAGTCGGCGGACGCTTCCCACTGCGGCATCGCGGCGACGACCGCCCCGTCGACCATGGCCTCCAACCGGGACCGGGCCTCGACCATCGCCGTCAACTGGGCACCTGTCGCCGTGGACGGATCGACGTCGAGCACGGCGTCGACCAGCGCTCGGGCTTGCGCCCGCCGCTGCTCCCGCTCCGTGCCATCGGACCACTTGAACATGTGTCTGATGGTACGGAAGGGGTCTGACAGTCAACCGACCACATCTCAACCCATCCCATGTCCGAATTGAACGGCCTCGCCCACCGCTCCAGGGCGATCGGCACGCGCCGCAGGGACGTCGTTGGTAGGCACTCCTGCGGCACGACGAAGCCGCTCAGCCACACCCCGCCGGGAGGTCGATCCCCGGGCGCGGCAGCTCCGTCGTGATCAGCGCCGGTCGCCCATCAGGGCACGTGGGACTCGAGGTCCTTGCGGCCCCAGGGGGAGCCGTACTCGGTGAGCAGGTCGAGGAACGGGACGCTGTCGAAGGCTTCGGGCCCGAGGACGCCGGCGCCCGACCACGTGCCGTTGGCGACCAGTTCGAGCGCGACGACGGGATTGACGGCGGTCTGCCACACGACGGCCTGCGAGCCGTACTCCTCCATGGTCCACTCGTTGTCGACCACGTGGTAGAGGTACGTCGACAGGGGGTGCCCGTCCTTGCCGGTGCCCGTGACCCACGTCCCGGCGCAGGTCTTGCCAGTCATCTTGTCGCCCAGCGTCGCCGGGTCCGGGAGGCACGCCGCGACGACGTCGCGGGGCGACACCGAGCCGCCTTTCACCGACACGGGATCGGTGCCGTCGAGCCCCAGCTTGTGGAGCGTGCGCAGGACGTCGATGAACTCGTCGCCCAGTCCGTACTTAAACGTGGAGCGCCGGCAGTCCACCCAGCGCGGGATCAACAGCACCTCCTCGTGCTCGACGTTGACGCACTCGACCGGCCCGATGCCCTCGGGAAAGTCGAACACCTCGGCACCGCTGAACGGCTCGGTGGTGAACCAGCCCCGGTCCGCCTCCCAGATCACGGGCGGGTTGAGGCACTCCTCGATGGTGGTCCAGATCGAGAACGTCAGCGCGAACTCGTAGCCCGCCACCGCGAGGTTGGCGCCGTCGCGCACCCCGACCTCGTCGATGTCGTCGAAGAGGATGTCGGCGGCATAGCGGGCGAACACATCCGACAGGCCCGGCTCGACGCCCATGCCCACGAGGGCCAGCCGCCCGGCCGACTCCCACTGGTCGGCGACGGCGAACTGCTCGTCGCCGAGCTTGACGCCGCACTCCTCGTACGGGCGCTCGGGGTGCGGGTGCGAGAGCGACATGGCCATGTCCATGTAGTCGGCGCCCGCGGCGAAGGCGGCGTCGAAGAGGGGCATGACGAAGCGCGGGTCGGCGGCGTTCATCAACACGGTGGAGCCCTCGGCGCGCAGCACCGCCTCGATCGCCGTGCGGTCCGAGGCGTCGAGCGCCACGCCCTTGGCTCGCTCGCCGAAGGCCGCCGCGGCTGCGGTGGCCCGCGCCTCGTCGATGTCCGCCACCACGAGCGACTCGATGAAGTCCCGGCGAGCGGCGATGCGCACGAACGCCGAGCCGACGCCCCCTGCTCCTACCAGCAGGACGCGCATCAGAAGGCTGACATGACGTGCTTGATGCGGGTGTAGTCCTCGAGTCCGTACTTGCTCAGGTCCTTGCCGGTGCCGGAGTGCTTGAACCCGCCATGGGGCATCTCCGCCACGAGCGGGATGTGCGTGTTGATCCAGACGCAGCCGAAGTCCAAGCGGCGCGATACCCGCAGGGCCCGGGCGTGGTCCTTGGTGAACACGCTGGAGGCCAGGCCATACTCCACGCCGTTCGCGTAGCGGAGGGCCTCCTCCTCGTCGGCGAAGCGCTGCAACGTGATGACCGGACCGAAGATCTCGCTCTGGATGAGCTCGTCGTCCTGGTTCAGACCGGCAACCACCGTCGGGGCGAAGAAGAAGCCGGCATCGCCGACCTGCGATCCACCCGTCAGGACCGAGGCGTGGTCCGGGACGCGGGAGACGATGCCGCTGACCCGTTCGAGCTGCGTGGCGTTGTTGAGCGGACCGAAGTCAGCGTCGGCGTTCGACGGCGGACCGGTGGTGTGGCCTTCGGCCTGGGCCTTGAGCGCCGCAGCGAGCTCGTCGTGGATGGCCGGCGCGGCGATGACGCGGGTGGCCGCGGTGCAGTCCTGGCCGGCGTTGAAGTAGCCGGCGATGGCGATGGCCTCGGCGGCCGCCTCGATGTCCGCATCCTCGAAGACGAGGACCGGCGCCTTGCCACCGAGCTCTAGGTGCACGTTCTTCAGGTCGTCCGACGCGCTGCGCATGACCTCCATGCCCGCTCGCACGGAGCCGGTGATCGAGACCATCTGCGGGATCTTGTGCGAGATGAGGGCCGCACCGGTCTCCCGGTCACCGCAGATCACGTTGAGGACCCCGTCCGGGAACACCTCGGCAGCCAGCTCGGCCAGCCGGATCGTGGACACCGGCGTGGTGTCCGACGGCTTGAGCACGACCGTGTTGCCCGCGGCCAACGCCGGCGCGATCTTCCAGATCGCCATCATCATCGGGTAGTTCCACGGCGTCACCTGGGCGCACACGCCGATGGGCTCCCGGCGGATCCACGACGTGTGGCCGGCCAGGTACTCGCCGGCGGACGTTCCCTCCAAGACCCGAGCCGCCCCGGCGAAGAACCGGATCTGGTCGACCATCGGCGGGACCTCCTCCGAGGAAGTCAGGCCGATGGGCTTGCCGGTGTTCTCGGACTCCAGGGCGACCAGCTCGTCGGCGTGCTCCTCGACGAGGTCGGCGAACGTCAGCAGCGCCCGCTGCCGGTCGCTCGGCGTGGTGTCCCGCCAGGAGTCGAACGCCGTGGCCGCTGCCCGGCAGGCCGTATCGACGTCAGCCGCACCCGAGCGGGGGGAGGTGGCGAACACCTCGCCCGTGGACGGATCGACCAGGTCGATGGTGGCGCCGTCCGCGGCATCGGCGGCGGCACCTCCCACCAGGTTCTGCAGGGCTCGAGGGGACACGGCTACCTCCAAGGGGGCGGGTGAGCGGACTGTACCCCGGCCCTCCGGACGCCGGAGCGGGTGGGTCCGCGGTGGTACCGTTTGCGGCCGCAACTGGCCAGGGGGAACAGGGAGCACATGAGCGAATCCACAGGCAACGCCGCGACGCGGGTCGCGGTCATCGGACAGGGGTACGTCGGGCTTCCCCTGGCGGTCCGGGCGGCGGAGCAGGGATACGACGTGGTCGGCTACGACCTCGATCGGGCTCGGATCGACCAGCTGGTGGCCGGGAGCTCGTTCATCGAGGACATCCCCGATGCTCGCCTCCAAGGCGTGCTGGCGTCGGGTCGGTTCCACCCGAGCGCCGACGCGGCCGATCTCGTCGGGTTCGACATCGCGGTCATCTCGGTCCCCACCCCGTTGCGCGAGGGCTCGCCTGACCTCAGCTACATCGAGGCATCCGCCACGCAGCTGGGCAGCATGCTCAAGCCCGGCGCCTGCGTGATCCTCGAATCCACCACCTACCCGGGCACGACCGAGGAGCTGATGCTCCCGCTGCTCGAGGCGGCCAGCGGCCTGAAGGCCGGCGTCGACTTCCAGGCCGGGTACTCGCCCGAGCGCATCGACCCGGGCAACGCGACCTACACGCTCGAGACGACGCCGAAGGTGGTGTCGGGCATCGACGAGGCCAGCTTGGCCCGGGTCAAGGGCTTCTACGACGACATCGTCGTGCGCACCGTGCCCGTCCGCTCCCCCAAGGAGGCGGAGCTCACCAAGCTGCTCGAGAACACGTTCCGCCACGTCAACATCGCGCTCGTGAACGAGCTGGCGATGTTCGCCCGGGACCTGGGCATCGACGTCTGGGAGGCCATCGACGCCGCCGAGAGCAAGCCGTTCGGCTTCATGCCGTTCCGGCCGGGCCCGGGGGTCGGCGGGCACTGCCTGCCCATCGACCCGTCGTACCTGTCGTGGCGCGTGAAGCAGTCGCTCGGGCAGACCTTCCGCTTCGTGGAGCTGGCCAACGACGTCAACGAGCACATGCCGGACTACGTCATCCGCCGCCTGGTGGCGGCCCTCAACGATCGCGAGCTGTCGGTCAAGGGCCGCCGTGTCCTCGTGCTCGGCCTGGCCTACAAGAAGAACACCGGCGACGACCGGGAATCGCCGAGCACACGGGTCATCGAGCTGCTCTCGGAGCTCCAAGCCGACCTGGCCGTGTGCGATCCCCACGTCGACCCGGCCCGCAGCCATGCGGCCGGCTCCGCCGAGCACGTCGAGCTGACCGAGGCGGAGGTCGCCCGGGCCGACGCGGTGGTCGTGCTGGTCGACCACGACGCCTTCGATCTGGAGATGGTCTCGCGCACGGCGACGTACATCCTCGACACCCGCCGCTGCATGAAGGGACCAGCGGTCGAGCACCTCTAGGCGTCCCAGCGCGCCGGGTCACCCCCTCTAGGCTGCGACGATGCCTCGATCCCTCTCGCGCTCCCTGGTGGTCGAGGCGCGGCCCAAGCAGTGGATCAAGAACCTCCTCGTCTTCGCGGCGCCGGCTGCCGCTGGCGTGTTGGACCAGCCCAAGTCGCTGGCCCAGGCCTCGGCCGCCTTCGCCTGCTTCTGCCTGGCTGCGTCGGGTACCTACTACCTGAACGACGCGGCCGACGTGGAGGCGGACCGGCTCCACCCCAAGAAGAAGTTCCGCCCCATCGCCGCCGGTGAGATCCCGCTGCCGATGGCCCACCTCATCGGCGGGGGCGCAATCATCGCCTCGGTCCTTTCCGCCCTCCTCGTCAACTGGCACCTTGCGGTGACGGTGGGTGCCTACGTCGCCCTCACCACGACCTACAGCCTCTGGATGAAGCACGTCGCGGTCCTCGACGTCGTCGGCGTGGCTGCAGGCTTCGTGCTGCGAGCCATCGGCGGCGCCACCGCCGTCGACGTCCCGATCTCCGACTGGTTCTTCATCGTGGCGTCGTTCGGATCGCTGCTGATGGTGGTGGGCAAGCGCCGGGCCGAGACCGAGGAGATGGGGGCCGCTGCGGCGGAATTCCGGCCGACCCTGGGCATGTACCCGCCTGACTACCTCGCCCAGATCCAGACCGTCAGCACCGCCGTGGTCCTGGTCGGGTACTGCCTGTGGGCCTTCGAGAAGGCGGCACTGTCGTCGGCGAGCATCCCCTGGTTCGAGCTGTCGATCGTGCCGTTCGGCGTCGCCGTGCTGCGCTACGTGCTCCTGCTCGACACCGGCCACGGCGGCGCACCGGAGGACGTGGTCCTGAGCGACCGTGCGCTGCAGATCATGGGCACGGTGTGGCTGGTCGTGTTCGCGATCGGGGTCTACGCCACATGAGCGGCCCTCCTCCCACGGCGCGGTCCCGGCTGACGGGCTGGGCCAACACCGCGCCCACCGCCGCCGAGGTCGCCAGGCCCCACGACGTGGAGGAGCTGGCCGCCACGCTGGACCACGCCGGCCCCCGCGGCGTCATCGCCCGCGGCCTCGGGCGCTCCTATGGCGATCCGGCGCAGAACGCCGGCGGGCTCGTCGTCGATGCGACGCAGGTCTCGGGGATCCGCGCCCTGGACATCGAGCGTGGCATCGTCACCGCCGACGCCGGAACGAGCCTGGATGACCTCATGCGCTGGCTGGTTCCGCTGGGCTGGTTCGTCCCGGTCACCCCAGGCACGCGGCAGGTCACCGTCGGCGGCGCCATCGCCTCGGACATCCACGGCAAGAACCACCACAAGGCGGGGTCGTGGTGCGATGCCGTCGAGTCCATCACGTTGGTCACGCCCAGCGACGGACGGCGCGTGGTCACCCCGAAAGACGACCCCGACGTGTTCTGGGCCACGGCCGGCGGGATGGGCCTCACCGGGATCATCCTCGACGCCACGTTCCAGCTGAGCAGGATCGAGACCAGCCGGCTGAGCGTCGACACGGATCGCACCCCAGACCTCGACACGACGCTCCAGCTCCTGGAGTCCGGCGACCACCAGTACGACTACTCGGTCGCGTGGATCGATCTCATGGCCAAGGGTTCCTCGATGGGGCGCTCGATCCTCGGGCGTGGGCGCTTCGCCACCTTGGACCAGCTCTCCGCCCGCCAGCAGCGACACCCGCTGACGTTCCACTCGTCGACCCTCGCCACCGCGCCAAGCCTGGTCCCGCCCCGGCTCATCAATCCGCTCACCATCAAGGCGTTCAACGAGGCGTGGTACCGGAAGGCACCCCGGCGCGCTCGGGACCAGATCCAGGGCATCACCGAGTTCTTCCACCCGCTGGACCTCGTCGACCGGTGGAACCGCCTCTACGGCCGCACCGGCATCGTCCAGTGGCAGTTCGTCCTACCGCTCGAGGCGGTCGAGGAACTTCGGCAGATCATCGGCGAGCTGAGCACCTCGGGCTACCCCTCGTTCCTCACGGTGCTCAAGCGCATGGGTCCCAGCAACCCGGGCCCGCTCTCGTTCCCGATCGAGGGGTGGACGCTGACGTTCGACGTTCCGGCGCACGGCGACACGCTCGGCCCGTTGCTGGACCGGCTCGACGAGCGGGTGGCCGCATCCGGCGGCCGGATCTACCTGGCGAAGGACAGCAGGATGCGACCCGAACTCCTGCCAGCCATGTACCCGCGACTGGACGAATGGCTCGCCATCCGCCACGAGGTGGACCCCGAGCAGCAGATCATCAGCGACCTCGCTCGCCGCCTGCGCCTGGCCTGAGCGGGCCCCGCGCGGCTCGGTTCACATCGCCGTGCTGCGGATGTCCTGACGGGTCACGGCCTCACGGAGCACGGCGATGGTCTCCGCATCGGTGGCATCTGGCTTGGCGACCGGGAGCTGGTGGACCGACAGCGGCGGCACCGACACGTGCGAGATCCGATGGTGGATCGGCGACGAGCCGATCTCATCCGCGCCGAAGAGCACCTCGTGCAGCTTCTCGCCGGGACGCATGCCCGTGTACACGATGTCGATCGGTCGACCGGCTTCGGCGATCAGCCTGCGGGCGACGTCATCGATCTTGACCGGATCGCCCATGTCGAGGACGAGGGCCTCGCCATCGCGCCCGACGGCTCCCGCTTGGATGACGAGCTGCACCGCCTCTTCGACCGTCATGAAGTAACGCGTGATGTCCCGATCGGTGACCGTCACCGGGCCGCCGTCCTCGATCTGCTTGGCGAAGGCGGTCAGCACCGATCCCCGGCTGCCGAGCACGTTGCCGAACCGCACGCTGAGGAAGATCCCGGAGCTGCGATGTGCAGCGGCTGCCGTCAGTCGCTCGGCCAGGCGCTTGGTGTACCCCAGGACGCTGCACGGGTCGGCGGCCTTGTCGGTCGAGATGTTCACGAACCGCTCGACACCGGTGGCGATGGCGGCGTCGACGAGGACCTGCGTGCCCCAGACGTTGGTCTTGAGCGCCTCCGCGGGGTGCATCTCCAGGAGTGGCAGGTGCTTGAGGGCCGCGGCGTGGAACACGACCTCGGGTCGGTGCTCCTGGAAGATCTGCTTCACCCGATCCGTGTCGCGGATGTCGCACACGACCAGGTTCCGGCTGTCGAGCAGGGCCCGTCCCTCGATCGAGAGCTGCACGGCGTGGAGGGCCGACTCGTCCCGGTCCAGCAGCACGAGGCTCGACGGGGCGAAGCGGTAGAGCTGCCGCGAGAGCTCGGAACCGATCGATCCACCGGCGCCGGTGACGAGGATGCGCTTGCCCGTCACGTATCCGGCGATGGAGTCGACGTCGGTGTCGACCTCGTGGCGACCGAGGAGGTCGGCGTGGGTCACGGGGCGGATGTCGCCGGTCCCGACCTCGGCGCCGTAGAGCTCGCTCGCCGATGGGAGCACCATCAGGTGCAGATCGCTGTCGCGGGCGAGGTCGGCGTAGGTCCGGATGAGCGCGGAGTCGGCGGTCGGGATGGCGAGCAGTGCGATCTTGGCGCCGTGCCGGGCCGCCACGGCGGCGAGGTCGTCCCGGGTGCCGCTGACCGGCACGTGGCGGATCCGCAGGTTCCGCTTTCCCGGATCGTCGTCGATCAGGGCCACGGGAAGATACCGACCCGCAGGGTTGCGCACCATCGCGGTGATGATCTGCTGGCCGCCCTCACCAGCACCGATGACGACGACGCGCTGCAGCCCCTCGCTCTGGGGCCGCATGCGCCGCTCGTAGTAGAGGCGCCAGACGTAGCGGATCCCCGCACTGGCGCACAGCATGATCGTGCTCGCGATCAGCGGCACCGAGAGCGGGACGGGCCGCTCTGCTCCCTGCTTCGGCAGCAGGAGGGCAATGAGCCACAAGACGCTGGCCGCAGCGACGATGGCGGACACGAGGGCCGACAGTTCCTCGAACGACCCGAAGCTCCACCGGCCCTTGTAGAGCCCGCGGGCGGTGCCGCCGATCACGAAGACGATCGCGGCCAGCGCAGCGAACGAGAGGAGCTCGCCCGACTTGGCCGACGGGATCGCGAAGTCGAAGCGGAGCCCTGCCGCCACGATCACAGAGAGCGCCATCGCCGCAGCGTCGGCGAACACCTGGAGCCGGCGTCGTGCCTGGTTCCCAGCGGGTTGGAGCAAGATGTCCCACCCGCCGCGATGGGAGCCTGTGTTGTTGGCGGTCAACGAATCCCTCCCCCCGAGGTCAAATCTGATCCTGCGCCGTACCGGACACTACCGTCAACGCAGACATCTCGTCCATCATTCAACAGGTCGACACGACGCAGGCCGGGAATCTCGGAGAGCATGAGCGAACGGCGAACCTCGAGTCGACGGCGATCGGACCGATTGCGCGCCGAGATCTCCAGCGCGCTCGCGGCGATCGGCGCGATCTTCGCCCCGGCCAGCCTCACCGGCATCGGGTCGATCGATGCCGTGGAGCGGGCCC
Source organism: Acidimicrobiales bacterium (assembly GCA_046594195.1). Lineage (GTDB taxonomy): Bacteria > Actinomycetota > Acidimicrobiia > Acidimicrobiales > Iamiaceae > Aquihabitans. Next base: position 89,267 of record JBKJPY010000072.1, on the reverse strand, counting down.
TCCTCACCGGCTTCGTCGCCTACATCGGATCGCACGGCAGGCGGTGGGCGTGGCTCCTCGCCGCCGCCGTCGTCGTCATCCCCGCTCGGGGGACGTCGCTCGCGCTCGCCCTCGGTGCGCTGGTGGTGCTCGTCGCGAGCACCATCCCGCAACGTCGGCCGCGCGCCTGGGGTGCGCTGGGGCTCGGGCTCATGGTCAACGCCGTGCTCTGGTACCCGCCCAGCGCCCAGCCCTGGGGTGCCGTGCTCGCCGTCGCGGCCATGGCCCTCGTCGTCGTGTCGGGCTTCCCGCACCTCCGCAACTCCCGCCGCCGGGCCGCCGAGCGCATCCTCATCGGCACCGTCGTGCTGGTGCTGCTCGCCGGGATCGCGGCCGTGGTGGCCGTCGGCCTCTCGTACCGGCAGGTGCAATCGGGAGCATCCTCGGCCCGAGACGCGTTGGCCTCCACCCGCAACGGCGATGCGGATGGCGCCGGCGACTCGCTCAATGCCGCTCGCGCCTCGTTCGATCACGCGTCGGCCCGACTCAGCGGGCCCCTCACCACCGCGGCGGAATTCGTCCCCGGCATGGCACAGCAGATCGTCGCCATTCGGACCACGGTCGAGCAGGGCCGCACGATCACCGCGACCGCAGACGACCTGGTCGCGACAGCGGACTACGACCGACTCCAGTACGACCGCCGCCTGGACCTGGTTCAGGTGGCGGACCTGGCCGACCCCACCAAACGGGCCGACGCAGCCCTTGGGCAGGCCCGGCGCAAGCTTGCGAAGGTCCAGCGAAGCTGGCTGTTGCCGCCCCTGCGCGACCGGGTCGATCAGTTCGCGGCCGACATCGATGAAGCGCGGACGGACGCGTCCCTCGCCGCGGACATCCTCGAGCGCACCCCCGCCCTGTTCGGAGCCGAAGAACCCCGCCGGTACCTGATCGTCTTCCTGACGCCGGCGGAGCTCCGCGGCGCCGGCGGCTTCATCGGGAGCTACGCCGAGCTCGAACTGGACGACGGCAAGGCCACCCTCACCCGCTCGGGACGGATCGACGACCTCCTCGAGGCGCCGAACCCGGAGAGGCGGACCATCACCGGCCCAGCGGACTACCTCGCCCGCTACGGACGGTTCGATCCGGCGAGGTTCCCGCAGGACGTCACCTACTCTCCGCACTTCCCGAGCGATGCCCGGGTCATCGCCGAGCTGTACCCGCAGGCGGGTGGCCAAGCGGTCGACGGGGTCATCGCCATCGACCCCAAGGGCCTTGCTGCGCTGCTCGAGCTCACCGGGCCGGTCACGGTCGACGGGCTGCCCGAGCCGCTGACCGCGGAGAACGCCGTCGAGATCCTCACCCGCTCCCAGTACCTCGACCTGGGCGATCGGGCGGCGCGAGGCGAGGTCCTCGCATCGGCGACCAAGGCCACCTTCGAGAAGCTCACGAACTCGTCGCTGCCCGCGCCCCGCACCTTGGCCGACGCGCTCAGCCCCGCTACCCGCGGCGGCCACCTCCGCCTCTGGAGCCCGGACGCAAGCGAGCAGGCCCTCTTCGAGCGGCTCGGTGCCGACGGCGGCCTCGTGCTCCCCAAGGGGGCCGACGGGTTCTCGGTGGTCCAGCAGAACGCCGGCAACAACAAGATCGACGCCTACCTCGAGCGTTCGATCAGGTACGAGCCGACCGTGGACCTCGACAGCGGGAAGCTGACCGCCGAGCTGACGATCGAGATGACGAACGCGGTGCCGTTCGCGGTGTTGCCCGAGGCGGTCGGCGGGAACACCCGAGGCGCGCCGGATGGTACCAACCTCACCACCCTCACCCTCTACACGCGCAGCGCCGTGAGCGGCGCAACCCTCGATGGCAAGGCCATCAAGCTCGGACCCGGCACCGAGCGAGGCCTCAACGCGTGGGACACGCCGCAGTTCGCCATCCCCCCAGGAGCGACCGTCACGCTCAAGATCAGGCTGGAAGGGGGACTCGACCTCTCGAGCGGGTACCGCCTGAAGATCCTGCCCCAGCCTGTGGCCAACCCAGACCGCTTCAGCAGCACCCTGACGGCCGTCGACGGCACCGTGGCGAGCACGGGCGACCATGAGGCCGTGCTCTTCGAGGATGATCCGCTCGAGGCTCCCACCACCGTCCGCGTGCGCCTCGACGGCTGATGGGTGCCGGTCTCCGGGGATTCGTCGACACCGCGTCCGTTCAACAACCGTGACGTTCGGCCGATGGTGGGCTACGCTGATTTCTCGTTCGCGGGGGAGCACTACTTCGGTGTCGCGTGGGCGGTTTGGTGCCAAATGGGAGAGGAACCCGAATGTTTCGCAAGATGCTGATCGGTGCGGCCATGCTGGTGGCCGTCGCAGCCGGCCCTGTCGCAGCTCAGACGTACGATTTGAACGTGAGCCCTGGCAACGTCGAAGCCGGCGGCTCGGTGACCGTGTCCGGCAAGGGCTGTGAGGCTGGCGACAAGGTGACCATCACGGTGACCGAAGCTGCTCCGCAGAAGGCCGTCGGCGACGTGATCCTCACCACGACCGTCATTGCCGACGAGAACGGCGAGTTCACCGCCACGTTCACCATCCCTGTCGGGACCCCGACCGGCACCTACCAGGTCACGGCGACCTGCGGGAACGGCGTCGTGCTCTCCGAGTTCATCAACGTGGTCGACGGCACCGTCGCGACGACGACGCCCGGCAACGGCGGCGGCGGCGGAACCATCGCCCGCACCGGTTCGGACCTGAACGGGCTCGGCCTCGCCGGCGCCGGCCTGATCACCGTCGGCGGCATCATCCTCCTCAGCACCCGGTCCCGCCGCCACCAGGCCAGGGCCTGACCCCCGGCGCTCCGGCGCCGACCCAGAACGACGATGGTGCCCCGGCCCTGCGGTCGGGGCACCATCGCGTTCTGACCTCGGTCGCACCGGGTACAAGGTGGGCATGGACATCGCGATCACCGGCAGCAGCGGCCTCATCGGCCAAGCCCTCACCTCGTCGCTCCGAGCCGACGGGCACCGGGTGATCCCGGTGGTCCGCTCCGGCGGCGATCCCGGGAGCGTGCGCTGGGACCCTGCGGCCGGAACCATCGACGCTGCGGGCCTTGACGGCATCGACGCCGTCGTCCACCTCGCCGGCGAGGGCATCGCGTCGGGGCCATGGACCGACGCGCAGCGCACCCGCATCCGGGCCAGCCGGGAGCAGGGGACGAAGGTCCTCGCTGACGCCCTGGCCGGGCTCGACCGGCCGCCGTCGGTCTTCATCAGCGGGTCGGCGATCGGGTACTACGGCGACCGGGGCGACGAGGTCCTGATCGAGGGGTCGAAGCCGGGCGATGGCTTCCTCGCGAAGGTCTGCCTGGCTTGGGAGGGGGCGACCGCACCCGCCGAGGCCGCGGGGATCCGCACCGTGCACGTCCGCACGGGGATCGTCCTCGACGCCCACGGGGGTGCACTGGCCAAGCAGTTGCCGGTCTTCAGGCTCGGCCTCGGTGCCAAGGCGGGGTCCGGTCGCCAGTGGATGTCGTGGATCACCTTGCACGACGAGGTCCGGGCGATCCGCTTCGCCCTCGACGAAACCGCCGTGACCGGGGCACTGAACCTCACCGCCCCGGTACCCGCTACCAACGCCGCGTTCACCGACGCCGTGGGCGACGCGCTGCACCGCCCCACGTTCCTGACCATCCCGCGTCTGGCGCGCCGAGCGCCGTTCGGCATCGGCGGCCTCGTCGAGTCCCTCTTGTTCTCCTCTGCCCGAGTCGAGCCGGCCGGGCTCCAGCAGGCCGGCTTCACCTTCGACCACCCCGAGCTGCAGCCAGCGCTCGCCGCCGTCCTGGGCGGATCCTGACGGCCCGGGGATTCCCGCCACGGCTCGACGCGGATCGTAGGGTGACCGGACCATGTCTGGTCGCCGCATCGCCGCCTTCGACTTCGATGGCACCCTCACCCGCCGAGACACGCTCCTCCCCTTCCTGACCCGCGCTTGCGGCCCTCGAGCCGTGGGGCGGACCGTTGGCCGAGTCGCCCCCGCCGCGGTGCGAGCCCGCGCCGGTCGGCTCGTCGGCGAGATCCACCACCGGGACGTCACCAAGGCCGCCCTGCTCCACGGCCTCTTCACCGGCCGTCGCGACGACTGGCTCCAGGCCCAAGGCCGGCAGTACGCCACCACCCTCGGGTCCAAGCTGCGCCCGGAGATGGTCGAGCAGGTTCGTTGGCACCGCGATGCCGGCCACGAGTTGGTGATCGTGTCGGCGTCGCTGCGCACGTACCTCGATCCGTTCGCCGCCTCGTTCGGCTTCGACCACGTGATCGCCGTCGAGCTAGAAGCCGATGACGATGGCATGCTCACCGGGGCCATGGCCGGTCCCAACGTCCGGGGCGAGGAGAAGGCGGCGCGGCTGCGCCGCTGGTTGGGCGACGACGCACCAGAGATGCTGTGGGCCTACGGCAACTCGAGTGGTGACACGGAGCTGCTGGCCATGGCCGACGTGCCGGTGTGGGTCGCTGGCCGCCAACGCACCTCCGACGCGAACGACCGCCCGGCCATGCGGCCCGGGCGGTCGTTCTCCGGTCCTCGGACCGTTTGACGGAGGCTGCCCGCAGGCAGCAGCGATTGGTGGCTCAGGCCCTCACTTGGGCTGCATGCGGATGCCACCGTCGATGCGGATCGACTCGGCGTTCAGGTAGCTGTTCGAGAGGAGCTCGGCGGTGAGGCTGGCGAACTCCTGGGGCTTGCCGAGTCGCTTCGGGAAGAGGACACCGACCTCGAGGCGGGCCTTGAACTGCTCCGAGGCCTCGCCCTCGCCGTAGATCGGGGTGTCGATCAGGCCGGGAAGGATCGTGTTGACCCGGATGCCGACCGCCGAGAGGTCGCGGGCGATGGGCAGGGTCATACCCACCACGCCACCCTTGGAGGCGGAGTAGGAGGCCTGGCCGATCTGGCCGTCTTCGGCGGCGACGGAAGCGGTGTTCACGATGGCACCACGCTCGCCGAACTCGTCGGGCTCGTTCTGCGACATCGCCGTGGCGGCAATGCGGATGGCGTCGAAGGTGCCGATCAGGTTGATCTCGACGACCTTCTTGAAGATGTCGAGGTCGTGGGCGGAGCTGTACTCGCCGTCCTTGCCGATGGTGCGGGTGGCCCAGCCGATGCCGGCGCAGTTGACCAGCGCCTTGAGCGGGCCGAGTTCTTTGGCGGCCTCGACCGCAGCGATGATCTCGTCGGTCTTGGTGACGTCGCACGGCACGAACACGCCGCCGATCTCCTTGGCGAGGGCGTCGCCCTTCTCCTGCTGCCGGTCGAGGTCTGCGACCACGACCTTGGCCCCCAGGGACGCGAGGTGGCGGGCGGTGGCCTCTCCGAGGCCCGATGCTCCACCGGTGACGATTGCGCTGATGCCGTTGATCTCCATGGGTGAGAACTGTATTGACTGGTTGGTCAAGTGACGAATTCGACCGGCCACCGTTCGCCCGACGATCGGTGGTGGCCGGCCTGCGAGTACGATCGCCGGCCGTGCGCCCAACGATCGATCCCCGCCTCCGTCGCTCGGCGCGTGGCGCCGCACCGGTGGTCGTGGTCATCGTGGCGATCATCGCCGCCGTCTCGCTCCTCGGTTCCTGTTCGGGCGAGCGGGCCTCGCTGGGCTCCCTCCCGCCGAAGGTTTCCGCCTCGTCGACGACCAGGCCGGTCGCCTCGGCGACCACCAGCACGGCGCCCGAGCCCGCCGACCTGACGCTGGGCCCCGAGGACCTGCTCGGGTGGATCGCCACGCCGCTCGGTGACCCCGAGGTCTACACCGCTCCCAAGGTCGACTCGGAGCGGGTCGAGGTCGGCGCCAAGACCGATGCAGGTGCGCCCACCACGTTCGCGGTCATCGGGGACGCCGCTCCCGACGCTGACCTCGTGGTGGCCGGCTGGTACCACGTCGCCCTGCGCGACCGACCCAACGGCTCCACGGGCTGGGTACCCGCCTCCTCGGTCAAGGTCACCAAGACCCCGTTCCGCATCTTCGTCGACCTGAAGGCTCGGACCCTGCGCGTGGAGAAGGACTCGACCGGGGTCTTCACGACCGAGATCGCGATCGGTACGACCGAGAACCCCACACCCGTCAACGGCACCTACGTCACCGAGCTCATCGCCAACACGGACCCCGCTGGCTCCTACGGGCCGTACGCGTTCGGACTGGCGCTGCACTCGGACACGTTGAGCGAGTTCGGCGGCGGCGACGGCCAGGTCGGCATCCACGGGACCAACCGCCCCGAGCTCATCGGCCAAGCCGTGTCCCACGGGTGCGTGCGGCTCACGAACGACGACGTGAAGGAGCTCGTGGACCTGAAGCTGCCCCTTGGGGTGCCGGTCTTCATCACCTGAGTCCCGGCTGCCGCGTCGGAGCGGTCAGCCCAAGTGCACGGGCACGTCCACGTCGTCGATGGGGAGCGGGCCGTCGGTGATGGCCATGACCTCCAGCCATCCCATGTCGACGCGGTCGCCGATGGTGGTGAGGAACGCCGTATCAGCCGCATCGCGACCAGTGGCGATGCGGACCATGGCGCTGCGGGGCGCAAGGCAGGTGGCGTCGACGACCAGCCAGGCGCCGTCCACGTAGGCTTCGGCGACGGCGTGGAAGTCCATCGGCTGCAGGCCCGGGGCGTACACCGATGCCAGCCGAGCCGGCAGGTCGCAGCCCCGGAGGATGGCGACCACGAGGTGGGCGAAGTCTCGGCACACGCCCTGGCCGGCGAGCAACGTCGCGACGGCCCCGTCGGTGGGGCGGCTGGACCCCGAGATGTAGGCGATGCGGGTGCCGACCCAGCTCGAAACCGCTTCGACCAGGTCGAGGCCCTCGAGCGACCCGAACTCGGCCCGGGCGAACGGGGCCAACCGGTCGGACTCGCAGTACCGGCTGGGCCGGGTGTAGCGGATCAGGTCGATGGGCGTCACCGGTGCCGGCTGCGCTCGTCCGGCAACGGCTGCCGAGTAGGTCACCTCGAGGCGCCCGGGACCGAGCTGGTCGACCGTGTGGAGCCGGCTGCCGTGCTCTTCGACCAGCTCGGTGACCGCGACGGGCGAGCCGTCCAGCGTCACCGCGATCGACTCCGAGGTCCGGGTGGCCGACCCGGCCACCGCGAACGACAGGACCACATCGGAGACGCCGTCGAGCGCGGCGTCGAAGCGGCACGAGACGGAGCGGTCCATGGCCCAACTCTCCCACGGTTCTGCGATGTCCGGTTCCACTTCGCACGGTCGCGTCAGGTCGGGTTCAGACCACCGTCCGCCAGGTCCGTCGACCCCCACCCGCCCCCGCCGGGCGTGCGCATCCGCACCACGTCACCAGCCGCCAGGTCGATGGTGCACTTGTCCGGAAGGCGCTCGGCCCGGGCCTCGTCTCCGCCCGGCAGGAGCCAGTTCTGCCCGGCGGCGCCGTCCTCGCCACCGGCCAGGCCCCAGGGGTGCGACGCACGGCGTTCGGTGATGAGCGAGAGCGTCACCGGTTCGAGGACCTGCAGGTCGCGCTCGATGCCCTCACCGCCGGGTGCGGCACCCGCTCCGCCGCTCCCCCGGCGCAGGCGGTAGCGCACGACCCGGACCGCGAACGCCCGCTCGAAGGCCTCGACCGGCGTGTTGCGGGTGTTGGTCATGGCCGTGTGGACGCCGCTCATGCCCGCGACGGGATCGCCGCCCCCGCCCGGCCGCGGGGGACGGCCCCCCTGCCCGCCGGCGACGGTCTCGTAGGACACCCAGCCGTCACCGCCGAGCAGCAGGTTGTTCATCGTGCCCTGCGACGCCGCCGGGACCCGGTCCGGCACCACCTGGGCCAACGCACCCAGGCACACGTCCGCGACGCGCTGACTGACCTCCACGTTGCCGGCCCCGACCGCCGCCGGGTGCTGGGCAGCGACGACCGTGCCCAGAGGCGCGATCACCTCGACGCGGCGCAGCGCACCTCCGTTGGCGGGGATCGTCGGGTCCAGCACCGAGCGCAGTGCCCAGGCCACCGCGCTCACCGTCACCGCCTCGACCGCGTTCACGTTGCCGCGGCGCTGGGGATCGGTGCCCGTGAAGTCGAACCGGATCCGATCACCCGCCACCGTGACCTGCACGACGATGCGGGTCGGCTGCTGCTGATCCGGTGCCGGGCCGAAGCTGTCGAGCACATCGGCGAAGGCCCAGGTCCCATCGGGCAGGTCCCGCAGGGCGACCCGCATCCGGCGCTCGCCGTAGGCGACGATCTCCCCGAGGCCTTCGGCGCCGAGCGCCGCGAACCGCTGGGCACCCAGGCGGTTGGCGCCGACCTGGGCATCGAGGTCCCCGGTTCGCTCCGCAGGCGTGCGGCTGGCGGCCGAGATCGAGGCGGCGACCTCCGGCGTCAACAGGACGGGCGACAGCCGCAGTCCCTCTTCGTCGATGTGCACGGCGTCGGCGGGCATCGACCCGGGAGCGGTGCCCCCGAGGTCGGCGTGGTGGGCCCGGTTGGCCACCCACCCGATGAGCCCACCGGCGTCGAACACCGGGGCGACGAGCGTGATGTCGTTGAGGTGGGTGCCGCCGGCGAAGGGATCGTTGAGGATGATCTGGTCGTCCGGACCGACGTCGGCTCCCCAGGCCTCGATGGCCGCGGCCACCGAAGCAGGCATCGAACCGAGGTGGACGGGGATGTGCTCGGCCTGGACGAGCAGCGTCCCGTCCGCGGTGAAGAGCGCGGCGGAGCAGTCGGCCCGCTCCTTGATGTTGGGGCTGAACGCCGCTCGCCGGAGGACCTCCCCCATCTCGTGGGCCACCCCAGTGAACCGGGCGATGAGCACGGCGAGTTGCGCCGGCCCGAGCTCGGGGCGAGCCGTCATCGGTCGACCCTCGTGAGGACGAGCGCCCCGCTCGGGTGGGGATCGGCCTGCCACCCTTCGGCCACCCAGATGGTGCAGTCGGCCTCCGCCACAACGGCCGGGCCGGTGACACCCATTCGCTCGACCACCGGGAGATCAGCCATCGAAACCGGGGAGACGAGGCGGGCCGTGGCGCGCAGGGCGATCACCTCGACCACGGCACCGGGCCGGGCATAGCCGTTGCGCCGGCGGTGCGCTTCCGCAAAGTCGGCCACCGTCGGGACCCGGATCTCGTGGCTCTGACCCACGTACCGGCACTCCAGCGCGGTGGTCACCTCGGCGCCGGGGAGCGCCGCCGCGACCTCGGCCGCCAGCAGGTCGAGCGCCTCGTCGAGGCCGGAGAGGTCCGCGCCGCGCGGCCAACTCCGAACGGCATCGTGCTGACGCGGCGCGGCGAGGCAGCCAAGCGCAGACAGCACCCCCGCCCGGGCCGGGACCACGACGGCGGCCATGTTCAGTGCATCCGCGATGGCACAAGCGTGTAGCGGGCCCGCGCCACCGAACGCGACGAGCGCCAGCCCGGCGGGATCGACGCCGCGCGCCACGGACACGGCCCGCACCGCCTCCTCCATCGCCGCGTCGACCACGGTCAACACGTCGGCCGCGGTGACCCCGGCTCGGTCGAGCGCCTCGGAGGCCGCCTCCCGGTCGAGGTGACCGATCCCGGGCAGCTCGGCGGCAGGGTCCAGGCGGCCGGCGACCAGGTTCGCGTCGGTCACCGTCGGCTCGTTCCCGCCCCAGCCGTAGCAGGCCGGTCCGGGCCGGGCGCCGGCGCTGCGGGGTCCGACCTGGAGCGCACCGCCTGTGTCGACGACGGCGATCGAGCCACCCCCGGCGCCGATGGTGTGGACGTCGAGGGAGGGCATCCGGATCGGGAAGCCGCCGACCGACCGCTCGCCTGCCGGGGCCGGGATGCCGCCCTGGACGAGGCAGACGTCCGTGCTCGTCCCGCCCATGTCGAACGTGACGACGTCGGGGAAGCCGGCCGCTTCGGCCGCAGCCGCCGCGGCGAGGACCCCGCCGGCCGGCCCGGACAGCAGGAGGCTGACCGGCAGCTGTGCTCCCTGCTCGATGCGGGTCAACCCCGCCCCCGAGGTCATGACCAGCACCTCGTCCGCCGCGTCGGCGAGTCCGTGGAGGTAGGCCCGACAGCGCGGGCGGAGGTAGGCGTTGGCCACCGTCGTGACCATGCGCTCGTACTCCCGGAACTGCGGGGAGACGTCGACAGAGAGCGAGACGTCGTGCCCTCGGCGCTCCAGCTCGGCTCCCACGAGCCGCTCGTGCGCATCGTCCAGGTCGCTGTGCAGGAGGCACACGGCGACGGCGTCCACCCCGTCGGGCACCACCGGCAGGCGGGCAAGGTCGATGGGCACCAGCTCGGCGCCGTTCGGGGCAAGCCGACCAGGTACGTCGAGGCGATCGCCACGAGCGACGAGCGGTTCGGGCCGGTCGGCCCACGGGTCGTAGAGGGACGGGCGGTCCTGGCGGGCGATCTCGATGATGTCGGCGAAGCCTTCGTTCGCCACCAGGGCCACCCGGGCGCCCCGACGCTCGAGGAGCGCGTTGGTGGCGACGGTCGTGCCGTGCGCGAGGACGGAGGCCCGCGCCGCTCCCGGCAGCACCGCCGCCGCGCCGGCGCGGACGGCGTCGCCCGGATCATCAGGCGTGGACGGGAGCTTGGCCACCGAACCGTCCTCCGCCACCACATCGGTGAACGTCCCGCCGGTGTCGACACCGATGCGCATGAGCAGGCCCGAACCGTCAGCCGGCGAGCAGCGGAGCGACGATCCCAGCCAGCAGCCCGAGCACCATGATCGAGGCAAGGACGATCGCGAAGATGCGGATCTGGCGCTGGTTCATGGGTGCGACGCTACTCACGGGTGCAGCACGACCAGCTGTGCGCCGAGGCGGGCATCGAGGTCCGCGTGGAGGCGGTCGAGTCGATCGTCCCGCTCGTCCCACACCAGCAACGCCTCGTCCGCGACCGCGGCGAGCCACACGTCGCGCCGGCGCATGGCCTTCACGAACTCGTCTTTGTCCCTCGGGCTCTTCTTCTCCAGCTGGACGACGCGCTCCGCCCGGCTGACGAGGTCGGCGAAGCGGGCCTTGGACGGCGGCTTGAGGTTGCGGTCCTGCTCGGGGAAGCCGAGCACGGCGACGTAGGGGACGTCGGCGAGGATGGCCGCCTCCGCGCCCAGCAGCTCGGCGCCGGGTCGCAGGCCGGTGATCACCTTGAGGTCCGGCGTGAACTGCGCCTGCGCCTCGATGATCTGGCGCAACTCGGTCCGCACCCGGTCCGTCGTGGGGTTCGGGTCCCAACCGCCGAGGGCGTCGGGGGTCAGGCCCATCACCAGCAGCAGGTGGCCGTCCGGGATCCGGCCGTCACGAGCGCGGCGCTCGGCGCGCTGCTCGTCGGGTGGAAGATCGATGAGCTTGCCGCCCCCGCCCGGGGCCCCGGCGATGGTGCCCCCGATCGAGGCCCGGAACAGGTCACGCTGCACCACCGCCAGCTCGTCGACCAGGTCGTTCATCCGATCGCCCGAGTGGCCCTTCACCCATTCGAAGGCGATCTCCCCGTGCCGAGCGTCGCGGGCGGCGATCAAGGGTTCCCAGATCTCCCGGTTCTTCACCGGCTCCTTCGCCTTGGTCATCCAGCCGTTCTTGATCCAGTTGACCGACCACTTCTCCAAGCCGTCCTTCACGTACGTGGAGTCCATGACGACGGTGAGCGGGCCTGGGTTTGCCTCGATGGCGCGCAGCACGGCCATCAGCTCCATCTTGTTGTTGGTCGTGGCCGGGTCTCCCCCGCTGTCGAAGTGCTCGGTCGACGACGCCCAGGCCCACCCACCGGGACCGGGGTTCCCACTGCACGCCCCATCCGTGTACACCCGCAGCCGCTCGTCGCTCATCGGCCCAGTGTGGCCCAGCAGATCGTGAACCCTGGACGAAGCCTGGCGCGACCTGAGTGCAATGTCGGAGCTCGCGCGCCACAGTGGACCTATGGGCATCGATGACGCGTTCGTGGACCAGCTGTACGACGCCGACCCCAACGAGACTCGCGAGTGGCTCGACTCGCTCGACGCCGTCTCGTCGCAGCACGGGCCGGGGCGAGCGGAGTACCTGATCCAGCGGCTGCTCGCCCACAGCAACGACATCGGCCTGCAGATCCCCCACCTCGTGCAGACGCCCTACGTCAACACCATCCCCCTCGCCGACGAGCAGGCGACCTACTGGTTCCCCGGCGACCTCGACCTCGAACGGCGCATCCGGTCCTTCATCCGGTGGAACGCAGCGGTCATGGTCGTCAAGGCCAACAAGGCGGCCGACGGGATCGGCGGCCACCTCGCCTCGTTCGCATCGTCGGCCTCCCTCTACGACGTGGGCTTCAACCACTTCTGGCGGGGCAAGGACGACGGCAACAACGGCGACTCCGTCTACATCCAGGGCCACGCCGCCCCTGGCATCTACGCCCGAGCGTTCCTCGAAGGGCGCTTCGGCGAGACCGAGCTCGACAACTTCCGTCGAGAGATCGGCGGCGAGGGCCTCTCGAGCTACCCGCACCCGCGCCTCATGCCGGAGTTCTGGGAGTTTCCCACCGTCTCGATGGGCCTCGGCCCGATCAACTCGATCTACCAGGCCCGCTTCAACCGCTACCTGCACCACCGCCAGCTCGAGGACACGTCGGCCAACCGCGTGTGGGCCTTCGTCGGCGACGGGGAGTGCGACGAGCCCGAGACCCTGGGATCCATCGCCCTCGCCGGGCGGGAGCGGCTCGACAACCTCACCTGGGTCATCAACTGCAACCTGCAGCGCCTCGATGGACCGGTCCGCGGCAACGGCAAGATCATCCAGGAGCTCGAGGGCGTCTTCCGCGGGGCGGGCTGGAACGTCATCAAGGTGGTGTGGGGCTCCGCCTGGGACGAGCTCATCGAGAACGACCACGACGGCCTGCTGGTCCGCAAGATGAACGAGACGGTCGACGGGGCGTTCCAGCGCTTCACCGTCGACGACGGGGCCTACATCCGCGAGCACTTCTTCGGTCCCGACCTCCGGCTCCGCAAGATGGTCGAGCACCTGAGCGACGATGAGTTGCGCCGTCTGCCACGCGGCGGCCACGACTACCGCAAGCTCTACGCCGCCTACAAGGCCGCGACCGAGCTCCGGGGGGCGCCGACGGTCATCCTGGCCAAGACCGTCAAGGGCTGGACGCTCGGCGCCGACGTCGAAGGCCGCAACTCGACGCACCAGATCAAGAAGCTGTCCAACAAGCAGCTGCGCGACCTCCGCATCCGCCTGCACCTCGAGGAGGAGATCACCGAAGAGGCGCTCGTCGACGGGGCCGAGCCGCCGTACTACCGGCCCGCCGATGGGTCTCCCGAGCACGAGTACCTCATGGGTCGCCGTCGGGCCCTCGGAGGTTCGCTCCCCCGGCGGACCGTCCGGACGAAGCGGCCGTTGACGTTGCCCGCCGACAGCGTGTTCGACGAGTTCCGCGGTGGCTCGGGCAAGAAGGCGGCGTCCACCACCACGGCGTTCACCCGCCTGCTGCGGGCCTTCGCTCGCGACCCCGGGTTCGGCTCGCGCGTCGTGCCGATCATCCCCGACGAGGCCCGCACCTTCGGCATGGACTCCCTCTTCAAGGAGTTCGGCATCTACGCGTCGGAGGGCCAGAAGTACGAGCCGGTCGACCACAAGCTGCTGCTCTCGTACCACGAGTCGATCGACGGCCAGCTCCTCGAGGAGGGCATCACCGAGGCCGGATCCATGGCGTCGTGGACGGCCGCGGCCACCTCGTACGCCACCCACGGCGTGCCCATGGTGCCGTTCTTCATCTTCTATTCGATGTTCGGCTTCCAGCGCGTGGGGGACCTCATCTGGGCCGCCGCCGATGCCCGGGCCCGCGGCTTCCTGCTGGGAGCGACGGCCGGGCGGACCACGCTCATGGGCGAGGGGCTCCAGCACCAGGACGGGCACTCGCTCGTGCTGGCGTCCACCGTCCCGACCTGCGAGGCCTACGACCCGGCGTTCGCCTACGAGACCGCCGAGATCATCCGCCACGGCATCGAGCGGATGTATGGACCCGAGCCCGAGGACGTCTTCTACTACCTGACCCTCCACAACGAGAACTACGTCATGCCGGCACGGCCCGATGAGCCGGGCATCGTCGACGGGATCATCGAGGGGCTCTACCGGTGGCAGGCCCCGCCCGTGGTAAAGGACGACCGGCCGAGCGCCACGCTGGTGTTCTCCGGACCCGCCCAGGGAGCGGTCCGCGGCGCCGCCGCAGAGCTGGCCGACCGCTGGGGGGTGGCCGCCGAGCTGTGGAGCGCCACCTCCTACAAGCGCCTCCGGGAGGAGGCCCTCGCCGTCGAGCGGTGGAACCGCCTCCACCCGCAGCAGAAGCCTCGCACCCCGCGGGTCACCGCGCTGCTGGAGTCCTCGGCCGGGCCGATCGTCGCCACCACCGACTTCTTGCGCTCGGTCCCCGACCAGATCGCCCGCTGGATCCCCGATGGACGTACCTACACGTCGCTCGGCACCGACGGGTTCGGCCGGTCCGACACGCGCGAGGCGCTGCGGCGGTTCTTCGAGGTCGACGCCGGCCACGTCGTCGTCGCCACCCTCCACGCCCTCGCCCAGGATGGCCAGGTCAAGCGGTCCAAGGTGGCCGAGGCCATCAGCGCCTACGGGCTCGACACCGAGTCCGCGGTGCCCTGGGCGCCGTAGGTCTCGAGGTCAGCTCGACTCGTCGGCGGTGACGGTGAGGCAGGCGTCGACCATCGCCCGGCCGAAGCTGGGCTTGGCGCACCAGGTATGGCCCTCGTCGTGGAGGTGGACCTGGGCGTGCGGGATGGCCAGTAGCAGACGGAGCTGCTCCTGAGGCGGGACCGCTCGATCCTTGGTGGTCACGACGATGGTGGTCGGCACGTCGACGGCGTTGAGCCACGTGCGGGAATCGAAGTTGCACGACGCCGCCAGTGCCTCGGTCACCATGCGGGTGTCGTGGCGACGGAACTCGGCGCCCGCCCAGCGGCTCATGTTGTCCGGGCGCGAGCGCACCGCCGGCGGGATCTGCCGCTGCCACAGCGCGACCGGAACGCGGGTGGCGAGCTGGCCGATGCGGGTCGAGCCGGCCGCGGCCGACACCGCGGTCACGAAGATCAGCCGTTCGCGGACGCCGGGGACGAAGCGGTTGGAGGTGGCGCAGAGGACGAGGCCACGGACCTTGTCCGGATGGCGGTGCCAGAGGAGCTGGGCGATCGGTCCGCCCATCGAGTAGCCGACGGCGATGGCGTCGTCGATCCCCAGCACGTCCAGGAGTGCCGCCGCATCGTCGGCGCAGTCGGCCAGGCGGAACCGGCTCCACGCCCGGATGCCCCGCCCGTGACCGCGGTGGTCGATGGCGATCACGCGGAAGTGCTCGGCCAGGGGCTCGAACGCCTGGAACCAGTTGAGGCCGCCGCTCGCCATCAGGCCGTGGAGGAGCAGCACAGTCGGTGCGCCGGGCGGGCCGGCGACCTCGCGGATGAACGTCGTCCCCCGACCAGGCAGCTCGACACGACGGCCGAGCGGGATGGGTGGCCCGCCCGGCGAGTCGGCGAGCTCCGGTTCGATCTGGGCGTCGTCGCTTGCCGTCACGGTCACAGGAGCCACAATATGACGACCCGTCAGATTTTGGAGGCCATCGCGTGCCCGACCACCCCACCCGCGACGACATCGACTTCATCAGTGGCGACTTCTGGGGTCGCAACCCCCATGAGGACTTCGCCTGGATGCGGGCCAACGCTCCGGTCTACTGGGACGGTCGGGCCTGGGGCATCACCCGCTACGACGACCTCAAGGCCGTCTCCAAGGACCCCGCCACGTTCTCCAATGCCCAGGGAATCCGGGCGGACGCGGACCCGCTGCAGATGATGATCGACATGGACGATCCGGAGCACTTCCGTCGCCGCAAGCTCGTCAACAAGGGCTACACGCCGCGACGGGTGCGCGAGCGCGAGGCCGAGGTGCGCGCCGCGTGCACGGACATCATCGACGCCGTGTGCGAGCGAGGTGAGTGCGATTTCGTGACCGACATCGCCGCCTGGCTGCCGCTCATCATGATCGGCAACGACCTGGGCGTCTTGCCCGAGGACCGGGCCCAGCTCCTCGAGTGGAGCGACGCCATGCTCTCGGCACTCACGGGCAACCCCGATGCGCTGGAGCCGGCGACCCTCGCCTTCATCGGGTACACGGAGTACGCCTACGGCGTCATCGCCGACCGCACGCAGAACCCCCGGGACGACCTGATGAGCGTGCTGTGCCACGCGGAGGTCGACGGCGACCGCCTCGACCACCAGGCCATCATCGACGAATCGCTCCTGATCCTGATCGGGGGCGACGAGACGACGCGCCACGTGATCTCCGGCGGCGCCTACCAGCTTCTGGCCAACCGGGATCAGTGGGACCACCTCCAGGGCGACCGCGAGCTCCTGCCCTCGGCCCTCGAGGAGATGCTGCGCTGGGTGAGCCCGATCAAGAACATGAACCGCACGGCGACCACCGACGTCGTCGTCAACGGCCAGCAGATCCGCGAGGGAGACAACGTCCTGCTGCTCTACCCCTCGGCCAACCGGGACGAGAACGTGTTCGAGGACCCGTTCCGCTTCGACGTCGGCCGCACCCCGAACGACCACGTGGCGTTCGGGTTCGGGACCCACTTCTGCCTCGGCAACAGCCTCGCCCGACTGGAGCTGAAGGTGATGTTCGAGGAACTGCTGGACCGCCTCCCCGACCTCGAGCTGGTCGGCGGCGACGAGCCCGGCTACCGGGCCGCCAACTTCGTGAGCGGCTACGAGCACATGCCCGTCCGCTTCACCCCCACGGCTCCCGTGGGTCGCCCGTCCTGACGAACTCCGTCTGGCTCAGATCGTGACGGTGGGACCAGCGGCGCCGCGGTCGGAGATGGTGGCGATGGTCTGACCGGCGAGGACGGCCCATCCGTCCTTCGTGCGGATCGCCCGGCTCGCGGGCTCGGGCAGCTTCACGGAGAGCCGATCGACCTCGCGCAGCTCGGAACCGTCGACCTCGATCTCCACGACCTGGCTCTCGACGTCCGTGGGGGACGGCGCGCAGCCGACATCCACGTTGGGGCCAACGTCGGGGGGGATCACGCAGTCGGTGGTCATGGCCTGCCAGCTCGTGACCGGGACGGCGAAGCGTCCGTCGCCGAGGTCCACGAAGGCGTGGTAGTCGAAGGCGACCGGCGAGTCGTCGCCCAAGACCAGCTCGTCGACGACCTTGGGAGCCGCCGGGTTCGAGACGTCGAACAGCTTGACCTCCTGGCGGCCGCTGGCCCCGGGCCCGAAGCCGACGACCCGCCCGCCGCCCACCGGGTGGAGGTAGGCGCTGAAGCCGGGCAGCTGCACCTCGCCCGCCACCTTCGGCGCCATTGGATCGGACAGGTCCAGGACGTAGAACGGGTCGGTCTGGAGGAAGGTGACCGCGTAGGCGGTGTCCCCGTCGAAGCGGATGCCCTGCAGGCGCTCGCCCGGATGGCCGAACCACGGCGTCGACCCGACGACATCGAGGTCGCCCTCGGTGTCGAGCACCACGACCTTGTTGAACGGGTCAGCCGGACCCGGCCCCGGGATGGTGACCCCGCCGGGCTGGGTCGTCGGCGTGGTGGTCGAGGTGCTCGTGGTGGTCGACGTCGACGTGGTGGTCGACGTCGACGTGCTGGTGCTGGTCGTGCTCGTGGACGTGGGGGTGACCTCGGAGGTCGTGATCGTCTCACCGGGGATGGTCGTGTCCGGCACGGTCGGATCGACGGCCGTCTCCGGCACGGGGTCGGGCGCCTGCTGCCCAGCACCGGGCTCCTCGGCGAACGTGACGCCGGGCGAGCCGTCGGTACCGACGGGGACCGAGCCGCGATCCTCGATCACGCCGGGCTCCGGGGTCACCAGGCCGTCGACGGGCACCGGCGGCCCACCGATGTCGATCGGTCCCCCGGATCCATCCGCGGTGATGGCGACCCGGAGGTGGCCGCCCTGCTCGGACATGGAGAAGTCGTTGAGGAGCGTGCCGGGGACCGAACCCGAGCCCGTGTGCTCGAGCGTCGCCAGGTCGAAGCGGTGGATCGCCGTGGTGGACCGGCCGTCGGAGGCCCACTGCGGGGTCGCCAGGTACGCCGCTCCGTCGGTGACGTGCACGAACTGCCCCGATCCGACTACCTCGGTGGCGTGCGTCGGTGCGAGCTCACCCGAGACCGGCAGGGTGACGATGAGCGAGGCCGTGGGATCGGAGGGACCCATCGGGTGGAGGACCTGGTCGCAGGGAACCGGATCACCTCCGAACGGGACCCGTCGGCCATCGGCCGCCACGAAGCCGTCGGAGGCGATGACGTGGAGGTCGCCGCCGACCCGGCGGGCGTCGACCAGGCTCCCCGGCGTGCCCCACGTGCCGGCCGACTCCAGCGAGTCGGCGCCCACGTCGAGCCGACGGACCTGGACGCTGGTGCCATCGGCGGAGGGGCCGACCACCCAGGCTCGACCCGACGCCGCGTCGTAGGTGACCTGGGCCCCGTAGGGCACCGCCCGGGTGGCGAGCACCTTGGCATCGGCGAGGTCGACGATCGCCAGCTTCTGCCCGGCGATGACGAGCACCCGGTCGCCGCCAAGTCGATCGATGAGGTCGAGCTCGTCGACGCCCTCGACCACGACGTTGGTCTCGTCGAGCGCCTGCTCGGCAGCGGCCGGCGCCTGCTGCCCCGCGCCGCTCGATGCCATCGTCGTCGCCGGCATCCCCAGCGACTCTGCGCCATTGCTGGCGGTGGAACCGGAACTGCCAGTGGCAACGTCTCCGTCGATCGAGCGGCCCACCGCATCGAACGTGGCCCGACCGCCCGACGTCTGCTGCGCGGCGTCGTCACCCCAGTTCGACAGCTCGCGGCACGACGAGAAGGGAGCGAGGCCCGCAGCCTCGGCCTGGTCCGGGGTGGCCACCACCGCTGCGGCCACGACGACCGCGAACAGCGCAAGCGCGCCCAGCACGTACGCGATGCCCTTGCGAGGTCGGTTGCCCGGGTTCAATCCGTTGTCCATGCCGTTGGGACGACCGGCGGTCGCGTTCGGTTCCCGGACGTCGATCAGGTCGGTGACGTGACCGCCGACTCCGCGGTGGTCTTGGCCCACCGGTAATCGGCCTTGCCTGCGGGCGAGCGCTCGACCTGGGGAACGATCACCAGGTG
This sequence comes from Acidimicrobiales bacterium, assembly GCA_046594195.1. Taxonomy (GTDB): domain Bacteria; phylum Actinomycetota; class Acidimicrobiia; order Acidimicrobiales; family Iamiaceae; genus Aquihabitans. The sequence continues at coordinate 70,188 of JBKJPY010000072.1, read as the reverse complement.
CTTGGGCAGCTTGTAGCCCGCCAGCGACGCCCGGAGGTGATCCCGCACGTCGTCGAGCGTGGGCGGCGCGTCGGGGTCCGCGGGGGCGACGATCGCTACCACGGCGCTCCCCCAGCGCTCGTCGGGCACGCCGACGACCAGCACGTCCTGGACCGCCTTGTGGTCGACAAGGGCCGACTCGACCTCCTCGGGGAACACCTTCTCCCCACCCGTGTTGATGCACTGCGAGCCTCGACCCAGGAGCTGGATCGTGCCGTCCTCCTCGACGGTCGCCAGGTCGCCGGTGAAGCAGTACCGCTGGCCGTCGACCTCGAGGAACGTCGCTGCGGTCTTCTCCGGATCGTTCAGGTACCCGAGCGGCAGGCGCCCGGCGTTGGCGACCTTGCCGATGACGCCGGATCCGGGTTTGACCGGCTGCAGGTCGTCGTCGAACACGCCGGTGGTGGGACCGGGGGCGAAGCGGGCCAGACCGGACGGGTTGTCGCCGGCCGTGAGGCGCTGCGAGCCCTGGACGCCGCTCTCGGAGGAGCCGAAGCCGTCGATGATCGCCCGTCCTTCGAACAGCTCGCCGAGGCGGGCCTTCAGCGATGAGGACATCGGGGCGCCGCCGTTGGAGATGGCGAACAGGCCGGCAGCCTGCCAGCGGCCGGGGTTCGCCTCCCACGCCGCGACCAGCGGACGAGCGACGGCGTCGCCCACGACCGTCAGCGAATTGACCTGGTGCTCCTCGACGGCGTCCCACACGGCCTCGGGGTCGAGGGCACCCGGCATGAGCACGGTCTTGCCCCCGGCGAGGAGCCACGAGAACGTCGTCCACTGGGCGGCCGCGTGCATGAGCGGGGCGAGCGGCAGGTACGAGAACGCCTCGACCATGCGATCCGGCAACTGGTCGGGCGAGTCGACCGGACCGATCAGGCGCATCGGGTCACCGCCACCGATGCAGGCGAAGAACGCGTCCTCCTGCCGCCACACGACCCCCTTCGGCCGGCCGGTCGTCCCGCCCGTGTACATCAGGTAGGTGTCATCGCCGGAGCGGCCATGGGTCTCGACCGGCTCCGGCGACGCCGCCGCTAGGGCGGCCTCGTAGTCGACGGCGTCGTCGAGGGGCACGACCTCGCCCGAAACCGACGAGGGGTCTGGATCGGGCACCACCAACAGGCTCCGGAGCGCGGCAACGCCGCCGGGCACCGATGCGACCGCGCCGGTGAGGGTCTCGTGAACGAGGAGGGCCACGGCACCGGAGTCCTGGAGCAGGTAGCCGAGCTCGGCTCCCGTGTAGCGGTGGTTCATGTTGACGGGGATGGCCCGCAGCGAGAAGGACGCGAGCATGGCCTCCAGGTACGCCGAGTCGTTGCGCAGGAAGAGCCCGACCCGGTCACCAGGGCCGACCCCCGCCTCACGCAGGTGGTTGGCCAAGCGAGTCGCCCGATCGGCCAACTCCGCGTAGGTGCGCGTCTGCGGCCCGCACACCAGCGCCACGCGCTCGGCACAGCGGGGCCAGATCGACTCCCAGAGATCCGCAAAGTTGTACGTGCTCGAAACCGTCCCCTGTGTCACATCTGACAGTGTGTCAGAAGCGGTCGCGAGGAGGTTCCCGGGGGCAATCAGATGCCCTCGGGCACATCTCCCAGCAGCAGTTGGACACCGGCGAGGGCCGGATCGAAGCCCGGCTCCCACGGCAGCCAGCCCGTGCGGTCGGGCCAGACCAGCTGGACCACGCGGTAGGGCTCGTCCCCGTACCAGGCGGTGGCACTCTCGAACATCTCCCCCATCACGCCCACGTCGACGGGGATGAAGCCAGCTCGCTGCTCGCCGTCGTAGAGGCCCCGGAACAGCTCGCCGACGGGGATCTGCGTTCCGCCCCGGAGCATGTCGGCGATCAGGCCCGCCAGGCCCTTGGCCGCGACGGGCTTGAGCCCGACGATCACGACCTCGGGGAACCCGAACGTCTGCTCGAACCCGATCGTGTACCCGTACCCCGGGAGGGGCGGATCCGTGGCGGTGTTGGCGCCGACCGGCTCCAGGAGCCAGCCGGTGGTCTCGATCATCCAGGCGAGCTTGTCCCGCAGCGCCATCGACCGATCCGGGAACACATCGTCACCCATCGACCCGACGGTACCCGCGAGGCCACCCGCCCCTGCGTCGTCCAGCAACGCAGCAGCAGGTGATCTCGCCACATGACGACCCCTCGTGGGGGGTGGAGGGTCGCCCAGGTCAGGTTGGCGGGACGCTCAGGGATTCGGCGTTGGTCCGCATGATCTGGTGGATCTCGTCGTCGGTGAACCCGTGGAGATCGTCGACGAAGGCCTTGGGCTCGGCCAGGCCCTCGGCGTGGGGCCAGTCGGACCCGAACAGGACGTGGCTCGAGCCGATGGCATCGGCCAGGTGCCGGATGTCGTCCTCGTAGTACGGGGCGACCCAGACGTTGCTCCGCAACCGCTCGACCGGGTCCACCGCGAACGCCCCGGGGGTCATCGAGTGGGCCTTGGCCAGCTTCTTGATGAGCGGGTGCACCCACTCGGAGCCGCTCTCGATGGTGGCGACGCGCAGCGACGGGTGCCGGTCGAACACCCCGTGGCAGATGAGTGCGGCCATCGTGTCCGAGATGGCGCGGTCTGACGTGAGGATCCCGTAGAGCGGGGTACGGCGGAAGGCCTCGAACTCAGCGGACTCCCCCCAGTCCACGACGTAGCGGCCGTAGCCGGCCTCCCCGGAGTGGTAGGCCACGGTGACGCCGGCATCGGAGAGGACCGACCACATCGGGTCATAGAGCGGATCGCCGGGCGAGCGCCCCCCCGTGGGGGCCATGATCGGACCAGCGCGCATGACGACGACGCGAGCGCCCTGCTCCACCGCCCATCGGGCCTCGTCGAGCGCCTGGTCGGGATCGAGCAGCGTCAGGTACGGCGCACCGAAGATCCGGTCCTCGAAGTGCAGGCCCCAGTCCTCGTCGACCCAGCGGTTGAAGGCCCGGAAGGCGGCGTGGGCGGCGTCGGGGTCGTCGACCAGCGCCTCTTCCATGCCGACGCCGAGGGTCGGGAACATGAAGCAGCCGCTGATCCCCTGATCGTCCATCACCGAGAGGCGAGCCTGGCGGTCCCGGTAGGCAGGGCTGATCGGCTCGAGCTGACCGAACGCACCGCGGATGTCGTCGGCAGGTGATCGACCCCGGAAGTACTCGTCGAGGCAGCCGGGCCGGGCCACGGGGTCGAACTGGGGGTTGGGGATGAACCGGTTGATGCGCCCGCCGACCACGAGGCGCGTCCGCCCCTCGACCTCGGCCCACTGCATGGCCCGCTTGGCCATGCCCCGGTCGAGGTGGCGGGTGAAGGCATCGGGTGCCTCGTAGTAGTGGTTGTCGGCGTCGAAGACGTCGAAGTCGACCGTGCCCATCGTTTCCCCTGTCTCGGTTCGTCCCACCCAGAACGAGAACGTGTTCTCGTTTTCAAACCTACCCGGCCCGTCGACCCCCTGCTTGCTCCCCTGAAGTGCAGGACTCGCGGACGTACCATCGGACCGGATGCCGCGCCGGTGAGGTTCTCCTCCCGGGCGCGCCACCGCTAATCTGACGGACCGTCAGATTCCGCAGCCCGAGGTCACCATGTCTTCCACCACTGGCCCGCTCGCCGGCGTCCGCATCATCGAGAGCTCGATGCTCGGCCCGGCCGCCATCACGACCCAGCTCGCCGACCTGGGCGCCGAGGTGATCAAGGTCGAGGCGCCCTCGGGCGACTACATCCGCGCCATGACGTGGCCCATTGTCGAGGGCGTGTCGCTCATGCACCTCCACCTCAACCGAGGCAAGAAGTCGCTCGTGTTGGACCTGCGCAAGCCCGAAGCCGTGCAGACCTACCTCGACCTGGTGCGCGACGCCGATGTCGTCATCGAGGCCATGCGCCCAGGTGGGCTCGAGCGCCGCGGCCTCGGCTACGACCAACTCCGCGAGGTCAACCCCCGCATCGTGTTCTGCACCATCTCGGGCTACGGCATGACCGGCCCCTACGCGGAGCTGCCCAGCCACGGCGTGGCCTACGACGTGTGGGCCGGCCTCGTGAAGCCCGAGATCACCGAGGACGGGTTCGCCGCCATCCCCGAGCACCCTTCCATGGGCATCCACGCCGGCCCGCTGTTCGGCGCCCTCGGCGTGCTCGCCGGCGTCATCAAGGCCCGGGCCACCGGCGAGGGCTGTCGCCTCGAGATCGCCCAGTCCGACGCCGCTGCGGCCATGGACTGGTACCGATCGGAGAGCTGGAAGGCCTACGAGCGCCCCGAGTCCGAGGTCACCGGCAACGCCTCGGACGACTACGTGCGCCGAGCCCCGGGCACCGCCGGGATGCGCGACGGCGTCCGCTACCAGTTCTACGAGGCCTCCGACGGCAACTTCGTGCTGCTCCAAGCGTCCGAGCGGGAGTTCTGGGAGAACTTCTGCAAGGCCATCGACCGCTACGAGCTGTTCGAGCAGAACCCGGGCGCCAAGTTCGCCGACCACGCCGTCGGCAACGTCGAGCTGCGCAAGCAGCTCAAGGAGATCTTCCTGACCCGCACCGCGCAGGAGTGGGTGGATCTCGGCTTGGAGCACAACGTGCCGATCATGAACGTCAACACGCCCCAGACGCTGAAGGACGACCCGCAGTTCCAGGCCCGCTTCGAGTGGATCCCGGCCGAGCGCCTCGGCGCGGAGCAGCAGCCGTCGCCGATCAAGTACCTCGACCTCGACATCCCGCTCCCCACCAAGGCCCCGACCGTCGGCCAGCACACCGATGAGGTGCTGCGAGACCTGCTTTCGATGAGCGACGACGACATCGCCACGCTCCGGGAGACCGGCGCCCTCGGCTAACGCGGATCGGGTCAGACCACAGCTGCGGCGGCGACGAACTCGTCGATGCGGTCGGTGAGGACCTGGAGGCTGGCGGCCCAGAAGGCGGTGTCGGCCACGTCGATGCCGAAGCGAGCCGCAAGGGTCGACGCGTTCCCCAGACCGGTGGCCGACAGCAGATCGTCGTAGCCCGCCCGGAAGCGGTCCGGATCCCGCTGGAACTCCGCGTAGAGGCCGATGCCGAACAGCAGCCCGAACGTGTACGGCCAGTTGTAGAAGGCGGTGAAGTAGTGGCCCTTCACCGCCCACATGTCGGGGTGGCGCCACTGCGGATCGACGCCGTCGCCGTACGCCTCCGTCTGGGCGTCGAGCATGAGCTGGCGCAGGCGATCGACCGACAGGACCCCGTCGAGCCGTTCGACCGACAGCCGCTGCTCGAAGAGGAACCGGGAGTGGATGTCGACCACGACCTGGCACGCACCGGACAGGTCGCCGTCGAGGAGGGCGAGGCGGCCCTGCTGATCATCGCCGACGTTGGCGAGGCCGGCCTGGACCATGATCGTCTCGCAGAAGATGCTCGCCGTCTCCGCCAAGGCCATCGGCGTGTTGCGCTGCATCGGCGTGCGGTCACCGAGATTGAGGTTGTGGTAAGCGTGGCCCAGCTCGTGGGCGAGGGTCTGCACGCTGTCGAAGCTGCCGTCGAAGTTGCACAGCACCCGGCTGACGCCATCGGTGACGCTCATGCAGTACGCCCCGCCGACCTTGCCGGCGCGCGGCTCGGCATCGATCCAGGCATCGGCCACCGCCGTGTCGACCAGCCCCGCCAGGCGTCCGGAGTACGACGCGAAGGCGTTGCGGACGGAGGCGGTGGCCTCGTCCCACGCGAACCGTTTCGGCGTGCCGACCGGCGCGATCAGGTCCCACCACGGGAGACCGCCTCCGTGGCCGAGCAACATCGCCTTGGCCCGCAGGTAGCGGTGCCAGTGCGGCAGCGACTCGACGACCGCCGTCTGCATGGCCGCGAGGATCTCCGGACTCACGCCGTTGTTCTCGAGCGCGGGCGCCAGCGCATCGGACCAGCCCCGACGACGGTTGAGGACGTTGGCCTCGCCCTTGAACGCGTTGAGCGCAGTCGCGAGCGGCACGGTGATGGCGTCCCACGCGTCGAGCTCGGCGCGGTAGGCCGCCTCACGCCTCGCGGGATCCGGATCGGTGGCCAGACCCCGCACCATGCTCATGGGCAGGACCTCGCCGTCGACCGTCGCGGTGAGGCGGGCTGTGAGGTCGGCGTGGAGCTTGGCCCAGGCCCGGCCCCCGGTGAGCGAGAGCTCGGCGGCCAGGTCCTCCTGGTCCTCGGACATCTGGTGCGTGGCGGCGTCGGCGCCGCGCTGGAGGGCGTAGGCGTGGTCGGCGGCCACGGTGCTGCGAGCGGTGACCTGGTCCAGGTCGAGCCGGGCGAGCCAGGCATCGAAGCGGCCATCCAGCGTGGCGAACGGAGCGACGCTGGCCTGGTATCGGCTGAGGGCGCCGGCTGCGGTGGCGTCGGTGGCATCGGTGGTGGTGTGGCCGTAGAGGTACGACCCGATCCGCCGCATCCGGGCCAGCAGGCGGTTGAACGACTCGATCACCTCGTCGGCCGCGGCGGCCACCTCATCGGTCACCTCGAGCGGGTCGCCGCCGCGGATGTCGAGCTCGTCGAAGCGCAGCTGCAGCCGCCCGACCTCGGCACCCACCTCCTCCTGCAGCGCGAGGAACTCACGAGAGTCGAGCGAGGGGAAGAACGGCGTGAGGTCCCAGTGCGGCAGGTCGCCCGGGACGGTCGTCGGCCTTGGTTCGGTGGTGGTCATGGGTCTCAGGCCTCCAGGTCGCCCAGGTCGTCGGGCACGTCGACGGCGTACTCCTGCAGCGCGTCGAGCGGAACCAGTTCGAGCACCCGCTCGTTGGTCGAGGCCAGCACCACCGGGGCGGCGACGCCGTCGTTGTAGGCGAGGGCCCAGTTGCGTGCCGTCACGCACCACCGGTCGCCGGGGACGAGACCCGGGAAGCGGTACTCCGGCATCGGGGTGGACAGGTCGTTGCCGATCGAGCGCTGGTGGGTCAGGAACTCGGCGGTCACCACGGCGCAGATGGTGTGGCTGCCCAGGTCCTCGGGACCGGTGGCGCAGCATCCATCGCGGAAGAAGCCGGTCATGGGGTCGGTCCCGCACGGATCGAGCTCGCCCCCGAGGACGTTGCGTTCGGCCATGGGGCGAGTCTCGCAGGCGGTTCACGAGCGGGGTGACGAACCGGGTCCTACCCTGCCGCCATGGCTTGGGATGCAGCAGAGATCGAAGAAGCGTTCGAGCAGTACCAGCACGCCGCCAACGCCGCCGGTCGCAGCGGCGACTGGGGGCCTTGGGTCGACTGCTTCACGCCGGACGTCCACTACATCGAGCACCTCTACGGCGAGTTCCACGGACGCGTCGCGGTCCTGGAATGGATCACCAAGACCATGACGGTCTGGCCGTTCACCGAGATGCAGCTGTTCCCGTGGGACTGGTACACGGTCGACGCCGAGCAGGGCTGGATCGTCGGCCAGGTCGAGAACCGCTTCGTGGACCCTGGCGATGGCCAGGTCTACGAAGGAGCCAACTGGACCCGGCTCGTCTACGCCGGCGACGGGCTGTTCTCCTCGGAGGAGGACGTCTACAACCCGGCGCACTTCGGTCCGATGCTGGAGGGCTGGCTCGCCGCCTACGCCGAGCACCACCCCGACGCACCGAACGGCCCCGCCTGACGATGGCAGGAAGCACCTACACGTTCACCGCAGAGCTGTGGGAGTGGACCGGCAAGGCGGCGTGGCACTTCTTCTCGCTGCCGGAGGAGGTCACCGACGAGATCGACGAACGCCACTCGTCTGACGCTGCGGGGTTCGGGTCGGTGAAGGTCGAGGTGACCATCGGCTCGACGACGTGGCAGACCTCGATCTTCCCCGACACGAAGCGAGGCACGTTCATCCTCCCGGTCAAGAAGGCGGTGCGCACCGCCGAGGACCTGGGCGACGGCGCAACCGCCGAGCTCCACCTTCGGGTTCTCATCTGAGGATCGACCGGTAGCGTCGAACGGTGGATTCCGACGACCGACCGCTGCTCGATCTCACCCACCGCTTCGCCGACGAGCTGCCGGAGCTGTGCATGCCCTGGCAGGGTGCCGACGTCCCGGACCCGCTGGTCGTGCTGGTCAACGAGGACCTCGCCATGCAGCTGGCCATCGATCCCGACGCCCTGCGCACCCCCGCCGCCGCACGCGTCCTGGTCGGCCTCGATGCCGGAGCCGGCTCCCAGCCCGTCGCCATGGGCTACGCCGGCCACCAGTTCGGTGGCTACTCCCCTCGCCTCGGCGATGGCCGGGCCCTCCTCCTGGGCGAGTGCTCGGACCTCGAAGGCCACACCCTCGACCTCCACCTCAAGGGCTCGGGCCGCACGCCGTTCGCCCGCGGTGGCGATGGCAAGGCCGCCATCGGTCCGATGCTGCGCGAGTACGTGATCAGCAGTGCCATGGACGCGCTCGGGATCCCGACCACCCGGGCCCTGGCCGTTGTCACCACAGGTGAGGCCGTGCACCGCGAGGAGGGGCCACTCCCCGGGGCGGTCCTCGCTCGCGTCGCCGCCAGCCACCTGCGCGTCGGCACCTTCCAGTACGCAGCAGCGATGCAGGATCCCGTCCTGCTCCGGCGCCTCGTCGACTTCGCCATTGCCCGCCACCATCCGGTGGCGGCCGACGCGCCGATCCCGGCGCTGGCCCTGTTCGACGCGGTGCTCGACGCCCAGGCCACCCTCGTGGCCAGCTGGATGCACGTCGGGTTCATCCACGGCGTGATGAACACCGACAACACCACGATCTCGGGCGAGACCATCGACTACGGGCCGTGCGCCTTCGTCGACGCCTTCGACCCTGCCACCGTGTTCAGCTCGATCGACCACGGCGGCCGCTACGCCTTCGGCAACCAACCGAGCATCGTGCAGTGGAACCTGGCCCGGCTGGCCGAAGCCCTCCTCCCGCTCATTGACGAGGAGCAGGACGCAGCGGTGGAGATCGCAACCGAGCGGCTCCACGCGTTCCCCTCCACCTTCGCGGCGGCGTGGCGAGGCGGCATGGCCTCGAAGCTCGGCCTCACCACCGAGGTCGACGGCGACGGCGACCTGTTCGACGACCTCCTCGGCACGATGCACGAGCAGGGTGCCGACCACACCAACACGTTCCGGGCGCTCTCGACCGTCGTCCGGGGAGATCGATCCCCGATCCAGGGCCAGCTGCGGGAACGGACGGGGCTCGACGGGTGGCTCGACCGCTATACCGCCCGTCTCGCCGCGGAGGAGCGCCCGGCCGACGCAGTCGCAGCCGCGATGGACCGGGTGAACCCGATCTCCATTCCGAGGAACCACCTGGTCGAGGAGGCACTGGCGGCCGCAACCGCCGGCGATCTGGCACCGTTCGAGCAGCTGCTCGATGTCGTGACTCATCCGTTCGACCAGCGCTCCGGCATGGAGCGCTACGGACTCCCCGCCCCCATCGAGATGGCCGAGGGCTACCAGACTTTCTGCGGTACCTGACCCCTCCAACGATCAGGTCACCGATGGTTGGACTCCAACCACTGGTGACCCGAAGCCGGGATCGATCAGCGCTTGTGGGCGACGGTGACGCGGGCGCGCTGGGGCATGACGAAGTGATCGCCGACGCGCATCGTCTCGAGGTGCTGGTCTCGGCGGCGGCGGTAGACGGCGAGCTGATCTTCGTCGAGGACCTCGAGCAGGAGGCGGGCGAAGTGACTCCGGTGCCACCGCTCCATCTGGTCCGCCGAGTTGAAGCGGAACTGCTCGACGACGTCGGTGCCGTCGGGCTGGGTGAAGCCGGCGCGGACCAGCGCCGGATCGAGCACGTCGGCGCGGTCGAACTGCTCCGAGGCGCGCTGGTCCTGTTGCCCGAACAACTCGGTGCCGACGTCGCGGAGGAACTTCGACGGGGTGTCGCCATCGAAGATCGTGAGCGCGACGACCCCGCCCGGCTTGAGGACCCGGGCGAACTCGGCCAGCACCCGGTCGGGTGACGGGCAGAAGAAGATCACGAACCCGGCTAGCACGGCGTCGATGGACGCGTCGGGCACGTCGAGCGCCTCGGCGTCGCCGACTCGCACCGCCGCGTTGGTGATGCCACGGGCGGCGAGGTCGGCGCCGAGGGCGTCGACCATCCCGGGGGCGAGGTCGATCCCGGTCACGAACCCTTCAGGCCCCACCGCCTCGAGCGCCGGGAACAGGCACGCTCCTCGCCCCGATGCCACGTCGAGCACCTGCGCCCCGGGGGTCAGCCCAGCGCCGCCCACGAGCGCTCGTCCGAAGGGCGCGAAGAAGTCGATGACCTGGTCGTAGGAGTCGGCGGAATCGGAGAACACCTGGGCCACCAGCGCCTTGGCACCGTCTGCTTCGCCCTGAGCTGCGTCGGCATCGTTCACCGCCGGACCGTACCCCGGGATGCCGACTGTGTGGGGAAACGAGAACACGTTCTAATCTGATGGCATGCACCTCCACATCACCGAGGAACAGGACGCGCTGCGGGATGCGGTCGCAGGCTTCTTGGACAAGGCATCGTCGTTCGAGGCGGTCCGCGAAGCGGAGCCGCTCGGGTGGGATCCGAAGGTGTGGTCCGGGCTGACGGACATGGGTGTGCCCACCCTGGGCGTGTCCGAAGAGCTCGGCGGGTCCGGTGCCTCGCTGCGCGACATCGCCGTGGTCGCCGAGGCGTGCGGCACCCGGTTGGCCCCTGCCCCCGTGGTCGAGACCCTGGTGGCCGCTCGTCTGCTCGCCCGCTTCGCCGACGCGGCTGGCGCCCACCTCACCGGCCTGATCGGGGGCGGCGCACCCGTCGTGCTCGCCCTGCACCCCGTCGTCGACGGGACGGCGCGCCTCGTCCCCGGTGGCGCCGTGGCCACCTCGGTCGTGGCCCTCGACGGCGACGACCTCGTCGTCGTCCGCACGAGCGACCTGCCCTCCCCCGCCAACCTCGGGTCATCTCCCCTCGCCGACGTCCCCGTTGGCGACGATCGGACGGTGCTCGCCTCGGGTGACGAGGCCCGCCGCGCCCACGCCCTGGCCGTCGACGAACACCGGGCCCTGACCGCCCGCTGGTTCGTCGGCCTGGCCCGAGAAGCCCAGGCCATCGGCGTCCAATACGCCAAGGACCGCCAGCAGTTCGGAGCAGCGATCGGTTCGTTCCAGTCGGTGCAGCACCGCTTCGCCGACCTGGCCTGCGACCTCGACGGTGCCGACCTCCTGGCCAACAAGGCGGTCTGGGCACTCGATGTCTGCGACCCGGTCGGCGAGACCTTCCCAGCCATGGCCTTCTGGTTCGCCGGCGACGTCGCCCAGCGCCAGGCCTCGTGGAGCCTCCACGTGCATGGCGGCTACGGCTTCATGGAGGAGTACGACATCCAGCTGTACTTCCGCCGAGCCAAGGCCGCCCGCCTGCTCCTGGGCGACCCGCGTCGCGAGCTGATCGGCCTGGCCGGCCGGCTCTGGGCGGACCCGACCACCGGCCCCATCCCGTCCTCGGCGTACCGTCCGACGAACACCGGCAGGGCCGATGCCGCCGCCCACGGCGACTACGTCGAGCCGCAGCGGCTCGACGTCGACACGTCCGACGGCGGGTTCGACTTCTGCCTGGACCCGGCCGTGCGGTCGTTCCGCGACGAGATCCGTGCCTTCCTCACCGAGCACGTGACCGAGCAGGTCATCGAGGATGCCCACCACACCGGCACCATCCACGACTGGGGCCTCCACAAGAAGATGGCCGACGCCGGGTGGATCTCTGCGGGCTGGCCTGCCGAGTTCGGCGGCCAGGGCCGCTCACCGCTCGAGATGAACTCGCTGTCGGAGGAGATGTACTTCTCCGGCGCCCCGGTCGACGGCCTGGGCGTTGCCAGCCTCGTCGCCCACACCCTGCTCATCGACGGCACCGAGTGGCAGAAGCAGACGATCATCCCCGAGATCTTGAGCGGCCAGGCGATGTGCTGCCTCGGCTACTCCGAGCCCGATGCCGGCTCCGACGTCGCCTCCGTCACCACGAAGGCCACCCGCGACGGCGACCAGTGGACCATCACCGGCCAGAAGATGTTCACCACGCTGGCCCACGAAGCGCACTACGTCTTCCTGCTCACCCGGACGAACACCGAGGTCGCCAAGCACAAGGGCCTGACCATGTTCGTCGTGCCCATGGACCACCCGGGGATCAGCTTCACCCCGGTCCACACCATGGGCGGCGAGCGGACCAACATCACCTACTACGACGACGTCTCGGTCGACGACAAGTACCGGGCGGGCGAGGTCGATGGAGGCTGGAAGGTCATGATGACCGCGCTGGTCTTCGAGCGGAACAGCGCCTGGTACGGCGAGCTGGTCCGCCTGCTCGACCACGGGCTCGGCTGGGCCCGTGCCACCCCTGCGCCAACGGGTGGGCAGATGATCGACGACCCGCTCGTGCAAGAGCGCCTCGCCCGCATCGCCATCGGCAACGAGGTTTCCAACCTCCTCGGCTGGCGTGCGGCATGGATGGCGTCGGAGGGCGACCTGCCCGGGGTCGAGGGCTCCATGGCGAAGCTCTTCACCACGGAGCACTACCAGTACGCGAGCAACGAGCTCATCGACTCGCTCGGCGCCGAAGGCCTCCGCCGCCACGGAGACGGTTCCACCGGCATCGACGATGGCTGGATCGAAGCCATCTATCGCCACAGCCAGGTCACCACGATCTACGGCGGCACGAGCGAGGTCTGCCGCGGCGTCATCGCCGAACGAGGCCTCCAGCTCCCCCGCAACCGCTAGGTCGACACGCGGTTCGTTTCTCCGCGAGGGCGAGAACGGGAGGCCTGGCCCCGCTGAGGGCGCCTGTGCAACCGATCAGGTCGGGTAGTACCCCAGCTCCGGCGGTCCGGTGGTCGTCGTGGTCGACGGGTCGGCGGGAGCGGTGGTCGACGTCGAGGTGGAGGTCGACGTGGTGGTCGACGTGGTGCCCCCAGCCGGTGGGATGACGGCGTTGCGCACCACCACGCGGGTGTCGAATGCGATCCAGGAGTAGTAGGTGCCGCGCAGCCACGACAGCGTCTTGTCGGGGCCGCCGGCGGCGATGGACGGTCGGATGTTGTCCTCAGTGCTGTGCTCGGTGATCGCGGTGAAGCTCCACGACCCCTCCCCGACCCGGCGGCCCTCGAACAGCTCGAAGTGCACCAGCCCATCCGCCTCCGACACCAGCGGTTCGGCCGTGACCGGGTGCACATTGGTGGACACGACGACGCGCGTCGGGTCGGACGGGTCCTGGGCGGCCAGACCCGAATAGTCAGGCTGGCTTTTGCACAGCTCGCCTCCCGCCCAGCACAGCGGTTCGACGAGCCAGCCCGACGACCGTTGGCGGATCCACAGGTAGCGGTGGCGGTAGTTGCCCACCTGCTGGGACCCCACCGGCCAGGGGTCGCGCCGGACCAGGACACCGGTCGGGCGGCTGTCGATCACGGCCAGGTCGCTCAGCCAGAGGTCGTTGTCGGAGGCCTCGTCGGAGCCGGCGACGCCGGCCACGAGGCGGGTCAGCCGCTTGGGGACCGGGGCGGTGCTGCCCACGGCCCCGACCTTCGTCCCGTCGAACCGGCGGATCGACAGATCGACGTTGACCACGCCGGCGTAGGCGCTGGTCCCGAGGTACTCCGTGGGGTTGCCGTCGGTCACGACGATGTGCAGGCGGCGGCCGTCGCTCGCGGCGTGCACGTAGGGCCGGTCGCCCGTGCGGCCCGGTGCGACGACCAGGCCCCGGGCGGTCCAGGTGACGCCGTCGGGCGAGGTCAGCAAGTTCCAAGAGAACTGCTCGCCGCGGTAGAGCAACCACCGTTGGCCGTCGACGATGTGCGCCGAGGTGTAGGACATGCCGCGCCCCGGAGCTTTGATCGAGCCGGGCCGGTGGATGCGACGGGGGACGAACGGGCCGCTCGTGCCGGTGTCGCCGACGTCGAGGTAGTCGACCCTCTTGTGGAGCGCCCACGAGATCTGCACCCGCTCCCCGAGGGCGAGGACCGACGGGGAGGTGTGGTCGTCCTCATGGGCCTTGGCGAGGGTGATCTGCCGGGTGATCGAGCGGAGCCGGGTGTCGAACGCCGTCGCCTGGACCGACCCGTCCACATCGGTCGACGTGCCACCGATGGAGGACCCGAGCCACAAGATCCCGTCCGCGCCCATCGACGTGCGCGGTGACTGGAACCAGCACCAGCCACCTTGACCCAGTTCGGTGTCGGTCCCGCCGACGAAGCCGAGGCCTCGGACCGACGGGTCCGGCGGGAGGGGCGGCCGGGTCCTCTCGGGTTCGCACGCGCTCAGGCCGATCGGCGCGACCGCGGCGGCACCGGCGATGCCCGCCCATTTCAGGAGGTCTCGTCGCGTGAGCCGACCTTCGGCAGGGAGCGGGTCGGTCATGGCGCATCCATCTTCGCAGAGTTCCCCGAGTCGCCCGAAGTCAGCCCCTGTGACGTGCCGGTGAAGCGAGCACGAGCCGTCCCGAAAGGAGTGGTCGCCCACGGGAGGCGCCTGCTCTCCGAGCCGTCGAACCGTCGCGCCGTAGAGTCGCCCGGATGAAGGTCGACGCCCTGCTCATGGCCCCGCCTGCCGACGTCGGAAGGCGGGCCGACGAGCTGGCGGCCACCGGCGTCGACGGCTTGTTCACCTTCGAGGGGCCCCACGACGTCTTCCTCCCGCTGGCCATCGCCGCAACGACCGGTTGCGACCTCTACACCAACGTCGCCATCGCCTTTCCTCGCTCGCCGATGCACCTGGCCCACCTTGCGTGGGACCTGAGCGCCCAGTCCGGGGGGCGGTTCTCGCTCGGGTTGGGCACGCAGATCCAAGCCCACGTCGAACGTCGCTACGGCGCCACGTGGTCGAGCCCGGTCGCCCGGATGGCGGAGTGGATCGCCGCCATCCGCGCCATAGGCGCCCGGTGGCAAGACGGCACGCCGCTGACGTTCGAGGGGGACCACACCCGCCACACGCTCATGACGCCGGCATTCGACCCTGGTCCGCTCGATGGTGGGGTGCCGCCCATCTGGCTCGGCGCCCTCGGACCGAGGATGATCGCCCTTGCGACCGCCGAGGCGGACGGGCTGCTGATCCATCCGTTCACGTCCGACCGCCACCTCGCCGAGGTCACCGAGCCACGCATCGCGGGCGGGCTCGCCGCTGCCGACCGTCCGGTCGACGACCTCACCCTTGTCGGCCAGGCCATCGTCGCCTGCACGTCGGACCCGTCGAAGCAGGCGGACCTGGACGTGGCCGCACGGTGGATGATCGGGTTCTACGGATCGACGCCGGCCTACGCCGCCGTCCTCGAGACCGAGGGCCGGCTCGACCTCCACCCCGAGCTCCGTCGGCTGTCGAGAGAAGGTCGATGGGAGGACATGGCCGCGCTCGTCGACGACGATCTCCTCGATGCCGTGGTGCTCCGGGGCGATCCCGCCGAGGTCGCCACCCGCCTGGAGCAGCGCTACGGCGGGCTGGCCGATCGCATCGCGATGAGCACCCCAGGCGGCATCGCCGACGAGGACCTAGCTGCTCTCGTCGCAGAGGTCCACCGGTGATCGTGCGTGACCTGGTCGAGCACGACATCCCGGCGCTCACGGCCATCTACAACGACCTCATCGCCACGACCGACGTCATCTGGCTCGATGAGCCGGTCACCGAGCACGACCGCCTGGCGTGGCTGCACGGCCTGCGGCCCGAGGATGCCGCCCTGGCGGCCGAAGGCGAGGACGGCACCCTGCTCGGGTACGCCGCGATCTTCGAGTTCCGCACCAAGTCCGGGTACTGGCCGACCGTGGAGCTGACGATCATGCTCGACTCCGGCCACCGGGGCACTGGCGTCGGCCAGGCCCTGATGGAGGAGCTGATCCGACGAGCGACGGCGGCTGGTCGGCGCGTCATGGTCGCCGGGATCGATGGCGCAAATACCGGCTCGATCCGGTTCCACGAGCGCAACGGCTTCCGTACGGTCGCGTCGATGCCTGGCATCGGCAACAAGCACGGACGAGCGCTGGACCTGGTACTCATGCAGCTTGACCTCAACCCGGCGGACATCCAGGAACACCACCAATGAACCCTCCCCCTGACGTGCACGTGCTCGCGATGGACCTCGGCGGGGTCACCTGCCGCTGGCTTCCCGATCGCCGCCTCACCGCGCTCTCGGAGCTGTGCGGCCTTCCCGCCGAGACCATCGACCAACTGGTCTTCACCTCGGGCTTCGACGACGCCGGCGAGCGCGGCCGCTTCTCGCTCGACGAGTTCGTGGGCGAGCTGCTCGGCTTGCTGGGCCTCACCCCGACCCCCGACCTCGCCGATGCGGCCCGCGCCGCCTGGGCGACGGCGTTCGAGCCCGATGCCCGGGTCCTCGAACTCATACGGCGCGCTCGGTGCCGCGCCGCCCTCTTCACCAACAACGGTCCCCTGCTGGAGGCCGGCCTCGTCGAGGACCTCACCGACGTCGGCGATGCGTTCGACCAGCTGCTGTTCAGCTGGCGACTCGGGGTAACCAAGCCCGACCCCGAGGCGTTCGAGCGAGCCGCCGAGCGCTTGGAGATCGACCCGGCCGCCATCTTCTTCGTCGACGACAGCCAGGCAAACGTCGACACCGCCCGCTTGGCAGGATGGCAGGCCCATCGCTACACGAACGTGCTCGATCTCAAGGCCGCCCTCGCTGGCGCCGGCCTCGTGTGAACCGTCGGCCTACGTCAGCGGGATGATCGTGCTGGACGGGCCCGACGTCCAGCAGATCCTCGAGGAGGCTCCCGACGGGGAGCCAGGTGGTCGGGCCGGGTCAGGGAACCCCCGGACCCGGACGCGACGAAGGGGCGCCCGGGGGCGCCCCTTCGTTCGAACCAACCCGCCATCAGGGGCGGTGCGCCCGTTCGGTCAGCCTGGATCGGTGCCGGTGGGCAGTGGAATCAGGACAGGCGCTCGATGATCATCGCCATGCCCTGGCCGCCACCGACGCACATCGACTCGAGGCCGAACTGCTTGTCGTCCTTCTGGAGGCCGTTGATGAGCGTGCCCATGATGCGGGCGCCCGTCATGCCGAAGGGGTGGCCGACCGCGATGGCGCCGCCGTTGACGTTGAGCTTGTCCCAGCTGATGCCGAGGTGCTTCGCCGACGGAATGACCTGAGCGGCAAACGCCTCGTTGATCTCGACGAGGTCGATGTCGTCGATGGTCATGCCGGCGCGGGCGAGGGCCTTGCGAATGGCCTCCACCGGACCGAGGCCCATGATCTCCGGGTCGAGGCCGGTGACCGACGACGACACGACGCGGGCGAGGGGCGTCAGGCCGAGGGCCTTGGCCTTGGTGTCGCTCATTACCACGACGGCAGCCGCGCCATCGTTGAGGGGGCAGGCATTGCCGGCGGTGACCGTGCCGTCGGGGCGGAACACCGGCTTGAGGCCGGAGAGGCCCTCGGCGGTCGTTCCGGCGCGGATGCCGTCATCACGGGTCACGACGACCTCGTTGCCTTCGTCATCCTTGGTGGTGACCGGCGTGATCTCGTTCTCCCAGAAGCCGTTCTCAAGCGAGGCGGTGGCCCGCTGCTGCGAGAGGGCGGCGTACTCGTCCTGCTCTTCGCGGGAGACCTTCTCGAGGTTGGCGACGTTCTCGGCCGTCTGACCCATCGAGATGTAGACGTCGGGCAGCGAGCCCTCGATCGGGGCCCATTCCGTCTGGGCGTTAGCCGTGCGATCTGCGGTCCGAGCCTCGGCGGCGGCGTAGAGCGGGTTGTGGGGGCCGGAGTCGGCCATGCCGTTGAGGAATCGGCTGACGGTCTCGACGCCGGCGGCCACGAACACGTCCCCGTCGCCGGACTTGATGGCATGGGCGGCCATGCGGATGCTCATCAGCGACGAGGAGCAGTAGCGGTTGATGGTCACGCCGGGCACGTTGGCCATCCCGGCCTGGATGGCGACGATGCGAGCGAGGTTGTACCCCGACTCACCCGCCGGCTGGCCGCAGCCGAGGAGCAGGTCCTCGACCTCGTTGCGGTCGAGCTGCGGGACCTTGTTCAGGGCGGTGTCGACGATGAACGCTGTGAGGTCGTCGGGGCGCTCGTTCTTGAGCGAGCCCTTCATGGCCCGACCGATGGGCGTACGGGCAGTGGAGACGATGACGGCTTCGGGCATGTGAGCTCCTTGTGAGTTCCCCTGGGAGACCAACTTGTCTACTCAAGCCACCCCAAAACCCCCGAATCGACCCGGTCGTTCGCGAGCGCCGGTTCCTCGGGCTCCGGTCTGTCCGACGACCCGGGAACGTGCAGACGTGAGCAAGCGCCAGCGTTCGCCGAAGGCGAGAGGGCTCGAGCGGCCCGGTGCTGCAGGCCCGCCAGGGCCCGAAGCGCCCGAGCGGAAAGAAACAGGGCATGGGTAGGTCAACGACGAAGTCGGGGACGAAGGCCGTGAGATGCGATACCCGTTTGTTTGCGGGCGATGACACCCGGAGACGGGCGGTGGCTGGAGTGGTTCTGAGGCGCAGCCTCAGAACCACTCCAGCCAGCGGCCGTGGGGATGCTGGTCGGCGAGGCGCACGACGGTGCGCTCACCATCGCGCCACTCGAGGCGGACGAGCGCGGTCGAGCGGCCGTCGGGTTGGCCGTCGGGGCGGGGTGGGACCGGCACGCCGGGGATCCGCTCGGGCTGCTCCGAGAGGACCATTGCCACATCCCGATCGGCCCCGATCTCGTCCATAACCTGCATCAGGGCTCGTTGGCGTTCGATGGGCAGGTACGTGAGGACCCAGGTCGACACGACGACCGGAAGGGCCTCGCCCGGAACGGCTTCAACCAGGCCCCGCACGTCATCGACCGCATCCCCTCGGACCACTTGGGGCGGGTCGAAGTGGGACAGGGCGATGGCGGCGCGCAGCTGGGCAAGTCGGGGCAGGTCCTCGGGCCACTGGCAGGCCTCGAGCCAGCGGGCGTCCCCCGGATCGGAGAGATCGACCGGCCGGATGTCGAGCCCCACGGCGCTGGCGATCGGGAGTGCGCCCTCGGGTAGGGGCGGGACGAGGTCACCCCGGAGCTCGCAGTCGAGCATCAGCCTCGAGTCGGTCCCGAGGACGGTGTGCACGGTCCCGGCCCCGGCGCTGCGGGTGCTCACCGTGTACCGGTACCCGTACGCGCCGGGGTGGAGGTTGAGTCCGGCGGATGCACCGATCTCGACGATGCCGATGGGCCGCAGACCGCCGGGTGACGCGCTCGACGCCGCGACCGTCGCCTGGAACAGTCCGGGGAAGAGGGTGGCGCTGCGGCCGACCTCGTTGGTCTGGGTGGTGCGGGTGCGGAGGTGCTCGGCGACCGTCGCGTCCTCGAGCGCCATGCGGCGGAAGTGCGGCCAGGGGTCGTCCTTGCCGCGCCCCACGGGTCGGCTGCGGGCCTGGGGCGATGGGTCTTTCCCGGGCATCGACGGGTACCACCCGCCCAACGGGTCGAGAGCTCCGGCCAAGAGGACGTCGTGGACTGCGGCGAGCAGGAGGTTGGGTGTGCGCTGGTCCGGCTCAGCGAGGAGCAGGCGGGCACACACGTCGAGGTCGTCGGCTGCGCCCGCGCACAGGCGCCGGTACAACGGGAGCCGAGCTACCACCTGCTCGGCGAAGACGCGGAAGCGATTGGCGATGCCGGCCGCGTCGGAGACGTCGGAGCTGGGGTCGAGCGCCGTCGGGCCGGACGCCGAGGTGGGCCGACGGACGCGCCGCGGACCGGGGTCGGGAATGGTCACGGGGACCAGCCTTCCAGCCGACGGACGCTCGGGCACGGAATCAGCTGGCGCCGTACACCGGCGTGGGCGCGGGAGCGTCGGCCAACAGCCCGAGGACCGCGGCGCCGACGTCGATCGGCTCCCACCGGGCGCCGTTGTCCACGACCGTGCCGTGGCGCCATCCGTCGGCCACGGAGACCTTTCCCGCCTCGACCTCGAACACCCGCCCGGTCACCCCGGCCGAATCCGCCGATCCCAGCCAGGCCACGAGCGGCGCCACGTTGTCGGCGGCCATGGCGTCGAAGGCGTCAGGGTCCTCGGGCTTGGCCATGTCGCCGGCAAAGACCTGCTCGGTCATGCGAGTGCGGGCGGCCGGGGCGATGGCGTTGGCGGTGATGCCGTAGCGACCCAACTCGGCCGCCTGCACCAGGGTGAGCGAGATGATCCCGCCCTTGGCGGCCGAGTAGGCCGCCTGGCCGACCGAGCCCATGAGCCCGGCGCCGGACGTGGTGTTGATGATGCGCCCATCCACTGCCTCGCCCGCCTTGGACCGATCTCGCCAGTAGGCGGCCGCATGGCGCGACGTGGTGAAGTGGCCCTTGAGGTGGACCTGCATCGTGAGGTCCCACTCGTCCTCGGTGGCGTTGGCGAACATCCGGTCGCGGACGACCCCGGCGTTGTTGACGACGACGTGCAGGTCGCCGAACGCGTCGAGGGCAGTGCGCACCAGGTTGGCGCCCCCCTCCCAGGTGGAGATGTCGTCGCCGTTGGCCACGGCCTCGCCACCGGCTGAACGGATCTCCTCGACGACCTCCCCCGCCGGGCCCGTGGAGCCACCCGAGCCATCGAGCTCGGCACCGATGTCGTTCACGACGACCTTGGCCCCCTGCCGGGCGAACTCGAGGGCGTGGCCGCGGCCGATGCCCCGTCCCGCTCCCGTGATGACCACCACTCGACCGTCGCAGAGGAAACCCATGGAATTCGCACCCGTTCGTTCGGACTGTTTCTGACGGGTCGTCAGGTTACTGTCAACGCATGACCGGCATGGACCTCGGCGTCACGATCTTCCTCACGGACCTCAGCATCGGCCCGATCGAGCTGGCTCGCGAGGTCGAGGCACGAGGGTTCTCATCGATCTGGCTGCCCGAGCACACGCACATCCCCACGAGCCGCCGCACCCCGGCCCCCATGGGCGAGCCGCTCGACGAGGAGTACCGCCGTTGCCTCGATCCCTTCGTGACGATGGGGATGATGACCGCGGTGACCGAACGGGTCCGCATGGGCACGGGCATCAGCCTCCTGGCCGAGCGGGACCCGATCGTCACCGCTAAGGAGGTGGCCACCCTCGACCACGTCTCCGACGGCCGCATCTCCCTCGGCATCGGCTACGGCTGGAACATCGAGGAGCTGGAGAACCACGGCGGCTCGAAGAAGACCCGCCGCGCCGTGGTCCGCGAGCGGATCCTCGCCATGCAGGAGCTGTGGGGCGAGGAGGCGGCTGCGTTCCACGGTGAGCACGTCCAGATGGCCGAGGCGTGGGCCTGGCCCAAGCCCAAGCAGCAGGTCCAGGGCCGCACGGGCGTGCCCGTCCTGGTGGGCGGGGCACCGGGACCGATCCTCTTCGAGCACATCGCCGAGTTCGCCAGCGGGTGGATCCCGATCGGCGGCGCCGGGGTGGCCGCAGCGATGGCCGACCTCCACGCGGCCGGCGAGAAGGTCGGCCGAGACCCGAGCGAGTTCACCGTGATCCCCTTCGGGACGCTTCCGGACCAGGGGAAGCTCGACCACTACGAGACCCTCGGCATCACCGAGACGGTCCTACGCCTGCCTTCTGCAGGCCGAGACGATGTCCTCCGGGTCCTGGATTCCTACGAGCCGTTCCTCACGCGCTGAGGCCTCATCGGCACCCAGCGGGAGGGTGAACAGAGGACGAATGTCCGGTTCACACAGCGTTGACAGACACGTGACAGACGGATGGGTTCGCGCGTACTCGTTGAGCGTAGAGTCCCGTCCCGACGGAACGCCGGATGGGGCCTCGCAACGACGCGGCCCGGTCCCCTCCGTCAGTCCGTGACCCTGCCCGTCCACCGGGCCGAAGACTCCACAGGAGCCAACGTGCACCGCACTCCGTCCCGCAGCCTCAAGCTGCTCAGCTTGGCCCTCGTGGCCGTCCTCACCCTCGTGGCCGCCGGCTGCGGAGGCGACGACGACGCGACGACCACCACCACCAAGGCCAGCGGAAGCAGCAGCGACGTCACCAAGGCGGCGTGGGTGTACGTCGGCCCGACCAACGACGGCGGCTGGACCCAGGCCCACGATGCCGGGCGCAAGGCGGTCGAGAAGGAGCTCGGCGACTCCGTCAAGACCACCTACAAGGAGAACGTGCCGGAGGGTCCCGAGGCCAAGCAGGTCATGGAAGACCTGATCAAGGACGGCAACCAGATCATCTTCGCCACCTCGTTCGGCTACGGCGACGTGCTCACGGAGCTGTCGACGAAGTACCCGGACGTGAAGTTCGAGCATGCGACCGGCGCCGCGACCGCCGACAACCTCGCCACCTACTACGGCGCCTCCGAGGACACGATCTACCTCACCGGCATCGCCGCCGGCGCCGCCATTCCCGACGGCGGCAAGGTCGGCTTCGTCGCCCCGTTCCCGATCCCCGAGGTCATCCGCCACATCAACGCCTTCGAACTCGGCGTGCAGTCGGTCAACCCCTCCGCCACGACGCAGGTCGTGTGGACCAACACCTGGTTCGACCCCGAGGTCGAGCGCAAGGCGGCCGACAGCCTCATCTCCGACGGCGTCGACGCCATCGCCTCGGGCCAGGACTCGCCCGCCTCGGGTGAGGCCGCCAGCGCGAAGGGCCTGCCGTTCGTGGGCTACGACTCGGATCAGAGCAAGAACCTCGCCGACGTGTGGTTGACCGCTTCCCTGTACGACTGGGGCCCCTATTACACGAAGCGGGTCAAGGCCGTGGCCGACGGGAACTGGAAGACCGGCGAGTACTACGGCGGGATCGACGACGGCTTCGTGCACCTCGCCCCGTTCGGTGCGAAGGTCAGCAAGGAGATCCAGACCACCATCGAAGAGCAGCAGGCGGCCATCGCCGATGGCTCGTTCGAGGTCTTCGCCGGCCCCATCGATGACCAGGCCGGTGAGGTCAAGATCCCCGAGGGCGAGACGTCCACCCTGCCGGAACTGCTCTCCATGGACTGGTTCGTCAAGGGCGTCGAGGGCAACCCGGCCGGCTGATCCGGACCGTCCGCAGTTCCCGTGCCTGACACGGCACCTGTCGTCGCGAGTGCCGGGGGTCCGCCCCCGGCACTCGCCGCGCGCCACATCACCAAGCGCTTCCCCGGCGGGGTCGTGGCGAACGAAGCCGTGGACCTCGACGTGGCGCCCGGCGAGATCCACGCCCTGCTCGGCGAGAACGGGGCCGGGAAGTCCACCCTCTCCAACTGCTTCACCGGGCTGTACCGGCCTGATGAGGGGACCATCGCGCTGCACGGCGAGCCGGTCGAGTTCCATGCACCGCGCGACGCCATCGAGGCCGGCATCGGCATGGTCCACCAGCACTTCCGCCTGGTCGACTCGTTCACCGTGGCCGAGAACGTCGTGCTCGGCGAGCACGGCCACGTCCGCCGGTCGGTGGCCGAAGCGCGCGTCGCCGAGCTGGGCGCGCGCTACGGCCTCGAGGTCGACCCCTCGGCGCGCATCTGGCAGCTCTCGGTCGGCCAGCAGCAGCGCGTCGAGATCATCAAGGCCCTGTCCCGGGAAGCGAAGCTCCTCATCCTCGACGAGCCGACAGCGGTGCTGACCCCCCAGGAGGCTGACTCGCTCTTCGAGGTACTGCGACGCATGACCGCCGAGGGTCGGTCGGTCATCTTCATCTCCCACAAGCTCGACGAGGTCCGGGCGGTCGCCGACCGCGTGACGGTGCTGCGCGATGGCCGGTCCGCAGGGACCTACACCGTCGCCGGGACCGCCAGCCGCGACCTCGCCCGCCTGATGGTCGGGCGCGACATCGATCTCGGGACGGGACCGGTGCCTCGCCGCGAGCTCCCGGCTCCTGACGTCGTGCTGCGGGTCCAAGACCTCCGTGCGGAAGGCGACCGGGGCGAGGCGGCGCTCGACGGCGTGAGCCTGACCGTGCACGCCCGCGAGATCGTCGGGGTGTGCGGGGTGTCGGGCAATGGCCAGCGCGAGCTCGCCGAGGTGATCGCTGGGATGCGGCCTCGCACCGCCGGCACCGTGGAGGTGGCCGGCACCGTGCTGTCCGGCGCCAACCCTCGCAAGGCGCAGGTCGCCGGCCTGGCCCACGTGCCCGAAGATCGCCTGCACACCGGCCTCTCCCCTTCATTGTCGATCGAAGACAACCTGGCGCTCACGGCCTACCGCCGTCCCCCGCTCAGCTGGGGGCCGTTCCTCCGGCGCGCCCGCTTCCGATCCCGTGCGGTGGATCTGATCGAGCAGTACGACGTCCGGGCCCCGGGGCCGACCACCCCGACCCGGGTCCTCTCGGGCGGCAACGTGCAGAAGGTCCTGCTGGCCCGCGAGTTCTCCTCCGACCCCAAGGTCCTGATGGCCGCGTCGCCCACGCGCGGCCTCGACGTCGGGGCCATCGAGGCCGTGCGGACGCTGATCGCAGAGGCCGCGGACCGAGGCGTCGGCATCTTGTTGCTGAGCGAAGACCTCGACGAGATCCTGAGTCTCTCCGACCGCATCGCGGTGATCTACGAAGGCGCGATCCTGGCGGTCGTCGACCGGGCTGACGCAAACGTCGAGGAGCTCGGCCTGCTCATGGGCGGCGACGTCGGCCACCTCAGCGGTGATGTGGCGTGATCCGCCTCGAACGCCGCGTCGACCAGCCGGTCTGGCTGAAGGTCGCGGTCCCCACCGGGTCCGTCCTTGCCGCCCTGGCCGCCGGGGCCGTGCTGCTCACGCTCACCGGGCACGACGCCCTCGAGACCTATCAGCTCCTGCTCGAGCGGGGGTTCACCTCGCAGGGAGCGTTCACGGCCACGCTGACCGCCGCGACGCCGCTCCTGTTCACCGGGCTGTGCGCGGCCGTGGCCTTCCGCATGCGCGTCTTCAACATCGGCGGCGAAGGCCAGCTCATCATGGGCGCCATCGGCGCATCGGGCGCTGGGTTGGCACTGGGCGATGGCCCGCTCGCCGTCACGATCCTCGGCATGGTCGTCGCAGGCGCCGCCTGTGGTGCCGCGTGGGCGGCGATCGCCGGTGCGCTGCGAGCGTGGGCCAACACCAACGAGATCATCACCACGCTGATGCTCAACTACGTGGCCGCCAACCTGGCCACGTACCTCGTGTTCGGTTCGAAGAGCTACTGGCGCAAGCTCGACGGCACCGGGAAGATGTTCCCGCAAGGCAAGCCCCTCACCGCAGGTGCCCACTGGACTTCGGTCGACTTCGGCAACTTCACCGTGGGGTTCGGGTTCTTCCTGGGGTCGGCCATCGCCATCGGCCTGTTCGTGCTGTTCCGCAGCACCCGCTTCGGCTTCCAGGTGCGCGTCATCGGCGACGAGCCCCGGGCAGCGCGCTACGCCGGCATGCGGACCAAGCGGGCGATCTTCGGACTCATGGCGCTGTCGGGGGCGATCGCCGGCATCGGTGGGGCCAGCGACGTGGGCGACACCCGCTACATCCTCGACCCCAAGGCGCTCCAGCAGGCGGGCTACGGCTACGCCGGCATCGTGGTGGCCGCCCTCGCCCGCCTCAACCCCATCGCCGTCGTGTTCGTGGCCATCTTGATGGGCGGCCTGTCCAACGCCGGGCGGGCCCTCCAAGGGCCGGACTTCCCTGCGGGCCTCGTCGGCACCCTCCAGGGCCTGCTGCTGGTGTTCACCCTGGCCGGCGAGTTGTTCGCCCGCTACCGGGTGCGTCGGGTCTCGGTCGAGCACGCCGGGCCGGCCGAGCCGGCGGTGGTCGCGTGATCACCGCTGCGATCACCGGCCTGCTCGCCCAGGTGCCCGAGGCTCCCGCCGTCTTGTCGGGCGGCCAGGGCGTCAACGGCAACCTGTTCGTGATCATCGCCATCTCAGCCATCTTCTACGGCACACCGCTCCTGCTGGCCGCCCTCGGAGAGATGCTCACCGAGCGATCGGGGATCTTGAACCTCGGCGTCGAGGGGATGATGCTCATGGGCGCGGTCGCCGCAGCGTGGACGTCGATCCATGCCAGCGGCCCGGGCTGGTCGATCGTGCTCCAGGCGCTCGTCGCGTCGATGGTCGTGGGGGGCTTGACCGCCCTGCTCCATGCCGTGCTCGTGATCACGTTCCGGGTCGAACAGATCGTGTCGGGCCTGGCCATCACGATCCTCGCCGGAGCCGCCGGCCTGTCGTCGTACCTGGCCAGCACCTGGGACCTTGCCTCGGGACCGGTGCCGCACCGCCTCGATCTGCTCGACGTGGGCGGCTTGGCGGACGCACCCGTGGTCGGGCCGCTGCTGTTCCACCAGAACGTCCTGACCTACTTCTCGTGGGTGCTCGTGGCCGCCCTCTGGTGGTACCTGTTCCGCTCGCGGCCCGGGCTGCACCTACGAGCCGTCGGCGAGTCACCGGCGACGGCCGACGCCATGGGCATCAACGTCACCCGATACCGCTACGTCCACACGGTGGTGGGCGGCACCCTCGCCGGCCTCGGCGGAGCGTTCTTCCCGCTCGCCATCATCCCGCTGTGGTCCGACGGTGTGACCGGCGGACGGGGCTGGATCGCGCTCGCCCTGGTGATCTTCGGCTTCTGGCGTCCGGAGCTCATCTTGGTGGGCGCCTACCTGTTCGGCGCCTTCTCCAGCCTCGGTCTGACCCTCCAGGCCCGCAACGTCCAGGTGTCGACCCAACTGCTGGACTCGCTGCCCTACCTGATGACCATCATCGTGCTCGTCATCGTCTCCACTGGCTGGGCCCGGCGGCGCGTCGGCGCCCCGGCGGCCCTAGGAACCAGCTACGAGCGCGAAGCTCGCTGAGTGCTGCTCGTCGATCACCCGGACTACCCGCTCCTCGCCGACTTCCTCGCGCTGACGACCCATCGCCGTGTTCGTCGGCGGCGAGCGCCGGTGCGTCGCATCATGGGTCATCCGTCTAGGTAGGTGTCGACGTACACCGTGCAGACACTGCAAACGCCGAGGACCCCACTGTGCGCATCGCCATCATCGGCTCCGGCATCTCGGGGCTGACCGCCGCCCACCACCTGCACCCACGTCACGACCTCACCGTCTTCGAGGCCGACGACCGGGTCGGCGGCCATGCCAACACCATCCCGGTGCACCTCGACGACGGCACCTGGAACGTCGACACCGGGTTCATCGTCTTCAACCACCGCAACTACCCGGTGTTCACCCGCCTGCTCTCGGAGCTCGGGGTGGCCACCCAGCCCAGCGACATGTCGCTCGCGATCACCGACGAGCGCAACGGTCTGGAGTGGGGTACGAACCTTGCTCGGCTCTTCGCCCAGCCGCGCAACGCCGTCAGTCCCCGGTTCCTCGGGATGGTCGCAGAGATCCTGCGATGGAACCGCCTCGGCCAGCGCGTCCTCGCCGGGACGATCGAGGTCGACGAACTCGAGCCCGTGGGCGACGTCCTGCGGTCCCACGGGTTCTCCAAGCGCTTCTTCGAGTGGTACCTGGTTCCACTGGCTGCGGCCGTCTGGTCCGCCGACCCCGCCACCGTTGACCGATTCCCGGTAGCCACGTTCTGTCGGTTCCTCCACAATCACGGCATGCTCTCGCTCGGCGACCAGGCGCAGTGGCGCACCGTGACCGGCGGTTCGCAGGCCTACGTCACCGCCCTGACTCGGCCGTTCGCCGACCGCATCCGCACTTCGACCCCCGTGACCTCCGTGACCCGGACAGCCGACGGGCTGAGGGTCGCTGCTCGCGGCCAGGAACCGACCACATTCGATCGGGTGGTGCTGGCCACCCACTCGGACCAGGCGCTCGCCCTGCTCGCCGACGCCGATCCCGACGAGAAGGAGATCGCCGGAGCGGTCCGCTACCAGCCGAACCTAGCGACCCTGCACACCGACTCCCGTCTGCTTCCCGCTCGCCGGCGGGCTTGGGCCAGCTGGAACGTCCAGGTGGTCGATGGAGCCCAGCGCCGCGTGACGATGACGTACCACATGAACCGGCTCCAGGGCTTGGACTCGCGCCACCAGCTTTGCGTCACGCTCAACCGCGACGAGGACATCGACCCCACGCTGGTCCACGCCCGCATTCCGTACCACCACCCGGTGTTCGACGCCCGGGCGATCTCCGCGCAGCGTCGCCGCCCGGAGATCCAGGGACGGGGCGGCCTCTACTGGGCGGGAGCTTGGTGGGGGTACGGATTCCACGAGGACGGCGCCCGGTCGGGCGCCGAGGTCGCGCGGGCGATCGAGGCGGGCCGGTGAGCGCGCCGGTCCACAGCGCCCTGTACGAGGGGACGCTGTCGCACGCTCGCTTCGGTACCCCGAGCCACGCCTTCGACTACCGAGTGCTCATGGCGTGGCTGGACTTGGCCGAGCTCCCCGCCGCGCTCGATGCCCACCCGCTGTGGTCCGCCCGGCGGCTTGCGCCGATCCGGTACCGCCGGGAGGATTTCCACGGCGACCCCGACGTGCCGCTCGACGAGGCCGTCCGCGCCACCGTGACGTCGGCCACCGGGCATCGGCCCGACGGGCCGATCCGCATGCTGGCTCACCTGCGCACCTGGGGCTGGTCGTTCAACCCCATCGCGTTCTACTTCGCCTTCACGCCCGACGGTGGAGCGGTAGAGGCGCTCGTGGCCGAGGTCACCAACACCCCCTGGCACGAGCGCCACGCGTACGTCCTGCCCATCGGCGCCGCGGAACTCGACCAGCCCATCCGGTTCCCGAAGGCCCTCCACGTGTCGCCGTTCATGGACCTCGACCTGGACCACTCCCTGGCATTCTCCCGCCCGGGCGCCGAGCAGATGACCATTCGGATGGACGACTGGCGCGACGACGACCACGTCTTCGCCGCCGAGCTGGACCTGCGCCGCATGCCGCTCGATCGTTCGACGATGGGTCGAGCCCTCTGGCAGCACCCGCTCCCGGCGCAGCGCGTGTCGGCGGGCATCTACTGGGAAGCGCTCAAGCTGCGGGCCAAGCACGCCCCCTTCCGCCGCCACCCCCACAAGGTCGGTGCCAGCCGGGCCACCTCGTCGTTGGTGCCTCCCGCCGACGCATCCGATTCGCCGGCCTGCCCCGTAGATCTTCTACCGCCTTCCCCGACCTCGGCCTCATCCACCAGGAGCCCTTCGTGACCTCCCTCATCTCCGATCCGACCTTCGCCGACGATCCCGACCACCGCGACAGCGGTCGCGGCCTGGAGCTGGTCCGCGATCCGCACGCCGGCGCCATCCGACCCACCGAGGTACGGGCCCTCCCCGGACAGGCCACGGCGATCGACCGAGGGTCCCGGGCAATCCTGCTGCGCCTGCTCGAACACCTGCGCACCGGCACCCTCACGATCATCGAGGCCGACGGCACCGTGACGTCGCACGGCGACGGGACCGGCGAGCCCGTCACGGTGCGCCTGTCTACGGCGGCGGTCTGGACCGAGGTGGCGACCAAGGGTTCGCGCGGGCTGGGCGAGTCGTACGTCGACGGGTGGTGGAACACCGACGACCTCGTGGGCCTGCTCCGTCTCCTCGTGCGAAACCTCGACGGGTTCGATCGCCTCCGCAACCGCTGGACCAGGGTCTCCTCCCCCGTCGCCGACACCTGGCGTCGCCTCCGTCCGGCGAGCCGGTTGCGCGACCGTCGGGAGATCGCCGCCCACTACGACCTGGGCAACGACTTCTTCGAGCTCTTCCTCGATCCGACCATGGCGTACTCGTGCGGCCTGTTCGAGTCACCCGACGCCACCCTCGCCGAGGCCCAGGTGCGGAAGTTCGACCGCCTCCTCGAATCGATCGATCTGCAGCCCGGCGAGCACCTCGTCGAGATCGGCACCGGGTGGGGCGGGTTGGCCGTCCACGCCGCACAGCACTTCGGGGCTCGGGTGACCACCACCACCATCAGCGTCGAGCAGCACCGCCACGCCACCGAGCTGGTGGCGTCCCTCGGCCTCGACGACCAGGTCACCGTCCTCCTCGAGGACTACCGGGACCTCACCGGCACCTACGACAAGCTCGTGTCGGTCGAGATGATCGAGGCCGTCGACTGGCGGGACCACGACGCGTTCTTCGCCACCTGCAACCGGCTGCTGAAGCCCGAGGGCCGCATGGCCATCCAGGCCATCACCGTCGCCGACAACCGCTTCGCCCGGGTGCGCAACACCGAGGACTTCGTCAAGCGCCACATCTTCCCGGGCTCGTGCATCCCGTCGGTCGAGGCCATTCTCTCGTCCACCGCCCGCACCGGCGACTTCTGGTTGACCCAGCTCGACGAGTTCCCGCAGCACTACGCCGAGACGCTCCACCGCTGGCGCGACCAGCTGTTCGAGCACGCGAACCTCGCCCACGAGCGGGGGTACGACGACGCCCTCCTCCGGCTCTGGGAGTTCTACCTGGCCTACTGCGAAGCCGCCTTCGCCGAGCGCTACGTCTCGCTCGTGCAGATGGTTCTCGACCGGCCGGGCTCCATCCCCTCGACCCTCGAGGTCCGGCGATGAGCGACCGGCTCCCCACACCGTTCTCGTTTCGCCTCCTCGACTGGGGCCTGGTGCCCGATCCGGTCCTGCGAGCGGTGTGCACGCTGCGCACCCGCAACCGGTTGAAGGTGGAGCGGGCGGGCTCGATCGACGAGCAGGTCCTGCGCACGAGGGCGCTGCGAGAGCGGCTGCGCAAGGGTGCCGTCGCCACCCACACCTCCGAGGCCAACCAGCAGCACTACGAGGTCCCGACCGACTTCTTCCGCCACGTGCTCGGCGCCAAGCGGAAGTACTCGTCGTGCTACTGGCCCGATGGCGTCGGGATCCTCGACGAGGCCGAGGATGCCATGCTCGAGCTCTACGCCGAGCGGGCGGGCCTCGCCGATGGCCAGCGCGTGCTGGAGCTGGGCTGCGGATGGGGATCGTTCTGCCTCTGGGCCGCCGACCGCTGGCCTGCGTCCGAGATCGTCGCCGTCTCGAACTCCCGTACCCAGCGCGAGTTCATCGAAGCGCAGGCCGCTCGCCGGGGCCTCGAGAACCTCACCGTGCTCACCGCCGACATCACCACCTTCGATCCGGCCGACCTGGGCGAGCCCGGGCCGTTCGATCGGATCGTGTCGATCGAGATGCTGGAGCACGTCAGCAACCACGAGGAGCTGTTCGGTCGGATCGCACGCTGGCTCGCGCCCGACGGCCGCTTCTTCACCCACATCTTCACCGGGAACGACGTGGCCTTCGCCTACGACGCCGACGACCCTCGCGACTGGATGGGGCGCTACTTCTTCTCCGGCGGCCTGATGCCCAGCGACGACTGGTTCCTCCACCTCCAGTCCGACCTCGTCTGCGTCGACCACTGGCAGCTGTCCGGGGAGCACTACGAGAAGACCGCCAACGCCTGGATCGACAACCACCACGCCCACCACGAGGAGATCCTCGACGTGCTCGCCGCAGACCTGGGCGGCGGCCGTTCCGGGCGTCGCCAAGCCCGGGTCTGGTACCGCCGGTGGACGGCCTTCTTCATGGGCTGCGCCCAGCTGTGGGGCTACCGCGGCGGCCGCGACTTCGGCGTCAGCCACTACCTCTTCGAGCCGCGTCCGTCCGGTACTCACCAGGGGTGACGCCCACCTACCAAGGCTGGTTGGGCTCTGCTCCGGTCCGCCGACGAAAGGCCCCTCCAGCCGGGCGAGACCTGGCGGGTGCTGCTCGATCCGAGCGGCCACCCGTTCTGCCTCACCCAGGCCGGCAACTGGTGACATCCTCCCGGCCCTGACCCGGCAGGAGCGCCGTAGCCTCGCTGCATGAGCACCCCCACCGACCGCCGCCTCGACCTCGTCGTGTTCGGCGCCACGAGCTTCGTCGGCCAGATCCTCTGCCGGCACCTGGTCGAACGGCATGGGACCGAGGGATCGCTGCGCTGGGCCATCGCCGGGCGCAGCGCCACCAAGCTCGACGAGGTCGCGGCCTCATCGGGAGCGGACGTCGAGCGCATCGTGGTCGACGCATCGGACGTCGCCGGGCTCCTCACGCTCGCCGAATCCACGCGCGTGGTTGTCTCGACCGTCGGTCCGTACGCCCTCTACGGATCTCCCCTCGTCGCAGCCGTCGCCGCATCGGGCACCGACTACTGCGATCTGACCGGCGAACCGCAGTGGATGCGACGGATGATCGACGCCCACACCGCCGAGGCGGAAGCCAGCGGTGCCCGCATCGTCCACGCCAGCGGTTTCGACTCCATCCCCTCGGACGTGGGCGTGTGGTTCACCCAGCAGGGAGCGACCGAGCAGTTCGGGCAGCCGTGCTCTCGCATCGACATGCGGGTCGAGTCGATGAAGGGTGGGGCCAGTGGCGGGACCATCGCGTCGATGCTCAACCTGCTCGAGGAGGCGGCGTCAGATCCCGCCTTGCGCAAGGCGCTGGCCGATCCGTACCTGCTGGCTCCGCCCGACCACCGCACCGGGCCGAGCCAACCCGAACTGACGCATCCGGCGCGCGACGAGCGGACGGGCCAGTGGCTGGCGCCGTTCGTGATGGCGGGCGTCAACACGCGCGTGGTCCAACGGAGCCACGCCCTACTCGGGCGGCCCTGGGGCCAGGAGTTCCGATATCGGGAGACCATGGCGATGGGCTCGGGCCCCCTCGGCGCCGCGAAGGCGTCGGGCCTCTCGGCCGGCGTGCTCACGATGATGGGCCTCGGTGCGCTCGGACCGACCCGCAAGGTGTTGACCCGTGTCCTGCCGAAGCCCGGCGAGGGCCCGTCACCTGCTGCCCAGGCCAAGGGCTCGTTCGACATCCGCTTCACGGGCACCACGTTCGACGGACGCACGATCGAGACCCAGGTGACGGGCGACCGCGACCCGGGATATGGCAGCACCGCCAAGATGCTCGGCGAGACGGCGGTTGCCTTCTTGGACCTCTCTCGCACGGACGTCCCCGGTGGCTTCTGGACGACGAGCACGGCGTTCGGCGACCGCCTCATCGAGCGCCTAGAGGCGCATGCCGGCCTCCGCTTCTCCGTCTTGTCCTGAGGATCCTGACGCGTTTCGGTGGGTGGCGGACTTCCGACGATCTGCCCGATCGGGGGAGGTCGGTCGCGCCGGCAGCCTCACGCAGCTCCGGACGCGCGCCTGGGCAAGGGGTCAGCCGAGGCGCTCGATGATCGTGACGTTGGCCTGACCGCCGCCCTCGCACATGGTCTGGAGGCCGTAGCGGCCACCCGTCTGCTCCAGGTGGTTGAGCATCGTGGTCATGAGCCGGGCACCGGTGGCACCGAGCGGATGGCCGAGGGCGATGGCACCGCCGTTGGGGTTGACCTTGGCCATGTCCGGTCGGAGCTCCTTGGCCCATGCCAGCACGACCGATGCGAACGCCTCGTTGATCTCCACGGTGTCGATGTCGTCCATGGTGAGGCCGGTCTTCTCGAGCGCGTACCGGGTGGCCGGGATCGGGGCCGTCAGCATGAAGATGGGGTCGTCGCCACGGACGCTCATGTGGTGGATGCGAGCGCGTGGCGTGAGGCCGTGGTCCTTCACCGCCTGTTCGGAGGCGATCAGGATCGAGGCCGAGGCATCGCTGATCTGGCTGGCGACGGCAGCCGTGAGTCGACCGCCCTCGACCAGGGTGCGCAGCGAGCGGATCTTCTCGACGTTGGGCTCGCGGGGACCCTCGTCATGGGTGAGGCCCTCGAGCGGTGCGATCTCCGCTTCGAAGCGGCCGTCGGCCTGGGCCTTGAGCGCACGGGTGTGGGACTCGATCGCGAAGTCCTCCATCTCCTCGCGGGACAGGTCCCACTTCTCGGCGATCATCTCGGCACCGGTGAACTGGCTCACCTCGTTCGGCCCGTAGCGCGCGACCCATCCGGGCGAGGTCGTGAACGGATCGGGGAAGCCGAGGTCGCTTGCGAGCGTCATCGCCGAGCTGATCGGGATCTGGCTCATCTGCTGCACGCCACCGGCCACGACGAGGTCGTTGACCCCGGCCATCACGGCCTGCGCTGCGAAGTGCACGGCCTGCTGGGCCGACCCGCACTGGCGGTCGACCGTGGTGCCCGGCACGTGCTCCGGGCCGCCGGCCACCAGCCAGCAGGTGCGAGCGATGTCACCGGCCTGGCCGCCGACGGAGTCGACGTTGCCGAAGATCACGTCCTCGACGGCACCCGGATCGATGCCCGTGCGCTGGAGCAGCGCCTTGATGGAAGCGGCACCGAGGTCCGCCGGGTGGACGCCGCTGAGCGACCCACCCCGCTTCCCGACAGGCGT
The DNA here is from genome assembly GCA_046594195.1 of Acidimicrobiales bacterium. Taxonomy (GTDB): domain Bacteria; phylum Actinomycetota; class Acidimicrobiia; order Acidimicrobiales; family Iamiaceae; genus Aquihabitans. The sequence continues at coordinate 36,214 of JBKJPY010000072.1, read as the reverse complement.
GCGGACGGCGTCGACGATGTAGGCCTCAGGCATAGACCGAATCTAACGCCCCGTCAGAAACGGGACCCAAGGCCCTGGCCTTTGCGAGAGCGAAGGATTGCCCACTCGGGACGAATGTCCGGCCTACGATCCAACCCCGGGGCCGGTCGACGACCGGCGAGAAGGGGAGACCATGTCGAGCACCACGTCCTCACACCGACGTCGCCGCCGTCTGACCGCCGCCCTGGCGCTGGCTGCGAGCCTGCTCGCCGGCACGATGCAGCCAGCTCCGGCCGCAGCTTTCAGCGCCCCCGGCGACGCGCTGGTGTTCGCCCCGACCTCCGGGGCGAACAACCGGGTGTGGCGCACCGGCACGGTGGGTACGTTCGCCGTCGGTGGGCCGTATTCCCAGTCGCTCGCCGGCAACTTCGATGGCACCCCCGGCGGCGACCTGTTGATCTACCGGCCCGGCTCCGCCGGTGACCTGATTCAGCACCTCGATGCCGTCGGCGCGACGACGACGTCGTCGACCACGGCGGTGAGCGTGTCCGGCACCTACACCCCGTTCGTCGGCGACTTCGACGGTAACGGCATCGATGACGTCTTCTGGTACGCCCCCGGGTCCGCCCAGGACTGGATCTGGTTCTTCCACGACGACGGCTCCCACGCTGCGATGCCCCGGAACGTGAGCGGGACCTACCGCCCGATCGTCGTGGACACCGACGGCAGCGGCACCGACGATGTCATCTGGTACGCCCCGGGGGCCGGAGCCGACTCGATCTGGCGCTTCAACGGGGTCGGGGCCGAAGGCACCTACACCGGGAAGTCGGTGTCGATCGGCGGCGACTACACCACCAGCGTCGGGGTGTTCGGCCTAGAAGGCGCCGGCGCTCCCCCCGAGGGCGTGATCTTCTACAGCCCCTCGGGGGCCGACTACCTGTGGAACTTCGACCTCGCCGGGAACCCCAAGAGCGGCGCCCTGCCGAACGTCGACGGCGACTACCAGTTGCTCCCCGGGCAGTACCTCGAGGAGACCTACGGCTCGCTGCTCTACTACGGCCCCGGCTCGCTGCCCGAACACCTCTTCGCCTTCGGGCCCGGCTCGGGTGCCGACGTCTCGGAGCAGGAGCCACCCAACATCGGTGGCACCTACGTGGTGCGAGCGGGAGACTTCAACAAGGACGGCCTCACCGACTTGTCGCTGTCGACGAACCCCACGACCCGCATCTGGTACTTCGACGGGGGCATGCCGGCCAGCTCGACGTCGTTCGCCAACGCCGCGAACGTGCTCGGGGGACCCACCGTCGTACCCATGGACTGAAGCCGGGACCCGCGGCCGATCCCGACGGGTCCGACCGGCGTCGCTGGCCCTCAGATGCCGAGGGCGGTCGCCACGCGGCGGCGGTGCCAGGACGCGTCGCCCCAGCTGCGGCTGAGGGCTTCGGCCCGCTTGAGGTACAGGTGCAGGTCGTACTCGACCGTGTACCCGATGGCACCGTGGCACTGGAGCGCCTGCGCTGCGGTGAACCGCGCGGCGTCCGAGGCCAGCGCCTTCGCGGTGGAGACCGTGCGGCTCGCCGTCGGTGCCCCGGTGCTCAGCTCCCACGCCGCGGCGTAGACCACCGGAGCGGCAAAGCGCAGCTTCATGGCGGCGTCCGCCAGGTGGTGCTTGACCGCCTGCTGGGTGCCGATGGCGACGCCGAACTGCTTGCGCTCGGCGGCGTAGGCCACGGTCAGGTCGAGCATCCGACGGCCGAGGCCGACGAGCTGGGCAGCGGTGCCGAGCGCACCCCGGTCGAACGCCCGCTCCGCCACCGTGCCCATGGCGAAGCCCTTGTCGGACTGCCAGGCGCCGAGCTCCACGACCCGGCGGCCGGCGTCGACCGCCTCGGCCAGCGTCCGCCGCTGCTCGGGCGTGTCGCCGACGGCGAATCCGCCTTCGATGCGCCGGGCGACCCACCCGGCATCAGCGCCGCGGCCGCGATCGAGGCTCACGAGGTAGGTGATGGCATCGCCCCACGGCACGAGCGCGCTCGTCAGCGGGACGGCACCGGCCTGGCGCGATCCATCGAGCAGCTCGGCCAGCACGCCGTGCGGATCATCGGTGTCGTCGAGCAGCGGGGCCACCACGCACGCCGTCTCCACGAAGGGGTGCGGCAGCGCGGCGTAGCCGGTCTCCTCGGCCAGCAGGACCCAATCGTCTTCGGCCATGCCCAGGCCGCCGTTGGCCTCGGACACCCCGATGCCGAGGACGCCCATCTCGGCAAGGTCGGTCCACACCTTGGCGACGCGGCCGGCATCGGCCCGGGCCCCTTCGCCCTTGCGAGCACCGTGGGCGTTGGTGCCGTCGGGCCAGGCGGCGCGGATGACCTCGGGCGGACACTCCTTGGCGAGGAGGTCGGCCACTGCGTCGCGGAAGGCCAGCTGGTCATCGGTGAAGGCGAACCTCATGTCGTCGCCTACTTCCTCGGGAGGCCGAGGACGCGCTCGGCGGCGATGTTGCGCTGGATCTCGTTGGTGCCGGCGTAGATCGGGCCGGACAAAGCGAACTGCCAGCCCTTGCTCCACGGCCCGTCGAGCTCGGCCTCGGGACCGAGGATGTCGAGCGCGGTCTCGTTGAGCTTCACGTCGAGCTCGGACCACCACAGCTTCACGAAGCTGCTGGCAGCACCTGCGCTGCGACCCTCGGCATCGTCGGTGACCGTCTGGAGGGTCTGGAGCCGGTACGCCTCGGCCTCCATCCAGCCCTGGACCACGCGGTCACGGAGACCGGGGTCGAGGTCGTCGGCCGCAGCCAACCGCGAGCGCTCTCGGTACAGACCGACCAGGCGTTCAGCCGTGGCGGTGAACCGACCAGGGGCCCGCAAGGTGAGCCCCCGCTCGGACGAGGTGGTGGCCATGGCGACCGACCAGCCCTCGCCCTCGCCTCCAAGCACGACGCCGCCGGGGATGGCGTCGTCTGGCAGGAACGCTCCGTCGAAGAACACCTCGGCGAACCCTTCGTCGCCATCGAGGCGGCCGAAGCCCCGCACGGTGATGCCGTCGAGGTCGAGCGGAACCAGCAGGTAGGTGAGCCCCTTGTGGCGTTGCGACTCGGGATCGGTCCGGAAGAGGCCGAACAGGTGCGAGCAGAAGGCGCCCCGGGTCGTCCAGGTCTTCTGACCGTCGAGCACCCAGCCGCCGCGCTCGTCGTCGCGGGTGGCCTTGCAGGTCAGGCTGGCCAGGTCAGAACCGGCGTTGGGCTCGGACCAGCCCTGGCACCACAGGTCCTCGGCACCGGCCATGCGAGGAAGGATGTGGGCCTGCTGCTCCTCGGTGCCGAACTCGAAGAGCGTCGGGGCCAGCAGGAAGATGCCGTTCTGGGTGACCCGCTGGGGCCCGCCCGCCCGGTAGTACTCCTCCTCGAAGATGATCCACTGCCATCGGCTGGCGGCCCGCCCACCGAACGCCTCCGGCCAGCTCACCACCGCATACCGGGCGGCGAACAGCGTCCGTTCCCAGTCGAGGTGCTGGGCGAACCCCTCGGTGGTGTCGCCGCTCAGGATCCGGTCGTCGTGGCGCGCCCGCCAGGCCGCCAGCTCGGTCTCGAGCCACACCCGCACCTCGGCGCGAAAGGCGTCCTCATCAGCGCTCCAGGTCAGGTCCATACGATCCGGAGCGTATCTGACGCCCCGTCAGGTCTCAGAACCAAGGCGAGCATCGCTCCCACCCGAACGAACTTCCGACGTACGTGGTTGCGGGGCAACCGCGAGCATCGAACGTCTGCCCCGGTCTCCCGAGGGGTGTCAGTCGTCGGCAGCCTGGCGAAGGCGCTCGAGGAATTCATCGACCGACGACTCCCGGGCGAGACGGAGGAGCTGGCTGTCCGTCCAGCCTGGGACCGAACGACGGGCGGCGTCGAGCTCGTCGGAGAACCCATCGCCATCGACGAGGAAGAAGCTGCTCGGTCCGGTCAGCTCGTACGGGCCCTTCCCATTCGTCCGCACGAGGGCCACAACCAGATCGTCACCGACCTCGAAGCGGTGGCAGGCTGTGCCGACCGGCATCGACGAAGTGAGACGCTCACTCAGCTGGAGGACCTGCAAGCGCTGCTGGTAGTCGTTGAGCTGTTTCTGGGCCGACGTTCGCTGCAGATCTGTCGACTCCTTGAGCCTTTGGCGCTGCGCGATCAGGTCTTCGTACTCCGGAGCGTTTGGATCGGTTGTGGCAATTACCCGGTCCAACTCGGCGAGTGGCCGGTTGAGCCGGTCGATCTCGGCCTGGAAATCGTCGATCTGCTGCGTCACGCTCTTCTTGGCGTTTCTCAGGTCGCTGAGCTGCCACGCGAAGCCGGCGTTGGAGATGGTGAAGCGATCGCCGGCCTTCGCACCGAACACCGGCTCGATCACCTCCACCCGCGCTCGGATCTCGCGCCGTGGCGCTGGACTCATCAAGTAGTCATCGCGAGGCACGAGCTCCTTCGTGCTGAGCACCTTCACTCGTGCAACAACCTGCGGCCGACGCAAGTGCTCGGATCCGCCTCCGTGCACCATGGCCGCCGGCGTCTTCGGGGCCCGCAGCGGGTCTGCCGGCCCAGAGTCCGGGACGAAGATCGTCGGCCCCGAGTTCGATCGTGGCATCGGGTCGCAGCTGGCCGATGCTGCGCCAGCGCGGACCGACTCGGCATCGTCGGTCGAGACGATCCGTATGCCGACGCCCAACGCGAGCACCATGGCCGCCGTCGCGCCCCCCGCCGCGAGCCAACGGCGGTGCGCCCGCCGGCGTCGACCGGCGCGCCATACGCCGCCGACCTCTGGGGAAGGGCCTGCTCCGGCCTCCGCGTCCATCGCCCGGCGCAGCTCCTCGCTCATCGGGCCTGCTCCTCGACGGCCTCGTCGTGCGCAGATGCCGCGGCCACACCGGACGACCGCAGCGCCGCCAACCCGGTGCGCGTCCGCGTCTTCACCGTGCCTTCGGGGATGGCCAAGATATCGGCGACCTGAGCAACGGACAGGTCGCCGTAGAAGCGCAGCACCACGACCGCTCGTTCATCGGGTCCGAGCGCGAGCAGCGCCTGCCGGAGTTCACCGCCACCAGCGTCATCCGGCAACGCAAGGGGATGCTCGGCCGGCAACCGACGGTGGGCACGCCGCTCGGACTGGAGGCTGCGACCCCGGGAGATCGCCAGGTTGATGCCCACCCGATGCACCCATGCGCCCGGCGCATCCATGGCCCGGACCTTCTCCCAGTGCTGGCACGCTCGCACGAACGCCTCCTGCGCAAGCTCCTCGCCCACGTCTCGGCTGCCGGTGAACAGCACGAGCGAGCCGCGCACCCGGTCGAACTGCTCGGCGTAGAACGCCGCCAGGTCGTCGGGAGGTTCCAACCTCGCTCCCCTGCTCATGTCACCCCTACCAACGCATCAGCACCGGATCAGGTTTTTCCGACCCCAGCACCCGAGCATCCCCGATTGCTGCGTCGCGTGCACGAACCGTCGCCCAGAGCGGTTGACGCACCCCTATTCGTCCCCCTGCATGCGCCACTCGGACGAACCGTCGCCTCCGGACGGTCGGCGCCCACGCCGTGGGGGTGGGTGGCTCAGGCGCCGAGGCGGGCGAGGGTGGTACGGGCGTCGGTGATGATCTGCTCAAGGAGGTCGGCGACCGTGGGGAGGTCGTCGATGACGCCGGTGACCTGGCCGGTGGGGAGCACGCCGACCGAGGCGTCGCCGTCGACCAGCGCGATCTTGATCAGCATGGGGGCGTTGGCAGCCATCGCGAGCTGGGCCCACGTCAGGTCCTGGCTCTTGCGCATGGCCATGCCCTCGGCCCACAGGTCCTTGAGCGACGTGCCGGTCTGCTTGCGGAACGCGAGGGCCTTGAGGGCGGCCTTCGGCATCCGGGTCACGATCGACGCCTTCTCCAGCCCGTCGATCAGCTCGGTGCGGATCACCCGCTGCGGCGCACCGTCGAGCGACGTCGTGACCACCGTGTCGAACACCGACGCCTTCGTGTAGTCGCCCTTGATCGAGTCCGGTACCCGGCTCTCCGCGGTGAGCAGGAAGCGGGTACCCATGGCGATGCCGTCGGCGCCGTATGCCAGGGCGGCGACGAGCCCCTGACCCGAGTGGAATCCACCGGCGCCCACGACGGGGATCTGGGCGCCGACCGCTTCGACCACCTGCGGGAGCAGCAGCGAGGTCGGGACCGATCCGGTGTGGCCGCCGCCCTCGCCGCCTTGGGCGATGACGGCGTCGACGCCCCATTCGGCCATCTTCTCGGCGTGGCGCCGAGCGCCCACGGTGGGCATGACCAGGCCGCCGGCATCGTGGATCTTGGCGATGGCGTCCTTGGTGGGCGCCCCGGCAAACGAGAACAGCCGGATCCCCTCCTTGGTGGCGAAGGCGATGCGCTCGTCCAAATCGGGCTGACCGGCCCGGAAGTTGGCGCCGAAGGGCGCATCGGTGCGCTCCTTCACCGTGTGCACGGCTTCGGCGAACTGGTCGCTGGTCATCGTGATCGACGCCAGGATCCCGAACCCGCCCGCCGCGCTCGTCGCTGCGGTCAGGTTGGCGCCCGACACCCACCCCATCCCCGTCTGAACGATGGGGTACCGACACCCGAGGAGCTCGACCAGCCGCGTCCGCAGCACATCGCCTCCGCCTTCGGGGGGCGAGCTGGAAGCCGTTTCTGATGACCCGTCAGACATGGCCCGCAGCGTACGACGGAGCGGGTCAGAACTCGAAGCCGTAGAGGATCTCGGTGCCGGCGCTGTGCTGACCGCCAGCACTGTCGTAGATCGCCCGGGCTTCCTTGTCGCTGGAGGCGGCAAACGCGAAGCCACGGTCGATACCCATCTGCCGGGCCTCGGCGCCGATGCCTTCGAGGAGGATCTTGCCGACGCCCTGGTTGCGGTGGTCGATGTCGATGCCGAGCTCGTACACGCACAGGTGCCGCAGCTTCGTATGGCGTCGGTACAGGACCCCGCCGTAGATGAAGCCGGCCATGTGGTTGGTCTCCATGTGGATGGCGACCACGCAGATGGTCCGTGGATCGTTGACGAACTCGCTGGCCTCGTCGCTCGACAGCGGCGGGACCCAAGGTCGATCCTCGTCCTCCCCGAAGCGCGCGTTGCCCTTGGCCAAGGTGCTCAGCGCCCATTCGTCACCCTGTCGAAGCCGGTGCAGCCGGTACCGATCGCTCGCCACGGGGCGGAGCGTAGGCGCGAGGCGACCCTCAGCGTCGCCAATCGGATCCGACGGTTGCGCCACCCTGACCGAATGTCGTGTGGATCTGGCTCACTCTTGGACCGATGCCACACGACGTTCAGGTAGGTGGGGTCACTCGTGGGGTCAATCGGGTTCGGGGACCTCGCGGAGGCGCGTGTTCTTGGGGTCGATGACCTCGGCGAGGAGGCGGAGCTCTTCGGAGGTGGGCAGCCGGGAGGTGGGCAGGTCGTCGGGGATCACCAGCTCGAAGCCAGTGGCGGCGACCACCTCGTCGACGGTGACACCCGGATGGATCGAACGGACCCGCATGGCGTGGTCGGGCGTTTCGAAGTCGAACACCCCGAGGTTGGACACGACCCGGCGGATCTCGTGGAAGCGCGACGCGTCCGGGCCGAGGGCCGCAGCCCGGTCGTATCCGATCCCGGTGACGATGTCGACGTGCTCGACGAACACCCGAGGGCCGTGCTGGGGCACCCAGTAGGAGGTCGTGTCGTTGATCGTGTTGCCCGGCGCGCCCCGGAACCCGAGGAGTTGGGTTCGGGGTTGGGTGGGCGTGCCACCGAGACCAGCGATGTTCTGGTTGCCGAACCGGTCGACCTGCGTGGCGCCCATCATCACGTGGCGCCGGCCGCTCCAGACGATGTCGAACATCGTGCGGTAGGGGTTGTAGGTCTCGTAGCGGCGGTCCGCAACGGCGGGCACCGCTTCGTCGTTGGCGATGAGGGCGGCCTCGCCGTCGGTCATCACGAGGTCGGGCTCCCAGGTCGCCCGGGCCAGGCGGCCGCCGATCATGGGGATGGTGCCGATGGGGTTGGCAAGCAGCTCGCCGTCACCCCGGAAGCAGTCGGCGACGGCAACCGCGCAGACGTCGGCCCGGGTCACGAGCGAGGACAGGGTGTCGGACATCAGGCGTCTCCCTCGGTGCGTGCGGCCAGGGCGGCCAGGGCGGCCTGGTAATCGGCTTCAGTCGGGAACGACAGCCAGTCGGACCGGAACGCGTCCCACGCCTCGGCCTCCTTGGCGGTCCCCAGGTACATCTTCTGGAACGCCTCGTCTCGGCCGTACTCGGGCTCGCAGGAGGTGGGATGGGCACCGTTGGGCGCCTCGATGACCCCGTCGACGAAGAGCCGGTTGATGCGCAGCCGGGTGATGTCCCCGGCCGCATCGAGCAGGTCGCCCGAGGGCACGATCCGTTCGGTCGACACGTACCGCTGGGTTGCGGCCTGCAGGAGCAGGTCGTCGAAGTAGAGGTCGGGACCGCGGAACGCAGCGTTGCCCCGCTCGTCGGCCACGTTGAGGTGGCAGAGGGCGGCGTCGAGGTGGATCGCCAGCTGGGCGATGAGTTCCTCGCCGTCGTCGTAGGGCGACGTAACCGTCTTGAGCGCAGGGTTGACCAGGTGCAGGTCCGAGCCGAGGCCGACGCGCGTCGGCAGGAACGGGACGCGCCACGCCGCCGCTTGGAGCCCGAGCAGCAACATGCCCTCGTCGAGCTCGGTGCAGCCGATGGCGCCCGACTGGCGGGCCGCCCGGAAGTGCGGCTCGAGGACGGCGGCGGGACCGACGTCGGGCGAGACGAAGGCGAACGTGAGGTGCGACACCTTGCCGGCGGCGCAGAGCATGCCGACCTCGGGGCCGCCGTAGGTGACCAGGTGCAGGTCGGTGAGGTCGCTGCGGAGGATGGCCCGCACGAGCGACATCGGCTTGCGCCGGCTCCCCCACCCGCCGATGCCGATGGTCATCCCGCTACTCAGCTGGGCGACCACCTCCCCCTCGGTCAGGCACTTGTCCCTGGGCGCCGGGAAGGTCTCGGTCTCGCTCACTTGGTCACGTCCGTGTCTCGCTTGGCGACGAAGGCGTCGCGGTGCTCGTCGGCCACGCCCGACAGGTTCAGCTCGAAGGTGAAGCCCTGCTCGAACCGGTACGACCGCTTGACGTCCCACAGGTCGATCCCGTTGAGCGACTCCTTGGCTGCCCGGATGACCGTCGGCGACTTGGCGGCGATCTGCTCGGCCACGGCCATGGCTGCGTCCCGCAGCTCGGCCTGCGGCACGACCTCAAGGACCGAGCCGAACGCATGCAGCTCCTGCGCCGTCGCCGTGGCCGACGTGTAGACCATCGCCCGCATCTTGTGCTGCGGCACGAGACGGCTCAGGTGCGTCGCCGCGCCCAGCGCGCCCCGGTCCACCTCAGGCAGGCCGAACGTGGCGTCGTCGGCGGCGATGATCACGTCAGCGTTGCCGATGAGCCCGATGCCGCCGCCCACGCAGAACCCGTTGACCGCAGCGATCACCGGCACCTTGCACTCGTACACGGCGGCGAAGGCCTCGAAGCAGCCCCGGTTCGCTCCGATCAGGGCGGCGTAGCCCTCGGTCGCCTGCATCTCCTTGATGTCCACGCCGGCGTTGAACCCCTTGCCCTCGGCGCGCAGCACGACGACGCGAACCTCATCCTGCTCGCCGAGCCCGCGCACGATGGTGGCCAGCTCGAACCAGCCCGCCACGTTCAGGGCATTGACCGGCGGGTTGTCCATGACCACCTCGGCGATGCCGCTGGGGTGGACCGTCGACGTGATGCCCATCTCGGGCCTTTCTGATGGGTCGTCAGATTCCGGCGGCCACCGTAGCCCCCGCCCTCCAACCCCCCGAACTTTTCGTGACGGTCGTTGCCCTGCCACCTGTCACGTTGCCCTGCCACCACGATCGCGGAAAGTTCGATCCGAGTGGGCGGGCGGCCGGATGTGCCACCCTTTCGGCCGTGACGATCGAGATCGACCTTGCCGGACAGGTGGCGCTGGTGACGGGCGGAGCCCGAGGCGTGGGTCGGGGCATCACCGACCGGCTGCTGGCAGCGGGTGCGACGGTGGCGGTGTGCGGACGCAGCACCCCCGAGCCCGGGGTGCTGCCCAACGGCGTGCTGTTCGTGGCGGCCGACGTCCGGGAGCCCGAGTCGGTGCAAGCCATGGTCGCCGAAGTCGTCGGCGAACTGGGGGGCCTGCACCTGGCGGTCAACAACGCCGGCGGCTCGCCCGGGACCGACGCCGCAACCGCATCGCCCCGCTTCAGCGACAAGGTCCTCGGCCTCAACCTCACGGCAGCCCTGCACGTGTCTCAGGCCGCCAATGCCGTGATGCAAGCCCAGGAAGATGGCGGATCGATCGTCAACATCGGATCGCTCTCGGGCCTGCGCCCCTCCCCCGGCACCGCCGTCTACGGCGCCGCCAAGGCCGGCCTGCTCAGCCTCACCACCAGCCTCGCCATGGAGTGGGCGCCCAAGGTCCGGGTGAACATGGTGTCGGCCGGCATGGTCCGCACCGAGATCTTCGAGGACTACTACGGCGGCCCCGAGGGCGCCGCCACCGTCTCGGCCACGGTCCCGCTCGGCCGGGTGGCAGAGCCCGAAGACGTCGGCAACGCCGTTGCCTGGCTCGCCAGTCCCTTGGCGTCCTTCGTCAGCGGTGCCAACCTCACCGTTCACGGCGGCGGCGAACGCCTCGCCTTCTTCGACCAGCAGCGCGGCTGACCCGTTGCGTGAAGGAACGTCCATGCGTAACGAGGGTGCGGGTCAGCGGTTGGCGCGCTCGCGAGCGGCCGGGTCCTGGCGGTAGAACTCCGACAGCACGGCGTAGAGCTCAGGGCGGTCCTGCTGGAGGGCGGCACCCTGGCCGAAGAAGACCTCGGTGACCACGGCGAAGAACTCGCCGGCGTTGGTGCCGGCATAGTCCCGTAGGAGGTGGCTGCCCCGGTTTGCACGGATGGCCTCGAACTCGGCGGTGCAGGCGGCGACCCAGCGCTCGTGCAGCTCCATCGTCGCCAACGGCGGGGTGCCATCGACCACACCGTCGAGCATGTCGATCTTGTGGGCGAACTCGTGGAAGACCACGTTGAAGCCACGCTCGGGGTGCCGGGCGTTGCGCGCCGCCTCGTCCCACACCAGGACCACGGGTCCGCCCTCGTGATCCGCCTGACCGAGGATCGCCATCGGCTCATCGGTCACCAGTCCGGTCGCCGACGCCGAGGCGCGCTCGCCGTGCAGGACGAGGGTGGTGGGGTGGACGATGATGTTCCGGACCTTGCGGTAGGCGCTCCAACCGAGACCGAGGATGAGCATGGCGGCCTGGACGCTGATGATCAGCCGCATCTCCTCGGTGAGGGTGAAGCCGTTGGCCGCCTCCCACCGCTTCTCCTCCAGCAACCGGACGATCAGGTCCCGGAGCGCCGTCCGTTCCTCGACCGAGTAATCGAACCATCGCACGACCACCGCAGCGACCTGGTCCTCCCAGTCCTCCGGAAGCTCGTAGTCCCGCCGATGCCGGAAGATCCGCATGGGAGCCAGTCTGCCGCGCGGGACGAGGACCCCCTACGGCGCGGCTTCCAGCAAGTAGCCGCGGGAGCGGACGGTTCGGATGACCAGGCCGAGCGGGCCGAGGCGGCGGCGGAGGCGGACGATGTGGACGTCGAGGACGTTGCGGCCGGGGATCCCATCGGGCCAGCCGGCCCGGGCGAGGGCGTCGCGGCTGACGACGGCTCGATACCGGTCGAGGAGCACGCCCATGAGGCGATGCTCGACGGGCGGCAACGATACCCACTGTCCGCCCAGTCGGAGCAGGCCGTTCTCGTCGAGCTCGGGGATGTTGGCTTCCTCGGCACCCCGGGCCCGGTCCTCCAAGACACGGACGCGAGCCCGTACGTCCTCGTCTGAGGCGGGGAGGCGCACCCAGTCCTCGAGCGGGTCGGAGGTCAACGGCGGTGCCACCCCTTCCGGCACGAGCACCAGGCGTGCCTGGCCGGAGATGCGGATCTCCGCCAACCGAGCTTCCTCGGCGGGCCATCGGACCATCTCGACCTGCATGGGAGCAACGTACGGGGGTGACGTTTCACGTTTGTTTCGCCGCTGTGAAGGACCGGCGCAAGCACGCCGGGTCGGGCGGGCTGATGTTGTTCCGGTCCTCAGTTTCTGACGTACCATCAGAAACCGTGATCCGCGAACACCAGGGGCCCGCATGACCACCAACACCCGAGCGCCGGCGCTGGGCTCCGAAGGCTGGTTCACGGCCGACCCGGAGCCGGCCCTGCTGGGCCAGCAGTGCACGTCGTGCGGCACCTACGTCTTCCCCAAGGCGAACTACGGCTGCCCCAACCCGGCATGCGTCGGGACCGAGTTCGACGAAGTCCGCCTGTCGCGCTTCGGCACCGTGTGGAGCTACACCGATGCCCGCTACCAGCCGCCCCCGCCCTACGTGGTGCCCACCGATGAGCACGAGCCGTTCTGCATCGCGGCGGTCGAGCTGGCCGACGAAGGACTGGTGATCATGGGCCAGGTCACGGCCGGCGTCTCGGTCGAGGACCTCCGGGTCGGCCAGCGCATGGAGCTGGTGGTCGACGTGCTGTTCCGCGACGACGACACCGACCACCTGATCTGGAAGTGGCAGCCCGTGGCGACCGAGGGAGAGGTGGCCTGATGGCCGGCAGCAACGACGTGGCGGTGCTCGGCGTGGGCATGCACCCCTGGGGCAAGTGGGGCCGCAACTTCGTCGAGTACGGCGTCGCCGCGGCTCAAGACGCGCTGCGAGATGCCGGGATCGCCTGGAGCGACGTCGACTTCGTGTCCGGTGCCGACACCATGCGCAACGGATACCCGGGCTACGTCTCCGGCGCCACGTTCGCCCAGGCCCTCGGCTGGACCGGCGCCCGGGTGGCGTCGTCCTATGCCGCCTGCGCCTCGGGCGTGACGGCCCTCGAGGCCGCCCGGACTCGCATCCTGGCCGGCTTGTGCGATGTCGCCCTCGTGGTCGGTGCCGACACCACCCCCAAGGGCTTCCTCGCCCCCAACGCCGGGGATCGCCCGAACGACCCCGACTGGCTGCGCTTCCGGCTCGTCGGGGCCACCAACCCGACCTACTTCGCGCTCGCCGCCCGTCGCCGGATGGACCTCTACGGCGCCACCAGCGAGGACTTCGCCAAGGTGAAGGTCAAGAACGCCACCAACGGCCTGGCCAACCCCAACGCCCGCTTCCAGAAGGCGGTGTCGGTCGACGACGTCCTCGCCTCGCCCATGGTCGCCGATCCGCTGCACCTGCTGGAGATCTGCGCCACCTCGGACGGAGGCGCAGCCGTCATCCTCACGTCGATGGACTTCGCCAAGCGCCACGCCGGCTCGGCGGGTGCACCGGTCCGGGTCGCCGGGGTCTCGACGGTGACGCCCACGTATCCGAACACGATCATCGACCTCCCCGACATGGCCACCGACTCGACGGCGGTCGTCGCCCGCAACGAGCGCACCTTCAAGCAGTCGATCGCCCACGCTGCCTACGAAGAGGCCGGCATCGGCCCCGAGGACCTCTCGCTGGCCGAGGTGTACGACCTCTCCACCGCCCTCGAGCTCGACTGGTACGAGGACATCGGCCTCTGCAAGCAGGGCGAAGCCGAGCGGCTCCTCAACGACGGCGACACCCAGCTCGGCGGACGCATCCCGGTCAACCCGAGCGGTGGACTCGCCTGCTTCGGTGAGGCCGTCCCCGCCCAAGCCATCGCCCAGATCTGCGAGGTCACCTGGCAACTCCGCGGCCAGGCCACCGGCCGCCAGGTCGAGGGCGCCACCTCGGGTCTCACCGCCAACCAGGGCCTCTTCGGCCACGGTTCCTCGGTCCTCCTCGTCAAGTAGCCATCCGCCGGAGGCCAGTCAGTACTCCCGCTCGGGGACTTCTCGTTCGGGATGGTCGAGCTGGATGTGGAACTGCAGTTCGGCGAGGTTCACGAAGCGGAGCTCGCAGAAGGGGCACTGGTGGACGTCGCTCATCGCCCCATGGTCGCGCCGATGCGGTGACCACGCCCGGAGGGGTGATCACCGCATCGACCTTCGCCGCCTGATGACCAGCAGGCCGCGACCCGACCTCAGGTGAGGGCGGAGTACTTGCGCAGGACCGCCTTGAGGTCCCGTCGACGCTGCTCGAAGGTGGCGCCGACCGCGATCAGCACGACGCCGGTCGCTCCGATCGTGGCCCAGTTCGGGATCTCGCCGACGACGGGGGCGATCTGCTGGAGGCCGAGGGCGACGACGGTCACCGTGCCCACGTCGACCAGCGCCCGCTTGCCCCATGTGACGCCACCGATCAGCACGAAGGCCCCGGCCACAAGCCCGGCAAGCGGCCGGAGCGAGCCCGTCTCGGTGAAGGCCAGCCACACCGTGGGCGCCAGGCCCACGACCAGCGCCGGTCCGTAGGTGATCCACGATCCGGGCTCGCCGCCACCGGAGCGGTCGAGGCGGGCGCCGATGGCACCGACGGCCAACAGCACCAGGGCCAGCGGCAGGGTGTACGCCTCGACGGTCGTCACGTCGGCCTGGCCGAGCTGCAGCCAGATGAGGGCGAGGAGCTCGATCGCCGCGGCCAGTCCGGCGAGGAGCCGCCCGGGCCGCATGGCGTGGAGGCCGAATCCGAGGACGCCCGCGGCGAGGGCAACCGACGCGGCACCGGGCGCGGCGTGTGCGATCACACCGAGGAGCGCTCCCGCATAGCCGGTGAGCGCAGTGACCTCGACGGCCCGGCACATCGCCGCGGACACCCCCTTGGCCGTTCCCTTGGGGTCGAGCAGGATGACGCCGACGATGCTGAGGACGGCCGCCGTCGTGGCTGCGATGGCCCAGGACATCGCCACGGACACCCCGGCGTCCCAGGCCACCAGACCTGCGAACAGCGGTGTCGCCGCTCCTACCCAGACCGCCGCTCCGACGGCTGTGGGGACCGAACCGTCGCGGCGGGCGACCAGCGCAACGGTGGCTGCGCCGACGATGCCGACGGTCAAGGTTGCGAACGTGAGGCCAGGAGTGGCGAGCGACCAGGGCGTCGCCCAGGCGTAGGCCATCCCGGCGAACCCCACCGCCACCGCAGTGGCGGGGTGTCGGGCGTCGACCACGACGGCTGCGACGACGCCGACCACCACTGCGGCAAGGGCAATGAGCACCGTTGCGGTGATCGTGAACGGAAGCAGCAGCGGGCTGAGGACGAGCCCGATCAGGGCGACGACCGCAGCAGACGTGGCGAGCGCAACCTGCGATCCACGGCGACCGAGGGCCCGCACGGCGATGACGATGGCCGCGAGCTGCAGGCCGAGCCCCGTCGAGGCGTAGGACGTCGCCTCGGCGAGCTGAAGGTCGGCGGCCACCTGCGAGCCGGACCGCATCCAGGCGTCAGCCGACACGGTCGAGGCAGCCACCAGCATCGAGGCCATGGCGCCCGCAACGGGGAGCACCGAACCGGCGCCGATCACCCCGGCCGTCACGGCCGGGACCTCGCCCCACTCCTTCGGAACACGCCGACCCAACAGGAGGACCAGCGAGGCCGCGAGGGCGACCAGGCCAACCGAGGTCCCGAAGCTGGTCTGCTCCATCGAGGCGAACCACACCGCACCCAACCCGAGGGCGGTGGCGCCGCAGAGCGCCGCCAAGCGGATCCCGACGGACTCCGCCCGCAGCCAGGCCGCGAACAGGGCGAGCGCGGCAGCGGCCGCCAGGCAGATCCCGGTGGCACCGCGGTGGGGATCGGCATCGGCGAAGACCTCGCCGATGAGCGAATCGAGCACCGTCGCTGCCGTGAAGAGGAGTGCGAGCGACAGGGCCCACGCGGAGGCGGCCCGGCGGGCCCATTGCGGACCCTTCAGGCGATCGGCCGCCACGAGCACGCCGAAGGCCTGCCCCACCACGGCGAGCTGAGCGAACGACACCGACGTCTCGACCGATCGCAGGATGCACAGGAGCGGAACCTGGGCGAGGACTCCGGCAGCGATCTGCGGCGCCCGGATCGTGCTGACCCGACCCAGTGTGGCGGCGAGCAGCGTGACGACGCCGAGACCGCCGGCCCAGAACAGCCAGGGGTCGGCGGCCGGGGCGAGACCCACGCGGAACGCATGGACGTCAGCTAATCCCAGCAGCACCGCCACGGTTCCAAGGGCTTCGGAGGTGGACGGCATCTGCCGTCGTGCGGCCACGGTGGCGGCGGCGCCCGCGACCGCGGTGAGGGCGACGAGGATCAGGCCCTGGACGCTGGCGTCGAGCTGACTCCAGTTCACGGCGGTGAAGACCACGACCGAGATCGCCACGAGGGCCGTGCCCAGGCCGAGCAGCAGGTTCTGCAGGCCGACGGGCGGCCGCGATCGTTCGGGTCGGACCGGACCTCCGGACGGCGGTCCCGAGGGGGGCGGGCTGCCGTCAGAGGAGATCCAGGGATGATGGGGCGTGGTGTCGGTCATGGAGCCATGGTCGGCTCACATGTCCGATTTGGCCGTGGGCGAGTTCCCCCAGATCTTCCTGGGGGAACCCCCCAGCGGGTACCTCGGCGTCAGATCCGCACCCCCATCCGACTTCGTCGGCGCAGTCGACCCGTGGGCTCAGGCCAGGTACCGGCTGAGGCTCTCGACCACGCACACGGGCTTGTCGCCGCCCTCGCGCTCGACCGTGATGATCATCGTGGTGTCGATGCCCGTGAGGACCCCGTCGCGCTCCACATCGTCGACCACCACCAGCTCGACCCCGGCGCGCAGGCGCGAGCCGACCGGGACCGGAGCAGGGAACCGGATCTTGCCCGTCCCCCGGTTGATGCCGGCGGAGACCCCCTGCACGTCCACGACCTGGGGCAGGAAGAGGTTCGTCAGCGACACGGTCAGGTACCCGTGAGCGATGGGCCCGCCGAAGGGAGACTCCGCGTTGGCCCGCTCGACGTCGACGTGGATCCACTGGAAGTCCCCGGTGGCCTCGGCGAAGGTGTCCACCTGCTCCTGGGTGACCGTGGTCCACTCGCTGTGGCCGAGGTGCGTGCCGACGGCAGCTCGCACCGCGTCGATCCCGTCGAAGGTGGTCACGGCCATGTCGTCGTCCTTGCCATCACGGGTGCTGGGAGCTGGCGGAGATGACCTCGCCGGTCAGGTAGCTGGAGTAGTCGCTGGCCAAGAAGATCATGACGTTGGCGATCTCCCACGGCTCGGCGTAGCGACCGAACGCCTCGCGCTCGGTCAGCTCGGCGAGCAACTCGTCGGTCGTGACCTTGGCGAGGAACGGGTGCATCGCCAGGCTCGGTGCGACCGCGTTGATCCGGACTCCGTGAGGCGCGGCCTCGATGGCGGCACAGCGCGTGAAGGCCATCACCCCGGCCTTGGCGGCGGCGTAGTGGGCCTGCTCGGCCTGGGCCCGCCACCCGAGCACCGAGGCGTTGTTCACGATGACGCCGCCGCCCTGCTCGTACATCTGCTTCAGCACCGCACGGGTGCAGCGAAAGGTTCCGGTGAGGGTGACGTCGAGCACGGTCGACCACTGCTCGTCGGTCATTTCGACCACGGCCGCTGACCCACCAAGCCCCGCGTTGTTGATCATCACATCGAGGCGGCCGAGGCGCTCGACCGCAGCAGCGACCAGCGCTTGGACCTGCGCCTCGTCGGTGACGTTGCAGACCTGGGTGTCCGGGCGCGTGCCCGTCTCCTCCTCGAGCCGGTCAGCGGTCTCCCCCAGCCGGCGTTCGTGGAAGTCCGAGATGAGGACGGTGGCGCCTTCCTCGATGGCCTTGCGGGCGACGGCCGATCCGATGCCCGTGCCGGCGGCCGCGGTCACCACGACCGTCTTGGCGGCCAGGAGCCCGTGGCCTTCCACGTAGGGAGGCGAAGAGGGCGTGGTCATGCGGGCTCCTTCGGCAGGCCGAGCGCACGCTCGCCGATGATGTTGCGCTGGATCTGGTTGGACCCGGCATAGATGGTGTCGCTGCGGGTGAACAGGAACAGCCGCTGCAGCGCCGTGAGCGAATAGCCATTGCCGGGGGTGACATCCTGCTCGCCGAGCAGCGCGTCGGGACCGAGGACGTCCACGGCCAGTTCCCCGAGATCACGATGCCAGTTCGACCAGTAGAGCTTGGTGATCATCGCAGCAGGCGGGACCCGCGCCGCATCGTCGGGCCCCGACAACACCCGCAGGGTGTTCCACCGCATGATGTCGAGGCCGCTCGCCGCCGCCGCGAGGCGCTGACGCACGACGGGATCGTCGGCCTTCCCGTTCCGCTTGGCCACGGCGATCAACTCGTCGAGCTCGGTGCGGAAGGCCATCTGTTGGCCGAGGGTGGACGCGCCGCGCTCGAAGGCAAGCGTGCCCATGGCCGTCCGCCAGCCGTTGTTCACACCGCCCACGACGTCGATGCCCTTGGCCAGGGCCTGGTCGAAGAAGACCTCGTTGAACTCGCTGGTTCCGGTGACCTGGCGGATCGGGCGGATCTCGACGCCGTCTTGGCGCAGCGGCATGAGGAAGTACGTGATGCCACGGTGCTTGGGCTGGGCGTCGCGGTCGGTCCGTGCCAACACGAAGACCCAATCGGACCAGTGGGCCAGCGAGGTCCAGACCTTCTGGCCGGTGATGCGCCAATCCTCGCCGTCCGGCTCGGCTCGGGTCTGCACGTTGGCGAGGTCCGACCCGGCGTTCGGCTCGCTGTAGCCCTGGGCCCACAGCTCGGTGCCGGCCACGACCGGCGGGAGGAACCGCTCCTGTTGGTAGGCATCGCCGAAGGCCATGATCGTGGGCCCGACCAGCCCTTCGCCGATGTGTCCCAACCGACCGGGGCCGCCGGCGCGGGCGTACTCCTCGAACCAGATGACCTGCTGGTGGAGGCTGAGCCCGCGACCGCCATGCTCCTTGGGCCAGCCGACGCAGTTCCAGCCGCTGGCACCCAGGTGCTGCTCCCACACCAGTCGCTCGTCGAACATGGCGTGCTCGTCGCCGGGACCACCACGGCCCCGGACGTTGGCATAGTCGCCCTCGAGCTGCTCGGTCAGCCAGTTCCGCGCCTCGGCGCGGAAGGCCTCGTCCTCGTCCGAGAAGCGCAGATCCATGCCCGAACCGTACAGCGATCTGACGGTGCGTCAGAAACCGAGCGAGCCCTGCTCGACCGGAGGCTCGACGGTCCGGACGAAGGCCCGAGCCCGGTCGAGGCGATCCGGGTCGTAGCCCACCCACTTGGTAGCGGGGATCGCGTCGTGGGCGACCTCGACGAACCCCTTGCGATCGAAGAAGGCGGCGGCTGCATCCGACACCGTCACGGCGAACACGGCATCGATCCCAACCTCCGCCGCCTGCTCGAGGAGCCCGTCGATCAGCAGTGCGCCTGCGCCCGCACCCGAAAAGCGGCTGACGGTGTAGAGGCAGGCCACCTCACCCAGCGCATGGTCCTGGTAGGTCTCGACGTCGAGGCTCACGATGCCGGCCAGGTGGCCGCTGCCCACGAGGCGGGCCCCGAGGCCATCGACGGCCAGGCGTGCCACCTCGGCCCGGGTGCGCGGGCGCAGCAGGCCGTCGGAAGTGCCCTGCTCGACGAGGCGCTCGACCGCCGGCAGGTCATCCACCCGCAGCCGGCTGAGCGCCACGTAGCTGCCACTGGTGAAGAGCGTGCCAGCACCATCGAAGGTGAACAGCTCCTGGTCGATGTCCTCCGGTCGGCAGAGGTTGACGTTGACCACACCACCATCGAGCGCGAACTGGAGCGCAGCCACCACGGCGCCGCCCTGGCGATCGGCGAGCTGCGCCCGGAAGGCGTCGGCATGCGTCTCGATGTCTGCGAAGCTCCGCGGCGGTCTTCCCCAGCCACCACGATCGTCGGTGAGCACCAACTTGCGCGCCCGCAGCGCGACGGCCAGGCGGGCACCCACCATCGCCCCCTCGCCCGGGGCGGCGCCGACCACGACCTCGCGCCGGTCGGTGATGGCCAACCAGAGCTCCGCGAGCCACGCGCCATCCAGCTCACCGCGAGGCGCCTCGAGGACGACCGGCTCGGCCGGCAGGATGCTCCCCGTCGAGGCATCGTCGACCACGTTGCGGTCGACCACCAGCAAGAGGCGACCGCGCCCCTCCGCCAGAGACCGAGCCGCTCGCTCAACCGCGACGCGGGTCGCCGCGCTGGGCTCCCCGATCACCGCGACGAGCGTCTCGCCTGCGAACTCGTCGACGTAGAACGCCCGTTCCGAAGCAGGCACCACGACGTCGCCCTCGACCAGGTGGCCGCCCGGCGAGGCTGGTGGTGCAGGAGGCGCAGATTCCGACATGGGACGCCAAGTCTGTCTGATCGGGGCCGTCCTCCCCGCACGAGCTTGCGACGCTGGTCATGGCCGGTACGGCCGCAGGCTGCAGGGGCCGACCCGGTAGTCTCGCCGGATGCGAATCCGGACGCTCCTGATCATCGCCGCAGCCACTGCGGCCACCGCCGGCTGCGGAAGCGGCGAGCCGGCGATCCCCATGACCCAGGCTGCGACGGCCACCACGGTGGCACCGGGCGAAGCCGGCGGGCCCGACCTGTCGACCGAGTCGTTCGCCGATCTCACCGGTGAGTCGACGGTGGAGGTGCAGGCCCGTGACAACGCCTTCGTCAAGCCCTACATCGAGGTTCGCGCGGGCACGAAGGTCACCTTCGCCAACCGCGGGCGGAACCAGCACGACGTCCAACCGGTCGCGGAGGGTTCCTTCGCCCCGATCCCCGCCACGGATTTCCAGCCGAAGGACTCCGGGACGATCACCTTCTCGCTGCCCGGGGACTACTCCTACTACTGCTCGCTCCACGGCACGGCCACGAAGGGCATGATCGGCGCAATCCGCGTCCTCCCGTAGCCGCCACCGAGGCAGTCGGCCTTCGGGCCACCCGCGAGCGATCACCGCTCGCAACGCAGCGCCACCCGGTCAGTTGGCCTGGAAGAGGTCCTCTTCTTGGCGGTTCGACCCGAGATCGCACACCGCGCCGCGGTGGATGCAAGCCTCGACCTCCCGCGTGAGCCCGGCCGGGTCCCACGCGTTGAAGAAGTCGCCGTGGGCGGAGAAGACGTTGCCCGACGCGAGGGCCAGGTCGTGACCATCGCCGGAGATCGGAAAGCGGACGGACACCGTGAGCTGCGGGATGTGGACGGAGAACCCTTCGGGGCAGTCGCCGCCCGATGAGTAGGTGGCATGGGACACGTGGTCCTCGCTGTCGAGGTACTCGCCGTCCCAGCAGTCGGGGAACGTGAGGACGAGGTGCAGCGGCGCTCCCGTCGTGCAGGTCGGCGGATCGTCGTGGAGGTCGGTGCGCGACCCGCACGTCCAGCCGGAGGCCTCCCCGGCTTGGGGAGTGGTCGCCGTCGGATCCCCGGCGAGCAGCTTGATCCCGAAGGGGTACGGCTGCACGTCCTCGGGATCGACCCCCGGCGCGGCTCGGTAGTACGCGCTCAAGTCGTTGGGCGTGACCGTCTTGCCGTGGTCCAGCAGGGCCGGATGCCAGTACCCCGCGCTGTCGGCCCCCTTGTCGCACGTGGTCTCGGTACCGTGCAGGCTCTCGGCGGTCGAGTTCTCGTCGGTGTCTACGGAGCCGTAGAAGTCGTGGAGGTGCGACATGCCCGCCATGTTCGGGTGCACGATCGGATCGTTCTGACCCGAGTGGCTGTACGTGCAATGGGCCACGAACTGGCCCGTCCGGCCCTGAGGTCCGAGCCACCGCTCGGGTGCGGCGTCGGGGTCGCCCCCACCTGCCGCCTTCGTGGGCTGCTCGTTGGTGGGGGTGCGGCCGTCGGCCGAGGTTGCGTCATCACCCGATCGCAGCCACACCGCCGAGGCCACCACCGCGAAGGCGGCGACCCCGGCGAGCGCGAAGGCGACGGTGCGGTTGCGCTGGGTCAACCCGCCGGCTTCTCGGGCACGGTGATGGCGTCGACGTCGGGCGTCTTCGGGGCCTTGAAGATGGGGGCCGGAGCGGTGGCGGCGTCGGGCATGGACTCCTGGTCGCCGGGCACCGGTGTGTCCTTGTAGGCTTTGGTGTTGTCCGGGGCGGGCGGCTGGTCGGCCACCAGGACGGTGATGTCGAGGGCACCGGCCGAGAAGTCGCCACCGCTGCCGTCGCCCTCGCACGGAGCAAGCTCCTGGAGAGCCGTCGGCGAGGTCGAGGTGACCGTGTTGCCGGAGAAGCAGTTGTTCAGCGCCTCGATGGCTTCGCCGACGGTCGCGCCGCCCTCGGGCAGGGTGCCCGCGGCGATGTCAGCCAGGCCGGAACCGGAGACCACGTTGTCGACGATTCGGTTGCCGGTGCCGGGCCAGAGGACGAATCCCGGCGACTTCTCAGGCAGGTCCTGGTCCTTCACCTCGTCGCACGGCTTGGCGAGGTCGCTCGCCGGCGGCGGCACGTCGCTGGCGTCATCCTCCGGGAACGGGACGGCGGCGATGCCGGTGCGCTCGTGGTCGTAGACGAGGTTGCGCTCGACTGTGTTGTTGATGCTGCCGGCGAGCAGGATTCCGTTGCCCTGGGCCAGCAGCGACGCATCGATCCCCGGACCATCGAGGTAGTTGTTGTCGTAGACGGTGTTGCCGACGATGGTGTTGGAGCGACCGGGGTAGCAGAGCTCGTAGGACCCGGAGTTCGGCACCACGCCGGCACGGTTGTGGGCGAACGTCGAGTTGATGATGTAGAGGTCGCCACCGGAGTTGGTTCCGGAGTAGCCCAGGCCGTTGTACTCCGAGACGACGTTGTCGATGACGGCGTCGCACGTGAAGCACTCGCCGATGTAGAACCCGGCGTCGGGGCTGCCAGAGGCGTAGCTGTTGTCGAGCTGGCCGTGGTAGGCGTCGAAGGCATAGATGCCGTAGTCGCCGTTGCGGTACGCCGTCAGGTACGAACCGCGGTAGCGGTCGGACCCGGTCCAGAAGAAGCCGTTCGAGACGTAGTTGCGCGCCGTCATGTTCTCGACGGTGACGCCGTCGGTGTCGAGCACGCGGATGCCGTTCTCGAGCTTGAACTCGCCGTCGAGGATGACCTTGTTGCGATCCACGCCGCGGATCGTGATGTCCTTGGTCGCCACGTCGACGGCTTCGTTGTAGGTGCCTTCGTCGACGAGGACGAGGTCGCCCGCCTTGGCGGCGTCGACGGCCTCCTGGATCGTCTTGTAGTCACCGGGCACGGCCAGGGTCGAGCCCTTGCCGCCCGAGTCCGTGCCGGCCTTCGTCGTGGAGGTCGCGCTTCCGCCCCCGTCACTGCCGCAACCGACGACTGCCGTGGTGAGGGCGACGAAGGCCGCCGCCGAGGCGACGAGGCGCCAAGTCCGCTTGTACATGGGTTCCCCTTCGGTGGGCAACGAGACGTTGCCGCTGGACGCAGATCGATGATCTTCCCACAGCATGGCCGATCGATCGCTGACGATGGCGCGTGTCCTCCCGCCGACGGGGCCACGACATCGGCGGGGCCCCGTGACGCCGTGGCTCGAAAACCACAGAAGATGGTCTTGTAAACGCTGTGCGTGGCGAATAGACTCTGGACATTACTCCAGGTGGCGATTCCGCCGCAGGGAGCGATGGAGCGAGCCGGAGGGGCCCGCTCAGAGGGGGATCCAACGATGAAGAGCCAACGACGTCCTGGGGGACGCGCCGGACGCACGATCGCCGCCATCACGACCGTTGTGCTCATCTTCGGCTTGGCGCCCGCCACACCAGCTTCCGCTGGCTTGCTCGACGGGACGGTCGGCGGCGAGGGTGGACTCCTCGGCGGCGTGCTCTCAGGCAACGGGTTCCAACTCGGCCTGTTCGACGAGTTCGCTCCCAACGGAACCCCCACCCGGCTCGGACAAGTCCGCACCGCCATCGGCGGTGACGCAGCCAACAACGCAGGTCAGGACGGGACGGGCATCGACGTCGCGCTCATCGATACGGGAGCGGTCCCCGTCGCAGGCCTGGATACCGCCGCAGCAGTCACGGTGGGTCCGGACCTCTCGTTCGACCGACAGTCCGGCCTGGCGGACGGGCTCGATGGGTACGGGCACGGCACGCACCTCGCTGGCATCATCGCCGGGCGGGGCGACGCCCAGAACAAGGGCATCGCCAACGGCGCGAGGATCGTGAACGTCAAGGTGGGCGCCTCCAACGGAGCCGTCGATGTGTCGCAGGTGATCGCCGCCATCGACTGGGTCGTCCAGAACCGAAAGGCCGGCGGCCTCAACATCCGAGTCATCAACCTCTCCTACGGCACGGACGGCACCCAGTCCTCCCAGATCGATCCGCTGACCCACGCCATCGAGTCGGCCTGGCGAAACGGCATCGTCGTGGTCGTGGCCGCTGGCAACTCCGGCAGGGCGCTCATCAACCCCGCCACCGACCCTTACGTCATCACGGTGGGCGCGGCAACGCTGAAGTCCGGCCTGCTCACTTCCGACCGCGTCGCCGACTATTCGTCGGTCGGCTCGGCCGCCCGACGGGTCGACGTCGTCGCACCCGGCACCTCGATCATCTCGTTGCGAGACCCCGGGTCGAACATCGACGATGCGCACCCAGACGCGCGCGTCGACGACCGCTGGTTTCGGGGCACCGGGACCTCCCAGGCCGCTGCTGTCACCTCCGGCGCGGTCGCCTCGCTCCTCGAGGCTCGGCCGACGCTGACGCCCGAGCAGGTGAAGGGGGTCTTGCGCAGCACGGCCCGTCCGCTGGCCTCCTCCCCCGCCGACTCCCAGGGAGCGGGCATGATCGACCTTGGCCGCGCCATCAAGGCCACGGTCCCCACCACGACGCAGACGTTCGTGAGGAGCAGCGGCCTGGGCTCCCTCGAGCAAGCACGTGGCAGCGTGCACGTCACCCTCGGCACAACCGCCCTGGTCGGCGAGCTCGATGTGCAGGGTGCCTCGTGGACGCCATCCGCCTGGGCCCCGCTCGCCAGCGCAGGCACGGCGTGGACCGGCAGCCGCTGGAACGGAAACGTGTGGACCGCCGGGAGCTGGGTCGATGGCGCGGCACCCTGGCCAGGTCGCACGTGGAAGGGCACCACCTGGAGCGGTCAGACCTGGACGGGTGACGCCTGGACCGGACGGACCTGGAAGGGCGACACCTGGACGGGTCGGACGTGGAAGAGCGCCTGAGCGACCTGGGCGCGCGCCGCGTCGCACGGCTCGACCTGGGCGTCGTCCTCGTCACGATCCCGATGGTGGCGTGGCTCTCCACGTCGACGCAGGAGGTGTCGGTTCCGACCGCCGTGGCCGTCGCGCTCCTGTTCCTCATGGCCGAGTGGTTCCCGATCGACGTCGAGATCCGCGAGCAGGGGCACACCGTCGCGTTCACGGCAGTCCCACTGATCGTCGGCCTCTGCCTCCTCCCTCCAGTCCTGGTCATCGGACTCCGAGTCGCAGCATCGATCTTCGTGCTCGGCTTGGTGCATCGTCAGGCTCCGCTGAAGTTCACCACCAACGTCGTCTCCCACGCGTTCCAGGTCGCCGTCGCCGCCACCGTGATGATGCCGTTCATCGATGGAGCGCCCGAAGGCATCGCCGAATGGGGCATCGCCGCTGTTGCCGTCCTGGCGGCCGAGGCAGCGGGCACCGCCGTCGTCGCAGCGGCCATCTCGTTGTGGGAGGGCGAGTTCGACCGCGAGTTCCTCGACGGCACGCTGACCGGATGGACGGTGCTGGTCCCTGATGCTGCGCTCGGCATCATCACGGCGATCGTGATCGGCGTCGATCCGGCCGCCGTCGTCCTGCTCGCCCTTGTCGGTGTCTCGCTCGCCGTCGTGGTCCGGGCCTACGCCCGCATCACGCTGCGCTACCGCGTGCTCGAGGTGCTCGACTCCTTCACCGAGGCGCTCGGCGCGGCGGTGGTCGCCGGTGATCTGCACGCCACCATGCTCGGCCAGATCGGCGACCGACTCCATGCAGGAACCGCCTGGATGCAGCTCCCCGACCAGCCGGACCTGCGGATCGTCTGGCAAGGGGCCGGCCATCCGCTGCGGTCGGAGCCGCTCGTTGACCGCGACGTCGGCGACGACGGTTCGTCGATCGTGGGCACGGTCCCAGCGGGAGACCAAGACCTCCTACTCGGCGTCGAGGACCGATTGGGCGAGGTTCGCGCCTTCGACCGCGAAGACCAGCGGCTGTTCCACCTCCTCGCCGCCCACGCCGGGGTGGCACTCCAGAACGTGCGCCTCGTCGACCAGCTCCGTCACGAGGCGCGGATCAACGAAGACCTCGCCACCCGCGACCAGCTCACCGGCCTGCCGAACCGGACCCTTTTCCTGCGCGACCTCCAGCGCAGCTCGTCGAACGCTGAGGTGATGGGCGTGCTCCTGCTGGGGATCGACCGCTTCAAGGAGGTCAACGACACCCTCGGCCACCACCACGGGGACGAGTTGCTCGTCGACGTCGGCCGCCGACTCCAACAGACCGTGGCCCGCGACGTGTCCATCGCTCGCCTCGGCGGCGACGAGTTCGCCATCCGGTGGGCTGCCCACGACCACGAGGAGTTGCTGGTTCGGGCCATGGCGGTCCTCGATGCGGTGAACGGCCTCTACCGGGTCGGCGGCATGGATCTCGAGGTCACCCTCAGCGGCGGATTGACGTCGAACATCGACTCGAGCGCCGATCCGGTCACGCTCCTGCGCCAGGCGGACATCGCCATGTACCTGGCCAAGTCCGATCGGGTCCCGCTCGTCTCCTACGCCGCCGACCGCGACACGTCGAGCCCTGCTCGGCTGGCGATGGCGGGCCGGCTCCGCACCGCCATCGATGCCGGGGACCTGACGCTGCAGTACCAGCCCCAGATCGACCTCACCTCCGGCCGGGTCGTCGGCGTCGAGGCGCTGGTCCGGTGGACGCCCGAGGGCCAGAGGCACCCGGTCTCACCAGTGGAGTTCATCGACGTCGCCGAACGCACCGGCCTCATCCACCCCCTCACCCGGCTCGTGGTGGACCAGGCCCTGGCGCAGGCCGCGACATGGGCGCGCCAAGGCATCGACCTACGGGTTTCGGCCAACCTGTCGCCCCGGAACCTCGAGGACCCGACGCTGGTCGACGACCTCGAAGGCCTTCTCGCCACCCACCGCGTCGATCCTCGGCGCTTCGAGGTCGAGGTGACCGAGACCTCGGTCATGCTCGACCCGGATGCGGCCATCGCCACGCTGCGGCGCATCCACGATCTCGGCGTCTCGATCAGCATCGACGACTTCGGCACCGGGCATTCGTCACTGGCGTACCTCACGCAGTTGCCCGTCGATCAGCTCAAGATCGACCGCTCGTTCGTGATGGAGCTCACCACGCCCGGCTCCGGGCCCGCGGTCGTCCATGCCATCATCGACCTCGGACGTCACCTCGGCTTGGAGATCGTGGCGGAGGGGGTCGAGACCGCCGCCCACATCGACCTGTTGACAGCCATGGGCGCTGACCTCGGCCAGGGCTACGTGTTCGCCCGCCCGCTCGTCGCCGACGACGTCGCCGGGTTCATCGCCCGCTGCCACGCCGAGCTGGAGGAAACTCCCGCTCGCATCGTCGACTTCGTACGCCCCGCCTGAGCGACGGCGCGGCTGCCGCTCGATCAGTAACGCAGGCCCGGTGCTCGGGTGAAGAAGATGTCGGTGGCCAGCTGCTGGCCCAGCTTCTCCGCATCCCAGCGCTTGCCCTTGTTGTTGAGCGTGGGCCCATCGGCCCAGCCCTTCATCAAGATGATGTTCTCGGCCACGGCCCGGATGACCTGACCGTTCACGTACTGCGACTCGTCTGAGGCCAGCCATGCCACCAGCGGCGACGACACAGAGGGGTCCATCCGGTTCCACTCGCCCTCGGGCACGTCGTCGGCCTCGATGACCTCCGGCGCTCCGGGCATGGTGCCGGTGATGCGAGTGGCCGCAGCCGGACCGACGCAGTTGACCGTGATGCCGAGCTTGGCGAGCTCCAGGCTCAGCGTCTGCGTCATGCCGGCGATGCCAGCCTTGGCCGTGGCGTAGTTGGTCTGGCCGAAGTTGCCAACAAGGCCGGCGCCGGACGTGGTGTTGATGATGCGGCCCGTGAAGGTCTCGCCGGCCTTGCTCCGCTCGCGCCAGTGGCGGGCCGCCCAGTGCGCCGGGGCCCAGGTGCCCTTCACGTGGACGTTGAGCACGGCATCGAAGTCGCCCTCGGACATGTTCCAGATGGCGCTGTCGCGGACGATCCCGGCGTTGTTGACGAGCACGTCGAGCTGCCCGTAGGTGTCGACGGCCTGGGCGACCATGCGGCCGGCGCCCTCGTAGTCGGCCACGTTCTCGTAGTTGGCGACGGCCTCGCCCCCGCGCTTGGTGATGATGTCGACCGTGAGGTCGGCGTCTTTGCCCTGGCCCTCGCCCTTCACCGAGACGCCGAGGTCGTTGACGACCACCTTGGCGCCGTGCTTGGCGAGCTCCAGCGCATGGCCTCGGCCGATGCCGTGCCCGGCCCCCGTGACGATCGCAACCTTGCCGTCGAGCATGCCCATGGGTCTCCGCGCCTCCGCGTGTGGTGTTCCGAACTGTCGCTCGTCGTTTCTGACGAGGCGTCAGATCTTAGGAGCACACGAATCCCCGACCCACATCCTGATCGGGCGTACCCGCAATGGATGGCCCGACCGGGCCGAGTCGCTCGTATCGTCGTTCGGATGGCTGATCCGGCGCCCCACCTCGCCATCCCCCTGTCGGACGATCCTCCACTGCAGGACCTCTGGCGGTTCGCCCGGCCCCACCGGGCCAAGGTGATCTTCGCGTCCACCTTCTCGGTGCTCAACAAGGCGTTCGACGTGGCTCCGGAGCTGCTCATCGGCGCCGCTGTCGACGTCGTGGCCCAGGGCGAGGACTCCTTCGTCGGCCGGCTCTTCGGGGTCACCGACAAGTTCACCCAGCTGACGATCATCGTGATCATCACGGTCGTGGTGTGGATCTGCGAGAGCATCACGGAGTACGTCGCCGTCGTGACGTGGCGGAACCTGGCGCAGACCGTCGAGCACGAGGCCCGGATGGAGACCTACGGCCACGTCCAGGACCTAGA
The DNA here is from genome assembly GCA_046594195.1 of Acidimicrobiales bacterium. Lineage (GTDB taxonomy): Bacteria > Actinomycetota > Acidimicrobiia > Acidimicrobiales > Iamiaceae > Aquihabitans. Next base: position 7,261 of record JBKJPY010000072.1, on the reverse strand, counting down.
GATGGCCTACTTCGAGGACCGCACCTCGGGCGGGCTCATGGCCGTGCTCAACGACGACGTCAACCAGCTCGAACGGTTCTTGGACCTCGGCCCGCACAAGCTCATCATCACGGCGGCGAACGTGGTGTTCGTCGGCGTGGTGTTCTTCGTGGTCTCGCCCCTGCTCGCACTGCTGGCCTTCTTGCCGATCCCGATCATCGTGATCGGGTCGCTGCGCTACCAGTCCCGGCTGGAGCCCAAGTACGCCAAGGTCCGAGCCGCGGCTGGCACCATCAGCGACACGTTGACCAACGCGATCGGCGGCATGGCCACCATCAAGGCGTTCAGCGCCGAGGCCCGGGAGGCCCAGCTGGTCGGCGCGGAGAGCGAGGCGTACCGCGACGCCAACCGGGAAGCCATCCGCTCGTCCACGGCGTTCAACCCGCTGATCCGCATGGCAGTGCTTTCCGGATTCGTGATGACCCTCCTCGTCGGCGGGCGCATGGCCCTCAACGGCGACATGGAGATCGGCGTCTTCTCGATGCTCGTCTACATGACCCAGCGCCTCCTCTGGCCGCTCACCGCCCTGGGCGAGATCCTCGACCTCTACCAGCGGGCCATGGCCTCCTGTCGCCGCATCTTCGGCCTGCTCCAGACCGAGCCGACCATCCACCCCGGCGCTTCGGCGCTCCCGCTCCCGGTCCGCGGTCACGTCACCTTCGACGACGTCCACTTCTCCTACGCAGCGGGCGGGCCCGAGGTGCTCCGAGGCCTGTCGATCGACGTCCCCGCCGGCGAGACCCACGCCATCGTCGGCGCGACCGGCTCGGGCAAGTCGACGGTCGTGAAGCTGCTGCTCCGGCTCTACGAGCCGACCAGTGGCACCATCGCCGTCGACGACGTCCCCACCGACCTACTGACCTACGAGTCGCTGCGCCGGGCCACCGGCTTCGTGGCCCAGGACGTGTTCCTGTTCCACGGGACCATCCGCGACAACCTGACCTACGGGCGGCCCGACGCCACCGACGAGGAGGTGCACAAGGCCGCCGAGCTCGCCGAGTCGGCCACCTTCATCGAGGGCCTTGCCAACGGGTACGACACCCTCGTCGGCGAGCGCGGCCACAAGCTGTCCGGCGGCCAGCGCCAGCGCCTGACCCTCGCTCGGGCCATCTTGCGGGATCCAGCGATCCTGATCCTCGATGAGGCAACCTCGGCGGTGGACAACGAGACCGAAGCGGCCATCCAGCGGTCGATGGACAAGGTGTCGGTGGGCCGGACCACGATCGTCATCGCCCACCGGCTGTCGACGGTGCGCCACGCGCACCGGATCCACGTGATGGAGGCAGGCCTGGTCGTGGAGTCGGGCACCCACGAGGAACTCACCGCTCGGGGCGGGCTGTACGCGGCACTCTGGCGGGTCCAGACCGGCGAAGCAGGTCCATCGAGCTCGCCCGATGCGGCGCTGACGGACTGACGTGGCGGACTTCGACGAGACCTTCGAGGCGGCCGCCGCCGGTCTGGCCGAGGTGTCGGGCTCCGCGCTGCAGTCTCTGCTCGCGGCGGCGACGCACGTCGCCCGCAACGCGGTGTGCATCACCGACGCCCAGATCGATGCGCCCGGACCCCGCATCATCTACGTGAACCCGGCGTTCGAGCGGATGACCGGCTACACCGCAGCCGAGGTCCAGGGGCGCGACCCCCGCTTCCTTCAAGGTCCCGCCACGGATCGCCGAGTGCTGCAGCGATTGCGCACGGATCTCGAGACCGGGCGACCGTTCCAGGGCGAGACCATCAACTACCGCAAGGACGGCACGCCGTTCACGATGGCCTGGCGCATTGCGGCGGTCCGCGGGCCCGACGGACGACCGACTCACTTCGTCGCCGCCCAAGACGACATCTCTGCCCTGCGTGGCACCGAGCAACAGCTGAGGAGCCTGGCCGATCGGCTCCAGGGAGCGCTGCTCCCCACCCTGCCGGAGTTCGACCACCTCGAGGTCGCCTGGCGCTACCGGCCGATCGCGAGCCACGCCCTGATCGGCGGCGACTGGTACGACGCCGCCGAGCTCCCCAATGGGTCGGTGGCCGTCCTGCTCGGCGACAGTTCGGGCCACGATGACGAGTCAGCCGCACTCATGGGTGAGCTGCGCTTCACCTGCCGAGGGCTGATCCGTGCCTTCACCGATCCCGGTGAGATCCTCGACCAGCTCGACCGGGCGATCCTCAGTGGTCGCACCCCGGGACAGGCCCTTGCGACCGTCGTGGTCGCGATCATCGAGCGCAACGGGACGGTCCGCTACAGCGTCGCAGGACATCCGGCACCGGTCATCCGGCGCGCCGCAGGCACCGTCGACGTGCTGGACGCGGCTCGCTCTCGGCTCATCGGGGCGAGCACGGGCACCGGCCGCCGGCCCACCGCCTCGGCCCACCTCGATGCCGGAGACGTGCTGGTGGCCTTCAGCGACGGTGCGTTCGAACGCCGCAACGAAGGGTACGACGCCGGCTACGAACGCCTCGTCGCCCGGCTGCTGGCGGCGCGACCCGAACCGGTGGACCAGTGCATCGCCGCCATCTCGGTGCCGACGACGGGCGACACCACGCCGCTCGACGACCTGAGCGCCGTCGCGGCACGACGTCGGGTCTAGGGGTCCATGCCGTGGGTAGGAGTCCGATCGCAAGCCCCGCGACCCGCCCGGGGGACCGCACAGAAGGGGTGCCACGTGCAGCAGCGATCGATGCGCTTTCCAGCGGACATCGCTCACGTCGCGTCCGTCCGCGACTTCGCGGCCCAGGCCGCCGATGACCTCGGCTCCACGGTGGACCGAGCGGACCTCGCCCTCGTCGTGGGCGAGCTGGCGGCAAATGCTGCCGTGCACCAAGGCGGTGACGCGGAGCTGGTGGTGCGGGTCCATCACGACGGGTGCATCGACATCGAGGTCGTCGACGAGGATCCCACCATCCCGACGCCGATCGACAGTGCGCCGTGGGACCTCGAGGGGCACCGAGGCTTGCACCTGGTGAGCGTGGTCAGCAGCGCCTGGGGCGTGACCCCTGACGGGACGGGCAAGCGGATCTGGGCCCGCCTCGTTCCGCCACCATCTGTTTGAACCGGCGGAGCGTCAGTCGGCGAAGTGGAGCACCGCACGGTTGAGCGCGCCGCCGTGCATGGCGTCCAACGCCTCTTGCACCTGCTCGGGCTCGAACGTCTGGGAGACCAGCTCGTCGAGCTTGAGCTTCCCGGCCTTGTAGAGGTCGACGAACAGGGGGATGTCGTGGTGCGGCCGGGCCGCCCCGTAGCGGCACCCCAGGATGCTCTTGTCGTTGTAGAGCGACTGCACGACGAAGCTGGCCTCGGTGCCGAACTTGGGCACGCCGAGCAGCACGCACGAGCCGCCCCAGTCCAGCAGGTCGATGCACTGGCGAATGAGCGCAGGGTGGCCGACGCACTCAAAGGCGTAGTCCACGCCCAGCGGGCAGATCTCCTTCACAGCCTCGATGGTGTCGACGTCCGGACCGGCGCAGATGAAGTGGGTGGCACCGAACAGCTTGGCGGCGGCTTCCTTCGCCGGGTTGGTGTCGATGGCGATGATCGGACCGGCCTGGCTGAGGGCCAAGCCCTGGAGGACGTTGAGTCCGATGCCGCCGATGCCGATCACGATCGCCGAGGAACCCGGGCGCGGCTTTGCCCGGTTGAGCACTGCTCCGGTTCCGGTGAGCACGGCGCAGCCGATGAGGCTGGCCGAGGCCAACGGGACGTCGGGGTCGATGACGACGGCCTGGGTCTCGGTGACGACTGTGTGCTCGGCGAACACCCCGGCGTTCGCGAACTGGAAGGCCCGCTCGCCGCCCACGGTGAACGGGGCCTTGAGCTTGCCGGCGGTGTCGCGGCAATGCGTGGGAGCACCGCGGTCGCATGCATCGCACTGTCCGCAGTTGCCAAGGGTGGTCAGCACCACGTGATCGCCGACCTTGACCTTGCGCACGGAGGAACCGACCTCCTCGACCACGCCGGCACCCTCGTGCCCGAGTACCGCCGGCGTCGGGAACGGAATCGTCCCGTTCACCACCGACACATCCGAGTGGCAGAGCCCCGCGGCATGGATCCGGACCCGCACCTCGTTCGCCCGGAGGTCCCGCACCTCCACATCGGTGCGAACTTCCAACTGCCCGGTCCAGACAACGGCTTTCATCAGATCAGGTTCCTTGCTCGATAGGTGACGACGGTCGAGCCGCGGAGGACTCGGTCCGATTTCGGATGAGGCCGGTCAGCTGTCCGGCTTGAAGGCCCGGAGAGGCGGAACAGCGTGACGAGAGGGGTCAGCCCTTCCAGACGATGCTCTGCATTTCGGAGTAGGCGTGGAGGCCCCAGGAACCGCCGTCGCGGCCGACGCCCGAGTACTTGAAGCCGCCGAACGCAGCCTCGTGGTTGCGCTGGAGGGTGTTGATGCCGACGTTGCCCGAGCGCAGGAGCTTGGCGACCGACATGGCCTTGCCGCTGTCCTCGCTGAAGACGTAGCTGTAGAGGCCGTAGGGGCTGTCGTTGGCGATGGCGATGGCCTCGTCCTCGGTGTCGAACGGGATGACGGTGATCACCGGCCCGAACACCTCCTCGCGCGCGATGGTCATCTGGTTGGTGGCGTCGACCACGAGGGTCGGTGCCACGTAGAAGCCGGTGTCCATCTCCGGGCGCTTGCCCCCGGTGGCAACGGTGGCACCCTCATCGGTGGCAGAGCGGATGAGCCCCTCGACGCGCTCGCGGTGCGTCCCGCTGATCACCGGGCCGAGCACGGTGTCGCGCTCGAGCGGATCGCCGACCTTGAGGTGGCCCGCCAAGCCGGTGAGCTTGCCGACGAGTTCGTCGTAGACGCCGCGCTGGACGACCACCCGGGTGGGGGACGTGCAGATCTGGCCGGAGTGGAACGTCCAGGTGCTCGAGACGTTGGAGATCACGTTCTTCAGATCGGCGTCGTCGAACACGATGGCAGCGCCCTTGCCGCCCAGTTCGAGGAGGAGCCGCTTCATCTGCTTGCCGGCGACCTCGGCGATGCGGCAGCCCACGCCGGTCGAACCGGTGAAGGAGATCATGTCGACGTCGGGGTGGGTGGTGATCGCTTCCGCCGCTTCGACGGTGCTCGCGGAGATGACGTTGACGACGCCGGCGGGAAAGCCGGCCTCCTCGAACAGCTCACCCATGCGGATCACGGCGAGCGGATCCTGCACCGGAGGCTTGATCACGACGGTGTTGCCCATGGCGAGGGCCGGCGCGACCTTGCCCGCCATGTTGGTGACCGGGAAGTTGTAGGCCGCCAGCGCGGCGACGACGCCGACCGGAGCTCGGTGCTCCACCCCGCCGATGATCCCGCCGGGAGCGAGGGCGGTGCCGGGCATCACGGCGGGCGGCAGGGCGACGAGGTTGCTCTCCGGTTGCGCGTAGCGACGGAACCGCGCCGACACCTGCGGCACCTGCATCGTCTTGGCGACTCGCATCGTGGCGCCGGTCTCGGCCTGCACCAGCGGCACCAGCTCGGCGGCGTGGGCATCCCATACGTCGGCAAAGCGTTCCAGCAGGGCGGAGCGCTCGGCGGGCGTCGTGCGCTGCCAGGAGTCGAAGGCCTCCCTCGCCGCTACGCACGCGTCGGCGGCCTGCTCGGCCGACGCATCGGGGGCCATCCCGACGACCTGCTCCGTGGCCGGGTTGACGATGTCGTAGCCGCCGGCGGCCTCGACCCGCTCTCCCCCGATGATCAGCCCGTACCCGGTGTCACTCACGAGGTGAAACTGTAACCGGTTCTCGTTTTTCACCACATTCCGAGGCCACCGTGCAGGCCAGGGCAGACGCCGCCCCTAGCGGTGCGGCCGCGTGCCGATGATCGACGCCCGCTCCATGACACGGGTCTGTGGCCAGTAGTCGCTGCTGGCGTAGTGCTGGACCGCCCGGTTGTCCCAGAACGCGACCGAGTGCGGCTCCCAGTGGAACCGGCACTGGTACTCGGGATAGTCGGACTGCCGGCACACCAGGTCGATGAGCTCCTTGCTCTCGTCGGGGTCCATGCCGATCACGTGCGATGCGAAGTTGCGGTTGGCGTAGAGGTGCTTGCGGCCGGTGACGTCGTGGGTGCACACCATCGGATGGGTCGGCGGCGGGTACGCCTCGAGCATCTCGGCCTTCCGCTCGTCGTCGAGGAAGGCGCCGAACGTGAACAAGAAGGTGTGCTCGAGGTCGAGCTCGTCGACGCGGGAGCGAAGGCTCGGGCGGAGGCCCTCGTACGCGGCGTACATGTCGGCGAAGAGCGTGTCACCCCCGACCTCTGGGACCTCGATGGCGTGGAGGATCGCCCCCATCGACGGGATCTCCCGCCACGTCACGTCGTGGTGCCAGGCGTTCTCATAGCCGGCAACGTCGGCTGACTTCGCGAACCGCACGAGCTCCTCGTTGTCCCGGTTGGCACCGAGGAAGGCATGGACCTCGAGGTCGCCGAACCGCCGGGCGAACGCCACGTGCTGGTCCGAGGTCATGGGCTGGTCGCGGAAGAAGATCACCTTGTAGTCAGCCAGGGCTCGGGCGATCTCGGCGATCACCTCGTCGGGCAGCTCGGTGGTGAGATCCGGCCCGTCGAGCACCGCGCCGATCGTCGTCCCGAGGCGGGCCACGTCGAAGTGTTCCCATCGGAGCGCATCAAGGCGTTCCCGTTCGGCCGCGAGGTGCGTCGCCGGTCCGGCCTCGACGGGATGGCCGGCCAACCGGAACCGACGCACCGCCAGTGCAGGCTCCGCCCGCTCGGGTCTCCCGGGCGCGTCGTCGATCGCAAGTCCAGCGGTCTCGGTCTTGGTCATCGTCGGCCCCCCTTGGTCGCGCTCGAACCGTACCGGCCTGGCTCGGGTCCGTCACCTGCCCCTGGGTGCGGGCCGCATCCCATCCCTTTCAAATCGGACATTTCTGGTTGTTTCGGGTTGCCCCTTGTGATCGAACGTGTGTTCGATTATTGTCAGGGTCATGACGGTGACGTCGGAGCTTCGCAACCAATCTGTGCACGTCGCCGGCGTGATCGATCCGGACCTCATGACCGGGGCCCAAGCCGCTGCAGCAGTGGAGGATCTGGCCATGGCGGCCAACGCCGTGAACGCCACGCTGATGTTCGTCGCTCTGCGGGTCGCGAAGACCGACGCGTGGAAAGGCCAGGGTCACAAGTCGGCGGCGGACTGGCTGTCTTCGGTGGCGGGGGTGTCGGTGTTCGAAGCGAACCGGTTGCTGGGCACGGCCCGCAAGGCCAACGGCCTGGGCAAG
>JBKJPY010000050.1:0-40653 GCA_046594195.1 Acidimicrobiales bacterium | reverse complement strand
CACCACCGAGCGAGGTCCAGCCACCAGCCTGTGGCGCAGCCGGCTCGATGGGTCAGCCCAAGGGCCGGAGCGCCGCCTCGAACACCGCGGTGACGTGGGAGGCGTACGGCAACGTGGCGTCCGTCCCGATCTGGACGACCGACATCAGCAGCGACAACACGATGGCGACGATGCCGTTGCTCATCGCTTCTGGGTCGACGTCGACTCGGACCAGGCCAGCGGCCTGCTCGCCTCGGAGGCGTTCGGCCACGGCGACCCGCAGGTCTGCCAATGCGGGCATGTCGAGGACCCGGCCGGTCACCTCGGGCTCGAGGCCGGCAAGGAGGCGCCGGGCGAGCGGGTGGTCCTCGAGCGCGCTGACGAGCGTCAGGAGCAGGCCCTGGCGCCAGTCGTCGATGCTCGACCCGGGCTGCAACGTGGAGAGCCCCTTGCTGATCACGGCCGCTGCGTCCTCGTCGATCGCGGCGAGGAAGAGCGCTTCCTTGTTGGGGAAGTAGGTGTAGGCGACGGTGCCGCCGACGCCGGCGGCACGGGCGATGTCGGCCACCGAGGTCGAGCGGAAGCCGTCGCGACCGAAGCGCCCCACCGCGGCGCGGAGGATGGCCTCACGGGTCTGCTCGCCCTTGGACGAGGCGGGGGCGCCGGTCATCGTCTGCACGGTGACAAGGGTAACAGAATTGAGAGATTGAGCAAACCCCTCAGATCGTCTATGCTGAGCCCATGCAGCAGACGAGTGACCCCACCCGCGTCGTCCCCACCCGGCGGATCTCCTTCGACACCTCCCTCGAGGGAATGCCCAAGCACTTCGCCCAGGACGGCGACCTCATCGCCTCGCACCTGATCGCGTCGCTCTCCGCGATGTTCCCCGACGGTGAGGACTTCTTCGTCCGCTCCGTCCGCCACTACCGCTCCAAGATCACCGATCCGGTGCTCAAGCAGCAGGTGAACGGCTTCATCGGCCAGGAGGCAATGCACGGCCGGGAGCACCGCGAGCTCAACGACCACTTCGCTTCGCTCGGCTACCCCACCAAGCGGATCGAGAAGCTGATCCGCTTCACCCTCGAGCTCCGGTCCAAGATCGCACCCCCCATCACCAACCTCGCCATGACCGCCGCCCTGGAGCACTTCACCGCCACCATGGCCGAGTCGCTGATGACGGACCCGGACCTCTCGCACCGGACCGGTCACGAAGGCGTGCAGAACTTGTTCCTCTGGCACGCCCTCGAGGAGTCGGAGCACAAGGCGGTCGCCTTCGACGTCTACAAGGCCGTCGGCGGCAGCGAGCGCATCCGGGTGTGGACGATGAAGTTCCTCCGACCCGGGTTCATGTTCTTCACCTCGCTCCACGTGATCATCTCGCTGCTCGGAGACCCGGCCGCCCGAAAGCGCGGCGCGGTGCGCAAGAGCTGGAAGAGCTTCAAGCAGACCCCGCTGCTGGGCAAGGCGCTCTACCGACAGCTCCAGGACTACGACCGCCCCGACTTCCACCCGAACGACCGTGACACCACGGCGCTCGAGGCCGAGTGGCGCGCCAAGCTGTTCGGCGACGACGGCGCCCTCAACGAGCTCCTCGTCACCAGCCCTGCGGCCTGAGCGGAGCAACCATGGAGCACCTCGACGTCTTGGTGGTGGGGGCCGGTCTGTCCGGCATCGGCGCTGCCCACCACCTGCAGACCACCTGCCCCCGGGCCGACTATGCGATCTTTGAGGCCCGCGGCGCCATCGGCGGTACCTGGGACCTCTTCCGCTACCCGGGCATCCGATCCGACTCCGACATGTTCACGCTCGGGTACTCGTTCCGGCCGTGGCCCGGCGCCAAGGCCATCGCCGCAGGCGAGGACATCCTCCAGTACATCGTCGACACTGCGGCCGAAACCGGGATCGACCAGAAGATCCGCTTCCACCATCGCGTCATCAGCACCGACTGGTCGACCGCCGATGGTCACTGGAAGGTCACGGCGCAGCGCACCGATACCGATGAGCTGGTCGAGCTGACCGCTGGCTTCGTGCTCTCGTGCTCGGGGTACTACCGCTACGACCACGGCTACCTCCCCGACTTTCCCGGCATGGACCGCTTCGGTGGGCAGATCATCCACCCGCAGCAGTGGCCCGCCGACTTCGACGGAACCGGCAAGAAGATCGTGGTCATCGGCAGTGGTGCCACCGCCATCACGCTGGTGCCGTCGCTGGCCCGTACCGCCAGCCACGTCACGATGCTGCAGCGCTCCCCCACGTACGTGATGGCGCTGCCGACCGAGGACCCGCTCGCCAACGCGATGCGCAAGCTGCTTCCCTCCAAGATCTCCGGGCCGATCATCCGCTGGCAACATGCGCTGGTGTCGCAGGGCTTCTTCAAGCTGAGCCGGCGCCGGCCCGAGCTGGTCAAAAAGATGCTGCGCAAGGGGCTCGAGCGCCAGCTTCCCGACGGCTACGACCTCGACACCCACTTCTCTCCTGCCTATAACCCGTGGGACCAGCGGCTGTGCGTCGTGGCCGACGGCGACCTGTTCGAGGCCATCAAAGCGGGAACGGCCGCGGTGGTCACGGACCGCATTGACACCTTTACCGAACAGGGACTGCGGTTGGAGTCGGGCGCAGAGATCGACGCCGACGTCATCGTGACGGCCACAGGTTTGGAACTGCTGTTCATCGGCGGCATCGAGGTCACCATCGACGGCGAGAAGGTGGATGTCGCGAGCAAGCTCACCTACAAGGGGATGATGCTCCAGGACGTCCCGAACTTCGCCATGGCCCTCGGCTACACGAATGCGTCGTGGACCCTGAAGGCCGAGCTCACGTTCGACTACGTGTGCCGACTGGTGAACCATCTCCACGACACCGGGAACCGGCAGTGCACGCCGCGCGCCACCGGTACCGATGTCTCCGACGAGCCCGTGTTCAACCTCACGTCGGGATACGTCACCCGGTCACTCGACAAGCTGCCCAAGCAGGGCAAGGCCTTTCCCTGGCAGAGCTACCAGAGCTACCTGGCGGACTATCGGGCCATGAAGCGCAAGCCCATCGTCGACGGGGCCATGGCGTTTACCAACCCTGCACCCGACAAGGTGCCGGAGCCCGCCACCACCCGGTGACCGCCACGCGGAACGTTCGAGAGACGTCGTTGCGGGCAACCGTTCGCATCGAACGTCCGACTTGGTGTGGCTGCCCGCAACCCTGCTGCCCGAGACGACCGCTTCCTTCCGGGCCCGATCGACGTGGCCGGGAGTTCGGGCGGGAGGTGCACGTGCGCCTGCGTCTCGGTAGGGTCTGGCGTGGCCTCTGACTCGACCGACGCCGTCGGCCGCTGAGCGGGTCCGGCCAGCGGGCACCGGTGACGGAACCGGATGAGCCCACCGTGCGTCGGCGCGTCCGTCCGCTGGGCCTCATCTTGGCCATCGCCGGACCGACTGCGGTCTTGGTGATCGGCGCCTGGCAACGGCGCTGGACCACCGATGATGCGTTCATCAACTTCCGCATCGTCGACCACCTGGTCGCCGGCCACGGCCCGGTCTTCAACCAGGGTGAGCGCGTCGAGGCCTACACCAGCCCGCTGTGGCTGGGGGTGCTGGCGATCGGCCGCCTGCTGCCATGGCGCATCGAGTACGTCTCCATCGCCCTGTCGATCTCGCTCAGCGCCGCAGGGATCGTGTTGATGTCGCTCGCGTCGCAGCGGATGCTGCGCCCTGCGGTCGCAGACGGCCTCCCCGGGGCGACCGACGCCACGGGAACCAACGACGCGACGGCTCGCGCCGGGCGCATCTGGTGGATGCCAGCAGGGACGCTCGTGCTGGTGGCGCTTCCGCCGGTATGGGATTTCGCCACCGGCGGGCTCGAGACGGGGTTGACGATGGCGTGGATCGGGGGCTTGGCGCTGGGACTCGCGTACAGCTCCGAGCGAGCGGACCACCCGCCGTGGTGGGTGCTGGTGGTAGCTGGCCTGGGCCCGTTGATCCGACCCGACTGCGCCATCCCCTCCGCAGCAGTGCTCCTGATCATCGCCGCACGTTCCTGGACCGCTTCGGGGGTGTGGCCCACCGCCCGACGCCTCGCGATCGCACTGGCAATCCCGTTCGCCTACCAGCTGTTCCGCATGGCCTACTTCGCCACCCTGGTACCGAACACGGCGCTGGCCAAGGCAGCCAGCTTCACGCACTGGCGCCAGGGGTGGGGCTACCTCACCGACTTCGCTTCGCCCTACGTCCTGGTCGTGCCCCTCGCCGCGCTCGCCTTCGGCAGCTTCGCCGTCGTGCGCGAGCTCCCGGCCGGTCGACGGCTCACGCTGGTGGTGCTCCCGGTCGCCGGCGCCCTCCAGGCCCTGTTCATCGTGCGCGCCGGAGGGGACTACGCCCGCGCCCGGCTGCTGTTGCCCCCGCTGTTCGCGTTGGTGGCCCCCTTCGCCCTGCTGCCCGTGCGCGTCGAGCAGCGTCTCCTCCCCGGAGCTGATGGCGAGGCACCCGATCTCGCAAAGCCTCGACGACGCCTCGGACTCGTCGCCCCGGCCGTCGCCGTGCTCGTCGTGGGTCTGTGGGCCGCGACGGTGGCCGGCTGGGTGCGTCCCGGCGGCACGACCACCGTGGGCCGGAGCTTCGTGGCCGACGGGCGCGAGGCGTTCGTGGACGCCTCGGGAATCCGGAACCCGGTCACTGCCGAGCAGCAGGGCTGGGGCAAGTCCAGCGCCCCCGCGGCGCGCATCCGGGCGCAGGCCATCACGGTCGGGAGCAGACCGATCGACGCGACACCTGCTCCGGGCCTCGACACGCCGATGGTCGCCATCCATGGGGTGGGCGTGTCGGGGTACTCGGTCGGCACCGGCGTCTACGTGCTCGATCAGCTGGGCCTCGGCGATCCGATCACCTCGAGGTTCCGGCTCACCGTGCCCGGTCTGATCGGGCACGAGAAGCCCCAGCCGACGCCATGGCTGGCGGCGCGAGTCAGCGATGATCCGATCGATCCGTCCACGTTGGGGGGCAGCGGGTTCGCGTTGCCGTTGTACGAGCCCGCGCCCGGACGTTACGCCGACGATGTCGACGCGGCACGGCATGCGCTCGACTGCCGACCGCTGCGTGACCTCCACGCGGCGCTCTCCCGACCGCTGACGATCCGCCGGGCCGCATCGAACGTGTGGCACAGCTTCGCCAACACGAAGCTCCAGATCGATCCCGACCCCCAACGGGCCGAGCGCGAGCTCTGCTAAGCGCTACTTCTTGTCCGGAGTGGAGGGCTTGGGCTCCCTCGGAAGGCCGAGGAAGCGCTCGCCGACGATGTTGCGCTGGATCTCGGCGGTGCCGCCCCAGATCGTCTCGGACCGGCTGAAGAAGAACGACGACATCATCGGGCTCGGCTTGTAGGTGGGTCGACCTGCGCCGCGCATGACCGCTGGCCAGCCGCCGCTCTCGGGGCCGGCGTCCGCCAGCATCGAGGCGGCGCCGAAGATGTCGAGCGCCAGCTCCATCGCGTCGCGGTGCATCTCCGACCAGAACATCTTGTTGGTCAGGCCGAGGGAGATCACGCCCATGTCCTTGGTGCCGTTGAGCGTCTGGGTGAGCGAGCGCAGCCCGTTGATCTTCAGGATCTGGATCTTCGAGTAGTAGCGGGTGAGGCCCTGGCGGACGATCGGGTCGCTGATCCTCCCGGTCCTCGTCGCTTCCTCGACCAGGTAGTCGAACTCCTGCTGGAAGCGCCGGTAGCCGGTGGTGGCGGACATGCCGCGCTCGTGGCTGAGCGTCGAGTTGGCGACCTTCCAGCCGTCGTTGAGGCCGCCGACCACGTTGTCGCGGGGACAGCGGGCGTCGGTGAAGAACACCTCGTTGAACTCGGCGGTGCCGTCGGGCTGGACGATGCCGCGGACCTCGATGCCGTCCTGCTTCATGGGGACGAGCAGGTACGAGATGCCCTTGTGCTTCGGTGCGTCAGGGTCGGTCCGGGCGAGCAGGAAGCAGTAGTCGGCGAACTGCGCCTGGGTGGTCCAGACCTTCTGGCCGTTGATGACCCATTCGTCGCCATCGAGCACCGCGGTGGTCTTGAGCGAGGCAAGGTCCGAGCCCGAATCAGGCTCGGAGAAGCCCTGGCACCAGGCCATCTCGCCCTTCATGATCGCCGGGAGGAAATGCTTCTTCTGCTCCTCGGTGCCGTGCTGCAGGATCGTCGGCCCCACGAGGGTGTCGCCGAAGAAGTCGGCGCGCAGGGGTGCCTTGGCCCGAGCGAACTCCTCGGCCAGCACCACGTTCTCCATGGTGGAGAGGCCCTTGCCGCCGTACTCCTTGGGCCACGAGGCGCAGATCCAGCCGCCGCCGTAGAGCTTCGCCGGCCAGGCCTCGTTGAAGGCCTTCTTCTCCTCGGGGGTCTGCTCGAACCCCTCGTCGAACCAGCCGCTGGGGAGGTTCTCCTCCAGCCAGCCGCGGATTTCGCTGCGGAACGCTTCTGCTTCGGGCGGGTACGTCAGGTCCATGCCCGTATCTTGACCCGCGGGTCAGGACCGTGCCACCCGAGCCGCTCGCGCCGCCAAGAGGTGCCTTCGCCAGCCGACCTCCTACGATGCCGGACATGACGGTGACCGAAGCCCCCGCCGGTGACGCTCCAGACCCGGAGCCCTACTTCTCTCGGGAAGAGGGACGCTGGACGCACCAGTGGAAGGAGCTCTACGAGGAGGTCATCACCACCGGGCTCTGCACCGGCTGCTCGGCCTGCGTGATCAGCTGCCCCCACGACGTCATCGGATACGAGCACCGGGAGGGCGGTTACAAGCCGTTCCACATCGAAGAAGAGCTCGGCCTTGGCGACTGCACCCACGGCCAGAAGGGCTGCACGTCGTGCACCCGAGCGTGCCCCCGCTTCCGCGACTGGGAGCCCACCGCAGACGAGCACCTCTTCGCCCGCGAGCGCGAGGTCGAGGAGATCCACGGCATCGCCGAGCAGGTCTTGCTGGTTCGCGCCGCCGATGACCACGTCCACGAGACCGGTCAGGACGGCGGTCTCGTGTCGGCCATCCTCATCTGGCTGCTCGACGAGGGCTACATCGACGGCGCCCTGGTGTCGGGGCTCGAGGGCGACGGCTCCACGTGGCAGGCCAAGCCCATGGTCGCCACCACGAAGGAGGAGGTGCTCGCCACCGCTGGCAGCCGCTACACCTACTCCGCCAATTGGCTCGCATACGACGAAGCCGTCGAGCGGGGCCTGAAGGACCTGGCCTTGGTGGGCATGGGCTGCCAGTCGTCGGCTGCGCCCGTCATGTGGGCCCGCAAGATCGGCAAGGTGGGCAAGCCGGTGAAGTTCAACATCGGCCTGCTTTGCTCCAAGACCTTCGACGACCGGATCTTCGACGAGCTGTTCGATGCCAAGTACGGCATCAAGCGCGAGACCATCAAGAAGATGAACATCAAGGGCGTGTTCCAGATCTGGACGCACGACGGCGAGTACCACGAGGTCAACCTCAAGGAGTGCCACGCCTGGACCCGCGAGGGCTGCATGAAGTGCCCGGACTTCGCCGCCGAGCACGCCGACATCTCCACCGGCGGCATCGGCAAGTTCAACGACTACACGCTCACCGTGGTGCGCACCGAGCTGGGACGCGAAGTGATGACCCGGATGATCAAGGCCGGCGTCATCGAGGTGAAGCCGGCCGAGGAGGACCCGGCGGCCATCGCCCTGATGGATCGCCTCTCGCGCGTCAGCCGCAACCGCTGGCCCGACACGGCGATCGGCTTCCCGAAGCGCATGCCGCCACCCCCGCCCAAGAAGAAGAAGGCTGCGCCACCCGCCGCGGATGCCGCTCCGAAGCCCGAAGCGGCCGCCAAGCCCGAGGGCGGCGAGCCGGCCAAAGCTGACGCGGACCTGAAGCCCTGACCTTCCGGACGCGCCGGAGCAGGGGCCCCATGGACCCCGAAGACGACAGGATCAGGAACTGGCCTGCTCCGAGGGATCGCAGCCGTCGTACTTCTTGATGAACGACGCGGGCAGCGGCCCGCCCTCGTCCTGCATGCGCGACTGGATCTTCTTGAACTCCGAGTAGGGCACGCCGTTGTCGCCGGACAGCTTGTCGAACACGCACTGGCAGTACGTGGCGGGCGACGCGATCTTCGTGGTGCTTTCTTGGCCCTTGTCGTCGACCTTGCCGTTGTCGGACTTGGCGACCTGCTCGCAGCCCTCGAGGAAGTTGTCCTCGGCGCCGGCGTAGCTGCTGGGCGGCCGTTGGGCTGTGGAGCAGCCGCCGAGCAGGCCGACCGAGAGGGTGACGACGACCGCCATGCGGATGGCTCGACGACGGATCGGATTTGCGGACACGCCTGGCTCCTTGTTCACGACGGCGCCACGCTAGTGCCGCGCTGGCTGAGGACCGAAGTCGGGGGCCCGGTGGGCAGACCACCGCAGACGACTCCCGAACCCGGCCCCGGACGCGGGACGGGGGTGCCGGCGAACCGACACCCCCGACACCATTCCGACCGGCGCTCCCCCCGAACCGCCTGCCGGACATCTCCCCCCGCACCTTGCGGTGCAGAACGATCCTTGATCAAGGAACAAGATTCGCTGAGAGCGATTCAACACCTCCGGCCCCCGAGACGCATGGGCCGAACGACCTATTTTCGAGTCTTTGTTCGGATTTGATGAACAGCGATCACCCGCCGGGGTGACTCCCTGCGGTGAACCCTGCGGTCACCCGTGCTGAGCCGGCGGATCCCTGCGGACGATGCACCAGCTGGAGGAGGGATCATTCGGGTCGAGCCGGAGCTCGATCGGGAGGTGCTCCGGTTCGCCGTCGGCATCGACCTCGATGACGATCTGCTGCCGCCGCTCCGGTTCGAGCACCTCACGCAGGCCGAAGGCCATGCCCGTCATCACGGCTCCGACGAGCGACGTCCGCCGCCACGAGACCAGCCGGGTCGGGAGCGTGGGAGCAGCGGACTCCGGCCACTCCCACGCATCGAGCGCCGCAAGCACCTCGGGCTCGTAGTCGCCTGCGATCCCGGTGTCGGCGCCGTCGGACCCCACCGGCGGGCCTGGGTCGAACGAACGCTCCATGCGCCTGAGCCTACGAGCGGGACGACACGAGCCGGCTCGCGAACCGCATCTCCTCGAACGCCACGGTGCCGAGGTCGACCGGGATGATGCGGCCCGTCGGCTCCCAGCCCCGGGAGCGGTAGAACGCCTGCGCCGCCGGGTTTGAGACGAGCGTCGACAGCTCGGCGCGCTCGTAGCCGACGGAGCGGAACCAGTCCTCGGCCGCATCGAGGAGTCGGCGACCGCCACCTTGGCCCTGGGCACTGGGATCCACGTACAGCTCGTACACCTCGCCGGATTCGGGTTGGGCCAGATCGACGTCCTCGGGGTGCATGGGCCCGGCGTCGAGGTAGCCGTACACGGTCCCCGGGCGGCCCCACACCAGGAGCCGGTGGCGGCGGGACGGCGGGAGTATCGCACGACCCACCCAGAACGACGCCGGCGGGACCACGTCGCGACGGTCGAGGAACGCGTCGGGCAGCACCCCGCCGCGGTAGTTGGCCCCGAACGCCCGCCACTTGATCGCCGCAATGGCGGCACCGTCCGTGGCACCCGCCACGCGCACCGGCTCCTCCGGACCGGGGCGACCGATGAACGGCGGCGGCAGCGCCAGACCGAAGCGACGTCGGATCAACGCTGCGGACCGGGCGGCGAAAGGAGTCGGCTCGAACGGGGGCGGATCACCCGCCTCGGTGATGAGCCGCAGCAGGTCGGCAGTCGGATCGGCGACGACCACTCAGGTCCCCGGGGAGGTGACGTCGTAGCCGGCGAGGTCGAAGGTGGTGGAGATGAGCATGGCCGGACCGTACGCGTCGGATCAGGCGGTGGCGAGGGCGTACACCCGGCGCTTGGGTACGCCCAGCTCGGACACCACCTCGGCGATGGCATCGCGGGTCGTCGCCCCCGTGGCCCGGGCCCGAGCGAGCGCCTCGACGATGTCGGCGTCGGTCACCTCGGCCGGCACCGGTGCGCCGTCGAGCACCAGCACGTACTCGCCTCGCGGCTCGACCTCGGCCACGTGGCCGACCGCATCGGCGAGCGATCCTCGCCAGAGCTCCTCGTGCAGCTTCGTCAGCTCGCGAGCCAGTACGATCCGGCGGTCACCGCCGCACCCCCCGGCGAGATCGGCGAGGGTGCGCGCCACCCGGTGGGGCGCCTCGTAGAGGACCACCGTCCGGCGTTCTGCCGCCACGACGGCGAGGCGCTGCGTCCGCCCCGACCCTTTGCGTGGCAGGAACCCCTCGAACACGAAGCGTCCGGCCGGTAGGCCACTGGCCACCAGCGCCGTCACCGCGGCCGACGGACCGGGGACGACCTCGATGGTGTGACCCGCCTCCGCCACCGCCGCGACCAGCTGTTCGCCCGGGTCCGAGATGCCGGGCATGCCGGCGTCGGAGACGACGGCCACCACCTCCCCCCGGCCGATGCGGGCCACCACGTCGGCGACCGCCCGCTCCTCGGTGTGGTCGTTGACGACGCGGAGCTCTCGCGCCCGGACGCCGGCGTGCTGGAGCAACCGGCCCGTGCGGCGGGTGTCCTCGCAGCACACCAGGTCTGCTCCCGCCAACGCCTCGATGGCGCGCGGGGTCAGGTCGCCCAGGTTGCCGATGGGGGTGCCCACCAGCACCAGCCGCCCTCGCCTTGCGGAGCGCGTCGGGGTGGGTTCG
This sequence comes from Acidimicrobiales bacterium, assembly GCA_046594195.1. Taxonomy (GTDB): domain Bacteria; phylum Actinomycetota; class Acidimicrobiia; order Acidimicrobiales; family Iamiaceae; genus Aquihabitans. Next base: position 29,992 of record JBKJPY010000050.1, on the reverse strand, counting down.
GGGGGCACACGGGGGGCGGAGCCCCCCGTGGGATCAGACGTTGAAGCGGAACTCGAGGACATCGCCGTCGGCCACCTCGTAGTCCTTGCCCTCGACGCGGATCTGGCCCACGTCCTTGGCCTTCGCCCACGAGCCGATCCCCAGGAGCTCGTCCCACCGGATGACCTCGGCGCGGATGAACCCCCGCTCGAAGTCCGAGTGGATGACGCCCGCGCACTGCGGCGCCTTGTACCCCGCCCGGAAGGTCCACGCCCGGGACTCCTTCTCACCGGTGGTCAGGTACGTCCGGAGGCCCATGAGGAGGTAGGCGGCGTGGATGAACCGCTCGAGGCCGCCATCGCCCAGCCCGAGCGCATCGAGCATCTCCAGGCGCTCGGCCCCCGTGAACTGGGCGGCCTCGGCTTCCAGTTGTACGCACATGCCGATGACCTCGGCCCGGTTGCCCAGCTCCGCTTCGACCGGGGCGATGATCTCGGGGATCCGCTCCAGGTCGCCTTCACCCACGTTGACCAGGGCGAGGACCGGCTTGTTGGTCAGGAGGAACTCCTCCTTCAGCACGGCCCGGTGGTCGGCGCTCAGGTCGCCCCGGTAGATGGGCGTGCCTTCCGCGAGCAGCGCATGGGCGGCGTCGAGCGCCTCGACCAGCTCGGTGAGCGACTTGTCCTGCTTGGCGGCCTTGCGGCGCTTCTCGACCCGGCTCTCGACCGTCTCCAGATCCGCGAGCGCCAGCTCGATCTCGAGGACGCGCAGGCACTCCAGCGGATCGTCCGGTCCCGGCACGTCGCTGTCGGTGAACGCCCGCAGCAGGAACACCACGGTGTCGACCTCGCGGATGTGGGCCAGGAACTGGTTGCCCAGGCCCTCGCCCGTGCTCGCACCCTCGACGAGGCCGCCGATGTCGACGAACTGGACGCTCGCCGGAACGACCTTCTTCGACGCCGACATCTCGGCCAGTAGATCGAGGCGCTTGTCTGGCACCTTGGCCACCCCGACGTTCGGGTCGGTGGTCGCGAAGGCGTACGGAGCGGCGAGCGCGCCGCCCCCAGCGAGGGCGTTGTAGAGCGAGGACTTGCCCGAGTTGGGGAGGCCGACGAAGCCGAAGCGTTCCATTGCGCCGCACGCTACCGGCCACCCCTCCCCCACCCCGAAGCCACGCGCTGCCCCGGCGACCCGCCCCCGCTCGACCGTCCGGTCAGAGGTCGGTGAGGATGCGCTCGATGACGAGGGCGACGCCGTCGTCATCGTTGCTGGCGGTGACCTCGTCGGCCGCCTCCCGCAGGATCGGGTGGGCGTTGGCGACGGCGACGCCGAGACCCGCCCACTGGACCAGAGCGAGGTCGTTGGGCATGTCGCCGAACGCCACCACCTCGTGGGGTTCGATGCCCGATTGCAACAGCAGTCGTTCGACCGTCGACGCCTTGTGCACGTCGGGGTGCGACAGCTCCAGGAACGACTCCGTGGTGGAGTGGGTCACCAGCGCACGATCGCCGAGCAGCTCCTGCACCGCCGCCGCCGTCCCCGCCGGCGTGTCGTCCGGCAGCCGAACGATCAGCTTGGTGACACCTTCCGTCACGAAGTCGCGGATCGGTCCCACGCGCATCCCTCCGAGCTTCCAGCTCTCCAGGAGAGCGAAGTTCGTGCGCTCGATCGACGAGTCGGCGGCGAACTCGAAGCCCTGCTCCACGCCCAGCACGGCGTCGGGGTACGCGTCCTCGACCGCATCGATGATCGACAGGGCGACGTCGGCGGGGATGTCCGTGCGGGCCACGATCTCGTGGCGGGCCGGGTCGTAGATCGAGCCACCGTTGGCACACACGACCAAGCCGCGCTCGCCGAGTTGCTCGATCACCGGCGGGATCCACCGCGGCGGCCTCCCGGTCGCGATCACGAAGAGGAGCCCGGCATCCTCGGCCGCATCGACGGCGTCACGGGTTCGGGTCGAGATGGTCTTGTCGGTCCGCAGGAGGGTGCCGTCGAGATCGGTTGCGATCGCCCGGAACTGCACGAGAGGCGACGGTAGCGGCGCAACCCCGGGTGTCCGCACTCCGCTGCGTCGCTACCCTCGCAAGCGATGGATCCCCTCGAAGCGCTGCTGCGTGTGGCGTACCTCCAAGACCGCGGCCTGCTGCCCTCGCAGAAGACCGCGGCCTTCCTCAAGGCCGCCGACGTCATCCGAGAGCTGCCAGCGGGCGAACTGGAGCGCCGAGTCGCCTCGAACACCCTCCTCGAGCTCCCCTCCGTGGGCGCCAGCACCGGGGAAGTCATCAAGCAGGCCCTCGCCGGCAAGGTCCCGGACCGCATCGCCAAGCTCGAAGCCGAAACCGCGATCCCGTTGGGCGACGGAGCCGGGCTGCGTTCGGCCATCAAGGGCGACCTCCACGCGCACTCCACCTGGAGCGACGGCGGCGCGTCCATCGAGACGATGGCCCGGGCGGCGATGGCCTTGGGCCACGAGTACCTCGTCATGACGGACCACTCCCCGCGGCTCACCGTGGCCCACGGTCTCAACCGCGACCGGCTCCTCGCCCAGCTCGACGAGATCGAGGCGCTCAACGAGGAGCTCGCACCCTTCCGGATCCTCACGGGCATCGAGGTCGACATCCTGGTCGACGGCGCCCTCGACCAGGACCCGGATCTGCTCGAGCGCCTTGACATCGTGGTGGCGTCGGTCCACTCCAAGCTGGCCATGGAGGAGCGGCACATGACCGAGCGCATGCTGCTCGCCGTAGCCAGCCCCCACGTCGACGTCCTCGGCCATTGCACCGGCCGCAAGGTCAAGGGGTTCGGGCCCGATCAGGTCGAGGTCCGCAATCGCTCGGTGTTCGACGCCGAGTTGATCTTCGCGGCGTGCGCCCAGTTCGACACGGCCGTCGAGATCAACTGCCGCCCCGAGCGCCAGGACCCGCCGCCGGAGTTGCTCGACCTCGCGCTCGACGCCGGTTGCCTCATCAGCATCGACACCGACTCGCACTCGCCCGGCCACCTGGAGTTCGTGAACTACGGCTGCGACAAGGCCGCCCAGCACGGCATCGAAGCCGAACGGATCATCAACACCTGGCCCCTCGACGACCTGCTCGCTTGGACCCGTGAGCACCGCGCGGCGTAGCGTGGGCAGCCTTATGTCGAAGAAGACGGACAAGCGCAAGACCAACGCCCGGCGCAAGAAGGCCAACCACGGCACCAAGCCGAACGCCGGCCGCTGACCAACCCCAACTCATTCGGCCGGTGGCCCGGCCAGCTCCGAACGGCGCAGCCTCGGCTGCGCCGTCGTCGCGCCCGGGGAGATCTCGCAATCCCGAGTTGATCGGTCGGGTTTTGGGTCGGCCCCGGTAGGGTCTCGCCCATCAAGACCCAGCGACGCGCTCTTCAGCGCCGTGCGCGGTGGATCTCCGGGAACTGCGAGAAGCAGGGTGGAGCCGCCGACCACCAGGCCACACGGCGGTCTGGCGCGCCCCTCGGCCTGGGTAGGGATCGCTCGATATGACCGGGACGACGATCCAGCTCCAAGGCGTCACCAAGTCGTTCCCGGGATCGGAGCGGCCGGCCGTCGCGCCCCTGGACCTGACCATGAACGCTGGCGAGATCACCGTGCTCATCGGACCGTCCGGCTGCGGCAAGACCACCACCCTCCGGATGATCAACCGCCTCGTGAACCCGACCGACGGCGTGATCACCATCGACGGCACCGACATCCGCGAGCAGTCGGTCACCGAGCTGCGCCGGAGCATCGGGTACGTGATCCAGCAGATCGGCCTGTTCCCGCACCGGACCATCGCCCAGAACATCGCCACCGTGCCCAAGCTGCTGCGATGGGACAAAGCCCGCATCACCGAGCGCGTCGCCGAACTCGCCGAATTGGTGGGCATCGACCCGGCGATGCTGAAGCGCTACCCCACCGAGCTGTCGGGCGGCCAGCAGCAGCGCGTGGGGGTCGCTCGCGCCCTGGCCGCGGACCCACCCGTGCTGCTGATGGACGAGCCGTTCGGCGCCGTCGACCCCATCGTGCGGGCTCACCTCCAAGACGAGCTGCTCGCCCTCCAGTCGCGCGTCCACAAGACCATCGTCCTCGTCACCCACGACATCGATGAGGCCATCCTGTTGGGCGACCGGGTGGCGGTGCTCAACGTGGGCGGCATCCTCGAGCAGCTCGCCGCACCCGACGACCTCCTCGCCCATCCGGCCAACGAGTTCGTCGGCTCGTTCGTCGGCAGCGAGCGGGGCCTCAAGCGCCTCTCGCTCGCCACCGTGTCGGAGCTGGCGCTCGAGCCGGGCCCCGTGGTCGACCGATCGGCCGCCGTCGACGAGGTTCGCGCCGCCCTCGCCGAAAGCGGTCTCGACTGGCTCGGCGTCACCGAGCAGGGGCGCCTGCAGGGCTGGCTGCCCGCCGCCGCCATCGAGGACGCCCTCGCCCGGGCGAATAGCACCGCACCGCTGGCCGACGCCGCGCTCGAACCGGTCGTCGCCCGACTCCAGCCATCCTCGAGCCTCCGCGCCGCGCTGGAACTGATCCTCACGGCCCGCTCCTCCACCGCTCTGGTGGCCGACGCCGATGGCCTCTACCTGGGATCGGTCACGCTCGAGACGATCCGCTCGGGGCTGGCGTCGTGAGCATCCGGCGCACGGTCACCTTCATCTTTCTCACAGCCGCCCTCGTCGCCGTTGGGATCTGGGCCGCCAACCGCATCGCCCAGCTCGACGAGGCCACCCAGGCCACGAACCCGTTGTTCCGCTGGGAGTACCTGTTCAACCGTGAGCGCACGCCCGACGAGCTGTGGGAGGCCACCCGGGAGCACCTCGAGCTGACGGTCGTCCCCGTCGTGTTGGGCACCATCCTCGCCGCCGGTCTGTCCGCCCTGATCCTGCGGTTCGGCTGGATGCGCTCGGTCGTGTTCACGTTCGCCGGCGTGCTCTACACGATCCCCAGCATCGCCCTCTTCGCCATCTTGGTGACCTACAACTCGAACTGGACCGCTGCGGTCATCGCCCTCACCAGCTACACGCTCCTGATCCTCACCCGGAACTTCGTCGCCGGCATCGATGCCGTCCCCGATGCCGCGGTCGATGCGGCCGACGGGCTCGGCATGAGCCGGACCCAGCGCCTCCGCAAGGTCGAGCTCCCGTTGGCGATGCCGGTCATCCTCACGGGGATCCGGGTCGCCACCGTCACCGTGGTCGGGCTCGTCGGGATCTCGGCGGTGATCCAGCTGGGCGGCCTCGCCACGTACATCTTCGACGGATACAACCGGAACTACTCGACGCTGATCGTCCTCGGGACGGTGGCCACCGTCGTGCTGGCCGTCGCCCTCGACCTGGTGATCCGGGGCTTCGAGTGGGTGGCCACCCCGTGGGCGCGCCGGCGGGTGACCCGATGAGCGCGAGCAACCTGCTGGCCCAGGCGGCGGGTCCCACCAACTTCTGGGAGTGGATGAACGACAGCTCGGAGCGCGCCATCACCGGCGACATCCCCAGCCAGGTCTGGACCACCCTGTGGCACTCGCTCCTCGCGTTCACCATCGCGGCCGGCGTCGCCATCCCCGCTGCCGCGGTGCTCGCCCACTTCCGCAAGGTCGAGGTGCTGTCCACGTGGGTGGTGAACCTCGGCCGGATCATCCCGACGGTCACGATCCTCGCCGTGTTCGTGCTCATCTCCCTGCGTAACGGCTTTGGGTTCGAGCCGTGGCCCATCGTCATCGCCCTCGTCCTGTTGGCCCTCCCGCCGCTCTACGCCAACACCTACACCGCGGTCCGCGACGCGTCGCCCGAAGCGGTCGGCGCCGCGCGAGCGATGGGACTGACCGAACTCGAGATCCTCCGCCGGGTCGAGCTCCCCCTCGCCACGCCGCTCATCCTCGCCGCCGGCCGCGTCGCCGTCACCCAGGTCGTCGCCACCGAAGCCATCGCCGCCCTTTTCGGCGGCACCGGGCTCGGGCAGTACATCACCTTCGGGATCGCCAACCGGGACATCTACGAGGTGCAGGCCGGCGCCGTCCTGGTCGCCGGCCTGGCCATCTCGGTGGACATCGTTTTCTGGTTCGTCACCCGCTTCCTGGTGCCCAAGCCCCTGCGTCCTGCCCCCTCGGACCGGCGGGCGATGCAGCCCGTTCGCCCGATCACCGCGATCTCCATCCCAACACCATCCCTCGGAGGGAACCCATGAAACCCAGAACTACATCCCGCCGCTGGCGGATCCTGAGCCTGCTCGCCATCGTCGGCGTCTTGGCCTTGGCCTCCTGCAGCGACAACAAGTCCGACGGCGGTTCGGACAGCGGCACCAAGACCACGGACGGCTCGGCATCGTCTGGCGAGCCGATCCGGATCTCCAGCGCGGACTTCAGCGAGCAGAAGGTCCTCGCCCAGGTCTACGGCCAGTACCTCGAAGACCAGGGCATCGCGGTCGACGTCCAGAAGCCGCTCGGCCAGCGGGAGCAGCTCTACGCCGCCTTGGACGACGACAAGCTCGACCTCCAACTCGACTACACCGGTGTCGCGGTGACCTTCCTCGGGGGCAAACCGTCAGCAGACCCGCAGGAGACGTACGACGCGCTGGTCCCGCTCCTCGAGGCGAAGGACCTCGAGGCGAGCAAGACGTCCGAGGCCGCCGACGCCAACGCCCTCGTGGCCCTCACGACCTGGGCGGACGACAACGGGGTCAAGACGATCTCTGATCTCTCCGACGTCGACGGGACGCTCACCTTGGGTGGTTCTGCGGAGTGCGCCACGCGCCCCGAGTGCCTGAAGGGGTACCAGGACACCTACGGCCTGGACCTGAAGCTCAAGGCCGTCGAGTACGGGCCGCCGCTCGTGGCCGCCCTCGAAGCCGACCAAGTCCAGGTAGCGCAGTACCAGACCACCGCACCGGAGATCGCCACCGGCAAGATCGTGGTGCTCGAGGACGACAAGGGCCTCCAGTCGGCGGCCAACGTCGTCCCCGTCTTCCGCACGGCGATCAGCACCCCAGAGCTGATCAAGGCCCTGAACACCATCAGCGCCGCCATCACCACTGAGGACCTCGCCGCCTGGAACCAGGCGACCGACGTCGACAAGGAAGACCCCACCGACGTCGCCACCAAGTGGCTCGAGGACAACGACCTGCTCAAGTAGCAGCCGTCGCTGGACGCACCGACGGCCGTCGTCACCTTCGGGTGGCGGCGGCCGTCGCGCGTCGGCGGTCAGGTGATCTTGGTGAAGAACATCTGCTGGGATGCCCAGGCCACGAGCTTCGGACCGCCGTCCGCCCGAGGGTCCCAGAGGGCCATCTCCGCTGAGGCGTAGCCGTCGCCGGCGTGGTGCGCCTTGCTGTGGGCGAGGATCCACCCGGGTGTGGCGTGCCCGAACAGGTGGGCGCTGAGGTCGATGCTCGGGGCGAACCAACCCTGCTCGCGGGGGCCGAGCCGCTCGAACACGGCGCCCGGCATGACGTCGGCCATGACGAGCAGGGAGAGCGGATCGAGCAGACCGTCGGCGAGGACGGGCGGGTCGTCGAAGGCGAACCAGTTGGCGACCTCGGCGGGACCCCGAGGCGAATCGTCCCAAGGCGGGTGTCCCATGGCCGCTCGACCGTCGAGGACCGTGTCCCAGAACGGCCACGGCGGATGCGGCTCCCAGCCCGACTCGGGCGGCGGAGGATCCCGGAACGACGGGCATTCCTCGGGCGGCGGGACGTCGGGCATCGTGAGCTCGGTGAAGGCGAATCCCTCGCGATCGCCACCGAACACCGCCACCGCGCTGAACCCCGACGCGGCGCCCGGGGCGGTCACGTCGACGGATGCCTGCGACACGGATCGGCCCCGCCGCAGGACCCGCACACCGATGTCGACGGGACCGTGCGGCACGGGGCTGGCGAACACGCCGTGGATGGCTCGCAACGGGAGCTCGGTCTCGAGCTCGGTCGCCATGGCGCGAGCACCGACGGCTGCGAGCAGGCCGCCCTGCGGGACCATTGCGAGCACCCACTCCGGGCCGATCGTGGCCTGGTACGCGCCACCACCGAGCGCCTCCACCCCGGTCGACTCCCATGCCCGCGCTTCCACGGGCTGCGACCCTACGAGGGCTCGGGCCGCCGGGTGGAAGGAGTTTCGCCCACGCGACGGAGCCAGGTGAGGACCGCGCTCCGGTGCGGGGCGAGCCCGTTCATGGCGGTGAGCTCGGCGGGCTGCGCGTCGAGCCGGTCAGCCAGCCGGACGGCCGCACGGGGGTGCGAAGCGAACGCAGCGAACGGGGCCTGCTGCACCCGGATGGTGAACAGCACGGCGCCGGTCCTCGGGAGCCGGCGAAGCGTCTGGCGCTCGCTGCGCAGCCACAGCGAGTCCGCCACCTCGTCCACCCCGATCGGCGGTGGGTCGAACGGAGGGTCCGGTGCGTGGAGGTCGCCGTCGCCGTGGACGCTCCAGTTGCGCCGGGAGACGATCACGTCGGGCCGAAGCCGGTCGAGGAACCGGTCGACCTTCTCCGCCAGTTCGTCCTCGTAGCCGGGAACCGGACCGTGGATGGCGGTGGCGCTGCCGCCGAGCTTGTCGCGCAGGCGCCAGTGCGAGGGGAAGCAGAGCACCGCGCCGTCGAGGTGGTAGCCGTCGGCGTGGGGCACCATCAGCACCAGGTCTTCCTGGGCGCGCCGGCCGGCCGCCTCCAACGGGTGCTGCGAGGGGTCGACCGGACGATCGGCCAGTTCCGGTGCGTGCTCGCGCTCCCAACCCGTCACCAGCTCCAGCACCTCGGCCGACGCCCCGTCGGTTCCGTCGAGCGCGGCGAAGACCGCATCGCGTGAGCGATCGAGAAGGTCGGCTCGCTCGGCCAGTTCGACGTCGCGGCGATCGTCGGGGAGCAGCCAGGCCTCGCTCCGGATGCGGGAGAGGCCCATGGCGAGCCACGGCGGACCCTCGACCGGCCAGGCGATCTCGTCGATCCAGCCGGGACCCGTCACGGCAGCGGGAACGCGTCCGGGGCGAGCCAGAGCGCGGCGACCACGCCGATGGCGACGAGGAGCCAGGCCACGATCAACCGCTCCGTCATCCGGCCGACGGGGGCCAGGCGGTGGACGAGGCGGTCGATCCCGAGGCCGGAGCGGAACCGCGGCGACCCCTCTCGGGCGCTGACCAGCAGGAGCCACGCGGTGCCACCGCCGATCAGCCGGAGCGTCACGTCCAAGATCCCCTGCGGCAGCGACGTCTGGTCGAGCGCGTACCAGCACCCGATGAACACGGCGCTCACCCCGACGATCGGCGAGGTGCGCAGCACCGACGTGACCAGGTTCCGGACGAAGCGAGAGGGCACCACGACGCCTACCGGAAGGCGCTCGGACCGGCCAGCGGCGAACCCGCGCTGTGCGCGCTGGCGCCGGGCGACGCTGTCGCCCACCGTGGCGAGCAGGGGCAGGACCACGAGTACGAGGAGTCCGATCACGACCAGGGGCGCGGCGGACCCTGCGGCGATCGCGAGGATGGCCAGGGGGACCGTGACCAGCCGAGGGCGCGCCGGTGATTCGTCGGCAACGAGCGGTTCGCTCGGCTCGTGCGGCTCGATGCCACCCCACCCGGTCGCAGCCGACCGGGTCTGGTCGCCATCCACGAGGGCCTCGGGCGTCCGGGTGAGGTCGCCGCCCCGATCGTCGCCAGGCGTCCACGTCTGATCGAGATCGCGGGGCGGGGCGCCGGGGATGAAGGTGGCCGCTTCATCAGCCCGGTCGGTCACGATCGGCGCCGGAGCCTGCGGCGCGGGAGCGGTGGCGTCTGATGGCGGCGGCCGGTCGACGATCTCGGTGGCCAGGCGCGACGCCGGGTCGGGCGGGCGCACCACGTTCGGCGTTGTCGCGGTCGCAACCAGGGGCGCCGGGACGGCCGGACCGGGGTCGGCCACCGGTGGGGCCGTCGGTACCGAACTGAGCCCGGCGATGGTCGCGGCCTCGGACCCAGCTGGCTCGGGCCGCGAAGCCAGGTCGGTCGGCTCGGCCCCGATGGAACCCAGCAGCACCGACCGCGGGCTGACCGGCAGCCACCGGACCCCGAGGCGGGCCAAGAAGGAGTCGAGGTCCTGCGGACGGTGTGCAGGCTCGAGTTCCAGGCCGTCGAGGATGGCGTCGCTGACCTGCTTCGAGATGGCCGGGTTCACGCGGCGCGGGGACGGGAGGTCACCCCCGGCATCGCGCTCGACCGCGGCCACGGGCACCCGCCCCGTGGCGAGGCGGTAGCAGGTGGCGGCGAGGCCGTAGATGTCCGTGGTCGGACCGAACCGACCCTCGCCTCGGTACTGCTCCAGCGGCGCATACCCCGGGGTGACCATGCGGGTCATCCCCATCGTCTGGTCCTGGTCGAAGTCTCGGGCCAGGCCGAAGTCGATCACGACGATGCGACCGTGCTCGGTGAGCATCACGTTCGACGGGTTCACGTCGCGGTGCAACACGCCGGCAGCGTGCACTGGACGGAGGGCGGCGGACACCCGAGCAGCCACGTCGAGCACCTCGACCTCGGCGAACGGCTCGTTGCGGGCGCGGAGCACGTCAACCAGTGTCCGCCCGGTCAGGCGCTCCATGACCAGGTACGCCGTTCCGTGCTCCTCGAAGACCTCGTACACCCGCACGATCCCCGGATGGGTGAAGCGGGCCAGCACCCGGGCCTCCCGCAGGAACCGTTCGCGCGCTGATCGGAACGACGCCCGGGCCTGCGGCGGCGTCAGCACCATGGACCCGTGGCGGACGGCGGATTCCGGGAACAGCTCCTTCACGGCGACCCGCCGCTTCAGCCGGGCATCACCGACCTCGTAGGTGATGCCGAACCCGCCCCGGCCGATGATGCCGATGACCCGGTAGCGGTCATCGGCGAGCGTGGCACCGACCGGCAGCTCGGCCGGCGCAGCGATCTGTGTCCCGCACCACGCGCACACCAGCCACGCATCTCCCACCGGCTGCCCGCAGTGGGGGCACGGGTCCTGCGCTTCCGGTGCGCTCGGCGTTGGCTCGTCCACAGCGCCGCCAAGGGTACGGGGTGGAACCGTCCGCCCCGTGTCGCTGCGTCAGCCGGCTGGCCCTGCGGGTGGCCCTGCGCCGGGAAGCGAGTCGTTGGGCACGTCGCCGTCGGGGACGGTCACTGCATCGGCTGCGGCCACGATCTCCCCCATCTCCAGCGGGGTCATGAGCAGGTCGAGGGCGGACCAGATGGTGCGGGAGTAGGGGTAGAAGATGACCGGGCCCACCAGGCCGATGAACAGCCCGATCACGATGGCCAAGGTCATGCCGGCGTCAGGGTTCTGGTCCTTCCAGGCGATGAACCCCATGAGCATCACGAAGAGGAACCCCTCGACGATCGTGAAGTTGATGAGGTAGGCGCCGACGAAGAACCCGGGCTCGCGCTCGAAGAGGTAACCGCAGGTCGGGCAGCGCTCCTTCATCTTGAACCAGTTGCGGTAGACGTGCCCACCGCCGCACCGGGGGCAGTGCTTGGCCAGGCCCCGCCACAGCAGCGTGGGCCACTCCGGCTTGGGCCGCAACACGTCGTCGACATCGATCGGTCGGACCATCGCAACCATCATCGCTCACCCGGTCGCGGATGCCACCGCCGAGGCCTGCGGCGGCCCCGCCGCACCGGGTCATCGGTCACAAGCGGGGTTGCGCTGCGGTACGACGCCTACGGTCGCTCCCCATGCAGATCAACGGCTCGACCATCCTCGTCACCGGCGCCAGCGGCGGCCTGGGCGCCGCGATCGCCCGAGACCTCAGGGCACGAGGCGCTTCGCTGGTGCTCTCCGCCCGCAACGTGGAACTGCTCGACGCCTTGGCTGCGGAGCTCGATGCCAACGTGGTGGTCGCCGACCTCACCGACCGCGGCGACGTCGAGCGGGTCGCCGCCCGGGCCGCATCGTGCGACGTGCTGGTGGCCAACGCCGGCGTCGGCGACGACCCGCCCTTCGATGACCTGACCGAGGACGCCATCGACTTCGCGCTCGACGTCAACCTCCGCGCCCCCATCGTCCTCTCCCACGCCTACGCCAAGGCTCGCATCGCCGCAGGCAAGCCCGGCCAGATCGTGCTGGTCGGATCGCTCGCCGGCTTGGCGGCCAGTCCGGGGACGCGCATGTACAACGCCACCAAGTTCGGGCTGCGGGGCTTCGCCCTGTCGTTCAGCCAGGAACTGGAGGGGACGGGCGTCGGGTGTTCCCTCGTCGCCCCCGGGTTCATCCGCGACGCGGGCATGTTCCACAACGGCGGGATCGACCTTCCCCAGGGCGTGCGGACCAAGTCGCCGCAGGACGTGGCCCACGGCGTGGTCACCGCCATCACCGAGAACCCCACCGAGGTCTTCGTGGCCCCGGTCGAGCTGCGCCTCGCTTCCACCCTGGCCACCATCGCCCCCGCCCTCAGCGCCACCATCCAGAAGAAGCTCGGCGTCGCCGACCGCCGCTGAGCGGTTCGGGGCCAGCCGGTCCGGGTGGTCGTGCGCCGACAAGCGGTGCGTCGGGCTGGGTTCAGCGGGCGAGCAGCGGTTCCCCGACGGGGTCAGACGGCGAGTTCTGAGCACGTCCTGGTGGGGGTAGACGTGTTCTGGTCACGGTCTTAGGATCGATTGGCGACCAACCTTGAAGCTCAAGTAGCTGAGCTGTCTGGCACCTGTGATACCTCCAGGAGTGGACCGATGACGTTGCAACCAAGCAAGGACGCAGTCGAACTCGACCGCGCAGGCCGGCACCTGACCGTCTACGTGTCCGACGATCTGGACGCCGCGACGGCGCCTCCGATCGGTGATGCGATCATCCACCACCTCCAGCCCGGCGACGAGAAGGTCTGGGTCGACCTGAGCGCCGTCACGTTCTGCGATTCGAGCGGCATCCGGATGCTGTTCCGGCTGCACCGCGAGATCGAGGCCAGCGGCGCCTACTTCATCCTCTTCGACCCTCCGGACTCGGTGCGCCGACTGATCGACATGGTCGACCCCGAAGTGACCCTCAAGATCCGCACCTCCTGACTGCGCCCTCGGGGCGTGGTCGTTTGTGGGGGACTGCCGATCGCCCTCCTACCGGCAGGCTTCTGTTTCCAGTGGCAAAGCGAGGTCGCTCGTGCGTCACCCGGGCTCGGACGCACGCACGTCGTCGATCAACTCGTAACCGGCGGCGGTCCACGCGCCCATACCGCCGTCGAGGTCGACGAGGTTCGTGTACCCCTCCTCTGCGAGAGCTTCGGCCGCGATGGCGGACATTCGCCCAGAGCGGCAGTACAGCGCCAAGGGCGTCGAGCGATCGTCGGGGAGGCCGTCCCACTGTGCGATTTCTTCGAACGGAACGAACGCATCGGTCCCGTCGATGTGGCCTTCGTAGGGAATGTGCACGTTGACGAGTGCAATATCGGGGTTGTCGGCGAGGTACTTGTGGAAGCTCCTAGGGGCAAGGACACGAGCCGGCTCCGACGACCCCGAGTCCGGTGGCCGCCCTGCCTCCGACGAGCCGCCGCATGCGGTCGCCAGGAACGTGACCACAGCGACTGCCGTGAGAAGCTTGAACGTGTCAACGGCACGTCGCCTCGTCGTCGTGGGTGCCGGGCTCGTTCGTTGATCTGCCGACATGAGGGACCTCGTGTTCGAGCGGGGTGGAGGCACCAAGCCTGCCGCAGACCGCGGAGGACTCCACCGTCGCACCCAGGCGCCGGGGCCGAATGGGGACCCGGTGGTACCGTCCGGCCGGTGTCCGTGGCAGATCAGGTGACGGATCTTCCCGGTCCGGGTGCACCAAACGACGCCGAACGTGGTTTGCTCCGGCGGGTCGTCCCCATCGGCGCGTTGGCCATCGCCGTGCTGCCCATCGTCTGGGTCTCGGTCGACTTCGTCCGGAGCCGCAAGGTGCTCTACGCACCGGACATGTTCCAGACGCTCCTGGCGTCGATGGCCGCAGGTCACGGCGAGCAGTACCAAGGAGCCTGGTCTCGCATCGGGATCAGCCATCTCGGTCCGGCCTGGTTCTACTGGGCGGCGCCATTCGCCTGGGCCTTTGACGACCATCCGTCTTCGATGGTCCTGGCGGCAGGTGCGCTCGCCGTGGCGTCATCGGCGGTCCTCGTGTCCGTCGTCGCCCGAGGCTCGGGGGCGGCCGCATCGTGCCTGGTCGCGGGGGTGTTGCTCATCGGATTCATGCAACTGAGCTTGCTCGGGGTGGTGGCACCCTGGAACCCGACGATCCTGATCGTGCCGGCCGCCGCCGGGCTGGCCTGTGCTGCTGACGCATGGGCACGAGGGTCGTTGCCTTCGGTGGCGGGTGCCGTCGTGCTCGGTGCATTGGTAGCCCAATCGCACCTTGGCGCGATTGTGCTGGGCATGGCGATCGCGGCGTCTGCCCTCGTCGGGGTGGTGTGGTCTCGGCGCCTCTCGGGCCGGCCGCTGCCTTCGGGTCGGCTGGCCCTGGTCGCGCTGATCGCGGTGGTGCCTTGGGTGCCGGTGATGATCGACCAGGCGGTCGGAACGGGTAACGCGGCGGCAGTTGCCACCTACGCCACGGTAGGAACCATCAACGGACGGACACCCGACTACCGCGAGGGCAGTTCGCGCCACCTGGATGCCGCCGAGAGCCTCCGACACCTCGCGTCGATCACCTTCCTGGTCGAGCCGGACGTCGGGCTGTGGGCAGGCATCGACGTGCCCGCCGGACGAACCCACCAGCCGTCACGACGGTCGTGGGTGGTCGGACTCTTCGTGGTCGCGGCGGCAACGGCGTTCGCCCGTCCGACCCGAGGCTGGCCGAAAACGGCGGATGCTCCCGGGGCGTGGTTGTGCCGGGCCGGCCTGGTCGGCTTGGCCTGCCAGACGGCGGCCACCCTGCAGGTTCGCGACGAGTTCCGCGGGTACCTGGTCGCCGCGTCGGCCGGGGTCGGATTGGCGTTGTGGTCCGGCATCGCCGTGGCCGGCCTGGCCTGGGCCCGCCGGTTCGCTCCCGAGCGCCTCGTGCCAGCTCTGCCTGCGGCCTGCGCCGCCGTACTCGTCCTGTCGGCCTTCGTCGCCTACCCGCGAGTGGATTGGCGGATCCATGGCGACCCGCTTCCGCCTCGCGCCGCTTCCACCTTCGACACCTTGACCAGGTTGACTGGATCGACGCCGATCAAGATCCACGTCGGGACGGCCCGCCTGTTGCCCACCTACTTCACGTTCACCTGGGAGCTCGAGCAGCGGGGTGTGCGGGTGTCGGTGCGGGGCATGTGGTCGGCCCGCTTCTCCGATCGCCAGCAGCGTGGTCCGTTCACGGGCCGCGAGGTCCTGCTCCGTGACCCCGATGCACCTCCGCGTGCCGATTGCACGGACGTCGGACGATATCGATCCGTGGTCCTGTGCCTTCGGAGGTGAGCCCGTTGCGGTGTTGGCTTCGAGGGATCGAGGCCTACCGTGTCCGGATGCCTCAACTGGACCACACCCGCTGGTACTCCCGGTGAGGATCATGGTCACCGGTGGCGCCGGGTTCATCGGGTCCCACATCGTCGATCGGCTCATCGATGACGGACACGAGGTCGTGGTGATCGACAACCTCGATCCCAGCGCGCACGGCGGTCCACCGGAATGGACCAACCCAGCGGCCAGGTACGTGTGGGCCGACGTTGGCGACCCGGGCGACTGGCGCCACGAGCTGGCAGCAACGGATGCCATCTGTCATCAGGCCGCCAAGGTCGGGCTTGGGGTGGACCCGGGTGACATCGGGGCGTACGTGCAGGCAAACGATGTCGCCACGGCCGCCCTGCTCGGCGAGTTGCACGCGCAAGGCTGGGTCGGTCGCATCGTGTTGGCGTCTTCGATGGTGGTCTACGGCGAGGGCCGGTACCGATGCCGGGTGCACGGGTCCGTCAGACCACCGCCGCGCCGCGAGGCTGACCTGAGCGTCGGATCGTTCGAGGCTCGGTGCCCGCAGTGCGGCGGCGAGCTCTCGGGGGAACTGGTCGGCGAGGACGCGCCGGTGGATCCTCGCAACATCTACGCCGCCACGAAGCTGCACCAGGAGCACCTGTGCTCCGCGTGGAGCCGTTACGTCGACGCTCCGGTTTGCGCCCTTCGGTATCACAACGTCTACGGACCACGGATGCCACGGGACACGCCGTACGCCGGGGTGGCATCGATCTTTCGAAGCCAGCTTGCGGCTGGCCGCCGCCCGCAGGTGTTCGAAGATGGTGGTCAGCGCCGTGATTTCGTCCACGTCACCGATGTGGTGCGGGCCAACGTCACGGCGTTGACCTCCGCCACGGACCACACCGGTGCGTTCAACGTGGCATCGGGCCACCCGATCACCTTGCTGGAGATGGCCGAGGCCCTTGCGGCCGAGGACGGCCGAGGTCTGGATCCCGAGGTGACCGGCGCGTACCGGTTGGGTGATGTCCGCCACATCGTGGCCGATGGCCATCGCGCGCAGACCGAGCTGTCTCTGACCGAAACCATCTCACCGCTCGACGGCCTTCGGCAGTTCGCCCACGATCCGCTCCGGCAGCCTCCGAAGACGACGCGATGACGCGATGACGCGATGACGACCGCCGAGGCGCGCACGTGGTCCGAGGGCCGCCGCCGAGCACTGAGCGCGATCGCGGGTGTCGCGGCGGCCGCGGTGGCCATGGGGGTTTGGGGCACTCGCCTGAACGCCGACGGTGCGCGGATGCTCCTCAACGCACCGCCGTTCTTCGGAAGGTGGAGCTGGATCGACCAGCCCATCTGGTTCGTTCCGGCAGCGTTGGTGGCCCTCGCGATCGTCCGCTGGTGGCCGCGCCTGACCGAGGCGCTCACCTGGGGCCGGCTCCTGGTCGTGTCACCAATGGTCTCGTTTGCCTGGGCACTCTCGCTGACCGTCTCGCGTGGCTGGGATCAGTTGTGGCTCCCGCTCGACAAGCCGAAGTACGAGTACCTGCCGCTCGCCCGCCAGATCGGTGGATTGGATGAGGTGCGCAACTTCGTCCGAACGTTCGTGGAGCAGCTGCCGCACTATCCCGACCACGTGCGCGGACACGGCCCGCTCCCGGTCATCGGTTTCTGGGCGGTCGACCGCCTGGGACTGGGCAACGCCGGTATCGGCGTGTTGGTCGTGTTGGTCGGATCGACCGCAGCATCCGCGGCGCTGATCGCCTTCGACCGCATGGCGGGACGGGACCTGGCCCGACGGGCCGCGCTGTTCGTGGGCCTCGCCCCTGCGGTGACCTGGTACAGCTCCGCAGACGCGGTGTACCTGGCTCTCGCGGCATGGTCCACCGCGGCCCTAGCCGTTGCCGTGACCTCGGCTTCGAGGCGGGTCCAAGTCGGTGCCGCGGCGTTGGCCGGCACCGGCGCCGGGCTCTTCCTGCTGTGCAGCTACGGGGCTCCGGCGATGCTGGGGCCGTTGGCCGGCGTTGCTGTTTGGGGATGGTGGAAGGGGTCACGACGTTGGGTGGTGCCCGCACTGCTCGCCGGAATCGCCCCGATCCTGCTGTTCTGGTTCGGCGGGTTCAACTGGTTCGATGGCTTTGCGGCGACCAGGGCCGAGTACTGGAAGGGCATTGCAAACCGCCGACCGTATCGGTACTTCGTCGTCTCCAACCTGGTCGTCCTGGCCGTGTCAGTCGGCCCGGCAACGGTCGCCGGGCTCGCGCTGGTGCGGCGTCGGGCGGTCTGGGTGCTCGTCGGCGGAGCGATCAGTGGCGCGCTCGTCGCGACGCTGTCGGGCTACTCGAAGGCGGAGGTGGAACGGATCTGGCTGCCGCTCACGGGGTTCCTCACCCTCGCGGCGGCGGCCCTCCCTGACGGACCGATCCCTCGAAGGGCCTGGCTCGCTGCGCAGTTGGCCGTCACCGGCGGTCTGCAACTCACGCTGTTCGCGCCGTGGTGACCACCATCGACCTCATCCTGCCGGCGCTCGACGAGGCGCCAGCGTTGCCCGCTCTCCTGGCGCGCGTCCCTGACGGTGTCCGGGCCATCGTCGTCGACAACGGCTCGACCGATGACACGGCGGGGGTGGCCGCCGCCTTGGGCGCCATCGTGGTCTCCGAACCGATTCGCGGGTTCGGATCCGCGTGCGCGGCTGGGCTCGCCGCCTCCGATGCGGACATCGTGGTGTTCTGCGACGCGGATGGGTCGATCGACCTGGCCGACATCTGGCTGGTCGTCAACCCGGTGGTCAGCGGCGATGCCGAGCTGGTGGTCGGTGCGCGCATCCCCACGGCACGTGGTGCGTGGCCCGCGCATGCCCGGCTGGCGAACCGCTACCTGGCCCGCCGCATCCGGCGCCGGTTCGACCTGGACCTGTCCGACATGGGCCCGCTGCGCGCCATGCGACGAACCCGGCTGGTCGAGCTTGGGATCGAAGATCGTCGCTTCGGCTGGCCCCTCGAGATGATCGTTCGGGCCGGTCATGCCGGCTGGCGCATCGAGGAGGTGCCGGTTCCGTACCGGCCACGGGTCGGACGATCGAAGGTCACCGGCACGATCGGGGGGACCGCGCGTGCGATCCGCGACATGGGGGCCATCTTGGCCACGCTTGATGCTCGGGCCGTCGAGGGTCCGGGTCAGCGCTGACGAACCACCGGCGCCAGCGTCCGGCAGAGCGCCGCGACTCGGGTGCTCGGCGCGATGTCCGCCACCGCGAACAGGTCCGCAGCGACATCGATGTCGCGCAGATCGGCGAAGCGCTCCACGGCGAGGCCGAGGGCACCCAATCGTTCGATCTGCACGGCGCCCGCTCGGGGGGTGCTCATGGGGACTCCGTCGAAGGCACCCGGACACCAACGCGCCAGCCCGAGGAGCCACCAGCCTCCGTCATCGGCGAGGCCGACCAGCGCGGTGGGGCGCACCCGCGCTTCGCCGACGCGGGCCATCGCCGCATCGAGGAGGTCCGTCGTCACCTGGGGCGTATCCATCCCGATTTGCACGGCCGGACCCTCCAACGCGGCCCAGCCTGCTGCGAGGCGGTCGCCGAGCGTCCCCGAGGCCTGGGGGACCACGTGCACACCGGGCGGGCACCAGGCTCCGACCCGACCCTCGAGCGCCAACACGACGCGGTCGGCGCCGCTGGCGGTAGCCGCGCTGAGCGTGTCGGCCAGGCACGCCTCGGCGATCTGCGCGGCTTCTGCCGGGGTGAACGGGGGGCACAGGCGGGTCTTCACCTGTCCGGCGACCGGTTCCTTCGCCATGACCAGCAGTTGCATCGTCCTGACCGTATCCGTCGTGCTCGGCCGTCTCCCGGCCGTTCGTCGAGCTTTTTCGTAAATTGTTCCGACATTCGGGCCCCAATCGGCCCAATCCTTGGAACAATGGCGCTTCGATCCAAATGACGACGAACGGAGCGCTCAGCCGATGAGCTCGACCATGGTGGCCACCCGACTGACCGAGGTCATTCCAACGATCGCCGAGGGTGCCGACGCCGTCGACCACGAGGGCCAGTTCCCTACGGCGCAGGTGCAGGGTCTCGCTGATGCCGGTTTGTTGGGCCTGCTGCTGCCGACCGAGGTCGGCGGACTCGGCGGCGGGCCCGTGGAATTGGTCGAGGCGCTGAGCGCGGTGGCGTCGGCATGCGGATCGACCTCGATGGTCTACCTGATGCACCTCTCCGCTTCGGTGGTGGTCGCGGCGGCCCCTCCGGCTGACGGTGGCGCCGATCTGCTGGCTGAACTTGCCGCAGGGTCCAAGCTCGCCACCTTGGCCTTCAGCGAGAAGGGTTCACGCAGCCACTTCTGGGCACCGGTCTCCCAGGGAGTCCGAGGGACCGACGGAACCGTGGCCATCGGCGCCGACAAGAGCTGGGTGACCTCAGCGTCGACTGCCGATGTGTACGTGGCGAGCACGCTCGCACCTGATGCGACGGGGATGACCGAATCGGACCTCTATGTGGTCGATCGCCGAGATTCGGGCGTGAACGTGCTCGGTTCGTTCGACGGCGTCGGCCTGCGGGGGAACGATTCGGCACCGGTGCGCCTCGATGTCGAGGTGTCCGATGGGGCCCGCCTCGGTGATGAGAAGGCGGGCTTCGGCCTGATGATGCAGGTCGTGTTGCCGTGGTTCAGCCTGGGGAACTCCTCGGTCTCGCTCGGCTTGGCCCGAGGGGCACTGGAGCAGGCCATCGCCCATGCCTCGAGTGCCCGGCTCGAGCACGTCGACTCCTCGCTGGCGGACCTGCCAACAATTCGCGCCTACCTCGCTAAGGCGTGGGCCGACCTTGCCGCCCACGAGGCACTGTTGAAGGAGACCGCGGCGCGCGTTGCGGAGCCCGACGAGGGCACGGTCCTGGCGGTGCTGGCGACCAAGGCGGCGTGCAACGAGGCTGCGTTGCGGATCACCGATACGGCGATGCGCGTTGCGGGAGGTGCCGGCTTCTCCCGCCAACTCGGGATCGAGCGGCTCGCCCGAGATGCACGAGCCGGCTTCGTCATGGCGCCGACGTCGGACGCTCTGTTCGATTTTGCCGGTCGTGCGTTGTGCGGCATGGATCTGTTCTGATCGATCACCCACCTCACGAAGGCGAAGGTTGACCATGGATGATGACCGCGAACTGTTGATCGGTGCCGTTGCGTACAGCGCCAACGTCGTGCCCATCTGGGAGGGGATCCGCGAGTACTTCGCGGACGGACCGGCACCGATGGACTTCGTGTTGTTCTCGAACTACGAGCGTCAGGTGGAAGCGCTCCTCGCCGGGCACATCGACATCGCGTGGAACACCAACGTGGCGTGGGTTCGCACGCTTCGCCGCACCGGCGGGACCGCGATCGCGCTCGCCAGCCGCGACACCGACCTGGTCTTCACCACGGTGATGGTCGGCCGGGCCGGCAGCGGACTCGAGGGGCTCGCCTCGCTCAAGGGCCGTCGGGTGGCTCTCGGCTCCCGAGACTCGGGACAGGCTCGCATCCTCCCGCTCCATTTCCTGGCGCGTGCCGGCCTCACCACATCCGATGTCGATCTGGTCATCTTCGATTCCGATGTCGGCAAGCACGGCGACACCGGTCGCTCGGACCTCGATGCGCTGCGCGCGGTGATCGATGGTGATGCCGACGGTGCGGCGATCGGCGTGAACACCTGGGATGCGTTGCGAGCCGGCGGCGACGCCGCCACCGCTGACCTCGAGGTGATCTGGGAATCCGAGCACTACAGCCACTGCAACTTCACCGCGCTCGACACCTTGTCCGAGGAGCGCTACGGGCCATGGCTCGAACACCTGATGGCGATGTCTTGGGACGATCCCGATCATCGGCGCATCCTCGAGCTCGAGGGACTCACCAAGTGGGTGCCGCCCCAGTTCGAGGGATACGCATCGCTGGAGGCGGCCATGGACGAGCAGCACATCTCGGATCGCTGGTGACGGCGGCGGGCCTGCGTGGCCAATGGGCGGGGCCATGTCGCTCGACCTGACCCTTCGCCTCGTCGAGCTGGTCACACCAATAGCGGCAGGCACCTCGGTGTCGGTGCCCATCGACGGGCCCGAGGACCTGGCGCTGGTCCAGCGCTGGGTGGACACCACGGGCAACACGATCTTGATGGTGCATGCCGAGTCGGTCGAGGTCTTCCGGGGCCGCATCAGCGATCCGATCGAGGCGCTCAGCCCGGACCGCCGGCCCGGTTTCCGGCTGTGGATCTACACGAACTTCCACTGCAACCTGGCCTGCGACTACTGCTGTGTGGAGTCATCGCCTGGTGCCCGCCAGCGCATCGTCGATCTGGAGTCGTTCGCACGGATCGTCGACGAGGCCGTCGACGCGGACGTGTCAGAACTGTTCCTCACGGGGGGCGAGCCGTTCATGCTGCTCGATCTCCACGAGCGCTTGGGCTTGGCCGTTGCGGCGATGCCCACCACGGTGCTGACCAATGCGATGTTGTGGCGCGGCGAGCGGCTCCGTCTCCTCGACCAACTCCCCAGAGACGGGCTCACGCTCCAGATCAGCCTCGACTCGGCCTCCGCCGAACTCCATGACCGCCACCGCGGAGCGGGAAGCTTCGATCGCGCCTTTGCCGGCATCCGCCTCGCCACCGAACTCGGGTTCCGGGTCCGGGTGGCGGCGACGCTCGGTGCCGATGCAGGGTCTTCCGAGGCCGAGCTGAACACGTTGTTCGACGATCTCGGCCTCGACGAATCCCAGCGGGTGGTCCGCCGGATCGCTCGTCAAGGCGCCGCCAACGCCGGGCTCACCGTGTCGCGCGCGTCGCTGATCCCCGAGGTCTGCGTGACCGCCGAGGGGGTGTGGTGGCATCCGGTCGCCGCGATCGACCCTGCGATGAAGGTCAGCTCCGAGTTCTCCCCCCTCGACAAGATCATCGACAGCATCCGCAACGAATACCGGACCCATCGGATCGCCAACGACGTGCTCGCCAGCACCTTTCCCTGCGCCTAGGAGCAGCTATGGACACCAAGAACGTGACGAGCAGCGTGGACCGCATAGCAGGTCGCGTCGGGCCGACCGTCCTGCGCTGGACGGCGGCGATGCTGTGGCTCGGCAACCTGGCATGGAAGCGGCCGCCGGACTTCGGTCGGTCCAACGGCTCCTGCGTCGGACTCTGCCGGTATGTGGCCGCAGGCGCCGACCATCCGGTCTTCCCCGGGTCTGCGTGGCTCTTCGAGCACCTCATCGGCCCGAACCTGGGGGTTTTCGGATGGTTCACCATCCTGGCCGAGGGCACCGTGGCCGCTTTGTTGCTGTCGGGCCGGTACCGGCGCCTGGCGGCCGGCGGCGGGATCATGCTGACCATCGGCATCATGGCGGCCGTCGCAAACGCCCCTGGGGAGTGGTATTGGAGCTACATCTTGATGATCGCCCTGCACCTCGGGGTGCTGGTCACCACACCAGCAGCAGCTGACCAAGCGGCGTCGACCATGGCCGCCGTGGTCGTGGGCTTCGGGGCGTCGATGGCGGTCGTCCACCTCGGGTCAGGCCTCACGGGCACCGGGTTCACCATCTTCGATGGCAGCGCCCCACTTCCGAACGATCTGGCCCGGAACCTGTGGGGAGGGTCGGTCCTGCTCGGGATCGTGCTCGCACTGGTCGGGTGCCTCGGGCTCATCGTGGCCAAGGGCTCTGATCCGCAACGGGCGCGCATCGTCGGGTTGGCGGCGATCGCCACCGGGTTGGTCATGTTCGCCACCTACGGCGTCGACGGAACCATCCTCGGGCTCGGCTCGACGACGAGTTCGGCCTGCGTGATCGGAGCGCTCGGGCTGGCACTTGCCGTCCCCGCCAAGAGCCCGGACCGTCGCCCCTGACCGATGGCGCCGTCGCATTGGCGGCGGCGAAGCCTGCGGGGTGAGGCTGCCCGAGATGAGCCGAACGTGACGCTCCAGCAGCCAATCGAATAGGGAGCTTCGATCACCGCGATGCCGGCCCCGTGGGAACCAGTGCCTTCCGCTCCGGCCGCCTGGATGCTGCCGTGGGTGTTCGCCCGCCCGAGCAACCGCCGGGTAGCCGGCAGGTCGACTCACGTTCCGAGGGAGCTGGACCGTGAACCGACACCCGCCGCTTCGTTCGCAACGACGATGTCGCCTTTGTGCGCCTCGACCAGGCCACGTGCAATGGCCAGCCCGAACCCGCCTCCGACCTCACCCAGGGTGCGCGCCGCATCGCCACGGAAGGCCAGGCCGAAGACCCGGTCCAGTTCCCCATCGGGGATCCCGCCACAGCTGTCACGGACCGACAGCACGGCGCGGGACCCCACGGTGGTTGCTTCGACCCGCACCGCACCGCCACGACGCGTGTGACGAATCGCGTTGTCGAGCAGGTTGCGGATCACGCGGGCCATGTCCCGGGTCAACGCCGACACCTCGGGCGCCGGCCCCAGCATCGACCCCTCGAGCACCACACTGCGCGCATCAGCGGCGACGCCGGTCGCCGCGAGCGCATCGGAGACCAGGTCCGCCAGTTCCACCCGCTCCAGGCCGAGATCGAGGGCACCAGCTTGGATCCGGCTGAGCTCGACGAGGTCATCGACGAGTTGGGCGAGGCGGTCGGCTTCTTGGCGAATGGTGGACAGGTAGCGCGCGATCGTGGCGGGCTCGTCGACCACACCGTCCTCCAGGGCCTCGACCACGGCGCGGATGCCCGAGAGCGGGGTGCGCAGGTCATGAGAGACCCACGCAACGAGCTCACGACGTGATGCCTCCATCGCTCGTTCCCGCGCCCGCGCCGCGTTGAGTCGACTCCAGGTGTCGGTCAGCTGTTCGGCCACAGCCTCCAACTCGACCGGGAGCGCCATCCTCGGCGCCGCCTCGCCATCGACCGCCAGGCGCTCGGAGAGGTGCTCGACCTCAGCACTGGCGTAGCCCAGCCGCTCGGCCAGGACCAATGCGGCCAGGACAGCAGCCGTCGCCGCGAGCGCCACCAGGAGCGCACGAAGGTCGTGCGTCGACACGAACATCGCCTTCGCGGCGAGCAGCGCTCCAGCGAGGGTGGCAGCCAGCGCGGTGAGCGCGATGAGGACCACCTGCGACGGACTGATCCACGAATATCGGAACGCTGCGTGACCAGGCACGACGGGTCTGGGGCACCCACATGCGCTGGAAGCAGAGCGTGCCTGAAGGCGGACCGCCAGTTGGGTGGACCGGAAGCGGCTTCAGCCACCGATGTGCGTCGCGTACTTCCCACTGTCGAGGAGCTCCGTCAGGAGTGCTGCGTGGCTCGTGCCGGCCTTCTCACGAGTCACCCAGTCAGCCGCCTCAGCCGTGGTGGGCGCTCGACCCATCAGGTAGATGTACGCCACCGCGACATCGGTGTTCTGGGCCTGCTTGGTCTTGTACTCGTTGGACTCGGAGAAGCCGACCACCACCTGGGCCTTCGTCTTCTCCATTCGGTCGAGCTTGCCGGTCCAGTAGTTGACGCCGGCTTGGTCTGCTGCCCGGCCCAGCACGTCGGTGTAGATCTGGGTGACGAACTGCCGGTTGGTGAGCGACCCGTACTTCGCCTTGAACTCGTTGCTGTTCGTGAACTCGGTCGCGATCTGGGTGACCGACCAGGTCTTGGCCGGCGCCACGTTGCGCTTGCGCTTGATCCAGAACTGCAGGCCGCCTGCGTCGGGGGCCCGGCCCAGGAACGCCCGGTACACCCGCACCACCGGATCGACGTTCGCCAGGTTCTCGCTCCCTCGACGCAGCGAGTCGTCGAGGTCACCCTTGGTCTTGGTGCCGGCCGACAACTGCGAGACCCACGTCGACAGGGCGGAAGCGGTCGGTGCCTTGGTGGTGAGGTCCACGTGCTGGCGGGTCACGAGCGCGGACCATGAGGCGAAGGGTGCGTACGGAGCCACCGCCACGCCCGTGGGGGTGACCGCTGCTGATGCTGCAGACTGCGCTCCGGTCCCGACCGCGTTTTTGGCCGCCACCTTGAACGTGTACGCCGTCCCGTTCGTCAAGCCCACGACCGACTGCGACGTTGCGGTGGAGTTGAACGTCACCGCGGTCTGGGCCGTTGCGCCGATGAACGGTGTCACCACGTACCCCGTGAGCGCCGAGCCGCCGTTCGATGCCGGTGCCGACCACGACACCGTGGCCTTTGCGTTTCCGGCCACGGCGGTGACCCCCGTGGGCGCACCTGGGGCGGTGGCGCCTGCGCTCGGGATCACCGGGTTCGACGGAGTCGACTCAGCCCCGCCGCCGACAGCGTTGTAGGCCGTCACGGTGAACGTGTAGCTCGTGCCGTTCACCAGCGACAGGACCGGCTGCGTCGTGGCCGGGGACTCGAAGAACGCCGACCCGCCCGGGAATCCCCCTGCGGAGAACGCGATCTCGTACCCCGTGATCGCCGAACCGCCGTTCGATGCTGGAGCGGTCCATGACACCGTTGCCTTCGCGTTTCCGGCGATCGCCGAGACTCCGGTGGGCGCACTGGGCGGACCGGACGGGGTCACGGCTGGGGAGGCTGCGGATTGGGGCGACGTGCCGATCGCGTTCTTGGCCGCAACCTTGAACGTGTACGTCGTGCCGTTGGTCAGGCCGGTGATCGTCTGGAAGGTGTCCGCGCTGTTGAAGGTGCGCGGCGCCTGCGCCGACACCCCGATGTAGGGCGTCACCACGTAGCCGGTGATGGGCGAGCCGTTCTCCCTCGCCGGCCACCACTCCACGGAGGCCTCACCCGAACTCGGCGCTGCCGACACGTTCGTGGGCGCACCGGGGGCCGTAGGGGTGGTTCCCGGGGTCACGGCGTTCGAGTTGGCCGATCGGGTCCCGGTCCCAGAGACGTTCTGCGCC
Organism: Acidimicrobiales bacterium; assembly: GCA_046594195.1. Taxonomy (GTDB): domain Bacteria; phylum Actinomycetota; class Acidimicrobiia; order Acidimicrobiales; family Iamiaceae; genus Aquihabitans. The sequence continues at coordinate 3,871 of JBKJPY010000050.1, read as the reverse complement.
GCAACCTTGAAGGTGTAGGGCTGGACTTCGTACAGGTCGATCGTGATCGAGGTCGACGCGCTGCCAACGTTCGTCTCGGTGTACTCCACGCCTCCGGCGAAGACCGAGACGACGTAATCGGTGATGGGCGAGCCGCTGTTCGCAGCCGGAGCCGTCCAAGACACCCTCGCCGACTGGTACCCAGCGACGGCGACGACACCGGTCGGCACACCGGGCACAGGCACCGGTGTCACCGGCGCCGACGCAGCGGACTGCGGCCCGGTCCCCGTCGGGTTCTTGGCGGCGACCTTGAAGGTGTACGCCGTACCGTTGGTCAGCCCGGTCACCTCCTGCTGGTTCGACTCCGGCCCGAACTGCTGCGGTGCCTGCGCAGTGGCCCCGATGTATGGGGTGACCACATAGCCGGTGAGGTAGGCCCCACCATCGCTCTCGGGACCTGCCCACGAGACGAGGGCAGCACCGTCGCGCGGGGTGGCGGTGACGTAGGTGGGCGCTCCCGGCAGGAGCGGAGCGAGAGGAACGACGGCGTTGGAGGCAGCGGACTGCGGACCTTGGCCCACCGAGTTGAGCGCGCGCACCTTGAACGTGTGGCTGACGCCCGGGTCCAGGTACGAGATGACGGCAGGCTTCTGGTCGGGGGACGCCCAGCCGACCTCGACACCGCCGGCGTAGGCCGTGACGGCGTAGCCGGTCAGAGGCGCTCCTCCGTTGTTGGTGGGGTCCGTCCAGTTGATGGTCGCAGACCCCGGGCCCGCGACTGCGCTGACCCCGGTTGGGGCAGCGGGGCCGCTCCGGAGCACCAAGGAGTAGAGCGAGCCCTTCGTGCCGGGAACCACGCGGATCCGCCGAACATCGGTTGCAGACGCGTAGGACTCGCGGACGCGGAGGGTGTCGTCGCCGAAGGTGTTCTGGTCCTCGTCGATGACGGTGCCCGTGGAGCTGAGCAGCTGGATCGTGAGGGGTCCAAAGCGGTTGGCGTGGGTGAGCTCGACCTCGATCGACCCGTCGGCAGACACCGGGAACGAGTAGTAGTCCTGGTCTCCGGGGCAGCTGATGGCCGAGATGGCGACACCGGCTTGGAGCGCCTTGGCCGTGCCTGACGTGTCGTTGTCCTCGAGGGCGTCATCAGGCGCGCACAGCGGACTCGTCGTGGTGAGCGAGTAGGTGTTGGCGGCGCCGTCCTTCCCGTAGACCTCCACCACGTAGATGCCTGACTTCGCTGCGACGTGGGTGAGGGCTTCGTTGTTGGCCGTCGAGGTCGCGGCCGCCACCTGAGCGCCAGTCGGGTCGAACAAGGACATGTTCAGATCGCCCTGCGCATGGGTGAACAACAGCGACACGCTCACCGTTTGACCCTGGAGGACCGGTACGCCGTAGTAGTCGAGGTTTCCCCGGCAGATGCGGCTCGACACCGATTGGCCGGATGTCGCGACGCTCGCCGTGGCGAGCGAATCGTTCGGTTCGTTGGTGTCCTGGGCCGCACAGGTCGGTCCGTTCGTCGCCGTCACCGAGTACTGGCCGATCGACGCGTAGGTCGAGTAGCCGGTGGCAGGTGTGAGGTACGGGCTGCCCTCGACCCGCAGGTAGTAGGTGGTCCCCGCCGTCACCGAGTAGGCGATGGCAGCATCGAGGCCGGTTGCGGTGGTGGCGTCAACGCCGACGACCGGCGGGTTGTTCTGGGCGAGCTGGGCCCCAGCCGACGACAACAACGTCGCCTTGATGTCCAGGTCGGGTGAGACGGCGTCGGGCGTGACCCGGAAGTTCCACGTGCCGGTGCTGGTAGCGACGTACTTGAACAGGTCCTGGTCAGAGGCAGACGTGATCACGCCGTCTGCGGTCGTGACGAGCGGCGTGGCCGTGGTCAAGACGTTGGTGTGATCGTCGACCCGCGTGGCGGCACCGTGCGATGCCATCACCGTGAAGTCATCCTCCAAGTTGTTCGCGCCGTCGTACTGGCCCTTGCTCCACTGGGCCATCGGCTTCAGGTAGCTGTTGCCCATGATCGGCGCCCACACCCCGTGCCCGTCGTAGTATTCGCCTGCCGGGGAGCCGTCGTGGGACAGGCCAAGGTTGTGCCCGACCTCGTGGCTGACCACATCGCCCAGAGCCTTCTTCGAGGCGAACTGGCCGGCGAAGGCCCAGGCCGGTTGCGATTGGTCGTGGCTCGCTCCGATCGCGTCGAACGCATCGAAGAACGCAATGCCCCCGACCGCCTGGCCCACCACCTCGTCAGCCGAGGAGTCGGTGAGGACGACGCGAGTGCCGTACTCGGTGTCACCCGCCGCCGCGCGGGCGATCTTGTCCGCCCCTGGGTCTTGGGTGGTCACGTTGATGTCGAACGGGGCGTAGTCCTCAGCGACCACCTGCCAGACCGTCTGGATGTCCTGGAGCTCCGCTGCGCTGAAGCCCGGAAGTCCGTCAGCGTTGTAGGCAAGCGCGGTGTACGGACCACTGTCGTCGATCTGCCAGTTGGTGCCGGACAGCGTGTGGCCGTCGAAGTCGAGGTAGATGGTTTTTGCCGAGCCGGGCTTGCTGTTGAGCTTGAAGGTGTCGGCGTACGGGACAGCATTCATCGCGACCTGGTCGGCCCGGAGCGTCGACGGTGGCTTCGGCTCGACGTAGAAGATCCGGTCGTTGGCCGCCACGAAGGACGTAGGGTCGGCGAGGATCCGTTCGGCCTTGGTGGCCGACACCTCGTTGGTCGAGGCGATCTCGTCGATGCGCCGCGGCTGGTCGGCGATGATGTCGCGGCCCGACTCGGACCCGGGGGGGGTGTCTGGCGCCGGCGTCTGGACCACCCGTGTGGGCACCCGCTCTCCGGGATGAGCTGTCTGCGACCCCTGTTCCGGTGCGGCGGCGACGGGGGCCGGCGCCGCGAGGCCGACGGACGCGGCCAGGCCGGACGCGACCAGGACCGGGACGAGCAGCTGATGCCAACGTCGACGCCGACGTCCGATCAACTCTGAATGGACCCGATGCTCCCCCATGGCAACCCTCCCGTGCCGTCGACGGTTGACGAGTCGGCCACGTCAAGCATTCCGCGAGACTCCAACCGAAAAGACCACCGGCAGGTCGCACCTTCTCGACGAACCACCAGAAGGGGAAAGCATAGAACCTTCGGTGGTGCGAGTCATCGGTCGGTGGAGGCTGCAGTGACCGACTGACCGGCTCCGTTGCGTTAACGGTGTCCGGGCTGAGCCACCCCGGGTTCGGTGCCCGGCTGGGTGTTCTTGGTGATGTTGTAGGAGTAGTAGAGGTGCGGGGGCGGGTTCCTCGTCGGGCGGGTACGAGAGCATCTCGGCGACCTGGTCCTGCACGGTGTCCACCGGCAGGGGGTGGCCGGCTTCTCGGGCGTGGCGGCGGCCAGGGGTTCGATCTCGGCCTTGAGCCGCTCCTTGTGGTTCTGGAACCAGATGAGGAGCAGGGCCCAGCGGTCCGTGCCGGCGATGATCTGCTCCTGCCAGCCTCGACGCTTCGACACCCATACCGACACCCATACTGCCGTTGTGATCGACCTCCAGGGCCGCCGGCTCGGCGATGTCGAAGTCCCGGCCAACCTCGCTGGCTACCGACGATTGCTCGCGTGGGCCCGCACTCACGGGACCATCGAGGCGATTGGTGTGGAGGGCACCGGTTCCTAAGGGGCCGGGCTGGCCCGGGTCCTCACCGGCGCCGAGGTGTCGGTGATCGAAGTCAGCCGCCCGAACCGCCAGCACCGTCGCCGCTATGGGAAGTCCGACCCCGCCGATGCCGAGGGGGTGTTGAGTTCTTTGTGTGAGGTGTCCCAACAACAATGAGAGGACACCCAGATGACGAACACTGAAAGCGAGATCGAGACGGTGGCAAAGCCGGTGATCGACGAGGCGACCTT
>JBKJPY010000047.1:0-28765 GCA_046594195.1 Acidimicrobiales bacterium | reverse complement strand
CGAATGATGCCCATGTAGCGCTTGCCGTAGTTGACCTTCTCGCCCCAGACGCCGTACGTCTCGGCTGTCTCGTGGTCAGGGTCCGACAGCAGCGTGAAGCCGAGTCCGTACTTCTCGTCGAACTTGGCCAGCTTCTCGGGCTGGTCCGGGCTGATGCCGATGATCACCGTGTCGCCGATGTCGCCGGCGATGTCACGCAATGCGCACGACTGGGTGGTGCAGCCAGGCGTGTCAGCCTTCGGGTAGAAGTACACGAGCACCTTGCGGCCCTTGAACGACGACAGGCGGAGCTTGGCCCCGGTCTGATCGTTGAGGTTGAAGGCGGGAGCGCGGTCACCAGCAGCGGGGGCATCAGCCATGGGTTCACCGTATCGGTTGGGACCCGCCCGTCGACCTGGCTGGTCAGGGGCGGAGTCCGAGCGGGCTGTCGTTGATCATGTGCGTGCTGGCCATCTCGAAGTACTCGATCATCCGCTGCTCGAGCTCGGGTGGGAGGCCGCCGGCGCGGACCGCATCGGCCATGTGGCTGAGCCACGCGTCGCGTTCCGCTTGGCCGATGACGAACGGCGCATGGCGCATCCGCAGGCGCGGGTGGCCGCGGTCGTCGGAGTACATGGCGGAGCCCCCACCCCAGTACTGGGCAAGGAACCCGGCCGTGTGGGTGATCGGCCCGCTCAGGTCATCGGGGTACATCGGCCGCAAGATCGGATCGGCAGCGACGCCCTCGTAGAACCGCTCGACGAGCGCGACGAACCAGGGCAGGCCGCCGACCGCTTCGAAGACGTTCACGTCGGGCCCGTCGACGGGGATGTTCATCGGCGAGCGCCGCTCGCCCGCTCGTTGCGGGCCGACCAGACCATCACGACGATCCAGCCGATGCACCCGCCCACGGCCGCGGCCGGCAGCCGGAGCAGACCGCCAACGCCGGTGAGGATGATCAGGCAGCCGACACCCACGATCACCAGGGTGCGCGTCCGGTTCGCCGCCACCGCCTGCTCCTGAGGACTCAGACGGCGGCGGTCGCCTGCGCTGCGAGTGCGTCCGGACGGGACCGAGCCGCTCTGGGCGCTGCTCGTCGAGCGGCGTCGCGGCGGGGTGGACCGCGGCGACGTCGCGCCCGTCCGGGAGACGGAGTCGTTCGAAGGCGTCGGACGAGGCGGGCGGCGCGGGCCGTCGGCCTCCTCGCCGGGGCGCGGCGTCGGGCGAGGCTCGCCGCTCATCCGAGCAGGCCCTTCGGGCCGCCACCGGGGCCGAAGAACCCGCCTTCGGGACGGGCGTGGGCGTGGAAGTGGTCCGGTATGTTGCGCATGTTCCCGTCGATCCAGTGCGGGCCGAGGTTGGTGTGAGCTACGCGGATGAGCTGCGCCATCATGTGGCCGCGCTCGTGCTCCGGCGGCTCGGTGCCGTGGCCCCGCCAGACCACCATCGGGGTGGCGCAGATCTCGCAGTCCGCGACCCAGCACACGTCGTCCTCGTGGTGCCAGGGGGTGATCTTGGCGGCCTCGCACAGCGGGCACCCGTCGTCGAACGCACGATCCTCCGTCACGGCACACATCGTACGACGGTCGAGGCATCGCCCCTTCTTGCGCACGATCTGGTCGCCGAGCAGCCGGTTCGTACCCACGAACGGATCAGACCCCGGATCGACGCGGGTACCGTCGGCGGGATGTCCGACGGAACGGGAACTGCAGGCCAGGGGTACGTGGTGGTGCCGGAATCGGGCTCGGGGCCCGGCGTCTTGGTCTTGCACGCCTGGTGGGGTCTCACCCCGTTCTTCCACACCGTGTGCGATCGCCTCGCCGATGCCGGCTTCGTCGCCCTTGCGCCGGACCTCCACGGAGGCGGCCAGACCGCCGAGGCCCCCGATGAGGCCGAGGCCCTCCTGGCGTCCACCGACCCGAACCGAACGGCCAACCTCGTGGTGTCGTCGATGTCGGCCCTGCGGTCGATGCCGGCCACCCTCAGCGGACGCATCGGCATCCTCGGCTACTCGATGGGAGCATCGTGGGCGTTCTGGGCGGCGACCCGGTTCCCCGACGACGTCGCGGCCGTCACCGCCTACTACGGCAGCCAGGACATCGACTTCGCCCCGGCCAAGGCCGCGTTCCAGGGCCACTTCGCCGAGATCGACGAGTTCGAGTCCGAAGACAACGTGAACTACCTCGAGGCCCAGCTCCGCCTCTGCGGGCACCCGGTCGAGTTCCACCACTACCCGGGTACCGGGCACTGGTTCGCCGAGTCCGACCGCCCCGCCGCCCACGTCCCGGCGGCCGACGACCTGGCGTGGGAGCGCACCATCGAGTTCCTCCACCGCCACCTCGACGACCCGGCCTGAGCTGGCGCGCGCCGAGCGTGGCGCGGCCGGCCGGTACGGTGGCCGGCCATGACGTTCGCACGACCGAGCACCCGCGCCGTGGCCGCCACCCTGGTCGCCGCCGCGATCGGCATCCTCGCCCCCGCCTGCTCCTCGGGCGGCAGCGACGCCGCCCGCGACAAGACCGCCACCGTCTCCGACCGCGCCGCACGCATGGACAAGACCACGACCACCGCGGCGCCGACGACCGCCGCACCCACGACGGCGGCTGCACCGGCGGCACCCATCGGCCTGCCGGACCAGGAAGCAGTGGCGACGAAGCTGTACGACGCCTGGGTGGCCGACGACAAGGTCACGGCGGCCACGGTTGCCGACCCCGCTGCCATCGACGCCATGTGGCTTGCAGCCAAGGGCGACTACTCGCTCTACAACAGCTGCTCCACCGGCGAATTCGACACCTCAGGCTGCTTGTTCCGCGGCGGGCCCGGCACCATCCAGATCGACCTGGAGAAGCGCGGCGACAACTGGGTCGTCGCCGGCGCCTTCTCCAGCGAGCCCTGACCCACCGCCCCATGACCGGGGCGATGTGGAACCCTTCGCCACGGTTGGAGGCTTCGCTGGTCAGGTGGCGTCGAGGGCGGCGCGGAGGCTGGCGACGAAGGCGTGGAGTTGCTCGGGGGTCTCCCCGTCCAGGATGCGGCGGACGACCGCCGTGCCGACGATGGCCCCGTCGGACTCGGCAGACACCTCGACCGCCTGCTCCGGGGTGCTCACGCCGAAGCCCATGAGCACGGGCTTGTCGGTCAGGCCCTTCACGCGCCGGGCCAAGACGGCACCCTGTTCGCCGAGCGAGGCGCGCTCGCCGGTGATGCCCATCAGGTTGACGCCGTAGATGTAGCCGCGGCTCTGGTCGCACACGCGCGCCAGGCGGTCGTCGGGCGTGATCGGACCCGCCATCAGCACGGTCTCGATGCCAGCCGGGTCCGCTGCGGCGCGCCAGGGGCCCTGCTCCTCCATCGGCACGTCGGGCAGCACGATGCCGGAGATCCCGGCCTCCGCCGCCTCACCGGCGAAGCGCTGCTCGCCCATGTGGAAGATGAGGTTGTAGTAGGTCATCGCCACCAGCGGGACGCCGGCGTCGACGCTGCGGAGCTCGTCGAGCACCGAGCCCGGCGTCGTCCCCTGCTGCAGGGCGAGCTCGGACGCCTGCTGGATGATGGGACCATCCATGGCTGGATCGGAGAACGGGATCCCGACCTCGATGACATCGGCACCGGCATCGGCCATGGCCCGGAGGTGCTCGGTCCACGGTCCGAGGCCGCCGGTCAGGTACGGCACGAGCAGCTTCCGACCGCCATCGCGCAGCGCTCGCAGCGACGCCTCCATCGGCCCAGGGGTCGGCGGCGCGGGCAGGGCGAGGGGGCTCACGCCAGGTCTCCGCCGAGGATGTCCATCATCTGGGCGACGTCCTTGTCGCCCCGGCCGGAGAGGTTGAGCAGGATGGTCTGGCCCTGCATCGAGGGTGCCTCGCGGAGGATCCAAGCCAGGCCGTGGGCGGGCTCGAGCGCCGGGATGATGCCCTCGGTCCGAGTCAGGACCTTGAAGGCCTCGATCACCTCGTCGTCGGTGACGGAGTGGTACTGCGCCCGGCCGATGTCGGACAGGTGGGCATGCTCGGGACCAACTCCCGGATAGTCGAGGCCCGCGGAGATGGAGTGGGCCTCCGCGACCTGACCCCATTCGTCCTGCATCAGGTACGAGTGCATGCCGTGGACGACTCCGGGGGTGGCACCGCCGACCGCCGCGCCCCCTGCGGGCTCGACGCCGACGAGGGCCGCTGACGTGTTGGCGAAGCCCGAGAAGATGCCTGCTGCGTTCGATCCCCCGCCCACGCAGGCCACGACCACGTCCGGGTCCTCGCCGTCGAGGAGCGCACGAGACTGCTCGCGCGCTTCGTCCCCGATGACCCGGTGCAGCTCTCGCACCAGCCACGGGTACGGATGGGGACCCATCACCGAACCGAGGCAGTAGTGCGAGGTCTCCACAGTGGCAACCCAGTCGCGCATGGCCTCGTTCACGGCGTCCTTGAGGGTGCGGCTGCCCGACAGCGCCGGCTTCACCTCGGCGCCGAGCAGCTGCATCCGGAAGACGTTGAGCTTCTGCCGCTCGATGTCGACCTCGCCCATGTAAACGGTGCACTCGAAGCCCATGAGGGCGGCTGCGGTAGCGGTGGCGACCCCGTGCTGTCCCGCTCCCGTTTCGGCGACGAGGCGCTTCTTGCCCATCCGCTTGGTGAGCAGCGCCTGGCCCAGCACGTTGTTGATCTTGTGGGAGCCCGTGTGGTTGAGGTCTTCGCGCTTGAGCAGCACACGGACCCCGATCTCCTCGGACAGGCGGCGGCACTCGGTGAGCGGCGAGGGCCGGCCGGCATAGCTGCTCAGCAGGTCGTCGAGCTCGGCCCGGAACGCGGGATCGGCCCATGCGTCGCGGAACGCAGCGTCGAGCTCGATGCAGGCGGGCATGAGCGTCTCGGGGATGAACCGACCGCCGAAGCGGCCGAAGCGGCCGCTGGCGTCGGGCTCGCCCATGAAGGACGAGTCGGGCGTGGTGGAAGTCATGGGTGCCTCACGTTACGGAGCAGGACAGGCAGGTGGACAAACAGCGAAGGACGGCCCACACGAGGTGTGCCAGTCAGCGACTCAGCAGCCGTGCCATCGGGTGCGCGCGAACGGCGCCACGAGCGCGCCCGAGCGCGTCACGGTGAACCGTCCTGCATCCAGTCGAACGGTGCGCCCGACTCGGGATCAGGCCCGAACTCGTCCTCGGCGGGGGCCGCTCGGCGTGCGCGCTCGACGAACAACCGCACCTTGCGAGCATCCTTCTGGCCGGGCTCGCCGCGCTCCGCCTCCACCCCGGTGGCCACGTCGACGCCCCAGGGCTTCACCTTGGCGATGGCGTCGGCCACGTTGTCGGGGTTCAGCCCCCCGGCGAGGATCACCTTGAGTCCGTCGGGCCGGCCCTCGGCGAGGGTCCAGTCGAAGACCTCACCGGAGCCGGGCTGGGGCGAGTCGATCATGATGGCATCGGCGCCGTAGTCGCGGGCCCGGGCCAGGTTGGGATCGCCTGCGGCGAACGCCTTGATGACGAACGGCACCCGCTCGCGGACCCAGCGGGTGCCCTCCGCGCTCTCGTGACCGTGGAGCTGGGCGGCACGCAGTCCGGCGGTGTTCACGATCTCCACCACCCGTGATGCTGCCTCGTCCCGGAAGATGCCGACCGTGAGGATCTCGGGCGGCAGCCGTCGTGCGATGTCGCGGGCGAGGATCGGCGAGATCTGGCGCTTCGAGCCTGCCGCGAAGTTGAAGCCGAGCGCGTCGGCCCCCATGGCCACGGCCAGCAGGGCGTCGTCCTCCCGGGTGATGCCGCAGATCTTCACGAACACCCGGGTGAGGCTACGAGGTGGTCGCCCGGTTCTCTGCGATGGGTTTCCGCGGCTGACGGTCCAGCTCCATCTCCTGGTAGCCCCAGTGCAGGAACCGGAAGGAGATCTGGGCCCAGAGGAAGACCATGCCACCGACCTGCAAGATGGCCGCGGCGGTCTGCTGGTCGCTCACGGCATCGAACCCGGCGATCGCGCGCGGGGCGAGGTCGTAGGTCTTGTACAGCGCGTAGTCGGCCCAGGTCATGAAGAAGCCGGGCAGCAGCGGCACCACCGACTGGAGGATCAGGTACCCGAGGGCGAAGGCGCCGCTGAGGCGGTGCACGCCCGGATGCGGGCACTGGACCGGCATCCACAGCACGAACCCGGCGACGATCCAGGCCAGGTCCAAGACGAACGCGCCGTAGGGCGTGGCGACCAGGGGATCGAGGATGGCCGGGGCGTTGACCGCCACCAGCGTCACGGCCGCGACCAGCACGGCGACGATGGGCCGCGCCGCCCAGCGCAGCACCGTGAGGCGTCGACCCCAGCCGACCAGACGCACGGCGAGGCCGGCGGGGCAGGCATAGAGCAGCAGTGGGGCGACGGCGAAGACCATGAGCACCTGGCGAACCATCTGGGCAGTGGCCAGGTAGCCGGCGCCCAGCGTGGCGAGTGGCCAGTCGAGGCACGCCCACAGCCCGACGATCCCGAAGGCGAACGACACGACGCGAGACCGGCCCGAACCGGGATACGGACCGCTACCGATCTGGAGCGCCGCCGCCTCACGAGCGTCGAGCACGGGCTCCTGGTGGCGACCCCGCCAGTGCCACCAGGCGGCCACGGCGACCACCGCGAGGAGGATCACCCACGCGCCGAGGTAGGGCCTCGGTGTCCAGGTCCAGTTGCGCGCCGTCGCCGAGCACCACCAGTTCACGTGGTCACCTCGTTCATCGGAACAGGCCCTGATCCAGGCGGGGCAGGTCCTTCACCCAGGTCTGCTGCCGGGTGTTCTCGCCGTCGTAGTAGCGGTGCGCGAGGTCGTCCTTGGGGCTGTAGGCGAGGACACGGCTCGAGTGCAGGACGGCGTACTCCCCGTTCGCGTCGGCCTCTTCGATGCCGATCGGCGGGTTCAGCACCTGCCGGTTGGCTTCGGCGATGACCTTCTCGGTGCCCGTGAGCCCGAGGAAGGTGGGGTTCAGGCGACCCAGGTACGTCTGGAGCTCCTCCGGCGTGTCGCGTGCGATGTCGACGCCCACGAACAGGACCATCGGATCGGCACCGTTGCCGCTGCCGATCGTCTCGATGGCGCGGGCCAGGGCGTTCAGCGTGGTGGGGCAGACGTCGGGGCAGTGCGTGTAGCCGAAGAAGAGCAGGGCCAGCTTGCCCTTCGTCTTCTCGATGAACGGGAACGGCTTGCCGTTCATGTCCGTGAAGGTGACATCGGGCTTGGCCAGCCCCGGGACGTCGACCTCCCCACCCCAGCCCTTGGCCGTGGCGGCCTCGTCGGCCGGATCGGGCGAGGATGCACGGCCCAGGCTGCAGCCGGCAAGCCCGGCAACGGCGAGGCCGGAGGCGGTGACGGTGGCTCCGAGGAACCGGCGGCGGGACCAGGCGGACGGGTCAGTGGTCATGGGATCCTCCGGGGTCGTCGCCGGCCGAGCCCGGCTCGACGACCTTCGCGGTTGCGGTCACGGCCCCGGCGTGCTCGAAGGTGAGGGTCAAGGTGACCTCGTCGCCGACCTTCAGGTCGACCACGAGGTCCGTCAGCATCACGTGCAGACCACCGGGCTCGAACGTGACCGTCGACCGCGCTGGGATCGCCACACCGTCGTCCTGGGGCTCCATCGTCGCTCGACCCTGGCCGTCGGTAGCGCTGCGGTGGATCGACGTTGCCCTGGCCACCGGGCTGGCCACGGCGAGGAGCCGATCGTCGGAAGCGGTCCCGTTGCGTACGAGCATGCGGACGGCGGCGACCGACGGGTTGGCCGGCCAGTCGACTGTGGCCTCGTCGGCGTGGACCGTGGGCGGCTCCGCGCCCTGGGCGGACGCCGAGCTGGCGCCGTTGCCCGACCCGCACGCGACGGCACCGACCAAGAGGAAGGCGCTCAGCGCGACGGCGACGAGCGTGGATCGAAGTGAAGGGGTCATCGGCAGGGGGCTCCGGGTCCAGCTTGGCCCGTGACCGGGCCTGGTTGGTAGTCGGCACTCGGGACCCGTTGGTTCCCGGTCCGCTCGCCGGTCAGCCCCGGGGGATGCTCCGCAGCGCGGCGACGGCGGCGCCGTGATCGCCGGCCGTGACGAGGGACTCGCCGACCAGCACGGCGTGGTACCCCGCCGCGGCGAGGAGCGAGGCGTCCTCGACGCCGCGGACGCCGGACTCTGCGACCCGGACCACGCCGCCGGGCATCTGCGGGGCCATGCGCACCGCCCGATCGGTGTCGACCTCGAACGTGACCAGGTCGCGCTGGTTCACGCCCACCAGGGTGGCTCCCACGGCCAGGGCGCGCTCGAGTTCCGGTTCGTCGTGCACCTCGACCAGCACGTCGAGGCCGACCTCGGCGGCGAGGGCGTGCAGGTCGGCGAGCTCGCCGTCGGCGAGCGCGGCGACGATCAACAGCACAGCATCCGCCCCCATGATCCGGGCGTCGCACACATCGGCCGCCGAGACCGTGAAGTCCTTGCGCAGGACAGGCAAACCGACCGCGGCGCGCGCCGCCCGGAGGTCGTCGGCCGAGCCCTGGAACCAGGCCTCGTCGGTCAGCACCGACAGGCAGGTGGCGCCGCCGGATTCGTAGGCCTTCGCCACCACGGCCGGATCCAAGTCCCGGTTCAGGTCGCCCTTGGAGGGCGATGCCCGCTTGACCTCGGCGATGACGGCCAGGCGGTCCGCCGACGCGATGGCCTGGGCGAACCCTCGAACGGGCGGCTGGGCGAGTGCCTCCTTGCGGAGCACCTCGAGCGGCCGGACGTCTTCGGCGGCCTGGGCGCGGTGGGCGGCGATGATGCGATCGAGGTAGGTGGCCACCGCTCGACGGTACCGCCCCGTCAGCGCCGACGACCCCGTGACATCTCGTACATCGGCAACATGATGAACAGCCCGCCGGCCAAGATCACGCACACCGCAGCCAGCGCCACGAGCTCGTTGAGCTGGACGGCCAGCCCGACGAAGGCGCAGACGATGGCGGCGCCGAACAGCAGGATCGGCAGGAGGGTGACCACCTTGCGCCGACCCGAGCGGGGCACGTCGGGGGCCAGCTCGTCGTGCTCATCGGCCCACGCGTCGAAGTCGGTCATCCACCCGTCGTCGTCGCCGCGGGGGGTCCAGCCCTTCCCCTCGGGGACCTGGGGCTGCGGTGCCTGCTGCTCTCGTGCGGCTCGTCGGGCGACGCCAGGGTCATCGCCGGCGAGCAGCGTGCGGTCGTAGGCCGCCCGGGCCGTCGCGTCGCCCAGCACCGCCCACGCCTGGTTGAGCTCCTGCATCTTGCGGGCGTTGCCCGTCCGGGTGACGACATCGGCGTCGGCGTGGAAGTCCGGGTGGTAGCGGCGCGCCGCAGCGAGGTACGCCTTCTTAATCTCCCCGGCCCCGCTCTGCGGCGCGACCCCGAGCACCTCGTAGTGGTTCACCGATTACCGATGGTACGGCGCCGGGCCGCCCGATGGTGCCGAGCGTGCGGAGCGCACCGCGGTCAGGCCATGGGCAGGGGGAAGAGCCGGGCGGGGACGCCGGCGACCGCTGCCTCGGTGCCGCCAGGGTCCACCGCGACCTTGCGGGACACGTACGCGAGGGCCACCGTCTCGCCCGCCCGACCGTCGAGCGCGCTGCTGGTGATGTCGCCCACGGACGCGCCATCGACGGTGACCGAGGTATCGGCTCCGGGCGGCGGACCGTCGATCACCACACCGACGAGGTGACGAGGGACGTTGCCGCCACGGCTGTCGATCCGGGCCACGAGTTCCTGGCCCGTGTAGCAACCCTTGGTGAAGCTGACCGATGCGTCGATGACCCACTGGCCCACCGTCGCCGGAATGGTGTCGCCGTCGAGCTCGTGGCCCCACGCCGGCACGCCAGACCGGATGCGCTGGACGTGGAGGTCTTCGGCGTGCGCCTCCACCGCATCGGCCGGCACGGTCGACGGGAGCTCAGGACCGGTGACCCCGAGCAGGTCGGTGCCGATCACGCCCGGTCCGATGACCGGGAGTCCACCGTCGACCACAGCACCGCGGATCGAAAGCACGGCCACGCCCTCGTCGACGGTGATCTCGGCCTTGGTGCGCAGGAGGAAGCGGCTGAGCCGGGTCTGCCAGGGCACGCCCGCACCCGCGTCGACATCGATGGCGAACGCTTCCTCGCCGGTCCGCTGGATCCTCCCCCACCCGTCGACCTTGCCCTGGGGCGCCAGCACGAAGGTCAGGGCGCTCTCACCGACGGCCAGCGCGACGACGTCTTGGCTGATCTGGCCTTGGAGGTAGGTAGCTGCGTCGGGTCCGCTCACCGTCACGACGTCGCGGGTGGTCCAGGAGTAGGTGACCGTCATGGGACCAGTGTGCCGGGTCAGGCTCGCCGGGCGGCTCGATCGGCGGTCATGCGGCGGGCGGCGGGGACGGCAGCGAGCAGGGCCCGGGCCTTGTTGCGGGTCTCGAGCTCCTCGTGGGCCGGCACCGAATCGGCGACGACGCCGGCACCGGCCTGGACGCAGGCCCGGCCGTCAGGAAGGCAGACCATCGTGCGGATGGCGATGGCGGTGTCGATGTTGCCAGAGAAGTCGAGGTAGCCCACGACCCCGGCATAGGGACCGCGCTTCGTCGGCTCGAACTCGTCGATGATCTCCATGGCGCGCACCTTCGGGGCGCCCGAGACGGTGCCCGCCGGCAGCGTGGCCCGCAGAACGTCGATCGGGCCCTTGCCCTCGGCCAGCGTGCCCACCACCTGCGAGGTGAGGTGCATCACGTGGCTGTAGCGCTCGAGGGTCATCATCTCGGTGACCTTCTCCGTGCCGAACTCGACCACGCGACCGACGTCGTTGCGGGCCAGGTCCACCAGCATCACGTGCTCGGCGACCTCCTTCGGGTGCTCGCGCAGTTCGGCGCCGAGGCGGCGGTCCTCCTCGTCCGTCTTCCCCCGGTAGCGCGTGCCGGCGATGGGACGGGAGATGACCTCGCCGTCTCGCAGCAGCACCATCGGCTCGGGCGACGACCCGACCAGGGTGACCTCGGGGTGACGGACCAGGTACATGTACGGACTCGGGTTGATCTGGCGCAGGACGCGGTAGACGTCGAACGGGTCCGCATCGAGCTGGAAGTCGAAGCGCTGCGACAGGACCACCTGGAAGATGTCGCCCGAGAGGATGTACTCCTTGGCGGCGTCGACGGCCTGCTCGTAGGCATCGGCGCCCAGGTTGGAGACCACGTCGGGCAGCGGATCGGTCGGATCGGGTGGGGCGACGAACGGCTCGGCGAGCGGCGCCGCGCCGTCGACGGCGAGCTGCTCGAGGCGTTCGACGGCCTCGTCGTAGCAGCGGTCGAGGTCCGCATCGGTGAGATCGTCGGCCAAGGCGTAGGCGTTGGCGATGAGCACGACGCGAGATCGGAAGTGGTCGAACGCCGCCAGCTCCCCGGCGATGGAGAGCACGGCCTCGGGGAGCGTCTGGTCGTCGGCGGGGGTGTCGGGCAGGTGCTCGACCTCGCGCACGACGTCGTAGCCGAGGTAGCCGACGATGCCGCTGTGCAGCGGCGGCAGGTTCGCATCGACCGGCGAGCGGTAGGTGGCGAGGAGGCTCTCGACCGCGCCGAGGATGCCCTGGTCGAGCACGATGCTGTCGGGCAGCGTTCCGCCGTGGACCTCGACGGTGGAGCCGCCGCGGCTGATGAGCGTGGCGGCCGGACGTCGGCCGACGAAGGACCACCGGCTCCAGCGCTCGCCGTGCTCGACGGACTCGAAGAGGAAGCCGGGCTCGCCGTCGCGGGTGAGCCGGGCGAACGCGGCGACCGGCGTGATGAGGTCGGCGAGCAGTTCCCGCCAGACCGGGATGACCGTGTACTCGCGGGCGAGGGCCCGGAACTCCTCCCGCGTGGGGTGGATCGTCACGGGGTCAGCCGCCGAAGGCGCGGTAGAAGCAGGACTTCTCACCGGTGTGGCAGGCGCCCTTGCCCTCCTGCTCGACCACGAACAGCAGCGTGTCGCCGTCGCAGTCGAAGTACGCCTCGCGCACGAACTGGCGGTCGCCCGAGGTGTCGCCCTTGCGCCACTCCTCCTGGCGGGACCGGCTCCAGAAGACCGTGCGACCCTCCTCCAGCGTGCGCCGGAGGGTGACCTCGTTCATCCACGCCATCATCAAGATCTCGCCGGTGCCGTGCTCCTGGACAATGGCCGGCACGAGGCCGTCCCGGTCGTACTTCACGGTGGCGAGGTCCTCGTCACGAACAGCGATAGGAGTCACAGCAGGCATGGCGATGAATCCTACGGCCGGGGGTATCACCCGCCCCACACGGAATCCCCTGCTGGCTAGAGGTACAGCCCGGTGGAGCCTTCTTCGAGGCGCTTGGCGGCGACGGCGTGGATGTCGCGCTCGCGCAGGATCAGGTAGTCGGTGCCGCGCACCTCGACCTCGTAGCGGTCCTCGGGGTTGAACAGGACCTGGTCGCCGACCTCCATGGACCGGACGTTGGGGCCGACGGCCACGACCTCGCCCCACGCCAGCCGCTTGCCCATCTGGGCGGTAGCGGGGATGAGGATCCCACCGGTGGAGCGTCGCTCGCCGTCGGACTCCAGGTCCACGAGGATGCGGTCGTTCAGCATCTTCACCGGCAACTTGTCCACCCGCGAGGAGGCGAACGTCCTCGGCGCCGGCTCTGCGGCTGGGGTCTCGGTCTCGGCGGGCTCGTCGGTCACGCTCCGACGGTACCGGTCCGAGCCGCCGCCTCGCCCTTCGGTCAGGCCGGGCGGACGACGATGCCCGCGGCCGCCATCACGGCCTTGGCGTCGGCCACGGTGTACTCGCCGAAGTGGAAGATGGATGCGGCGAGCACGGCATCGGCACCTCCCTGGATGACCCCGTCGGCCAGGTGCTCGAGGGTTCCGACGCCCCCGCTGGCGATGACCGGCACGCCAACGGCATCGCTGATGGCCTTGGTGAGTTCGAGGTCGAAGCCGTCGCGCGTGCCGTCGCGATCCATCGAGGTCAGCAGGATCTCGCCCGCTCCCCGCTCGGTGGCTTCGATGGCCCACTCGATCGCGTCGAGCGCCGTGGGATTGCGCCCGCCGTGGGTGAAGACGCCCCAACCTGCACCCGGGTCGTCGGCGACGCGGCGACGGGCGTCGATGGCCACGACGGCGCACTGGCTGCCGAACACGTCGGCCACCTCGGTGATGACCGCGGGCCGATCGATGGCCGCCGTGTTGAGCGAGACCTTGTCGGCACCGGCGCGCAGCATGCGCCGGGCGTCGTCGGCGGTGCGGATGCCACCGCCCACGGTGAGCGGGATGAACACCTGCTCGGCCGTTCGGGCCACCACGTCGACCATCGTGTCCCGGTCGTCGGAGCTGGCCGTGATGTCGAGGAACACCAGCTCGTGGGCACCTTCGGCGCCGTAGCGGGCCGCCAGTTCGACCGGGTCCCCCGCATCGCGCAGGTCGACGAAGTTCACGCCCTTCACCACCCGGCCGGCCGTCACGTCGAGACAGGGGATCACCCGGGCGGTTCGCACGCGGCGACGGTACCGCCGGCCACGACGACGCCCCAAGTGATTCGGCGCGAGGATGCGGCCATGGCTGATCAGAACCGTCGTCTCGTGCTCGCCCAACGACCCACCGGGATGGTCGATGACTCCGTCGTCCGCCTCGAGTCCGCAGACGTCCCTGAACCCGGTCCGGGCCAGGCCGTCGTGAAGGTCAGCCACCTGTCGATCGATCCCACGATCCGCACCTGGATGGACGACGCACCGGGGTACCTCCCTCCCATCGAGATCGACGCCGTGATCCGCAGCGGTGGGCTCGGGACCGTCGTGGCCTCCGAGAACGACCACTTCCCCGTCGGCGCCACCATCTTCGGGATGCTCGGCTGGCAGGACTACTTCGTGCTGGACGACACGCCCGGCGCCGGCCAGGTGGTGCCCGACGGCCTGGACCCCACCGCGGTCCTCAGCGTCTTCGGCGTCACCGGCATGACCGCCTACTTCGGGCTCCTCGACATCGGTGAGCCGAAGGAAGGTGACACCGTGGTCGTCTCCGGCGCGGCCGGTGCCACCGGTTCGGTCGTCGGCCAGATCGCCAAGATCAAGGGCGCCGGCAAGGTGGTGGGCATCGCCGGCGGCCCGGAGAAGTGCGCCTGGCTGGTCGACGAGCTCGGCTTCGACGCCGCCATCGACTACAAGGCCGGGCCGGTCGGGCCGAAGCTGCGGGAGCTGTGCCCCGACGGCATCGACATCTACTTCGACAACGTCGGCGGCGAGATCCTCGATGCGTGCCTGGCCAACCTGGCGCTGAAGGCCCGGATCGTGTGCTGCGGCGCCATCTCCGCCTACAACGACCGGGGTGATGCGCCCGGCCTCAAGAACTACTTCTCGCTCATCACCCGCCGGGCCCGCATGGAGGGCTTCTTGATCCTCGACTACCAGGACCGCTTCGCCGAGGCCCAGGGCGACCTGTTCGGCTGGGTCCTTGAGGGCCAGGTCAAGCACGCGGTCCACGTGGTCGATGGCTTGGAGCACGCGGCCGACGCGCTCAACCTGCTCTTCACCGGCGGCAACACCGGCAAGGTCATCGTCGCCCTCTGATCCCGGCGGCGGACCGGCTCACTCGGATCGGGCAGCGGCCAGTGCTTCGTCGATGGTGAACGCGCCCTCGTAGAGGGCCTTGCCGACGATGGCACCGGCCAGTGGGATGCCCTCCTCCTCGAGGTTGGCCAGGGTCCGCAGGTGCTCGGTGGATCCGACCCCTCCCGAAGCGATGACCTCGGTTTCGAGCGACTCAAGCAGCTCCACGTAGAGGTCCACGTCGGGTCCGGTGCCGGCGCCGTCGACGTTGATCTGGGTGACGATAATGGCTGCGAACCCGGCATCGTCGAACTCGGTGGCGACCTCCGCGAGCTGGCGACCCGAGCCCTCGACCCACCCACGGACCGCGACCTCACGGCCGCGCACGTCGAGCCCGAGGGCGACCCGTCCGGGGTAGCGATCCGCCAGCGAGCGGGCCCATGCCGGATCATCGAGCGCGGCCGTGCCGATGACGACACGGCGGACGCCTGCATCGAGCAGCGCCAGCGCGTTCTCGTCGTTGCGCACGCCGCCGCCCGTCTGGATCGGGACGGCCACCGCCTCGGCGATGGCGGCGATCACGGGTCGGTTGACGGCTTCGCCGGTCCGGGCCGCATCGAGGTCCACCACATGGATCCACGGTGCGCCAGCCTCGGCGAACACCTTGGCCTGGGCCACCGGGTCATCGCCGTAGACCGTCTCCTGGGCGAAGTCGCCCTGGTAGAGGCGGACGCACTGCCCGCCACGGAGGTCGATCGCGGGGTACAGGTCCATCCCCCCATCATCGCGGGACACCCACCACTCCCCCAACGCCACGTCACGCGGCAGGCGCTGCGGCGCGCCGGTACGGTCTCGGCCATGACCGCTGTCTTCGTCCACGGAGTGCCCGAAACCACTGCCGTGTGGGAGCCGCTGGTGGCCCACCTGGGGCGGGAGGACGTGGTCCTGCTCGGGCTGCCCGGGTTCGGTTCGCCACTGCCCGATGGGTTCGACGCCACGATGGAGACCTACGCGTCGTGGCTCGCCGATCAGCTCACCGCCTTCGACGTGGTCGACCTGGTGACCCACGACTGGGGTGCCCTGCTGGCGCTGCGGGTGCTCGCCAACCAGCCCGCCAACGTGCGCAGCTGGGTGTCGGACATGGGGGACCTGGACCCGACGTTCAAGTGGCACGACACCGCCAAGACCTGGCAGACGCCCGGCGATGGCGAGGCGTTCATCGACGGCTTCATC
This sequence comes from Acidimicrobiales bacterium, assembly GCA_046594195.1. Classification (GTDB taxonomy): domain Bacteria; phylum Actinomycetota; class Acidimicrobiia; order Acidimicrobiales; family Iamiaceae; genus Aquihabitans. The sequence continues at coordinate 13,046 of JBKJPY010000047.1, read as the reverse complement.
GGTGCGTCCGTGGCCGACCGAGCGGCGCTGCTCGGAGCCGTCGGAGTTCCCGAGTCAGGCTCCACGACCATGGCCGAGCACATGGATGCGACGATGGGCGACGCCATCTTGAAGCTCTACCGCTCGGCCACCGACATCGGCAACGAGTGGGGCCCGGGCATCGACCAGATCTCGGCACCCGGGCTTTTGATCCAGTCGATGCTCGACCCCTTCCGCTCGCCCGGTCGGGTCCAGACGCTCGCCGACCGCACGGGCGCCGAGATCGCCACCCTCGCCGAGGCCGGTCACTTCTGGATGCTCGACGAGCCCGAGGGGTCGGCCCAGCTCATCACCGACTTCTGGGAGTCCCTTCCCTAGCCATGGGGGACCTGGGCGAGGACACGGCGGTCACCTCGCTCGGCGGGGGCCGGTACACGGCGAACGTCAGCCAGGACTGGGAGATCTGGGGCCCGATGGGCGGGTACATCGCGTCGATCGCCTTGCGTGCCGCCGGTGCCGATGCAGGTGAGCGGCGCCCGACGGCGTTCTCCTGCCACTACTTCGGGGTGGCCGCCTTCGAGCCGGTCCAGGTCTCGGTCGAGACCCGCAAGCCGGGACGGGTCGCCCAGAGCCAGCGGGTCGAGGTCACCCAGGACGGCCGGGCCATCCTCGACGCCATGGTCTGGAGCACCCTCGAGGTCGATGGTCTCGAGCACGACGAGACCGAGCCACCCGATGTCCCGGGGCCGGACGGCCTGCCCAGCATCGAGGAGCTTGCCGGGCCCGACTCGGCGCCGCCGTTCCCGTTCTGGGAGAACTTCGATGCCCGACCGCTCGAGTTCGTCACGCCCTGGCCGCCTTCCGAGGCGCTGCCGCCGGTGTGGCGGGAGTGGCTGCGCTTCTCCCCGACCGCCACCTTCGCCGATCCGTGGATCGATGCTTGCCGCAGCGTCATCCTCGTCGACCTCCCCAGCTGGCCCGCCGGTCACCGCCCCCATGCCTGGCAGGAGCCGCCGTACATCGCCCCGACCCTCGACTTGAACGTCGCCTTCCACCGGCCCACGTCCGGCGAGGCGTGGCTCCTCTGCGACGGCACCGCGCCCCTCTCGACCGGCGGCCTCCTCCCCTGGACCGCCCGGGTCTGGTCGCCCAGCGGCCGGCTCCACGCCAGCGGCGGAGGTCAGTGCCTCTACCGCCGCACCACACCCCCGTCCTGACGACCCGACCGTCACCTCCGAAGGCGGGCATCCGCTCGTGAACACGCATCGTCGACCCAGGGCCAACCGGCAGGGCCAGGACCTCGCCGCGGGGACCTCTTCGCCTGGAAGGCCGTGGCCAAACTGCAGCACCGATCGCGTCAAGCAGGTGCTGGCGTGGGCCGGTATCGCATGGCGACGGCACCGGATCGGAACTCCTGGCGATCCACGAGCTCGAGCTGGATGCGCTCGCCCAGCCCGGCGAGCAGCGTCGGCCCGTGACCGGCAAGGACCGGCTGCACGAGGAACTCGTATTCGTCGATCAGTCCGAGATCGGCCAACGCCAGGGGAAGCGTCACGCCACCCACCCACAGGCCCTCGCCCGGCTCCTGCTTGAGCCGCTGGACGGCTTGGCCCAGGTCGCCTCGCACCAGCTCGGCATTCCAATCGACCCCGCTCAGGGTGCTCGACACGACGTACTTCTTCGCCCGGTCGATGGCGTCGGCGAACGGGACGTCCCACTCATCCATCCAATCGGGCCAGGTGCCCGTTGCGGGCCGCCGCCACGCCGACTCCATCATCTCGTAGGTCACCCGTCCGAACAGCAGCGCATCGGCTCGTTCCATCTCCGCAGTCCAGTAGCGCATCGAATCTTCGTTCGGCGGGAGCCCTGCCTCGTGATGGCAGCAGCCGTCGAGCGTGACGTTGATCGAGTAGCGAAGTGGTCTCATCTCGTTGCTCTCCCTTGATGGGCATGGCGCATTCACCGGACCGTACTCAGACGGCTGCCGGCGCCACTTCTCATCGGCACCGGCCGGTCAGGTGCAGGCGGTGACGAAGTTCTCGAGGAGGTGGAGACCGTTGGCGGCGCTCTTCTCGGGGTGGAACTGGGTGGCCCACAGGCGGCCGCGCTGCACGGCGGCCACGGCATCGACGCCGTACTCGCAGGTGGCGGCAACATCGGCGGGTGCGGCATCGGCCCAGTAGGAGTGGACGAAGTACATCCAGCACGGATCAGGCTGGCCGTCGGCCATGTGCGTTGCCGACCCGTTGGGCGACGCCCAGTCGAGGACGTTCCACTGCATCTGCGGCCGCTTGACCGTGTCGGGCAGAAGACGGACCCGGCCGGGCAGCACGCCCAGGCCAGGCACATCGGGCGACTCGTCGGAGCCCTCGAACAGCATCTGCATGCCGACGCACACACCCAGGAACGGCCGTCCGGTTCCGGCGGCCGATGACGTGGCCGCCTCGACGGCGACGTCGCGGAGCCCGGCGTCGGCGAGCGCCTCGATGCAGCGACCGAAGTTCCCGACGCCCGGCAGCACCACACCCGACGCCTCGGCAATGAGTCCGTGGTCCGCGGTGAGGCGCGCATCAGCGCCCACCTTCTCGAGCGCCTTCTGCGCCGAGCGGAGGTTCCCGATGCCGTAGTCCAATACGGCGATGAGGGGACCCGTCACGCTTCCCCCATCACAGCGAACCCTTGGTGGAGGGCACCCCGGTGCCCTCCACCCGCACGGCATCGCGCAGGCACCGGGCCACGCCCTTGAACGTGGCCTCGACGACGTGGTGGGTGTTGACGCCGGCGCGCTTGTTCACGTGCAGGGTGACGCCGGCAGACGTGGCGAACGACTGCCAGAAGTGCTCCACCATCTCGGGGTTGAACGGCGGAGTGCCGAGCGGCAGGACCTCGCCGAAGGGCACGTCGTAGGCGAAGTACGGGCGGCCCGAGAGATCGAGCGCCACCTCGATCAACGCCTCGTCGAGGGGGAACAGCCCGGACGCGAACCGCCGAACGCCGGCCTTGTCGCCGAGCGCCTCCTTGAACACCTCGCCCAGCAGGATGCCAACGTCCTCCACGGTGTGGTGGCCATCGACCTCCAGATCACCGGTGGCCTCGATGGACAGGTCGAACCCCCCGTGACGGCCGATCTGGTCGAGCATGTGATCGAAGAACGGCAGCCCGGTCGAGGCCGAGACGGCACCGGTCGGGCCGTCGACGTCGAGCGAGATCGCGATCGACGTCTCCTTGGTGGTCCGCTGCTTGGATGCGGAGCGAGTCATGACAGGACCTCTCGGAGGGCGGTAAGGAAGCGATCGTCTTCGTCTCGGGTCCCGATGGTGACCCGCAAGCAGCCTGCGAGCCCAGGCCAGCCCGAGCAGTTGCGGACCAGGACCGAGCGGTCGACCAGCTGCCGCCACACCTCGTCGGCATCGACGCCGTTCGGTCGGAACAGGATGAAGTTGGCGGCCGATGGCCACACGTCCACCGGCAGCTCCCGCAGCGCTGCGTCGACCCGACCCCGTTCCTCGGTGAGGATCGAGACCCGGCGCTCCATGTCCTCGACGAAGTCCAGCGCGATGGTGCCGGCCGCCTGCTTGAGGGCGTCGAGGTGGTACGGCAGCACCACCTTCTCCAACTCGTCCACCACCCAGGAGGGCCCGACCAGGTACCCGAGCCGAGCGGCAGCCATCGACCACGTCTTGGAATAGGTGCGGGTCACGACCAGCGGCCGGTCCTCCGACAGCAGCTCCAGGGCGGACCAGGGGGCGAACTGCCCGTAGGCCTCGTCGACCACCAGCAGCCCACCGATGCCCTCGACCAGGCCCAGCACCTCGGCGACGGTCTCGGCCGATTCGACCATGCCCGTCGGGTTGTTTGGCGAGCACAGGTAGGTGATGGCCGGCGAGGATGCGGCGATGACCCGCCGGACCTCATCGAGGTCCAGTGCCAGGCTCGCGCCGCGAGCGCCCTCGGCGACCGTCGCTCCGGTGATGCGGGCGATCTGGCTGTGCATGGCATAGGTGGGCTCGAACACCGCGATCGACCGGCCCGGACCGCCATACGTGAGCGACAGGGTCTGGAGGACTTCGTTGGAGCCGTTGGCCACGAAGACCTGCCCGGGCTCGACCCCGTGCATGGCGGCGAGCCGCGTCCGCAGCTCCGTGGCCTGCCGGTCCGGGTAGCGGTGCCAGTCCGTGGCCGCGACCTGCGCAGCGACCGCTTCGAGGAACGCTTGCGGTGGCGGGAGCGGCGACTCGTTGGTGTTGAGGCGGACATCGACGGACACCTGGGGCGAGTGGTACCCGTCCATCATGGCGATGTCGTCGCGCGGCGCGATGCGGTCGGCCACGTCGGTCACCCGTCCCGGCCGACGCGTCGCAGCACGGAGTCGGCGTGGGCCGCCAGCCCCTCGGCCCGGGCGATGGCCGCCACGATGGGCGCGGCCTGCTCGACCGCGGCCTGCGTGAGCGTGATGACGTGGACATCCTTCTGGAAGTCGCTCACCGTCAGTGCGGATCCGAACCGGGCCGTACCGTCCGTGGGGAGCACGTGGCTGGGGCCGGCCAGGTAGTCCCCCACCGATGCCGGCGACCAAGGCCCGCAGAACACCGCCCCGGCGTGGCGGACGAGCGCCACCAGAGCCGGCGGGTCCTGCGTGATGAGCTCCAGGTGCTCCGGGGCGATGGTGTTGGACACGGCCACCGCCTGCTCCGGGGAGTCGACCAACACGGCGTACCCGCCCTCGGCGAACGTCGACTCGATGTCCTCGCGGCGGGGAGCCACCGCGACTTGGGCCTCGATCTCGGCCACGATCGCATCGAGGGCGTCGGCGTCCCAGCTGATCAGCCAGGCGAGTCCACCCGGGCCGTGCTCCGCTTGGAGGATCACGTCGACGGCCGCGAGCTCCGGCGGCGCCGACGCATCGGCGATGACCACGACCTCCGAAGGGCCAGGGAACGAGGACGGCACGCCGACGAGGCCGGCGACCTCCCGCTTGGCGATGGCGACGAACACGTTGCCTGGCCCGACGATGACATCCACCGGGCGAACGGACTCGGTGCCGTACGCCATGGCGCCGATGGCCTGAGCGCCGCCGACGCCGTACACCTCGTCGACCCCGGCCAGCGCCGCTGCGGCCAGGGTGACGGCCGGAACCCGCCCGGTGGCGTCGGGAGGCACGCACAGCACGACCTCGGCGACGCCGGCGACCTTGGCCGGGATGGCGGTCATCAGCACGGTGCTCGGGTAGATCGCACGCCCGCCGGGGACGTAGCAGCCGGCCCGGTCGACGGGGACCTTTCGGCCTTCGACGACGATGCCATCTCGCTCGTAGGTGTGGTCGCCGACGAGCTGCTGCTCGTGGAAGTCTCGGATGCCGTCCGCCGCCGACTGGAGTGCGTCGCGCAAGTCGGGGTCGAGCGATTCGAGGGCGGCGGCGATGTCCGCCGGCGGGACCCGCAGCGCTGCGGGCCGGACGCCGTCGAACCGTTCGGTGAGATCCCGCACGGCTTCGTCGCCCCGCTCGCGCACGTCGGCGAGGATCTCCTTCACGGCGGCGACGGGCCCCTCGGTCGCCTGCGCCGGGCGCGGCAGCTTCCCTCGCAGGTCGTTGCCCGCTCCCCGCAGGTCCAGTCGGTTCAGCACGACCGCCGAGGCTACCGGGCACCCCTGGACCGCCCGAACCGAGAATGATCAGCCGGGCAGCGCTCGACGAGCTCGGTTGACCGACCGGTTGGCCATCTGCAGCGTCCGTTCGACCTCGAACAAGATGCTGGCCGACTCGCTGGCTCCTTCGCCCGTGAGCTGCTCGGCCAGCGCGGCAATCCGACCGCTCAGGTCTTCGATGCTCGACGCCAGAGCCGAGAGCTGGGAGTCAGGAAGCGAAGCCATGACCAGCAGTCTGCCCGCGATCGAGACCAGGACGACCCTGGGGATCTCGCAGGAAAAGCAGCACCGCCGCCCCGAAGGGCGGCGGTGCAGCGACACCAGGCGGCGGATCCCGGCGTCGCGTCCAACGAGGTGGCGGGTACCTCGTCGATCGACACTCTATCCACATGGGAAAGCCGATCACACAACTTTGCGCACGCAACTGCTTGGTTCTAACCGTGACATGTGTCACCTTTGCGCAGCCCGTCGGAACGAGGATTTCGTCCACGACTCGGCCCGCCACGACGCGGAAGCCGATCACCCGACCGTGCCGGCCGACGGGCAGAAGTCGGCGAGGGCACACGCGTCGCACGCGGGCTTGCGGGCGAAGCAGACGCGACGTCCGTGGAGGATGAGTCGCAGGCTGAACTGCCCACGCTCGGAAGCCGGCACCATCGGGTCGAGCTCGCGCTCCACCTTCACGGGGTCGGTCTCCTCGGTCAGCTCCAGCCGGTGCGACAACCGCAGCACGTGGGTGTCCACCGGGAGTCCCGGCAGATCCTGTGCCACCGATCGCACGACGTTGGCCGTCTTTCGGCCGACGCCGGGGACCGTCACCCAGTCCCGCATCGCGGTGGGCACCACGCCCCCGAAGCGATCGTTGAGGGCATTGGCCATGCCGATCAGGCTCTTCGTCTTGTTCTTGTAGAACCCCGTGGAGCGGATGATCTCCTCGACGTCTGCGGGATCGGCCGCAGCCAGCGCATCGGCGTCCGGATAGCGGGCGAACAGCTGCGGCGTGACCATGTTGACCCGGGCATCGGTCGTCTGCGCCGACAGGATCGTGGCGGCCAGCAGCTCGAACGGGTTGCGGTGATCCAGCTCGCAGAGGTCCACCGCGCTTCCTGGGTACTCCTGGACGAGGATCTCATGGGCGCGCCGAGCGCGGCCAGCTGGGGTTCGGGGTCGGGCCATGGGCGGAGGATACGCACCGGCACCACCCCCGCCAGCGGGTTCCCGACGGGTCGGTCGCTAGCGTCGCACCCGTGACCGCCACCGAGATCCCTGTCGACGGCACCGGCGTGGTCGTGCGCTGGGAGCCGGCGGGGCAGGGCCAGCTCGACGTCGGTCTGCAGGGCGACGGCACCGACGCGGCGCCCGAGGTGGTGGCCGCCACGATCGCGACGATCGAGCAGCTCCGGACGGAGCACCCAGACCGCGTCATCCGCCTCATCGGCAACCATCCCCCCGGTGGCGGGTTCCCGCTCGCCACGCGAGTGGCTGCGGCCCTGGGACTGCGTCCGACCCGTGAGCTCCACCAGCTCCGGCGCCTGCTCCCCGTCCCCGACGAGCACCCCGGCCGCGCCGGCGTGCCGCCGCTCGCGCTCCGCCCGTTCCGGCCCGGCCACGACGACGACGCCTGGCTGCGCGTCAACAACGCCGCCTTCGCCACGCACCCGGACCAGGGCCGCCAGACGGCCGACGACCTCGCCCGCACCCTTGCCGAGCCGTGGGTCGACCTCGACGGGTTCTTGGTCAGCGACGATCCCGACGTGCCCGGCGAGCTGGCCGGGTTCTGCTGGACCCGCGTGCACCCTCCCGCCGGTGACGACCCCGTGATCGGCGAGATCTACGTCATCGGCGTCGCGCCAACGCACCACGGCCGGAAGCTGGGTGCCACACTCGTGCTGGCCGGCTTGGACCACCTCGCTTGGAGCGGGATCCGGGTCGGGATGCTGTACGTCGAGGGGGGAAACGCACCTGCGCAGAAGCTCTACGCCCGCCTCGGTTTCACCCCCCACCTGATCATCGAGATGTTCGCCTGATGGCCGAGCAGATCCTTCCCCGCTCTCGCTACGACTGGACGCGCGACGAGCTGGCCGAGCTCCTCGCCGACCAGCCTCGCTACCGCGTCGACCAGGTCTGGCAGGGGCTGTACGAGCAGGGAACCGAGCCCGATGCGTGGAGCAACGTGCCCAAGGCGGTGCGGGCCGCCGTCGTCGACCGCCTCCCCCGCGCCCTCGCAACGGCAGCGGAGTCGGTGAGCGACGACGGTGAGACGGTGAAGTGGCTGTGGACCCTCGCCGACGGCCACCAGGTGGAGACCGTGCTGATGCACTACCCCGAGCGCACCACGGTGTGCGTGTCGTCGCAGGCGGGGTGCGCCATGGCGTGCAGCTTCTGCGCCACCGGCCAGGCCGGGTTCGACCGGCAGCTGACCACCGGTGAGATCGTCGAGCAGGTGGTCCTCGCCCGACGTCGCTCCGCCGAGGCGGGCAAGCGCCTGTCCAACATCGTGTTTATGGGAATGGGCGAGCCGTTGGCAAACTACGACCGCACGTGGGACGCGGTGCGTCGCATCCACGATGACCTCGGCATCGGAGCTCGGCACATCACGGTGTCCACGGTCGGCGTCGTCCCCGGCATCCGCCGCCTCACCGACGCCGACCTACCCGTGAACCTCGCCGTGTCGCTTCACCTGGCCAACGACGCCGAGCGCGACGTGCTGGTGCCCATCAACAAGCGGTACCCCCTCTCGGTGCTGGCCGAGGCCTGTGCCACATACGTCGACACGACCCACCGCCGCCTCTCCTTCGAGTGGGCGCTGATCGACGGCGTCAACGACACCGAGCGCCACGCCCGGGAACTGGCTGCGTACGCCCGACCGCTGCGCGCCCACGTGAACCTCATCCCGCTGAACCCGACGCCCGGCTACGCGGTGCGAGGCACGCCGGCGGCCCAGGTGCGCGAGTTCGCCGAGCTGCTCACCGACCTGGGGATCAACGCGACCATCCGCCGGACGCGCGGCACGGACATCGATGCGGCGTGCGGGCAGCTGCGCGCCACCCACGCCGAGTCCGGGCCCACGGCGGTCGCCGACCCGACTCGTCGCTGATCAGCGCCACCAGACACCGTCAGGCGTGGTACCCGGGCCGTACCAGAGGATCCCGTCGGCGCCGCCCGAGCTGAACCTGCCGACGAGCGCCTGGTGAAATCCATCCGCGATCAGCGCCGTGGAACCGACCGCCCGATCCGTACCCCACCGCCACCACGCATCCGAGGACGGCCCCGGCGCGTACCAGATCACGTCGTCGCGCCCGTCGCCCCCGAGGTCGGCGACCTTCGGCTGGTAGCTGCCGCTCACGGAGACCGTCCGGCGGTCGAAGCCCACGCTCGCGGCACCGAACCACACGTTGTCCGGCGCGCTCCCCGGCCCGTACCAGAAGACGTCGTCCGTGCCGTCGCCGTCGAAGTCGCCGACGAGCGGGAGGTAGGAGCCGCCGACGGAGATCGCCACGTCGCGGTGGGTGCCCGCACCCGTCGAGAGCCACAGGCGATCCGCTGCCGAGCCCGGCCCGTACCAGAGCAGGTCGTCCTTGCCGTTCCCGTCGAAGTCCCCGACCAGCCCGAGGTAGCCCCCGCTGACGGACTGGGCCCGGCTGCTGAACGACGATCCGCCCCAGGACCACAGCGCGTCCGCGAGGGCGCCGGGCCCGTACCAGAACACCTCGTCGCGACCGTTGCCGTCGGTGTCGACCACGAGGGGACGCAGGCCCTTGGGCCGGGTGAGCTTGATGGCCTGCCACGTTCCGGTCCCGCTGGCGAGCCACAGGTAGGCGCCGCCCGTGGACCGGTTGTACCAGAGGACGTCGTCGTCGCCGTCGCCGTCCACGTCTAACGGCAGGACGTCGTCGTAGGTGCCGCCGATGTTGACCGCCGTCGCCGAGAACGCACCGGACCCGCTCCCCGTCCAGAGGTAGTCGGGCGTCGCCCCGGGGGCGTACCAGAGCACATCGCCCGTGCCATCGCCCTGGGCGTCGAGGGCGATCGGCCGGAAGGTCCCGTTCACGACCAACGGGGAGAGCGTCATCCCGGTCGGCGCAGCGGGCACGCACGCGCCCCGACCGGTCGCCAGGTCGCACAGGCCCGAGCTCGCCGACCACGTGACACCCGACCCGGCCTGGTTGGACCGCGGCCGCTCGTTCTTGCCGATCTGTCGGCTGCCCGAGATGTCGAGGGCGTAGCCGGTGTCCTCCTTGAGCCAGTGGCGCTCCTCAGTCGCGCCGCGATCCACGACGTAGAACGCCTCCGCCAGCGGCGTCGGCGTGCTCGTCGGGCTTCCGCCGTCGAGCGGGGTGATGTGAGCCCACCCGTCGTACCCCTCGATGACCCCGACCGACGGGTCCACGTACCAGCACGGGATCGTTCCGACGACGCCGCTCAGGGTGCACGTCCGGGCCTGCACGCCCCCCTCCGTGCTGATCCCGTCGACCAGGGAGACGTCGGCGAAGTCCTCCGAGGTCGAGGTCATGTTCTGGAACTCCTGCTCGCACAGGGTGCACGGGTAGCCCCAGGGCGACCAGGCGGCGTATCGGCGCTCGAGGTCCGAGAACGGCGCCCCGTGGCCGACGAGCGAGGACGACGGGCTGCAGTACCGGGCGCCCACCCCTGCGGCCACGTCGCTCGCCACGACCCCCGCGTCCATGCGCTCGACCGCGGTGTAGGGGGCCCCGAGGCCAGCGCTGTCGTATTGCCAGATGCCGATCCCGGGATGCCAGAACGCCCGCTTGTACGGCGTGTTCGGATCGCGGAAGGCGTACAGCCCGTAGTTTGCGTTCTGGTTGCTGCTCTCGTTGCGGACGCCGCTCCACTCGTCGTACCGGGAGAGCGTCATCGGAGCTGGCGCCGTCGACTCGCTGGTGCCCGTCCCGGACTCCTTGAAGATCGGAGCCACCACCATCGCGGTCATGTCGTTGGTGCTGATGGTGCACGGACGGCTGACCGACCCGGCGGCCTGCACGATCGCCTCCCACGGTCCGCGGCCGAAGTACCGGGTGGGGGCGGCCCGGGTCCCTGCGGTGGACGCGCCCGGCGTCGGGGCGGCGTCCGGGGTGGGCTCGGACCCATCGCCGGTGCCGACCGGCACGCCGTCGGTGAACCCCGTCGGAAGGTCGCGGGGCGCGGCGACCGGTGCGTCCGAGCCGTCCTGGGCCTGGCTCGGCGTCGGGAACACTTGGCTTGCGGCCACGAGCGCGAGCCCGGCGACCAGCACCCTCCTCATCACCATCCGACCCCTGCCCGACACCGCGACCCCCTGAGCGAGACGGACGCCGCCCACCCGGCCAGGCTACGCAGGGTCGACGGTACGTGAGGGGTCAACCTCGGAACGTGACGGTCTACCTGGTCATCCTCGGACCAGCACCGTCGCCCGTGGCGTGCGGATGGCGTCGACGAGGACCTCTCGCGGTGCCACCTCCGCCCCCGGCCAGACCACGGTGCGCTCGAGGCGAGCACCGGCCCCGACGCGTGCATCGTCCGCCACCACCGACCGACCGTTGGAGGCGGCCAGGTTGGCGGCCAGGTAGTCAGCCGGGGTCCCGCAGTCGACGAACCGGGCGTCGGTCGCCACCAGGTCGAGCCGTCCGGCCGACCGTTCGTGCTTCCAGCTCACCTCGTAGAGGCCCGATGGCACCGCCGAAAACACCATCGCCTTGGCGACTGGGATGAGGGCGACCCCGCAATAGCGCAGGTCGCCGAAGTCGCCCCGCGCCGGATCGGTCACGCACAGCAGGCGCGTGCGCTCGCGGTCCCAGTCGCCGACGAACCGGTCCAGATCGACGGACGGGTCGAGCCACGCGTCGGCGTTGGTCACCACCACGTCGCGCCCGTCGAGCCACGGGCGCAGGGCGCCGATGGCCCCGGCTGTCCCGAGAGCCTCCACCTCCTCGCGCGATCGGTGGACGGCGGCGGGGAGGTGCCCGTCGATCTGGGCGGCACCGTGGTGCAGGTTCACGGCCAGATCGGCGTCGTCGCCGACCAGCCGTCGCAGCCGGGCGAGCGCCAGATCCACGAGGGGGATGCCGCCCACCGGGCACATCGCCTTCGGGCGCTCCAGGGTCAACGGACGCAGCCGGGTGCCCGACCCAGCCGCCAGCACCACACCGGCCAGGTGCACTGCGGGCTCCGTCACGCCTCCAGTCTGCCCGGACTCGCCACCTGACGGGCCGTCAGGGCATGCTGGGACGATGACCACCGTGATTCAAGGCATTGCCGGTTTGAAGGAGCTCGTCGGGGAGCACTTGGGCTACTCCGACTACCTGGAGATCACCCAGGAGCGGGTGAACACGTTCGCCGACGCCACCGGGGACCACCAGTGGATCCACGTCGACCCCGAGCGGGCCAAGGCGGAGAGCCCCTTCGGCGGCCCCATCGCCCATGGCTACCTGACGCTGTCGCTCGGCCCGGTGCTCGCCCCGCAGATCATGCGCGTCGAGGGCATCAAGATGGGCGTCAACTACGGCGCCGCGAAGGTCCGCTTCCCGTCACCGGTGCCGGTGGGCGCCAAGCTCCGCCTCGGTGCGCAGCTCACCAACGTCGAGGACATCCCCGGCGGTGCGCAGGTGTACATGACCTTCACGTTCGAGTGCGAAGGCGCCCCCAAGCCCTCGTGCGTCAGCGAGATCATCTTCCGCTACTACGAGTGACGGCGAGGGCGGACCTCAGGCCACGGACACGTTGAAGGCTTGCCCCACGCCCCACGCCAACGCCATGGCGGCACCGCCGCCAACGAGCACCCGCAGCGCCGGACGGCCGGGCGGGGCACCGCCGAGGCGCGCCCCGGTGGCCCCCAGCGCGCCCAGCCCGACCATCGCCGAGATCACCACGGCGGGCACCCGGATCGCCGCACCCACGATCAGCACGACCAAGATCGGCAGGAGCGCTCCCACCGCGAACGATCCGGCGGAGACCACCGACGCCTCCAGCGGACGCGACAGTTCCTCGGGGTCGATGCCGAGCTCGTCGCGGGCATGGGCGGTCAGGGCGTCCTGCTCGCTCAACGCCTCGGCGACCTGGCGAGCCAGCGCCGGCTCCAGCCCCCGCCGGTGATAGATCGCCGTGAGCTCGGCCAGCTCGGCGGTCGGGACGGTGCGCAGCTCCTCGGCCTCCACCGCCAGGTCGGCCTGTTCGGCGTCGCGCTGCGAGGACACCGAGCTGTACTCACCGATGGCCATCGACCCCGCCCCGGCCACCAACGAGGCGACGCCGGTGGCCAGCAGGACGGATCGGCTGGCATCCGCCGATGCCACACCCACCAACAGGCTGGCGGTGGAGAGGAGGCCGTCGTTGGCCCCGAGCACCCCGGCCCGCAACCAGGAGGCCCGGTGGCCGGCGTGCTCCTCGTGGTGGCGCATGCCCAACTTTCGGCTCTGGCTCGGCGG
>JBKJPY010000088.1:0-216514 GCA_046594195.1 Acidimicrobiales bacterium | reverse complement strand
GCCCAGCATCTCGTCACCCTCGGCTGCTGCGGTCCAAGCGTCGCCTTCTTCGGCCGCAGCCCGCTCGGCGTCGACGATCTCCTCCGGCGCCTCGGTGGCGCCACGCGCCGTGCGTGTGAACCGGATGAACTGGTTCGTGCGCCGGTCGATGACCCCGCGAAAGTCGCCTGCGATACCTACGGGCCACGTCACGGGCGCTGCCGTGACACCGATCTTCTGGTCGATCTGGTCAAGCAGTTCCAGCGGATCGAGGCCGGGACGATCCCATTTGTTGATGAACGTGATGATCGGGATCTGGCGGGACTTGGCCACCTCGAACAGCTTGAGCGTCTGCGGCTCGATGCCCTTGGCGGCGTCGAGCACCATCACGGCGGCGTCGGCCGCGGCGAGGACGCGGTAGGTGTCCTCCGAGAAGTCGCGGTGACCCGGTGTGTCGAGCAGGTTGACCACGCAGTCGCGGTACGGGAACTGCAGAACCGTCGAGGTGATGGAGATGCCGCGCTGCTGCTCGAGCTCCATCCAATCCGACGTGGCCGAGCGGCGATCGCCGCGGGCCTTCACCGCCCCAGCGCCCGTGGTCAGGGCCCCTCCGTAGAGGAGGAACTTCTCGGTGAGCGTGGTCTTGCCGGCATCGGGATGCGAGATGATCGCGAAGGTCCGGCGGCGGGCGGCTTGGGTGACGGGATCAGACATGGGCGGAGGGCTCCAGGGCGCGGGACGGGCGTGACACGAACACGGATGGACGAGCGGTGAGCGTCGTCAGGTGTCGTGGAGTGGGTCCGTGTGAAGTGGGTCCATGTGGCGCGGGTCCGTGTGGCAGGCCGAGCAGCGGCCGAACAGGTCGAGGCGGTGGTGGTCGGCGGTGAAGCCAGCCGTGGCGGCCACCTGCCGGGCGAGGGCCTCGACCGAGCGCTCCAGGCCCTCGGGTGCGGTGAAGTCCGCCACCGAGCCACACAACGTGCAGATCAGGTGGTGGTGGTGGTGATCCGTGAGGTCCTCCGCCAACTCGAAGCGGGCGAACTCGTCGGACCCGGCGATGCGGTGGACGACCCCGCACGCCTCGAGGACGGCCAGGTTCCGGTACGCCGAGCTCTGGGCCAGGTCGCCCTCGACGAGCACCTCGGCTGCCGTCAGCGGCCGGCCCGCGTCGACGAGCACCTCGACCAACTTGCGCCGGCCAGAGGTGTAGCGCTGGCCGTCGTCATCGAGACGGGCAGCGATGGCGGGATGCACATCGTCGGCCACGCCCGCACCCTACCGGTCGCCCGAAATGGGGAGCAGCCTGGCTCTGACCGTGTCGTAACGCTATCGTCATATTGATCGGCACGCGTCGGCCGATAGGTACTGGGTTCGATCCGTGACCCGCCACCGGCCCGCTGGGCCCGCCAACCGAGGTCTCCCATGTCCTGCAGCTGCCATCCCGATCCCGAGCCACAGCCGTCTGGCCTCAGCCGACGCCTGGTGGTCGCCGGCGGTCTGGCCGTCGGACTCGCGCCGTTCCTCCCTCGCGCCGCCGGGGCCGAGACACCCACCGCCACGTTCGGCGACCCGTCGTCGCCTCCGAACCAGACCGCCCAAGGGACTGACCCCGGCCCTCCCAGCACCTCCCAAGACTACGGGTTCTTGCCCCCTCGGCCGGCTGACGAGAAGTACGTGCGGCCGATGATGTTCCCGGTCCTCCCGGACGCGACCCTCGGCAAGGCGACCTGGAGCGACACGTATCTGGCACCCCGCAGCGGCGGCCGCCGCCACGAGGGCCAGGACCTCATGGGCAACAAGATGCTCAAGCTCCTTGCCACGGTCAACGGCACGATCGTCGAGCTGCGCCACCAGTCGAGCGGCAACTCGCTCTACCTCAAGGGCGATGACGGTTGGTACTACTGCTACCTCCACATCAACAACGACGACCCGGGCACCGACAACGGCGCCAACCAGTTCAAGTACGCGTTCGCCCCGGGCATGGCCACCGGCGAGCGGGTACTCAAGGGCGATCACATCGCCTACCTCGGCGACAGCGGCAACGCCGAGGCCACCGGCGCCCACTGCCACTTCGAGATCCGGATGCCCAACGAGAAGTGGTACAACGCGGCCGCCGTCAACGCGAAGTACTCGCTCGACGCAGCCGAGCCCGCCAAGGTGCGCGCCAAGGTGCCCAACAGCGCCTTCGCGCCGCTCGGGGACGCGCCCACCTTCGCCCGCCAACAGGTGGCCGACTTCCTCGGCATCATCCCGTCGGCTGCGTTCATCGATCGCGCCACCGAGGACCTCGAAGGCGGGGTCATCACGCCCGACGCGTTCACGGCGTCGATGTTGAACTACGACGGCGCGACCAAGATCACCGCGCCGACCACCCGCCTCTACCTCGGCTTCTTCCTGCGCATCCCGGATTACTCGGGCCTCGACTACTGGTTCCGCAAGGTCCGCGCCGGCACCTCGCTCGACACCGCCGCCAGCCAGTTCGCGGCTGGATCCGAGTTCACCCGCCGCTACGGCGACCTGGACAACGCCGGGTACGTCACCCAGCTCTACCGCAACCTGTTCGCACGCCAGCCCGACGCCGGCGGCCTCGACTACTGGACCCGCCGCCTCGATGGTGGAGCCAAGCGAGGGTGGGTCATGCGCCAGCTGTGCGAGTCGGCGGAATACCAGCGCGAGACCGGCACCCAGGTGAAGGTCGTCCAGATCCACGCCGCCATGGTCAACGAGGCGCCCTCCGCTTCGGAGTACAAGCGCTGGACCGACTGGATCAACGGCGCCGGCACCCCCGGCATCGCCGACCTCGTCAAGTACCTCCGCACCGGCACCGCCTACAACTCCCGGTTCTAGGACTTCGTCCTAGCACCGATCTCCGGCTTTCAGCTCGGCCTTCGCAAGGAACTGCCACCGCGGCTCACGGCTCTCGTCCCCGACTTCGTCGTTGACCTACCCATGCCCTGTTCTTCCCGCTAGCGGTGCGTGCGAGGATGACGGCATGTCATCGCCTGTCGACCGGGAGCTGCTCGACGCAGCGGTCACCATCATCCGCAAAGCCGGAGACCTCACGCTCCAGCACTTCCGCCATCCGGAACTGGACATCGACCGCAAGGACGACGGGACCCCCGTCACCATCGCGGACCGCGATGCGGAACGACTCGTGCGGGAGGAACTCGGGGTGCTGTTCCCCGACGACGGCATCCTCGGTGAGGAGGAGGCCGAGAAGATCGGCACCTCCGGACGACGCTGGATCCTCGACCCCATCGACGGCACCAAGGCCTTCACGCACGGCGTGCCGCTCTACACCAACCTGCTGGCGCTCGAGGACCAAGAGGGCATTGCCATCGGCGTCATCAACGTCCCGGCGCTGGGCGAGACCGTCTCGGCCGGTCGCGGCCTCGGGTGCTTCGCCAACGGCGCCCCGGTCTCCGTCAACGACCACCCCTCGCTCGACGGAGCCTGCGTCAGCACCAGCGGCTTCAACATCTGGAGCGACGAGGCCATGCTGCGCGTGAAGCAGCGCGGCGTGCAGCTGCGGACCTGGGGCGACGGCTACGGCTACGTCCTGGTGGCCACCGGGCGCATCGAGGCGATGGTCGACCCGGTCGCCGAGCTCTACGACCTCGCGCCGATGCCGATCATCTTGTCCGAGGCCGGGGGCCGCTTCACGAGCTACGCCGGCGGCGACGGACCGGGTCACGGCAGCGGCGTGGCGACGAACGGCAAGGTCCACGACGACGTCCTCGCCCTGCTCCAGGACTGACGTGCCGATCGTGATCGCCACCGCCGCCATCGGGCTCCTCGGCCAGTCCGCGCCGCCCGAGACCACCGGGTCGGACGCGGCCATCGTAATCGTCGGCGTGCTCCTCGTCACCGCCGTCATCGGTTTCGTCGTCGCGCGCCGCTCGAAGCGGTAACCCGGACGCGCGGTGGACTACGGAGGTGGGATGGTCAGGCCGGTCACAACCAGCCCGACCGCTTGAACTGGCGCCAGAGGACGGCCACCACCACGACCATGGACCCGATCGCGATCGGGTAGCCGGCCGCCCAGCCGAGTTCGGGCATGTTGGTGAAGTTCATCCCCCACACGCCGGCCAGCATCGTGGGCGCGGCGATGAGCGCCGCCCAGGCCGAGATGGTGCGCATGTCGTTGTTCTGGCGCACGCTGACCTGGGCCAGGTTGGCGTTGAGCGCGTCGGTCAGAAGGTCACGCACGAGCTCCAACCTTCCAAGGACCCGCTGGAGGTGGTCGTGCACGTCGCGGAAGTAGTGGTGCAGCGCCGAGTCGGCGAGCAGCCCTTCGGCCCGCTCCAGGTCCGCGACCACATCGCTCATCGGCATCACGTTTCGCAGCAGCTCGAGCACCTGGCGCTTCAGCCCGAAGATCCGCTCAGCAGGGTTGAGGCGTTCGTCGCTGAAGACGTCGGCCTCGGCCTCGTCGACGTCGATCTCGAGCTCCTCGATCACGAGCACGTAGTCGTCGACGATCCGATCGGCGACGGCGTAGAGGACCGCTGGCGGACCGAGCTCCAGGATCCGGTGATCGCGCTCGAGCTGGGCCCGCAGGTCGGTGAGGGGCGTGGCGTCGCCGTGGCGGATCGTGATGAGGAACGACGGACCGATGATGAACTGGATCTCACCGACGACGACCTGGTCGGGGTTCTGGTAGCCCGCCGTCTTCAGCACCACGAAGTAGACCTCGCCGTACTGCTCGATCTTGGCTCGCTGGTGGGCCTTGAGCGCATCCTCGACGAGGAGCTCGTGGAGTTCGAACTCGTCCGTGACCGATGCGAACTCCTCCGAGGTCGGATCGTGCAGCCCGATCCAGGCGAAGCCCTGGTCGGACGAAGCTCGAGCGTGCGACCCGGTCACCTCCCGGTGATCGTCGACCCGCACCCCCTCGCAATAGACCCCGCAGTCGACCAGCACAGAGAGAGGCTACGCCGGAGGGCCGAGGTCCCGACGACCTCCCGGTCCCAACGCAGCACCCATCGATGCCAGCGCCAGCTGCGTCGCCGAAGGCGAGAGGGCCTGAGCGGCCCGGTGGCGGAGGCCCGCCAGGGCCGGAGCCACCCGAGCGGAAAGAACAGGGCATGGGTTCCGAGCGAAGCGAGCGCAGGGGTGTCTGAGGGGGCGGAGCGTGCGGAGCCCCTTCAGCCAGGGACGATCCGGCTTGCCGGTCGTCCCTGCGGATGCGGCCGGCCGTCAGGCCGTCGATCGAAGCTCGACGAACGGAGAGAGCGTCGGGAGCGCAGCGACCAGAGCGAACGAGTGAGGAGACTCCCTCAGCGAAGGAAGTCGATGAGGTCCGGCATCCGCAGGCGGGCCGCAGTACCGAGGACGGCATCGAGGGCGGCGCCGGTCGCCAAGCGGTCGAGCTCGGCATTGCGGATCGGACGACCCGTCGCCGGACCGCGAGGCCCGACGCCGGCGGGGACGCGATGGCGGCTGAGCAGTTCGAGGCCAACCCGTGCGGCCTGGGCGTTCTGGTGCGCCACGACCTCGATCTCCGAGACCAGGCGGCTCAGGACGTCGTGGTGGTCGCGCAGGATCGCCGGCCAAGGGCCGGCGGCCGAGGCGGCGACGTGGCGAAGCGTGGTGCCGCTGCTGGTCTGCACGACGGTGGCCGCTCGCAGCAGGTCCAGCTCCCTCGCCCGGGTCCGAGCCCGCTCGACCTCGCGGGTGGCCCGCGGCAAGAACCGCGCCTCGCCCGCCTCGATCAGCAGACGGGTTTCGATGAGCTTGAAGAGCAAGCCCTCGAGCGCCTCGCCCTCTCGCTCCAGGATCGTTGCTACGGGTTCCATGCTCGCCATCCATCGGCCTCGGCCACGCAGGGTGAAGCCATACCGACGCATTCCTCGCTCTCCGAGGCGGAAACGTGGCCCATGCCGGGAGAACGACAGAACCGGGTCCTGGAGGACCCGGTTCCGTGGACACGGCATCGTGGAAACGAAGCGGTGTGGGTGCTGTGCGGCGGTGCCGCAGTCGATGGTTGCGCTAGGCGGTGGCGGTGACCTGCTCGCCGATGCGGTCGTGCCAGTGCGAGGCCTCGCCGATGGCGGAGGCGTAGCCGGCCTTGCGGCGGGCGACCCGGCCCTGAGGGGCCTCCATCGTCTCACCGGTCTCGGCTTCGTACTGGGCGGTGATGCCCTCGCGGAGCATCTCCAGGGCCTCGGAACGGAGCTGCGAGATGCGGGACTCCGTCACGCCGAGGAACGATGCGAGCTCCTGGGACTTGCGACCTTCGAGGAAGTAGCCGACCACGACGAGGCGGTGCCGCTCGGGGAGCAGGTGCACGGCGTCCCGCAGGTAGGCCTTGAGCTCGCGGCTCTCGAGTTCTTCGGAGGGCTCGAGGGTGCTGTCGTCGGTGAGCACCTCGACCAGGGTGAGGTCCTCGTCGCCGTCGTTGACGTCGTACTCGAGGGCCAAGACCACGGAGCGGAACATCTTGTCCTGCAGGCGGCGGAGCTCGTCCTTGCTGACCCCGAGCGCCTCGGCGGTCTCGTCAGCCGAAGGCATGCGACCCAGGTTGCTGGCCAGGCGCTGTTCGATCGACTCGAGCCGGCGGGCCAGGTTGCGCACCGAGCGAGGTGCCCAGTCCGCAGCGCGGACCGCATCGAGGATCGCGCCCCGGATGCGTTGGGCGGCGAAGCGGTCGAACGGCACGCCGCGGGACTCGTCGTAGCGACGAGCCGCCTCGACCAGGCCGAGCGCACCGGCGGTGGCCAGTTCCTCGCGGTCAACGTGGCGAGGGAAGTTCACCGCCACCTGGAACACCACGTGGCGCACCAGCGGAAGGTGGTCCTCGATCAGCTTCTGCGTTTCCTTGTCGGTACCCGTGTTCATCATCGCCCTCTTTCGTTGTCGACCCCCGTGTCCAGTGGGGTGCAGAGGATTACGGACCGAAGATGAGGGGACTTGAACGATTTCTTCGCAAAACCGCTCTCGATCGGCGCCATGCGGCACGGATTGAGCCGTTCGGCCCAGAAACTGGCAACAACTCTTCTCGCACCGTGGTGAGGTAACCACGGACGGTGCTTGTTGGCGATCAGCCGAACGCGGCGACCTTGACGCCCCGACGAGCGAGCTCACGCAAGAACGGGCGCACCTCGACCAATGTCGCCAAGCCTGAGGCACCGGCGTGACGAGCGCGACCGGCGCCCAGTTCCACGGCGGCGAGGGCGGCGACCGCGCCACCGGCGACGCCAGGTCGGTCCATCGCCCCGAGGATCTCGACGGCGATGCCCTCCGGACCCCGGCCGCGGACCTCGACGCGGATCGCGCCGAGCCCACCTTCGGGGTGTGGCGGACGCAGCATGGGAAGCCGTGCGGTCAGGCGATCCCGGCGCGTGGCGGCTAGGCGGGCCGTGACGCGGCCCACCCCCGGGAAGGCCGGGACGAGCAGGAGCGGATCCGGAAGGGCCGCCCGGTAGCAGTCGGCCGCCCCGATGGGATCCGGGAACCAGCTCAGCTCCCGACCCGATCCGGCCGCTCGGCGCTGCCAGCCACCGTCACGCCAATCGAGGCCGATGCCGCCCAGCGAGCCGTGGTGCTGACGGGCGCAGGCCGGTCCACCGGTCCCGAGGCGCGCGACGTGGATCTCATCCACGCTGTCGAGCCGATCCGCCGCCAACCGGGCGAGCAGGCAGGTGAGCCCCGGCGAGAACGCCGCCCCGACGGCTACGGCGGTCCCACGGGCTTCGGCCTCCGGGCCGAGGTCGAGCAGGCTCCGGACCTCGTCGACGTCGTCCGATGTACTCACGACAGGCACGCCCCGAGCGACGAGGGCTCGGGCGGGCGCCAGTTGGGTACCGCAGGGCGTGGCGAGCAGGACGACGTCGACGTCGTCGAGCGCTTCGGGAGACCCGGCGCCAGCATGGGCTTTGGTACCGAGCGACGAGGAGACCTCCGCCACCCGGCCCTCCAGGGTCTCGTAGAGCGTCACCCGCTCGACGTCGTCGGTGGACGCGAGCTGACGAGCAGCCCGGGTCCCGACGGCACCCAGGCCCACCACGGCGACGTGCATCAACGCAGCTCGTCAGGGGACAGCTCGCGCCAGCCTCCGCGCTGCGGCGGCGTGCCCCCCGTGCCGCGAACCCGCAGGACCGCAGCAACCAGACCGGCCAGCCCGAGGGCGACCAACGCTCGGCGGATCATCGTCATGGCTGCCTCCGGGGGACGGGCTGGTCGTGGGGCTAGCTGGAATCGAACCAGCGACCTCACCCTTATCAGGGGTGCGCTCTAACCAACTGAGCTATAGCCCCGAGCGGGAGCCGACGGTAGTGGGTCGGCCCGTGGGGATGCGAACCGCTTGCCCGATCGGGCTAGCGGTCGACGTCTTCTTCGATGACGATCAACCGGATCCCGCCGGTCATCTCGCTGATGACGTTGACCAATGCGGTTGCCAAGACGGTGATGACGGTCCCGGCCAAGACCCCCACCGCTCCGATGGCCGCGCAGGCTCGGAACATCTGGTTGCCGTAGAAGGTGAAGTTCTCCAGACCTACGTCCGCGAGGAACGACTGGAGCTTGTCGATGTTGCCGCTCTGGTAGAGGATCCCCCACAGGGCGGCCAGCGTGGCCAGCACGGCGATATACAGGCACGTGTAGACGACCAGGGACAGCTTGAGCACCGACCAGAGGTCGATGCGTCGCACCACCCGCTTGACCCGCCGCCCACGCCGCGTCCGTCGGCGACCCGTGGATGCCGGGCCAGCTGACGCCTCCATGGTGGTGGGTGCGACAGCCGGGGCCACGGCCGGAGTCGGTGCCGTGGGCGGCGACGGGACACCCCCGCGCGAGGCGACCGCCGTGGCCGCTCCTGGCAGGCCCACGGACGCATAGATCGACAAGGGGTCTGGGGTCACGTTGGTGACGTCGCCGGCGCTGGTGCTCCCCCCCGGCGAGTTGCGGTCGGGACGCGGCGGCCGCTTGGGCCCGCCACCTGCACGAGGCGCGTTCACCGACGCCTTGGGCGCAGCAGGAGGCCCGGGGGGCTCGACAGACACGAGGGCCAGCCTAGGGGATGGGCACGGGCTGCCATCGAGCGCGAGCGGAGGCCATGGCCCCGCGACGTTCGACCGTGATGCGCACGTCATCGCCGTCTTGGACGAACGCCAGAATCCGGGCGCCGTTGGCCCCGGCCACCTCGATCGCCGCCTCCTCGCCCCCTGCGGCACCGGCGAGCGCCGCCGCATCGGCCGACGCCTGCGCCGATGCGCCACGACCGGCCGCCGCGCCCACCCGGATCACCCCGACCGCGAGGAGGGCGGCGAACAGGATCGCCACCAGCGCGAGCGGAGCGGCCTGACCTCGTTGACCGGCAGGGGATGTGCGGTTGCGGGCCGGATCACTCATCGTCAGCGGAGAGCACGGGAGCCACGGCAGCGACGGTGCGATCCCCGCCCACGTTCATGACCTTCACGCCCGTGGCGTCGCGACCCTGCGAGGAGATGTCCCGCACGCCCATCCGGGTGACCACGCCGTCGGATGCGATGGCGAAGATCTCGTCGTCGATACCGACCATGAACGCCGCGACCACGAAGCCCTTCTTGGCCGTCAGCTTGATGCCGCGCACGCCCTGGCCGCCACGGTTCTGGCTGTTGAACTTGTCGAGCTGGGTCCGCTTCCCGTAGCCGCCATCGGTGACGATCAGGATGGCGGTGTCGTCGCGGGCCACGTCGCAGGAGACGACCTGGTCGCCGGGCTTCATCTTCATTCCGCGTACGCCGGCGGTGTTGCGGCCCATGGGTCGCACGTCGCCCTGCGTGTAGCGGATGGTCATGCCACTGCGACTGACCATGAAGATCTCGTCGGAATCGTTGACCGGGATCACCTTCACCAGCTCGTCGCCGTCGCGCAGGTTGATGGCGATGAGCCCCGCCCGCAGCGACGAGTCGTACTCGCTGAAGCGGGTCTTCTTCACCTGGCCGTTGCGGGTCGCGAAGAACAGGTACTGGTTGGTCTCGTAGTCCCGTGTGTCGATGATGGCCTTGATCTGCTCCCCCGGCTGCAGGGGCAGCAGGTTCACGATGGCGGTGCCGCGAGCGGTCCGCTCCTTCATCGGGATCTCGTGCGCCTTGAGGCGGTACACGCGCCCGAGGTTCGAGAAGAACAGCAGGTACGCATGCGCGGTGGTGGTGATGATGTGGGCGATGTAGTCCTCGTCCTTCACCTTCGCTCCGGCCACGCCACGGCCGCCGCGGCCCTGGCTCTTGAAGGCGTCGACCGAGACGGTCTTGATGTAGCCCTTGGCCGACATGGTCACGATGAGGTCCTCGTCGTCGATGAGGTCCTCGATGTCGATGTCGCCGATGTCGTAGGTGATCTTCGAGAGGCGCTCGGTGGCGAACTTCTGGCGGACCTCGCTCATCTCGTCCTTGATGACGGTCATGAGCACCGTGCGATCGCCGAGGATCGACTGGTAGAGGGTGATGCGTGCGCGAAGTTCTTCCATCTCCTCCTCGAGCTGGGCCCGACCCAGGCGGGTGAGCCGGTGGAGCTGCATGTCGAGGATGTACTCGGCCTGCACCTCGGAAAACTCGAACGGCGTCGCCTGGAGCGCATCTCGGGCCGCGGCCTTGTCGGCGGAGGCCCGGATGGTGGCGATGATCTCGTCGATGAGGTCGAGCGCCTTGATGAGGCCTTCGACGATGTGAGCTCGGTCCTGCGCCTTCTTCAGGCGGAACTCGGTCCGCCGGGTGATGACCTCGACCTGGTGTTCGATGTAGTGGAAGAGCGTGTCGCGCAGGTTGAGCGTGCGCGGCACCCCGTCGACCAGCGCCACGGTGTTGACCGAGAACGAGGTCTGCATCGGCGTGCGCTTGTAGAGGTTGTTGAGGATGACCAGGCCGGGAGCATCTCGCTTGAGCGTGATGACGATGCGAGTGTCGTTGCCCGATGACTCCTCGTTGGCGTCGGAGATGCCCTCGATCTCCTTGGTGGCCACCAGTTCCTTGATCTTCGACAGCACCGCGTTGGGGCCCACCTGGTACGGCAGCTGGCTGATCACGATCTTGTCGCCGCCGCGAGAGGACTCCTCGATCTCGGCGACCGCACGCATCCGGATGGTGCCGCGACCCGTCCGGTACGCGTCCATGATCCCGGCACGACCCATGATGAGCGCGCCCGTCGGGAAGTCGGGGCCCTTCACGTGCTCCATGAGGTCGTCGGGGGTGGCCTCGGGGTTGTCGATCAGGTGGATCGTGGCGTCGATGACCTCGCCCAGGTTGTGCGGCGGGATGTTGGTGGCCATGCCCACCGCGATGCCCTGGCTGCCGTTGACGAGGAGGTTCGGGAACCGGCTCGGGAGGACCATGGGCTCGACGAACTCGCCGGAGTAGTTGTCCTCGAAGTCGACCGTGTCCTCGTCGATGTCGGCCAGCATCGACATGGCGAGGGGCGCGAGCCGACACTCGGTGTAGCGGGCGGCGGCCGGGCCGTAGTCCGACGAACCGAAGTTGCCGTGACCCGAAACGAGCGGGTGGCGCATCGAGTGGTCCTGGGCCATGCGGACGAGGGCGGCGTAGATCGAGAGGTCCCCGTGGGGGTGGTACTTGCCCATGACCTCACCCGTGACGCGGGCGCACTTCATGAACTGCCGGTCCGGGCGGTTCCCGAGGTCGTGCATGCCCCAGAGGATCCGGCGGTGCACCGGCTTGAGGCCGTCGCGCACGTCCGGGAGGGCACGCGAGACGATGACCGACATGGAGTAGTCCAGGAAGGACCGCTCCATCTCGTCTTCGATCTCGATGGGCTCGATCAGCCCGTATTCCGTGATGGTGGGATCGTTGCCGTCATCGAACTCGTCGATGCCGTCGTCGCCGGTCGGGATGTCGTCGTCTGCCATGGGTCTGGATCAGTCCTGGTGTCGGTGCGAGGTCGTGTGGATGCCGGGGCGCTTCCTCAGATGTCGAGGAAGCGCACGTCCTTGGCGTTGGTCTGGATGAAGTTCTTGCGGGCCTCGACGTCTTCGCCCATGAGGGTGGAGACGGCGGTGTCGGCCGTGGCGGCCTGTTCGACGCCGATCTGGAGGAGGGTGCGGCTGGCGGAGTCCATCGTGGTGATCTTGAGCTCGTCCCAGTCCATCTCGCCGAGGCCCTTCAGCCGGGCGAACTCCTTCTTGTGCGTGGGGTTCTCCGCCATGAACACGTTCTTGGCGGCGTCGTCCTTGAGGTAGAGCTTCTCCTTGCCGACCACCGTGGAGTACAGCGGCGGCTGGGCGATGTACACGTGGTTCTGCTCCACCAGTTCCTTCATGTGGCGGAAGAAGAACGTGAGCAGCAGCGTCCGGATGTGGCTGCCGTCGACGTCGGCGTCGCACAGCAGGATGATCCGGTCGTAGCGAATCTTGGTGACGTCGAAGTCGTCCGCGCCGAAGCCGGCGCCAATGGCCGAGATCAGCGCTTGGATCTCGTTGTTCTTCAGCATCTTGTCGAGGCGGGCCCGCTCGACGTTGAGGATCTTCCCGCGGATCGGGAGGATCGCCTGCACCCTCGGGTCGCGTGCCTTGATGGCCGAACCGCCGGCGGAGTCGCCCTCCACGATGAACAGCTCGCACTCCTTGCGGTTGCGGCTCGAGCAGTCCTTGAGCTTGTCCGGCATGCCGGCGCCATCGAGGGCGGACTTCCGTCGAGTCGCGTCGCGGGCGGTGCGGGCCGCGGCCCGCGCCCGCTGGGCGTCGATGGCCTTCTTGACGATCTTGTTGGCCTCGGTGGGGTTCTCCTCGAGCCAGTCCGCCAGCTTGTCGTTAGTGGCCTTCTGCACGAGGGTCTTGATCTCGGGGTTGCCGAGCTTGCCCTTGGTCTGGCCCTCGAACTGCGGCTCCTGGAGCCGCACCGAGATGATGCACGTGAGGCCCTCGCGCACGTCCTCGCCGGCGAGGTTCGGATCCTTCTCCTTGAGCAGGTTCCGCGCCCGGGCGTACTTGTTGACGACCGTGGTGAGCGCGGCCCGGAAGCCCTCCTCGTGGGTCCCGCCCTCGATGGTGGCGATGCCGTTGGCAAAGCTGTGCATGCCATCGGTCTGGTAGCCGTCGTTCCACTGGAACGCGATCTCCACCTCGGCGAACTCCTCGACCTGCTCGAGGTACCCCACCCGGCTGAACAGCGGCGACTTCGTGGCGTTGACGTGCTTCACGAAGTCGACGATGCCGTTGCTGTACTTGTAGACGACCGCCTCGCCTTCGTGCCCCTCGCGCTCGTCCGTGAAGCGGATCTCCAGGGCCTTGTTGAGGAACGCCATCATCTGGAACCGCTCGAGCATCGTGCGGGGCACGAACTCGACCGTCTCGAAGATGCCGGCGTCGGGCCAGAACGTCACCGTGGTGCCGGTGCGGTCCCGCGGCGACTTGCCGATGATCTCCAGCTTCGTGCGCTTGGTGCCGCCTTCGGCGAACTCGATCTGGTGGCGGTTCCCGTCCCGATCGACCTCGACCACCACGCGGCTCGACAGGGCGTTCACCACGGACACGCCGACGCCGTGGAGGCCACCCGACACCTTGTACCCACCGTCGGGCCCGCCGAACTTGCCGCCGCCTCCCAGCTTGGTGAGGGCGATCTCGACGCCGGTCATCTTGAACTCGGGGTGGACGTCGACAGGGATGCCACGGCCGTTGTCCGCCACGCGGCATGCGCCGTCGGCCAACAGCGTGATGTCGATGCGGTCGCAGTACCCGGCCATCGCCTCGTCGACCGAGTTGTCGACCACCTCCCACACCAGGTGATGCAGACCCGAGATCCCGGTTCCGCCGATGTACATGCCCGGCCGCTTCCGGACGTGGGCCAACCCCTCGAGGATGGTCATGGAACTGGCGGAGTACGACTGCTTCGCGGGAGGCACAGCGCGGCCTTTCAGAGACGAGCGGGAAGGAGGTGAGCGACGGCTCGCTGTGCCACGGCATGAGTGGTGCCGAACGGCGGTTCGAGGCGCTTCACGATGGGTTTCATCCTACCAGACCAGGGGTGACATCCGGGCCATCCTCGGCTGCGTTGAGAAGGCCTGAGAACGTTGTCACACAAGGCTTCTCGCCCGATTTTGGCAACCGTCAGCGGCGAAGGATCCTGGTGGTCAGCGACGTGACGACACCGGCCCCCACCAACCGGTCCACGCGGTGCAGGATCTCCCGCTCGGACCACCGCAGGTGGCTCGCCCAAGCTGGGCTGTCGACCCCCACGCGCAGGCATCCGTCCTCGACCGAGAGGGGCTGCGCATGCCCCGCGAGCTCGTCGCCGACGATCGTCCCCCAGCCCTCGTGGATAGCGATGATCACGTCGGCCTTCGGGGCCCCCATGCCGGCCAGGACGGTGTCGAGCAGCTGCGGCAGCGTCGCCGGATCCGGCTCGTCGCCCATCCCGTCGGAGGTGGGGAGCTTGGACCACGGCATGGGAGGAAGTGTCGCGCGGATCGGCCGGTGACCGGCCCGATGCGACCGGATCAGAGCGGTCTCAGCCGGCCGTCGCGACGCCGTCGTGGACCTGGACGACCGCGCCAGGGACGACGCCGGGGGGCAGTCCGCTGGCCGTCGACAGGACGGTCTGGCCCTCGGGCAAGGATTCCAGCAGTGCGTGGCTCCGCTCGGGGTCGAGCTCGGAGAACACGTCGTCGAGCAGGAGCACCGGGGAACTCTCCGTCTGCTCGGTCACCACGTGGTGGGCGGCGAGGCGCAGGGCGAGCGCCAGGGAACGCTGTTCCCCTTGCGACGCGTGCGTCCGGCTCGGCATCGCCCCGATGGCGAGCTCCAGCTCGTCGCGGTGGGGGCCGACGGTCGAGACGCCGCGGCGGAGGTCGTCCTTGCGAGACGCGGCGAGCGCCGCCGCGAGCCCCTCGGCCATCCACGGCGGGTCGTAGGTCGCCCGGACGTCGGCCGAGCGCTGGGCGACGGCGTCGTAGGCCGCACCCAGCAGCGGCTCCAGCGCAGCCACCAGGTTCCGGCGAGCCGATGCGAGGGCCTCCCCCGCCGTCACCAGCTTGGCGTCGAACACGTCGAGGGTCAGCTCGATCTCCGGGGTCAGCCGGCCGCCGGACTGCTTCAGGAGCGCGCCACGCTGGCGAAGGACCTTGTCCAGGTCGCTGCGCATCTCGTCGTAGCGGGGGTGCAGCGAAACCAACAGGTCGTCGAGGTAGGACCGCCGATCACCGGGCGAGCCCTTCACCAAGGTGAGGTCATCGGGCGAGAACACCGTCACCCGAAGGGCACCGAGGAGATCCCGGGCCCGACGCAGGGGCTGCTTGTTGAGCTGGGTGCGGTTCCGGCCGTTGGCGACGAGTTCGGCCTCGAGCAGCAGCTCCCGGCCCTCGCGCTCTGCCTCGGCCCGCACGACCGCCCGGTCGGCACCGGTGCGGATGAGCGCCTCCATCGGCGCGCCTCGGAACGACGACAGCGTCGCCAGGTACCCGATGGCCTCCAGCAGGTTGGTCTTGCCCTGCCCGTTGGGCCCGAGCACCGCGGTCAGCCCAGGATCGAAGGAGACGTCGGCCTCGCGGTACCCGCGGAAGTCCGTAAGCCAGAGGCGCCGGAGCTGCACCGCTCAGGCCACGAGGATCTACGAGACCCGGACCGGCATCAACAGGTACAGGAACTCCTGCGCCTCGCCAGCGCGGATGACCGCCGGCTTCTGGGCATCCACGGTGTCGAGGTGGATCTCATCACCCGGGGTGACCTCCACGCCGCTCAGCAGGTACTCCGGGTTGAACGCGACCGTGAGCTCGGTGCCCTCGTACGTTGCGTCGAGCTGTTCGTGCGCTTGGCCAACGTCTTGGGTGATGGCGACGAGCTCCAATCCGTCGGCGCTCATCGCCAGCCGGACCGGCGTGTTCAGCTCGCGGGCCATCAGCTTCACGCGCTTGACCGCCTCCACCAGAGCCTCGCGGCCGACGGTCAGCCGGTTCGGGTGGCTGGCCGGGATCAGGCCGCGGTAGTTCGGGAACTCGCCCTCGATCAGCCGCGTGGTGAGCCGGACATGGCCGACCTCGAACGCCGCTTCGCGCTCGCCCAGGCGCAGCGTGACCTCTTCGGCCGAGCCGAGGAGCCGCTCGAGCTCGCGCAGCGCCCGAGAGGGCACCAGGACGCTCTGGCCCTCGCCCAGCACCGAGGTGCCAGGAAGGTCGCGCACCGCGAGCCGGTAGGAATCGGTGGCGACGAGCCGGAGGCCTCCCGCTTCGGCAGCGAGAAGCACGCCGGTGAGGATCGGACGAGCATCATCGGCGCTCGCCGCCGGGACGACCTGGCGCAACGCTCCGGCAAAGTCCTTGGCCGCGAGGGTGACGGCTTCGTCGGCCGGCATCGCGAGTCGGGGGAACTCGTCTGCAGGCAGCAACCGCAGCGAAGACTCGAAGCGTCCAGCGGTGATCCGGGCCTCATCGCCCTCGACGGACACCTCGACGCGGGGATCGCCCAACGACCGGACCAGGTCCGAGGAGATCTTCGCGGGGAGCACTGCCACCCCGTCGCGCTCGCCGGCGACCGTGATCTCGATCTCGATGGTGAGTTCGAGGTCGCTGCCGGTCAGGCGCAGGCGATCGCCGCTGAGCTCCGCTCGAACCCCCGACAGGACGGGCAGGGCGCCCCCGCGGTTGGCCACCGCACGGCCGGCAGAGGCCAGGGCCTCGACCAAGGTGTCACGTTCGCAACGGAACTTCACTTCGTAACCTCGCGTTCTCCAGAGAAGGTGCTGATCAAAGTCTGATGGTGGTGGTAGGGCCTGTGGACTGGGGACAAGCCGCCATCAGCGCAGGTCAGCAGGCATGTCGCGCGTCGACGGGAATCCACAGCGTTCCACAGGTTCGTGGTGCCGCGGTGCATGCGGAACCTGAGAGGGGTGGTTTCTCCCCGCGCGTCCCCCGCGCATCCCGGCTCCGTCCACAGGTCCATTCAGCGCGGATGGGCGAGAAATGCCCAGGGTCCTGTGGACAACGGTGGACAACTGCTGTGACGTGCGGCACCCGTTCGGCACGCTCAGCTCCCCTTGCGGATCTGGTTCAAGAGCTCGGTGACCTGGTCGTAGACCTGTCGGCGCTCCCCCATCAACGCCTTGATCTTCTCCACGGCGTGGATGACCGTCGTGTGATCACGGCCCCCGAACTCGCGTGCGATGGCGGGATAGGACAGGTCGGTCGAGTCCCGGAAGACGTACATCGAGATCTGCCGTGCGGTCACGAGCGGCCGCTGGCGGCTCTTCCCCTTGATCTCCTCGATGGTGAACCCGAACATGTCCGAGGTCGCCTGGAGGATCAGGTCCGGCGTGATGGGCCGAGGCTGGCGGTCGCCGATGATGTCGTGGAGGTGCTTCTCGGCCTCGGGCAGCGTGATCGGTCGCTTGTGGAGCTTGGCCAGGGCCGACACCCGGTTCAGCGCTCCCTCGAGCTCGCGGATGTTGTCGGTGATGTTGACGGCGATGAACTCGAGCACGTCGTCGGGGACGGGGAAGCCCTCGTTTTCGGCCTTCTTCCCCAGCACGGCGAGGCGCGTCTCGAGGTCGGGCGGCTGGATGTCGGTGATCAGGCCCATTTTGAACCGGCTGCGCAGGCGGTTCTCCAAGGTGGAGATGGCATCAGGAGGCCGGTCCGAGGACAGCACGAGCTGGCGGCGGCCCTCGTGGAGAGCGTTGAACGTGTGGAAGAACTCCTCCTGGGTCTCCTTTCGGTTCTCCAGGAACTGGATGTCATCGACGAGCAGGACGTCGACTTCGCGGTAGCGGCGCTTGAACTCTGCGGAGGTGTTGAGCCGGATGGACTCGATGAACTCGTTCAGGAACGTCTCACTGGTGACGTAGCGGACCACGTAGTCCCGGTAGTTCTCCTCCACGTAGTGCTTGATGGCCTGGAGGAGGTGGGTCTTGCCCAGTCCGGCGTCGCCGTAGATGAACAGCGGGTTGTAGCTCCGGCCGGGCTGGCCGGCCACCGAGAGGGCGGCGGCGTGGGCGAACTGGTTGGACGGACCGCGGACGAAGTCGTCGAAGGTGCGGGTCACGGGTGCTGCATCGAGGCCGGGCGGTGCCGCGTGCCCGTCGGCGGTCGTGTTCTGCGGTGCGATCGGGGAGCCGTTCGCACCCAACTCGGTGGGGCGGGCGCCGATGCGCTCGTCGAACGGATCCGCAACGGTCGAGCTCTCTCCGGCGTGCGGACGGACCTCCAGGAAGATGGAGAGGTGCTGGCCGCACGCGTCGCGGACGATGTCCTCGACGAGGGAGAGGTAGCGACCCTCGACCCGGTCCTTGACGACGGTGCTCGGCACGGCCAGGCGCAAGATGTCGTCTTCGACGTCGATCTGCGTGATGTCCTGGAAGGTGGAGCGCCACACGGCGTCGGAAACCTGCGTACGCAGGGAGTTCTGGCAGCTCGTCCACAGGTGCTGTCCGTCTCCCACCTGGTTGAACCGTCCTTTTCCGGGGCGTTCCACAGCCGGGTCCACACCTGTGGAAAAACATATCGTTCCCGGAGGGCCCAGCGGGCGCTTCCGGGTTTGAGGGTGTCGCCGGATGGCCGGTCGGGAGCCCGATGACCGCTCTGGCAGGGGCCGGACCGTAGCACCGTCCGAGGGCGGGTGTGCAAGGGCTTCGTCGCTCGAATCGGCCGTGCAGGTCAGCACCGGTGTGGGCCGCGATTGCCCCGTGGTGCGGTGGGGACGTAGCGTTGCCCGGATGGCTCCGCGCGCTTGCGCCGGGGCTGCCAGTCGACATCGAGCGGCCGCACCTCTGTGGCCGCCTGAGCTGTGCCTGCCGCGCAGCTCCTGAGGAGGATAGAAGTGAAGCGCACCTTTCAGCCCAACGTCCGCAAGCGGGCCAAGAACCACGGCTTCCGCAAGCGGATGTCCACCAAGGCGGGTCGCGCCGTGTTGCGGAACCGTCGTCTGAAGGGCCGGGCCAAGCTGTCAGCCTGATCCGCCCCGTCCGTGACCGCCGCACCTTCGTGGCGTTGCGGGCGCGGGGGATTCGCGTCCGCCGCGGTCCGTTGGCCCTCACCTTCCTTGCGGAGGATGGCGCTGGCGGTACCCGGGTGGCGTACGCGATCACCAAGCGGGTGGGCGGCGCGGTCGAGCGCAACCGTCTCCGCCGCCGGCTCCGGGCCGTGTTCGCCGAACTGGCGGGCGAGGCTTGGGGATCGGTCCCCGATGGTGTGCTGCTGGTCTCCGCCGGTCCGGAAGCGTCCGGTCGAGACCCTGAGGAACTGAGGAACGACGTGATGAGGCTGCTCGCCGCACTCGAGGCCCGCCGGTTCGGTGGGGAGGCGCCATGAGCATCGCCGCGCGCTGCATCCGTCGATTCGTGCTGTTCTACCAGCACGTTCGCGCTGGCCGTCCCTCGCCGTGCCGCTTCCAGCCGACGTGCTCGGCGTACGCCCTCGAGGCGCTCGAGGTCCACGGAGCCGTCCGAGGCTCGTGGCTGGCCATTCGCCGGCTCGGTCGCTGCCACCCCTGGGGCGGAAGCGGCTGGGACCCCGTGCCCGAACGCTCTGACCCGCACCACGAACACCACCACGAACGGACGGTCGCCTGATGTACAACCTCATCGCGAAGCCGCTGGAGTTCTTCTACGAGCTCTATCCGAACTACGCCGTCGCCATCTCGCTGCTGACGCTGTCGATCATGATCCTGCTGCTGCCCCTCACGCTGAAGGGCACTCGGAGCATGCTGGCGATGCAGAAGCTGCAGCCGGAACTCAAGAAGATCCAGGCGAAGTACAAAGACGATCGTCAGAAGCTCAACGAAGAGATGATGGCGTTCTACAAGGAGAACAACATCAACCCGGTGTCGGGCTGCCTGCCGCTGCTGCTGCAGATGCCGGTGTTCATCATCTTGTACCGGACCCTGTTCGAGCTCCTGCTTCGCGCTCCGTACAGCTACGACATGGGTGCCGCAACGGCTCGGGCGACCACCGGGATCGACGGTGGCGGCGGTGCCGGCATCTGGGAGCGGTTCGGGTACTTCCAGCCCAACCACATCTCCCAGACCTCGCAGCTCTACCTCGATCTGAGCAACACCAGGGTCATGGAGTCGTGGGGCATGAACCTGGCGGAGTCGGCCCAGAAGGCCTTCCGCGAGGGCATCGGCCATGGATGGCCCTACATCCTGCTGGTCCTGGCGGTGACGGCGACGTCCTACATCCAGCAGAAGCAGGTCTCGGGGCGGAACACGGCCACGCAGATCAACCCCCAGCAGCAGATGCTGATGCGGATCATGCCGCTGTTCTTCGCCTTCATTTCCTTCACGCTGCCTGCCGGCATCGTCGTCTACTTCCTCGTGTCGAACCTGTTCCGGGTGGGTCAGCAGGCCTTGATCACCCGCACGATGTACCGAGACGACGACGGGCCCGTGGCCACCACCGGCCGGGAAAGTGACAAATCGTCAACAAAGTCTTCTGCCCCAGCAGAGAAATCCAAGGGGTTCTTCGCCCAGATGAAAGAAATCGGGCTCCCCAACCCATCCGAGGCTGCCAGCGAGGTGACGGCCTCCAAGGCGTCCTCCGCGAGCGGCAACGTGACGAAGACCAAGTCGTCATCGGGGTCACCGGGATCGAAGAGCACCACCACCACGTCGACCAAGTCGACAGCCGGACCGAGTCGAGCGGCACCATCCGCAGCGAACCGGTCGAAGGCCAAGAAGAAGAGGAAGTGATCGCCTGTGCAGTGGGTTGAGACCACAGGGCGCACCATCGAGGACGCCAAGGAAGCCGCGCTGGATCAGCTCGGCATCGACGAAAGCGAAGCGGAGTTTGAGGTCGTCGAAGAGCCGAAAACAGGACTCTTCGGCCGACCGCGCGGCGAGGCACGCATCCGGGCCCGTGTCGTGCCGAAGGCTCCCCGCCCCAAGCAGGAGCGCCGGCCGCGTCGTCCCAAGGGCGGCGGAGGCGGCAAGGACCACAGCGGCGGGGCATCCACCAGCACCGCGTCGACGACCGTCGACGACCTGCCGTCCGGTGGCGACGCCGACAGCGGCAGCCCGAGCGGCAACCGGCGTGGCGGTGGCCGTGACGGTGGCCGTGACGGAGGCCGCAAGCGCAGCGGATCGAACGGTGGCGGCCGTCCCGCCAAGAACCAGCAGGAAGGCAACCAGATGACCGACGAAGAGGTCCCGGTCAGCGACCAGGCCGACATCATCACCGAGTTCCTCGAGGGGCTCCTGGGCGCACTCGGCGCCGAGGGCACCGTCAACCGGACCGTCGTCGACGAGGAGACCATCGAGCTCAGCGTCGATGGGGAAGACCTCGGCCTGCTCATCGGTCCCAAGGGGCAGACCCTTACCGCCGTGCACGAGCTCTCCCGTACCGTCCTGCAGCGCCGCGCGACCGGTCGTCACATCGGACGGGTGCGCATCGACATCGGCGGCTACCGTCAGCGTCGCCAAGAAGCACTCGCCCGGTTCGTGACCCAGCAGGCGGAAGCTGTGATCAGCGAGGGAGCCGCACGGGCCCTCGAGCCCATGAACTCGGCTGACCGCAAGGTCGTCCACGACACGGTGAACGAGATCGACGGTGTCGAGACGGTCTCCGAAGGTGCGGATCCCGATCGCCGCGTGGTCATCGTCCCCGAGGGTGCCGGCGCGTGACCTTCGAGCTGACGGATCTCCTCGAGGAGGCTCGCCAGCGCGGTTTCCTGGGCCCGGGCCCGGTCGAGCCACATCTCGACCACGCCCGGGCCTTTGCCGTTGCGGCGGGGACCGCACCGACGCGCGCCCTTGACCTCGGCGCGGGTGGTGGACTGCCAGGCATCGTCTTGGCGGTCGAATGCTGGCCCGAGACGACGTGGGTCTTCGTCGACGCCCAGCAGAAGCGCACGGCGTTCCTGCGCGACGCGGTCGAGGACCTGGGCCTCGAGGATCGGGTGCAGGTCATTACCGAGCGAGCCGAGGTGGTCGGCCAGGATCTGGCGCACCGGGCCACGTACGACCTGGTCGTGTCGCGCAGCTTCGGCCCACCGGCGGTCACCATCGAGTGCGCTGCCCCCTTGCTCCGCATCGGCGGCGCCTTCGTCGTGAGCGAACCGCCGGCGACCTCGGTCGGGGACCGGTGGCCAGCAGACGGCATCGCGACGCTGGGATGCGGTCCTGCCGTCCCCGTTCTCGTGGGCGATGCTCCCGGCTTTCACTTCGCCCGGATCGAGCAGGTGGCCCTTAGCAGCGATCGCTACCCCCGCAGGGTGGGGATCCCCGCCAAGCGGCCCTTGTTCTCCCCCGGCGTCTGACCGGACCCGCCACCCGGCGCAACCCTCGCAGCCTGTCGGTGGCATCGTCTGAGCGCTGGTTCCCGGGGCCGGTTCGGCGGCGCGATCGCATCGCGACCTCAGCTGTCCAGGCGGGGTCCGGCGTCCTCGCATATCCGGGGCACCCGCACGATCAGCACGTCCCGACGCCAAGCGCGCCGGGTGGTGCCTTCCGTGCCGGCATGGGCACGGCCATCGTCGACGTGACGCCATCTCGGTCCGGCGCTTGTCTGGTGACCTCGCACACCCGGACCTGTGGATACTGGCTCGGTGCGGAAGGTGTGGGCAGCGCCATCCCGGTGAGGATGGCCCACACCCTCCCACTCCCCCATGCAACGTCGCTCGGTTCGCTCGTCCTCTGTGTGCCCGTTGACCGGCGGTCGCGCCGCCACGGCCTGGTTGGACGCACCGTTTCACGTGGAACAGGTCTGCCTCAGGTTCGTGTGACTCGTATCGGTCCCGTGGGGATCCGGGCTGGGAAGCCGGTTGTTCGCCACGACGCCAGGGCTCACGGGGGGAGGAAGGTCCCCTCGGTCCGGCCGTTGGGTGTCCGTGGCCGGTGCTCAGGTTCGACGGGCAAGCCGAAGGGTGCGGTCGTCATGCGACACACCGGTCCGCACCAGGCCGGGTGGGGGGTGGTGCGAGCAACCCGCTCGTTGCCTCGCTCGCGCCCACCGGTGTCCGTTGACCGGTATCCGGCCCGTTACGCGTGCGCAACGGGGCCAGCCTGCGGAGCCCCTCACGACCCATGCCTCGCGGGGTCGGATGCAGGATGACGGTCGGTGACCACGAGCCATCCCGGATGAGCGGAGATCGTGGCATTCGGTGCCCATGGAGGCCAACGGGTGATGCTGCCCTGCCAGGCTTCGCGGTGCCACGGGGTTCGTGCGCTGGTTCCGCCTATCCGGGGGTACCCAACGGGCCCCGCGCTGGTTGGTTCGGCGAGCGGTTCCGAGCGCGGGTCGGGGCTTTGCGCGCTCGGCACGGGGCGAAGGGCCGGCGGTGCGTACCCGCTGGATGGGTAACTCCGTCGCCCGGTCGAGGTCGTGCGGACGGCGGCCGGGGGGCGTGGATCGGGATCGTGGATCGATGCGGTCATTGCCGCGCCGCCTCCCTCCGGTCGGAGCTTCCCTCGCTCGCTGCCCGTCAGGTGGCAGAACCGGCGTCCGGCCACCGCAGCCCGGCGGGGGGCGGGCTGACGGCTTGGGCGTGCAAGTACTCGGTGCCAGCTCGCCGACTCCTGCCGTTTGATCGGGCAGACCCGTCCGCCGGTCTCTCGTGACAGGTCCGACACTAAACGTCCGTGGAGTCGTCTGGTGACCGTCGGGCTCGTCGATTCTGCGTCGTCGTGTGGTGTTCCACGTGAAACGGATCGCGGGCACGTCCCGTGGATTCCCTCCTCAGGGATGGTTGTGCGGACGCTTGGCCCGCATGGGGCTACGTCTCGGGGTCCTCACGCCCCCGCAACTCCTCGCGCTGGGCCCTCGGACCCGGGCGCCGCAGCCTGCCGTGTTCGAACGGGGCATCGTGATACGGGCCCGTGATCCTGGACCCACGCCCGTCGTCCACTCCGACCGCCCCCGGCCACATCCCGCCGTGAAGCCCGGGCACTGTGCGGATACGCTCAGCGGCCGGGTCTGGCCGATGGCTTCTTCCCGGTGCAGGACCGCCCTCGTCGGCCTCGTTTGGGCGGTGCCGGACTGGCCCCTGTACGAGAGGAGTGCGTCCTGGCAGGGCCATCCGCGATGATCCATGGCTTGGGCTGGGTGATGCCCCACGGCTTCGCTGCGCCAGGCCCCGCTCACATCGGGGACCTCCGCGGTCCCGACCCCGTGGATCCGGCGCCGCGGCCCCCCAAGTCGTGCATCCGCCAAACCGGGCAGCGTCCCCTCGGCGCGGGAGCCGGGCCCCGGGCAGTTGGCCGGACCGACCCCGCCGTCCGCGGGGAGCGGGCTCTCGCCGACGTCGCGTTCGACAATCTCGGTGACCCACGTGGAGGCGCTGGCCTGGCATGGAGGAAGCGGGCAGCGGCGCAATGGGCATCGTGTGCGTGGGATCGACGACGAGGGTTAGCTCTGCCGGGTGAAGGATGGTGGCGTGCTTCTGACTTCGGAGGATCCATCGGCGGTCGCCGAGTCGGTGCGGAGCGTTCGCTTCGCGGCCAGCGTGGGCGTCACGTGGCTCGGAGCGAGCGGGCAGCGGCGGGGGGGGGCGGAGGATGCACGTCGTCGCTGCGGACAGGCCCTCGCCCGAGGCGGACGATGGCGGCAAGCCGACGAGGTCGTCGGGGCCAACATCGGTGGGGCGGACTCACGAGTTCCAGGAGCAGGCGTGTCCCCTGCCGGCTCGAGTGCGGATCGCCCGACCGCGGGCGATGATCGTTTCACGTGGAACACCAGGTTCGGAGCGGCGCTGGTCCGGGCG
This sequence comes from Acidimicrobiales bacterium, assembly GCA_046594195.1. GTDB lineage: Bacteria > Actinomycetota > Acidimicrobiia > Acidimicrobiales > Iamiaceae > Aquihabitans. The sequence goes on along the minus strand of JBKJPY010000088.1, from coordinate 191,923 downwards.
ACGACCTCAGTCGGTTGAACAGGAGGCCGGATCGAGCAGCGTCCGTGCTCGTAGGCCCCGCGCCCGACGGTGACGGCGCCAGCGGGGCGAGAGCGGGTGCTCCTGGGCTCCGGTGGCGTGCTGACTATCCCCAGGTCTGTGCACCCTGTGCACAACTTCGGGCAGAGGGTCCAGACCCGGCAATCGAGGCCTCCGGGGTGCTGCGGGCGGGCCGTTCCACGTGAAACTCTCGGGCGGTGCTTGACCCCTGGCCGCTGGGACGGAAGGATGGGCGCGTGACTGATCCCTCCCCGATCTCCGACGCGCAGCTCGAGACGGACGAGGCGGTCGAAGCGGTCCCTGCGACCCCTCCGCCAAACGCGCGTCCGTCGCTCCCGCGGATCCTCGCCGTCGCCAACCAAAAGGGTGGCGTCGGAAAGACGACCACCACGGTGAACCTGGGGGCTGCATTGGCGGACTTGGGTTACCGCGTGCTGGTGGTTGACCTCGATCCTCAGGGCAACGCCAGCACCGGGCTCGGGATCAACATCCGGGGCCTCCAAGCATCGATGTACGACGTCATCCTCAGTGACGTGCCCATCGAGGACTGCGTCGAGGCGTCGTCGGTGAAGAACCTCTTCGTGGCTCCGGCCAGCCTGGACCTTGCCGGCGCGGAGATCGAGCTCGTTCCGGCGTTCAGTCGGGAGCTCCGGCTGAAGCACGCTCTCCAGGAGGTACGAGAGGACTACGACTACGTCCTCATCGACTGTCCTCCGTCGCTGGGCCTGCTCACGATCAACGGGATGGCCGCCGCCTCCGAGGTGCTCGTCCCGATCCAGTGCGAGTACTACGCGCTCGAGGGTCTCGGTCAGCTGATGCGCAACGTGGGCCTGGTCACCAAGAACCTGAATCCGTCGCTCGACATTTCGACCATCGTGCTCGTGATGTACGACGCAAGGACGAAGCTCTCCGATCAAGTCGCGCAGGAGGTACGAGCACACTTCGGCGACAAGGTCTGCAAGATCATGATCCCGCGCACGGTCCGGCTCTCGGAGGCCCCCTCCTTCGGACAACCGATCACGGCGTTCGATCCAACCTCCCGGGGCGCGGTCGCCTACCGGGAACTGGCGAAGGAGGTCAGCGGTGGCCCGGCGTAGTGGACTCGGCAAGGGGCTCGGTGCCCTCATCCCCAACGACCTCACCGCTCCGAGCGATGATGCGACGCTCCGAGAGCTCCAAGTCAGCCAGATCGAGCCGAACCAGCACCAACCGCGTGCCCAGTTCGACGAGGAAGCGCTCGTCTCGCTCACGGACTCCATCCGTGAGCTCGGCGTGCTCCAACCGATCCTCGTGCGGCCATCGGGTCACGATCGCTATGAGCTGATCGCAGGGGAGCGGCGCTGGCGGGCATCGAAACGGGCCGGACTGCAGACCATTCCGGCCATCGTGCGCAAGATCGACGAGAGCACGTCGCTCGAGCAGGCCTTGGTCGAGAACCTGCATCGTGAGGACCTCCACCCCATGGAGGAGGCGGCTGCCTACCAGCAGCTGATCGAGGAGTTCCGCCTCTCGCACGAGGACGTGTCCCGACGGGTCGGCAAGAGCCGTTCTGCGGTGTCGAACATGCTTCGCCTCTTCCAGCTCCCTCCGAGCATCCAGAAGCTCGTCGCTGACCGACAGCTCTCCGCCGGCCACGCACGGGCCCTGTTGGGAACGCCGGACCGTGCGTTTCAGGAGGCGCTCGCTCGGCGCGCCGTCGCCGATCAGCTCAGCGTGCGAGATGTCGAAGAGGCCGTCCGGGCACGGTCCGGCGAGCTCGAGGCAGGGGAGGAGCCTCCATCCGCCGACAAGCCCACGGCGGCGGTTGCCGGTCGCCGCCTTCGTCCCCCTGGCCTCTTGGAACTGGAGGGACTGCTCAGCGACCGGCTCGACACGCGCGTGAAGGTCTCGATGGGGACGAAGCGGGGCAAGGTCACCATCGACTTCGCCAGCCTCGAGGACCTCGAGCGGATCTACCGAGCCATGACGACCGCCCCCGAGGCGCCGGCCTCCTGAGTTCGGCCCACGCAGGGTTGCGCACCTCGCAATGGGTCACCGCCATATCGAGGGTTCCGCGTGGGCTCGAGGATGGGTACCCTCGACCCTCGACCCTCACCATCGTCTACTGCTTTATCCACAGGTGTGGGCAACGGTGTGGGTAACCCTGCGGCTCGCCTTTGGCTTCAGACTATGACCGTGATGGTTCGGCGCGCGGATCGCGGGGTGAGCGGCCTGTCGGGTACTGACGAAGCGTCAGTAGTCCGGTACCAGGAGGAGGGGCCCAGCCACCGTCCGCGCGCGGTGTCCGGGCGGGCCGGTCTCGGGCGACCGAAGCCGAGACGCGAACGAGGCCGGACCCGTAGGTCCGGCCTCGCGCCTGAGCGGGTGACGGGGAAGCGTCAGATGAAGTCGCTGAGCTGCTCGAGCAGACCGGCCTTGCCCGAGGCACCCTGGAACCGGTGGACCGGCTGGCCGTCCTGGAACACGATCAGCGTCGGAATGCTCATGATGTCGAACTGGCGGGCGATGTCGGGGTTCTCATCGACGTTGACCTTCGCGACCGAGATCTTGTCGGAGTTCTCCGACGCGACTTCGTCGAGGATCGGGGCGATGCGCTTGCAGGGTCCGCACCACTCGGCCCAGAAGTCGACCAACACGGGCTTGTCGGCGGTGGCGATGGCCTCGGGGAAGCTGGACTGGGTGAGCGTGCTGATGGCGTCTGCCATGGTGGTCTCCTTGGGTGATTCGTTCGGTACAACCGCGAGGGGAGGCCGGAGATTCCCGGCCCTCGCTCAGGCGTGGTGGCCCTGCTCCTCGAGCCAGCGCTCGGCATCGATGGCCGCCATGCAGCCCGAGCCGGCGGCGGTGATGGCCTGGCGGTAGGTGTGGTCCTGGACGTCGCCGCAGGCGAAGACGCCGGCGACGTTGGTGGAGGTACCGGGCCCGGTGATGAGGTAGCCGTTGTCCTCCATGTCCAAGACGCCCTTGAAAAGGTCGGTGTTGGGCCGGTGCCCGATGGCCACGAACAGGCCGGTGACGTCGAGGTCCTCGAGCTCGCCGGTGGTCGTGCTGCGCAGCGTGATGCCGGAGAGCTTGGTGTCGCCCTTGATCTCGGCGACCTCGCTGTCCCACCGCACCTTGATCTTCGGGTTCGAGAAGGCTCGCTCCTGCATGATCTTGGAGGCACGGAACTCGTTGCGGCGATGGATGAGGGTGACCGTGTCGGCGAACTTCGTGAGGAAGGTGGCCTCTTCGATGGCGGAGTCGCCACCGCCTACGACGGCGATGTGCTGGTCCCGGAAGAAGAAGCCGTCACAGGTGGCGCAGGTGGAGACGCCGTGGCCCAGCAGTTCGGCCTCACGGGGAAGGTTCAGCATCAGCGACTGGGCGCCGGTGGACACGATGACCGAGTCGGCGAGGTACGTGGGCTCGTCGGCGGTCGGATCGCCGACCCACACCGGGAACGGGCGCTGCGAGAAGTCGACCCGGGAGACCTTCTCCTGTCGAGCCTCGGCGCCGAACCGCAGTGCCTGCGACCGGAAGTTCTCCATCAGCTCGGGACCCATGATCCCCTCGGGGAATCCGGGAAAGTTCTCGACCTCGGTGGTCAGCATCAGCTGGCCTCCGGGCTGGTCAGAGGTGGAGGAAGGCTCACCCTCGAGGATGAGCGGCGCCAGGTTGGCGCGGGCGGTGTAGATGGCCGCAGTGAGGCCGGCGGGGCCCGATCCGATGATGACGACGTTGTGACGAGTGGGCACGGAGACTCCGGTGCGTTCGGTGGACGCGATGGTCCAACGCCGAGACCGATCGGAACCTTCCCGGTCGGCTCGGCGGCGACCGGGCTCCGTCAAGACGGCGTCAGGCCTCGGCGTCGGCCTTGGGTGCGTTGGCCTTGCGCAGCAAGAAGAGGCCCACGCCGGAGAACACCACGCCGAAGATGGCGTAGATGACCCACACGTGCCCGGGCACGTAGTTGGCCCAGATCCGCACGATCAGCACCAGGACCAGGAAGATCGCCACCGAGCCGACGACGGCGGCCACCAGTCCGTACACCAGGCCACGGGCGGCGAGGAGCGCCGGCTTGGTGGTCTTGTCGCGGACCTTGGAGATGGTCTCGACGATGGTGTCGGCCGCCTGAGCCGGCCACTCTGCGGGGATCACCCCCTGGGGCGCCTTGGTGCCGCGGGGCGAGGGAGTAGGTGCAGCCATGGAGCGAGACACTACCCGCCGTCGCCCGAGCCAGACCCGCCCGAGGCAGGTCAGCGGGTCATCGCTCGAAGAACACGACTTCGTCGCACGCCTTGACGCCGACCGCAGCCACCAGGGTGGTCTCCTTGTTCGTACGGGCGGACGTGGTGGCGAACTCGTACACGAGCACCGGCTCGTCGTCGACAGTGGCGTAGCCGGTTTGGACCGGGGGTGCCTTCATGGTGAGGGTGACCTGCAACAGGTCGGCGCAGCGGGTGATCGCCGCGGCCGACGGCGGACGCTGCATCGAGCGGGCGTTGCCGGAGCCCTCCGCATCGGACGAGTCGAACGAGAGGGAGGAGCCGCTGGCCTTCCACGCATCCATGAAGGAGGTGGCGGTCGCCTCGCGGAGCTTGGCACCCGAGGGGTACGAGCCGAGGAACAGGGCGGGGGTGCTGGGCGACGCCGTGTCGGGCGTGGCGGCCGCGGTGGTGGGCGCACCGTGGCCGCCGGGGAGGACCTGGGACTCCGCACCGGCGGTTCCCCCGCCCGACGAGAATGCCGAGTCGGCCTGGCCGTCGCTCGAGGCGCCGGAGTCCTGGGCCTTCTCCTCGGCCGACTTCGTGGCGCTGGCCTGGTCCTGATCGCTGCTGCGACCGGCCCAGACGAGGCTGAGCCCGATGGCCATGAGGACGATGACGGCGGCGGCGACGAGCCAGGGGGTGGCCCGGCCGGACCGGTTGCCCGACACAGGGCGAGCCGGAGCGATGGGGGTGTCGATGGCGGTGGCGATCAGCCCGTCGACCACCTCGTCATCGAGGGGGTCCACCCGGGCGTCGCGCAGCAGCGTCGCAGCCGCGCGCAGGTGCTCGAGCTGGGCCTGGGCGACCGGGTCGGCCTCGATGCGGGCGAGGAGCTCGGCATCCGCCTCGCCGTCGAGGGCGAGCGACAGGTCGTCGTCGGTGGGAGTGGGGTGATCGGTCATGGCGTGGGAGTTGGACGTTCGTCGGGGGTGGGCTGGTTCCCGCCGAGCAGGTCCGCGAGCTGGGCTCGGCCCCGTGCGATGCGAGAGCGAACGGTACCGGCGGGGATCTCCAAGACCTCGGCGATCTCGGCGTAGTCGAGCTGGCAGAGGTCCCGCAGTACCACGGCGACGCGAAAATCCGGCGCAAGACGGGCGAGGGCCGCGTCGACCTCGTCGCGATCGCCAACGGTCTGACCCGGATCCGGTGCCGAGGGATCCTCCAGGTCGATGGCGGCTCCCTCGTGCTCGGGCAGGCCGACCACCGGCCGCCGCTTGCGCCGGCGGAGCTCGTCGAGGCAGGCGTTGGTGGCGATGCGGTAGGCCCAGGTGGAGAACTTGGCCCGTCCGTCGAAGCGCGGCAGGCCACGGACGATTGCGATCAGCGCCTCCTGGGTGGCGTCGAGCGCATCGGTGTCGTTTCCGGTGATGCGGCGGCAGACGGCGTGGACCTGGGGCTGGTGGATGCGCAGCAGACGTTCCAGCGCCCGCTGGTCGCCGGAACGAGCGGCGGCCACGAGCCGCTGCTCATCGTCGAGGGAGGCGACGTCGCTCACGGCTTCCGAACCGAGACCTCGGAGACCGCGACCTCGCCGGAGTCCGCGGTCCGGGTGAACCACACGAGGACCTGGTTGCCGCGAGCATCGAGGGGAGCGAAGCGGGTGAGCCCGCCATCGGCGCCTTCGACCGATGTCACGGGCTCGCCCCAGCCGGCGAGGTCTCCGGGCGCGTCGCCCTCGGCCACGTACACCTGCGCGCTCCACCCGCCTTCGGGGCTGCGCACGTCGACCTGACCGATGTCATGCGTGCCGTCGAGGGTGAGGATCAGGCCGACGCCGTCCTTCCCCGCCATCTTCTCCGGATCGCCGTAGCGTTCGCTGCGCCATGCGGTGGCGGGGTCCTGGTCGAGGGCTCGGAGGACCTCCTCCTCGTGCTCGGTGCCGTTGTCGCCCTGCGGGTCGAAGGAAGCTGCGGACGCGATCTCGATGCGGTTGGACCCTGGCTCGCCGGCAGGGGCGTCGCCGCCCTGGAGGGCGAAGGTCCCCGCCATCGCTGCGAGCAACAAGACGACGACGATGACCATCCATCGGCGCGACCGTCGGGGCGGCACCGTCTCCACGGTGGCCAGGGGAACGGGGTCCAGATCGGACCCGTCCTCTGGCCCGGGAGGCGCAGGCGGATGCGCCGGACGGGGCAAGGCGACGGGAACCTCCGGCGATGCGGACCGGCCTGGCGGCGGAGCCATCGGCGGGTTAGCCGCCGCAGCCGCCACCGCGGCCGCCGGGGCTCGGCGCGGGTCGGCGCCCGCGCCCATGAGCGCGGTGCGCATCGCAGCCGCAGACGCGAAGCGGTCGTCGGGTGCTCGCGACATGGCCTGCATCACCACGGCTTCGGTCGCGGGCGGGATCTCCGGGCGCAGCTGTCGGGGTTCGGTCGGATAGCGGTGGAGCCGGGCCAGGGCGGTGGCGGCGTCGGTCTCCTCGACGAAGGGCGCCACGCCGGTGAGCGCTTCGTAGAGCACGATGCCGAGCGAGTACAGGTCGGCTCGGCCGTCGATCGGTCCCCCTTCCACCTGCTCGGGAGCGAGGTACTTCGCCGTGCCGACCATCGCCCCTGCGGTGGTCAGGTCGTTGCCTTCGGCGGCCTTGGCGATGCCGAAGTCCGCCACGAGGACGCGGCCGTCGGCGGAGAGCAGGATGTTGGCGGGCTTCACGTCGCGGTGGACGAGGCCGCTGGCGTGCGCGGCGCCGAGTGCGTCGGCCACCTGGGTGCCGATGGCCAAGACGGCCTCGAGGCGCATCGGTCCGTGCTCGTCGAGGTCGGCACGCATGGTGGTGCCCACCACCAGCTCCATCACGATGGCTTCCATGCCGTCGGCGGAGAACGTGTCGTACACGGACACGATCGACGGATGGGCGAGGCGGGCGGCGGCCACCGCTTCCGCTCGGAACCGGCGCACGAACGACTCGTCGCGAGCCAGGTGGGGATGCAGCAGCTTGACCGCCACGCGGCGCGCCAGTGTCTCGTCGGTGGCCTCCCACACCTCGGCCATGCCCCCCGACGCGATGGGCCGGTTCAGGCGATACCGCCCGACCATGAGACGGCCGGCGAGGGGAGCTCCGGAGGGCCCTGGGTCGGTGGGTTCGGACATGGACACGGCCCGGTCACGCTAGTTGCCCAGTCGATGCCCCTTCTGGGCGGCCGGATCCCTGCGGAAGCCGGACCTACTTCCCGTCGAGCCAGACCAGGCCGACCATGCGCGGCCCACCGTGGGCTCCGATGACCGGGCCGATCGTCCAGGTGCTCAGCTGATCCTCGGAGAAGTGGGGCAGCAGGAGCGCTCGCAGCTCGGCGACGTCCTCGGAGCAGCCGTGGCACACGGCCACCTGCTCCACGCCGGGAGCCGCGAGGATCTTGTCGCGGAGCCAGATCATCGACTTCTTTCGGGTGCGCTGCTTGGCCGCCTCGGTGACCACACCGGTGGAGATGTCGATGATGGGCTTGATGGACAGGATCGAGCCGAGCATCGCCTGGGCCCCGCCGATGCGGCCGCCCTTCTTCAGGTTCTCGAGCGTGTCGAGCGCGCCGAACACGTGCGTGCGGCTGCGGTGGTCCTCGACCAGGGCGACGATGTCCGCGACGGATCCCCCCTCCTCGGCCACCTCGGCCGCCGCCAAGACCTGCATCCCGAGGCCGGCGGTGATCGACTTCGAGTCCAGGACCGTGAGGTCGAGATCATCGCCGATGGCCTTGGCGGCCGTCTGGGCCGATTGCATGGTCGCGGAGAGCTCGCTCGAGAGGTTGATGCACACCACCGGGTCGCCGTCGGCGCCAGCCTCCCGGAAGGCGGCCTCGAAGGCACCGGGCGATGGAGCGGCCGTGGCGGGCAGCACGTCGAGCTGGTTCATCTTCTCGTAGAAGGCCTCGGGCGTGAGGTCCACGCCGTCGGTGTACTCGTCATCGCCGAAGCGGATGGTCAGCGGGACCACGCGGATGCCGTGGGCAGCGGCCTGCTCGGTAGGGAGGTCGGCGGCGCTGTCGGTGACGATCTTGACGGGCATGGAGGGCTCCGGGTGGGGACGAGGGCGGGCGATCGGTGCTTCGACCTGCGGGAGGTCGGGCCGGTTACACGGCGGCCGGCGAGTCGGGGTCGGTGGCGGTCGCGTCCTCGATGCCCGCCTTGGCGACCGAGCCTTCGGTTCGCGCCGCTCGGGCTCGCCGCCAGTGCCGGCCCCACCAGACCGCCAGGAACAGCGCGGCGCCGACGGTGAGCACGATGCCGACGCCGGAGACGGCCGTGGAGCGGATCGTGTAGCGGCTCTCGGCGAGGATCACCCCGCCGTCGGGCGAGCGCACCGTGATGCGGACCGGAGTGTCGCCGGCGGTGCGGGTCTTGACCCGGATCGGCACGAGCGTGCTGCCCGGATCGAGGGTGGTCTCGATGCGGTTGTTGGGGAACTCCACGCGATCGTTGGCCTCGAGTTCGATCACGACCTTCACCGGGTAGTCGAGGGAGGACTCGATCGGGAGCGGGAACTTCCCGTCGTCGGCGCCGAGCGTGACCTTCTCCTTGGCCGGCGTGTCGATGGAGGTGAACGGCACCTGCAGGTCGGCGCTGACGGACGCGGCGTCATCGTGGCGCTGCTCGAGCGAGAGGTCTTGGGCCGCGCTGACCGTCAGCGTGAGGTCGAAGGGTGTGATCAGCTGCTGGCGTCCGCCGACCATCGACTGGAAGCTGCTGAGGGCCGACTGCGCCCGGCGGTAGGTCAGGGGGTAGGTACCGAGATCGGGCTGCGCCGGCGTTGCCAGGCGTGCGCCGGCCGCAGCGGGTGGTGCGTCGAGGATCTTTGGCAGGTCGGCGGCGGCGAAGAAGGGCGAACCGAAGGCGAGGGAGTCGGCGACGATCGCCAGCGTCTTCTCGGACGCGAGTGCCGGGTCGACCGACACCACCACCGCCGGCGTTCCCGTGGGGCCGGGGCCGGTGGAGGCGAGTCGGGCGAGGAGGCGATGGGCGGCGAGCACGGGGTCGTCGAGTGGATCCACACCAACGGCGTAGGCCGACGACACCGAGACGGCCCGGGTGGTGCCCCCGCCGGCTGGGAGGTCCACCGGCGCGAGGACCCCGGTGCCGCCGCTGAGCGCGTCGCCCGGCAGGAGCGTGCGGGCCACGCCGCGGGTCCGGAGCTGGGTGAGGGTGGCCTCGTCGACACGACTGCGCAGTTGCCAGGTCCCGGTGATGGGCTGTTCGAGCAGGTCCGCGAGCGTCTGACGGCCGAAGTCGCGCTGGAGCGTGAGGTTGTCCGCCAGATCGGCGCGCACGAGGCTGGGGGCGTCGACGTCGACGTAGGGAGCGTCGAGCAACGTGCGGCCCGGAGCGGTGAGCTGCGCTCGAAGGCGGGCCAGTTCCTCGGTCGCGCCGTCGTCGCCGGCGATGCGCGCCAAGGTGTCCGGCGTGATGGAGAACGTGGCGGGGAGCCCCGGCCGTGCCGCGAGCGCGTCGAGGACCGGTGCGAGGTCCTCGAGCAGGGAGCGGTCGGCGACATCGGTGCTGGACCGGGCGGCCGGGTCATCGGGTGGCGGACGGTGTACGCCCACGAGGATCGCGGCGCCGGTCTGCGTGACGCGCTGCCCGGTTTCGGGGAGCCGGATCAACGAGGTCATCAACGTGCGGACGCGGTTCCCGTCCGCATCCTGGAGTCGGACGCGAACCGGGTACACGCCCGGCTCGTCGATCTTCCAACCCCACGCCGGGTCGGGGTTGGGCTGGCCATCGGTGTAGAGGGAGATCGTGAAGGCGGTCCGCTGGGACTTCCCGTCCGCAACTGCGGGAAGGGAGATCGGCGGGAAGGTGGCCTCTCCGCCGCCGTCGGGCTCGGGGCCCACCGGCTCGCCGGGCTGGACGGCGTCGTAGATGTCGACCGCGAGCTCGGCGCCTTCCGGTGCACCTGCGACCTCGAGGAACACCGGGAAGTCGCCGTCGGGGGCGACGAGGATGGGTTGGTCGAGCAGCGTGATCGCCGCCTTCGCCCGTTCCCCAGGCGCGGCCTGGGCCGTGCTGGGGGTTGGTGCCGCGAGCGCCAGTGCTGCCGCGGCGAGGCCGACGGCGATGGCGGCGCGGCGGATCACGGGCGGGGGCTTCCGAGGGCGTGGCTCAACACGGTGAGGCCCTGTGGCTCGAGGACGAACCCCGTGGCGAGGTACAGGCCAAGGGCACCTTCGTTGCCCTCCTGGGTGTTCACGACGGCGACCCGCGCCCCGGTGCGGCGCAGCCAGCGGAGGCTGTCGGCCACGAGCGCAGCGCCGATGCCCTCCCGGTGGCGGGTCGGGTCCACTGCCAGGCGCTGGAGGTAGCCGCGGTCGGCCGCCCGGCCAGTGATGGCGTACCCGGTGATGGTGCGTTCGGCGGAGACCCGGAATCGGCTGGCCGGCGTGGCTCGCACGGCATCGTCCAGCCCGCCGCCGTCGAGGGCCCAGAAGGCGTCGAAGGCCCGCTCGTCGATGGTCAGGATGTCGGGCTGGTCACGCCGCCACGCCCGACGCAGGCGGACTGGCGCCATCGATGCCGGCAGCTCCCGGAGGTCGTGGCGGAGGAGGTGGAGGCGCTCGTGCTCGACGAAGCCGGCGGCGAGGAACGGTGCCAGCTCCCCGTGGTGGAGGGCGCCGGTGAGGACGCGCGCCACGCCTCGGCCCGCGAGGACGTCCAGCTCACGCGAGATGTCGGCGGGACCGGGCGCGGGCCGGTCCGGAACCGGGCTCAGTACGACGGTGTGCGCGGTCCCCCGCCATGCCGCCACCTGCAGGTGGGCGCGAGCGCCCCACCACCGGTCATCGGCGGCCATCACGCCAGACCCGGGATCGAGGGGTGTCGAGCACGCTTTCGGACCTTAGGTGGTACGCGACCCTCACCACGCTCGGCGGCGGGTCCGGCCCGGCGCAGACCCGTAGCCTGGCGACATGACGGTCCTGTACGCGACCCACCCCCGGTTCCTGGACCACTCCGCGGGGCAGGGCCATCCGGAATCACCGGCGCGCCTGCGCGCCGTGCAGATGGGGATCCAGCAGGCCGGCCTCGCCGAGGCGCTGGTGCCCGTGGTGCCGGTGGCGGCGAGCGATGCCGAGCTCGAGCGGATCCACCCGGAGGCCTACCGCCGGGCGCTGCAGTCGTTCTGTGCCGCTGGTGGCGGTTCGCTCGACGGAGACACCTCGGTCGTGCCCGAGTCCTGGGAGGCGGCCCTCCTGGCGGCCGGCGCCGGGCTGGAGGTCATCCGCCGGCTCCAGGCGGGCGAGGGCGACGCCGGCTTCTGCGCCGTGCGGCCGCCGGGTCACCACGCCCTGGCCAGCCAGGCCATGGGGTTCTGCCTCTTCAACAACGTCGCCGTCGCCGCCGCCCAGCTGCGCAGCCAGGGCGAGCGGGTCGTCATCGTGGACTACGACGCGCATCACGGCAACGGAACCCAGGATCTGTTCTGGGACGATCCGGACGTCTTCTACGTGTCGATGCACGAGTGGCCCCAGTACCCGGGAACGGGCGGCATCCGCGAGGTCGGGGCGGGTGCGGGAACCGGCACCACCCTCAACCTGCCCTTCCCGAGCCACACCACCGGCGACGTGTACCGGCGCGCCGTCGACGAGGTCGTCGTTCCCGCGCTGGCCGCATGGAAGCCGACGTGGCTGCTCATCTCCGCGGGGTTCGACGCCCATCGTGCGGACCCCATCACCGACCTCGGACTGACCTCGGGGGACTACGCAGACGTCACCACGGACCTTGTCGCCCTCGTGCCGCCGGGCCGAAGGCTCCTGTTCCTCGAAGGCGGCTACGACCTCGATGCCCTGGTCCGCTGCACCGGCTCGGTCCTGTCGGCCCTGGTCGACGATGGTGCCTACCGGCCCGAGGCGCCCACCAGCGGCGGACCGGGCGCAGAGGTGTGCGCCGCAGCCCTCAAGATCCGGGGTGAGCTGGCCGACGGGTAGGTGCGGTCTCCGTGCGGAGTCGCGGCCCGGACCGGAGGCATCTCGTGACGCAGGTCGTCGAACTACTGCAGTACCTGCTCGAGGAGCGTGGCTCGGACCTGCTCGTCAAGGTGGGCTCCCCGCCCTGCCTGCGCCGCAACGGCAGGCTCGAGCGCACGACGCTCGACGCGCTCGGACCCGACGAGATCGACGCGCTGGCGGGCGAGCTGCTCACGCCGGTGAAGGCGGAGGAGTTCCTCGCCACCGGTGAGACCGACCTGGCTCACAGCGTTCCCGGGCTCGGCCGCTTCCGCGTGAACGTGTACCGGCAGCGTGGCTCGGTCAGCCTTGTCATCCGTCGCGTGGTGCCCGGCGCCCCGGCCATCGCCGATATCGGCGTGCCACCGGTCGTCACCGAACTGGCCGAGAGTCGCGACGGGCTCATCATCATCTCGGGGCCGGCGGCATCGGGGAAGACCACCACGGCTGCGGCGATGATCGATCACATCAACGCCTCGCAATCGCGCCACATCGTGACCATCGAGGACCCCATCGAGGTGCTGCACGCCGACCGGATGGCCATCGTGAGCCAGCGTGAGGTGGGCGCGGATACGGCAGACGTCATCGATGCCCTCCGGCGCGTCGCCCGCCAGGACGCCGACGTGATCTTCGTGAGTGACCTGATCGATCCGCGCGCGGTGAGCGAGGCCCTGTCCGTGGCCGCGGCCGGCCGCTTGGTCATCGGCGTGATGAACACCCTCTCGGTCATCGACACCCTCAGCTGGCTCATCGACCGCCAGGATCAGCACGCCCAGGACCACACCCGCCAGCTGCTCGCTCGGGTGCTGCGCGGCATCATCTGCCAGCGCCTGGTGGACCGCGCTGATGGCCGGGGCCGTGTGGCCGTCGTGGAGTCGGTGACCGCCACCCCCAAGGTCCGAGACGCCATCGCCACCGGCGCCGACCCGGCCCTGATCGAGCGCCTGATGAGCGAAGGCGACTACCACGGGATGGCGACCTTCGACCAGGCCCTGTTCAACCTCTTCAGCGAGGACCTGGTCTCGCTCGACGAAGCCCTGGACCGCGCCGCCCACCCCGAGGACTTCCGCATCGCCGTCCAACAAGCCGGACTCGCGACGCTCCGCTGAGCTTCGCGCGAAGGCGATCTGGGGTGCTTCGCCTGGCAACGAACTGAAGCGGCCGTCGGGGCGTCCCCTAGCGTCGTCGCCGTGATCCCCGCACGTCTCCAGCCGGTGCTCGACGAGGTCCGGCCCATTGCCGAGGCCCTGGTCGCGGCCGGCCACCGCGCCTACCTGGTGGGTGGGATCGTGCGCGATCAGCTCCTGAACAAGGACCTCGGGCCCGGCCCGGACATCGACCTCACGACCGACGCCACCCCGCCGCAGATCAAGGCGGCCGTCGGGCCGATCGCCGATGCGCTGTGGACGCAGGGCGAGCGGTTCGGGACCATCGGGGTCAAGCTCGGAGACCGCACCTTCGAGATCACCACCCATCGCGCCGAGTCCTATGCGCCCGACTCCCGCAAGCCCGAGGTCGCGTTCGGCACCGACATCGCTGACGACCTCGCTCGACGCGACTTCACCGTCAACGCCATGGCCCTCGAACTGCCGGAGCCCGTCCTGGTCGACCCCTTCGACGGTGCCGCGGACCTCGCGGCCAACCGCCTCCGCACCCCGCTCGCTCCCGAGGTGTCCTTCACCGACGATCCGCTCCGGATGCTCCGCGCCGCCCGCCTCATCGCCGGGTACGGCCTCGAGCCCGATCCGGAGCTCGTGGCCGCGGTGCGGGCCAACGCGCACCGTTTGGAAATCGTGTCGGCCGAGCGCATCCGAGATGAGCTCGACAAGCTCCTCGTCGTGCCCGATCCATCGGCGGGGCTCTGGTTCATCGTCGATACGGGGCTGGCGGAGCAGTTCCTCCCCGAGCTCGCCCAGATGCGGCTCGAGCAGGATCCGATCCACCACCACAAGGATGTCCTTGCCCACACGATCGCGGTCGTGGCCAAGACCGAGCCGGAGCGCCTGGTGCGCCTGGCCGCGCTGCTCCACGACGTGGGCAAGCCCAAGACGCGCGCCTTCACCGACGGCGGCGTGACGTTCCACCACCACGAGGTCGTCGGCGCACGCATGGCGCGCGACCGGATGCAGGCGCTGAAGTACTCGACCGACGACGTCGAGGCCGTGCGCAAGCTCGTGTACCTCCACCTGCGGTTCCACGGCTACGGCGACGGATGGACCGATGCGGCCGTCCGGCGCTTCGTGCGGGACGCGGGCGATCAGTACGAGCGCCTCGTCGACCTCACGGCGAGCGACTGCACGACCCGCAACAAGCGCAAGGCGGCCGAGCTGGCGCAGCGGATGGTCGACTTCAAGCGCCGCGTGGTGGAGCTGCGCGAGCAGGAGGAGCTCGATGCCATCCGTCCCGACCTCGACGGCAAGCAGGTCATGGATCACCTCGGGATGGGCCCCGGACGCCACATCGGTCAGGCGCTCGACCACCTCCTCGAGGTGCGCCTCGAGGAGGGTCCGCTGTCCGAGAAGCAGGCCTACGCCCGCCTCGATGCTTGGTGGGCGGAGCAGTCCCGGAGCTGATCCCACCGATGAAATTCGGTGGGTGGCCCCGTCTGCCTGCTGCCACCATGGCGAGCGGTCGGGTTGCGTTCGTGCGCGCACGCAGTCCGGTGATGCCCGACAACCGCCTTTCGATACACCGCCGATGCATCGTGAGTGCATCGTGACGACCGACCTCCCTGCGGAGCACCGATGACCACCTCTCATCCGATCGAAGCCACCGGCCTGGTGAAGCGCTACGGCGAGAAGACCGCGCTGGGCGGGGTGGACATCGCCGTTCCCGCGGGGAGCGTGACGGCGGTCCTCGGACCCAACGGCGCCGGCAAGACCACGGCGGTGCGCATCCTCACCACCTTGTCCAAGGCCACCGATGGCACCGCCCGCGTCGCCGGGTTCGACGTCGCCACCCACCCCACCGAGGTCCGTCGCCGCATCGGCCTGGCCGCTCAGGACGCGACGATCGATCCCCTGCTCACCGGCTTCGAGAACCTGGTGATGATCAGCGAGCTCCACCAGCTGTCCCGCCGCGCCGCCAAGGCCCGCGCCAGCGAGCTGCTCGAAGAGTTCTCCCTGGCCGACGCCGCCAACCGCGTCACCAGCGGCTACTCGGGCGGCATGCGTCGCCGGCTCGACCTTGCCGCCACGCTCGTCGCCGATCCCCAGGTGCTGTTCCTCGACGAGCCCACCACTGGCCTCGACCCGCGGGCCCGCAACGAGCTGTGGGCCGTCCTCGACGTGCTGGTGGAGCGTGGGACCACCATCTTGCTCACCACGCAGTACCTCGACGAGGCCGACCGCCTCGCCGACGACATCGTGGTCATCGACCACGGGACGATCATCGCCCAGGGCGACGCTCGCAGCCTGAAGCGCCAGGTGGGCGGGGACAACATCGGCCTCGTCGTGTCCGACGGGGCTCGCCTCACCGAAGCCGCCGAGGTCTTGTCCCGGGTCACCGGGGCGGACGCAGTGATCGACGAGCCGGAGCGCTCGGCCGTCGCACCCACTACCGATGGCGTCGGTGGCCTGGCCGACGTGGCCCGGGCCCTGGCCGATGCCGAGATCGAGGTCGAGGACCTCGGGCTGCGCCAGCCCACGCTCGACGAGGTGTTCCTCACCCTGACCGGACTCCCCATCACCGAGGAAGACGACGACGCCCGAGCCGAGGAGGCTGCCCGATGACCGTGATCACGCCCCCACCCACCACGACCATCGACCCGCTCGTCAGCGGCGGGGGATCCGAGCCGCACGACTCCCGCGGCGTCTTCCACGACGTCTGGGTCATCGCCCGGCGCGGACTGATCCACATGAAGCGCCAGCCCGAGGCGCTGAGCGACGCCACCATCCAGCCGATCATGTTCGTGCTGCTGTTCGCGTTCGTGTTCGGCGGCGCCATCCGGGTGCCCGGCGGCGGCTCCTACAAGGAGTTCCTGATGGGCGGCATCTTCGCCCAGACCATCGTGTTCAGCGCCTTCGGCGTGGCCATGAGCATCGCCAACGATCGCAAGAACCAGGCGGTCGACCGGTTCCGCTCGCTGCCCATCGCGAACGGCGCCGTGCTCGGCGGCCATGCGGTGGCCAACCTGCTCAAGGCGTTCCTGCCCATCGTGCTCATGTCGCTCACCGGGCTGGTGGTCGGCTGGCGCATCCACAGCAACGCCGTGGACGCCGCCCACGGCTACGTCCTCATGATCGCCTTCTCGTTCGCCATGATCTGGATCGGCGTGCTGCTCGGCAGCCTCGTGGGCACCCCCGAGGGGGTCACCGGCATCGCCTTCGCCGTGCTCTTCCCGATCACGTTCATCGCGTCGACGTTCGTCCCGGTGGTGACCATGCCGGAGCCGCTGCGGACCGTGGCCGAGTGGAACCCGACCACCTCGTTGAGCGATGCGCTGCGAGAGCTGTTCGGCAACCCCAACACGCCAGCCGTGCCGGCGGACCCGTGGTCCATCCAGCACCCGATCGCCTACACCTGGATCTGGATCATCGGCATCGTCCTCGTCGTCGCCCCCCTGGCCGTGCGGGTCTACCGCAAGTCCATCCAGGACTGAGCCGAAGCCTCAGTTGCCCTGCTTGCGGGCCCGCAGGAGGAGCGTGGCGGGGACCGTGCGCATGACGTCGGCGTAGTTGGGGTTGCGGCCGGTGGGGCCCGAGGCGGTGGGCTCGATCACCTGGTCGATGCGGAAGTTCGAGCGCTGGAAGGTCGTGAACAGCTCGGCGAAGGTGCGGGGCCGGTCGACGACCTCGTTGCCGTCGAGCTCCCAAGCACGCGGCGCACCGTCGTCGTACGCGTGGACGATGCGCAGCGGGTCCGGTGCGGTCGGGTCGATCATGGCGAACGCCGGGTGCGGGACCGAGCACACGAGCGGTGCCTCGGGCTTGAGGACCCGGTGGACCTGCCGGAAGACCCGGGCCAGGTCGTCGACGCTGCCGAAGGCCATCACGCTGAGCGCCGCGTCGATGGAGTCCGAGCGCAGGAACGCCAGCTCCGCGAGCTCGGCCTGGTGGAGCTCCACGCGAACCTCGGCGGCATCGCACCGGTCGCGGGCGGCACCGAGCAGGTCGGCCGAGGGGTCGACGGCGAGGACCTTCGCGCCGGCCTGGGCAAGGGCGACGGCGTTGCGGCCGGTGCCACAGCCGAGGTCCAAGATCCGCGCGCCCTCGACCGTGCCGAGCAGCTTGAGGTCGGCCTCCGTGGGGAGCTCGGCGCCGTAGACCACGACGCTGCCGGTGTCACCAGGGGTCTGGCGGGCAGTCGTGTAGCGGTGCCACCCGCTTTCGGCGGGGACGGCGGTCGGGAAGAGGGCATCGGCCATCCCCCGAGTCTGCCGTCCCGACGCGCCGGCTCCCCGCACCTCCCCCCGATCTGACGTGGAAGGCTCGGGACGTGCGCGTGGTCAGCTTCAACATCCACCACGGAACGGTCGGCCGCCGTGGGCCCGTGGACCCCGAGCAACTGGGCGAGGTGTGCCGATCGTTCGACGCCGATGTGATCTGCCTTCAGGAGGTGGACCGCGACACGTACCGAACGGGTCGGGCCGATCTCGCCGCGACCGCAGCCGGGGCGTGTGCGATGACCCACGTCTTCGGCGCATCGCGCTGGTACCCCGGAGGTCGGTACGGCAACGCCATCCTGGCCCGGGGCACGATCACGGCCGCGGTGACCACGCCGCTCCCGAAGGTGCCGGCCCAGCGCTTCTGGCGTGAGCGACGCACAGCCCTCGAGGCGTCGGTCGCCATCGACGGCCGGACCCTCTGGGTCGTGTGCACGCACCTCTCGGTCCCGAAGGACCAGAACGCCGTCCAGCTCGACTGGCTGCTGCGGCACCTCGATGGGCGGCCGCACCCCCAGGTCGTGGTCGGCGATCTCAACCGCCCGAAGGGTCTGGTGGGCCCCGAGGCGGCCGCTGGCGGTCTCGTCGCCGCGACGCACGGCCCGACGTTCCCGGTGTCACGCCCTCGTCGCACGATCGACCACGTCCTCGTCTCCCCGGACCTGGAGGTGGTGGCCACGGCCGTCCGCCCCACCTCGATGAGCGACCACGCCGCGCTCGTCGTGGACCTGGCGTGACCACCCGCCGTCCCTGCGCCAACGTCGTCGATCGTCGGTAGCCTCCGGCCCATGGGTTTCCGACCCGATGCCGTGCGGGGCTCCGAGGGCCCCGGCGAGATCGACTACCGACTGGCGCGCCAGTCCGTGCTGTCGGAGTTCCGCAAGGGACGCATCGCCCGCCACGAGATCTGCGACGCGCACCCCGAGCTGGCTCGGGCCGCCAAGGAGCTGGGCGAACCGACCAAGCTCACCTGCCCTGTCTGCGAGCAGACCCAGGTGGTGCTCGTCACCTACGTCTTCGGGCCGCGGCTCCCGGCGTTCGGCCGCTGCATCACCACCAAGAAGGAGCTCCAGGCCATCGCCAAGCGCTCCGGCAACTTCTCGGCGTACGTCGTGGAGGTGTGCCCCGAGTGCTCCTGGAACCATCTGGCGCGCACGTTCCTGCTGACCCCGTCGAGAACCAGGGCGGCCGCGAACTGAGGCAGGAGGCCGACGGCCCGACTCCCGTCGGCGGCGGGGGGTTGGTAGCGTGGCCCGTCGCCGTTCCGCCGTCCGCACCCCGCGTCGATGGCACCGACCGCCACCGCCCTGATGCCCCGCACCCGCAAACCCGTCCCCGTCCACAACCTGAAGGTGACGCGCAAGGGCAAGGTCAAGAAGCGCATGTTCCTGTGGCGGATGCGGCGCGTCTTCTACTTGGCGGCGCTCGCGGTGGTCGTGCTCGCCGCCGGCGGCATCTACGTGCTGGGCCAAGTCGAGTTGCCCGAGGACCCAACCGTGGCTCCGGTCGAGGCGCAGACCTCGTTCATCTGTTCGAGCGAGGTTCAGGTCAACTGCAACGCCTCCAACGCCATGGCGTCGTTGCACGGCACCGAGGACCGGGT
The DNA here is from genome assembly GCA_046594195.1 of Acidimicrobiales bacterium. Lineage (GTDB taxonomy): Bacteria > Actinomycetota > Acidimicrobiia > Acidimicrobiales > Iamiaceae > Aquihabitans. Next base: position 172,720 of record JBKJPY010000088.1, on the reverse strand, counting down.
GCTGGTGACCTACAAGGAGATCCCGCCGATCCTGCGAGAAGCGGTGATCTCGGCCGAGGACAAGGACTTCTTCAACCACGGCGGCGTCGATCCCATGGGCATCGCACGCGCCGCATACCGAGACCTCAAGGGCGAGGGCGTCCGCCAGGGCGGGTCCACCATCACCCAGCAGTACGTGAAGCAGACGTACCTCAGCTCCGAGCAGACCGCGACCCGCAAGCTCAAAGAAGCGGTCATGGCGGTGAAGCTCGAGCAGCAGATCTCCAAGGAGGAGATCCTCACCCGCTACCTGAACACCGCCTACTTCGGGCGCGGAGCGTATGGCGTGCAGGCGGCATCGCGGGCCTGGTTCGGTCACGACATCGCCGGGCTCGACGCCGGCGAGTCCGCCTTCCTCGCCGGCCTGCTGCGCAACCCCAACGGCGCTGACCCCTACGCCGGGCCGAAGTCGCTCAAGGAGGCGGAGCGGCGCCGCAAGGTCGTGCTCGAGCGCATGGTGGTCGAGGGGTACGTCACCCCCAAGGAGGAGAAGCTGCTCCTCGCCGTGCCCATGAACCCGATGGACCAGACGGTGCCCGAGGCCGAGCGCTTCGTGCGCCAGCGGCCCAAGGCCTCGGTCTTGGGTGAGAAGGTCAGGGGCAGCGAGTGGGGCAGCGAGTACTTCGCCGAGTACGTGCGCCGCTGGATGGTCGGCCAGTTCGGCAGCAACACCGTCCTCACGGGAGGCCTGAAGGTGTACACGACCCTCGACCTCGACATGCAGAAGGACGCGTACGACGCCGTCACCTCCACGCTGAACCAACCCGGTGACCCGGCCGGCTCGTTGGTGGCGCTGGACGACCAGGGCCAGATCAAGGCGATGATGGGCGGCACCGACTTCGCCAACAACCAGGTCAACCTGGCCACTGGCAAGGCCGGCGGCGGTTCGGGCCGCCAGCCCGGCTCTACGTTCAAGATGTTCGCCCTCGCCGACGCCGTGAAGAAGGGTTACTCGATCCGTTCGGTGCTCCCCTCGCCGTCGAAGATCGACATCCCGCTCGACCGGTGCCCCAACGGCAACAAGGCATGGAACGTCCGCGGCGGTCCCGGTGGTTCGATGTCGCTGCTGTCGGCGACCAAGAACTCCACCAACACCGTCTTCGCCCAGCTGATGGAGCGGATGACGCCCCCGGACGTGGTCACCATGGCCAAGGACATGGGCGTGTCGGCCCAGCTCGACCCGTTGTGCTCGCTGGTGCTCGGCGGCGGCGTGGTGTCCGTGCTGGACATGGCGACCGGCTACTCCACGCTCGCCAACCGAGGTGTTGCCAGGAGCCCGATCGCCGTCACCCGGGTCGAGTTCCCGAACGGTGCGGTCAAGACGTACACGCCCGATTCCAAGCAGGCGCTCACCGACATCCAGGCGGCTCGGGTCACGTTCGCGCTGGAGCAGGTCATCGACGGAGGCACGGGCAAGAACGCTGCCATCGGACGTCCCGCCGCCGGCAAGACCGGGACGACCCAGAACAACAACGACGCCTGGTTCGTGGGGTACACGCCCAAGCTCACCGCAGCGGTCTGGATGGGCTATCCCAACGAGCTGAAGCCGATGGACAACGTCCATGGGATCAAGGTGCAGGGCGGCACGTTCCCGGCCGAGATCTGGCGCAAGTTCATGCAGGCTGCGACGGCCGACTTCGACACGGGGGACTTCCAGGAGTTCGACCCCGAACTCATCGGCGAGGGCGAGACGCTCGACCCCAACTACGGGACCTCCGGCGTCATCGCGCCGGGCGAGTCCTCCGGCGGGGCGACGACGCAGCAGACCACGCCGAAGACCACCTCCCAGACCACGACGCCGCAGGCGACGGTCCCGCAGACCACCGTCCCCGCCACCACGGCGCCGCCGACCACCGTGCCCCCCACCACGGCCCCTCCGACCGTCCCCACGACGCTCCCCACCGCCAGCCCCGCCCCGGGCAAGGGACAAGGACACGGGCACTCCGGGCCCTGAGGCCTCGGGGCAGACCGTTGGGTACCGTGGCGACCATGAGCGACCGGTGCGATTCCTGCGGTGATGACGGCCCCGACCTGGCCACGGTGCAGCGGATCTACGTGATCGTCGACGAGCAGCACCGGCCGGCCGGCCATCGCCTGGCCGACGAGTTCGAAACCTGGTGCGCGATCTGCCGCGTCACCTACCCCCACCAAGAGGTCGCCGGCTGAGCCTCGGGCCCCGGAGGAGCCGGCACCGGGGTGAAGACCCGGGAATGGAACGGCGCGGTGCGGGGGTTCTAGCGTGGGTACACCGCCGGTAGCCGAAGGGCACTGGACGGATCAGCAAGGGAGGCTCACCATGAGCTCGACGTCATCCACCCCGGCCACCGACCGGGCTCCGATCACCGTGCCCGCCGTGCGGAATCGCAAGGTCCGCAACGGCCACGAGCCGCTCGTGATGGTCACCGCGTACGACGCGCCCAGCGCGCGGGTGGCCGATGAAGCCGGTGTCGACCTGATCCTGGTCGGCGACTCCGTCGCCATGGTCGTGCTCGGCTACGACGACACCCTCCAGGTGACCATCGACGACATGGCCCACCACACCGCAGCCGTCGCACGGGCGAAGCCCCGCCCGCTCATCGTGGCCGACCTGCCGTGGATGAGCTACCACGTGTCCACCGAGGACACGGTGCGCAACGCCGCTCGCCTCATCCGCGCGGGTGGCGAGTGCGTCAAGCTCGAAGGGGGGCGGAAGCGGGTGCCCATGATCGAGGCGCTCGTCGATGCCGAGATCCCGGTGATGGGCCACCTCGGGCTCACGCCCCAGTCGCTGCACGCGATGGGCGGCTTCAAGGTCCAGGGCAAGGAGACCGACGCGGCCATGGCCCTCGTCTCCGACGCCAAGGCCCTGGCCCACGCCGGGTGCTTCGCCATCGTCCTCGAAGGCGTGCCCACGGAGGTGGCGTCACTCGTGACGGCGGCGGTCGACATCCCGATCATCGGCATCGGCGCCGGCGACGATTGCGATGGCCAGGTGCTCGTGTACCACGACGTGCTGGGCATCGAGGATCGGATGCTCCCGAAGTTCGTCCGCCGCTACGCCGATCTCAAGGCGGCGTCGGTCGACGGCGTCCGTGCCTATGCCGCCGACGTGCGCAGCGGCCAGTTCCCGTCCGCGGCGGAGTCGTACCACCTGTCGGCGGAGGCCGCGGAGACGCTCGGCCTCTACGGGCGCCCCGCCTGACGACGCCCCCTCGGTGGGGGCCTGCACGGGTAGCTTTGGCGCATCGATGCCCCACGGTCTGCCCCTGAACCGTTTGACGACGCCCCCGAGGGTCCCGGCCCATCGCTCGCGCTCGTCATCGGCGCGGCCTGCGTCCTGATCGGGCTGGTCATGGTGGGCGTCGCCTTCGTGCGCTCGAGCGGCGACGGACCGTCCGAGGCAGCAACCACCGTGTCCGTCGGCGCGACCCCGGAGGCGGGGGCCGCCGGGGTGGCAGCTCCCGGGTTGGGTGACGGCACCACGGTCCCGCTGGCCTCTGGCGGAATCGGCGAGGGGGTCGGGCCGAAGATGGCCGGTCGCACGCCGCTGCGCGGGTTCGGCGAGGCTGCGGTCAGCGTGACCACCGCCGATGGCGAGATCTGCGTGCTCTGCTTGATGACGGCCACCACCGGGGAGCAGCGCGAGCGGGGGCTCATGGAGGTGACCGACGAGGACCTCGGTGGCTACGACGGGATGATCTTCGAGTACCCGGGTCCCATCGAAGGCGCCTTCTGGATGCGCCACACGCCCCAGCCGCTGTCCATCGCGTTCTTCGACTCCCAGGGCAAGCTCGTGTCGACCACCGACATGGCGCCGTGCGGCGACGACCCCAGCTGCCCGAGCTACCCGGCGAAGGGGTCGTTCCAGTACGCGATCGAGGTCCCGAAGGGGATGTTGGACGAGGCGGGTGCAACCAAGGGTGCCACCCTGCACATCCACGCCCGACGGTGCGCCCTGGCCGACGCGGGCAGCTGACGCATCCCCCGTCGGTGTCGTCGGCAGCCCCGTCGCACTGAGTGTCACACCCCCCGGTGATGATGGGGCCGATGAGGTCGGGACGCCCGTGGTCCGCTAGGTTCGCACGGTCCACAGGAAGCCCTTGCCCCATCGCCAATCCGGCACAGGGGCCCCGGTTCGTACCGGGTCCAGGAGGTGATGCTCGCGATGCGAGCCTACGAAATGATGGTTATCTGCGATGGCGACTTGGATGAGTCCGCTGTCCAGGGAGTAATCAACCAGGCCACTGCCACGATCGAGTCTGCCGGCGGCACCGTCGTCAAGACCGACAAGTGGGGCAAGCGCCGCTTCGCCTACGAGATCAACCACAAGAACGAAGGTTCGTACGTGGTGTTCGAGATCGAGGCCGAGCCGGGAGCGCTCGACGGTGTCGACCGCAACCTGCGCCTCGCGGACGAGGTCGTCCGCCACAAGATCATCCGGCTCCCCGATTCCGAGGCCCACCGCCGCGGACTCCTGGGAGCCCCTGCCCCGGCCGAAGCGGCCGGGTGACCAGGAGGACACCATGGACAACAACGTGACGCTCGTGGGCAACGTGACCCGCGACCCCGAGATCCGCTACACGCCTTCGGGCCAGACCGTGGCCACGTTCGGCCTCGCCGTCAACCGGCGCTGGCAGAACAAGCAGAACAACGAGTGGGAGGAGCAGGTCTCCTTCTTCGACGTCAAGTGCTGGGCCCAGATGGCCGAGAACGTTTCCGAGTCGGTGCAGAAGGGGACCCGTGTCGTCGTGACCGGCCGCCTCGAGCAGCGCTCCTGGGAGACCGACAACGGTGATAAGCGATCCAAGATCGAGGTGGTGGCCGACGAAATCGCCCCCAGCCTCCGGTGGGCAACCGCCACCGTGAACCGAATCGAGCGCAGCCAGGCCGGTAGCGGCGGCGGCGCAAGCAACAGCGGCGCCGGGCGACCGGTCGCCAACGAGCCCGCCAACTACGACGGGGAGGAACCCTTCTAATGGCACCCAAGCCGAAGCGCGCCAAGAACAAAGACAATGCGCGTCGTTCCAAGAAGAAGGTCAGCATCCTGAGCTCGGAAGCGGTCGACTACGTCGACTTCAAGGATGTGAACCTGCTCCGCCGGTTCATGTCCGACCGAGCCAAGATCCGGGCCCGTCGCGTGACGGGCAACAGCGCCCAGCAGCAGTCCACCATCGCCATGGCCATCAAGAACGCCCGTGAGATGGCCCTGCTGCCGTATGCCAGCAAGGTCACCCAGCAGCGTGGCGGCCGTGGCGGCGAGCGCGGCGGCGAGCGCGGCATCCGCGCCGACGGTCCGCCGCCCCGTCCCACTGCTCCGCCCCCCACGGGTGGCGAGGAACTCGGTGACGAGCTCGGTGGTGAGGAGTTCGGCACGGAGGAGCTCGAGACCGCGGAGGCCGAGGCCTGATGCGAGTCATCCTGCGCACCGACGTCAAGGGCGTCGGCAACAAGGGCGACGTCATCGACGTCACCAACGGCTACGGCCGCAACTTCCTCCTGCCCCGCGGTCTGGCCTTCGTGGCCAGCACCGGAGCCGAGGCTCAGGCCGAGGGCATGCGCCGCTCCCGTGACATCAAGGATGCCGCGGACCGGTCCGCCGCCGAAGAGGTCGCCAAGACGCTGGTGTCCTCCCCGGTGACGATCAGCGCTCGCGTCGGAGCGGATGAGAAGCTGTTCGGCTCCGTCACCTCGGCAGACATCGCCGAGGCCGTCGCCGCCCAGACGGGCGTCGAGATCGACCGCAAGCAGCTCGTGCTGGCCGAACCCATCCGGACCGTCGGCACCCACCTGGTGCCGTTGAAGCTCCACGCCAACGTGGAGTTCCCGGTCACGGTCGAGGTCGTTCCGGCCTGATCTGCCGGCGCTCCTGTCCGTCGACCGCAGGTCGACGGACAGGGCGTTGTTATCCCCATGGATCCACAGCTCGCCACGCTCCGTGGTGCACCGGGTGAGGTCAGCGCGCTGACCTGGGCCGAAGCCTGCTGTACGTTCACGCACGGTGTGCACTTGGGAGAACGAGGGCCAAGCCGGGAGCGAACGGCCGGTGTCCACAGTCACCCTGTCGCGACCGTTGGCAGGAGTTATCCCGTGGTTGTCCACAAGCAACAAGGACTCGTTATCCACACCCCGAGTGGTCGAAAGTAGAGGCCTCATGGACGACGCTCCGCCGGACTACGACGAGCCCCCCTACGACGACGGCCCTCCGGCGCGCCGAGCGGGGTCGGGGGCGCCCACCAAGGGGCGGGTCCCCCCGCACAACCTGGCGGCGGAGGAGTCGCTCCTGGGCGCCATGTTGCTGTCGCGCTCGGCCATCGACATTGCCTCGGAGTCCGTGGCGCCGTCGGACTTCTACAAGCCCGCGCACGGTCACATCTACGAATCCATCACCTCGCTGTCGGCCCGCGGCGAGCCCGTCGATCCGGTCACCGTGGCCGACGAGTTGTCGCGCCATGACCTGCTCGACGCCATCGGCGGTCCCCCGGCGCTCATCAACCTCCAGTCGGCCACGCCGGCCACCTCGAGCGCGGCCCGCTACGCCAAGATCGTCGAAGAGCACTCGCTGCTGCGCGGCCTCATCGGCGTCGCCGGCGAGATCGCCGAAATGGGCTACGACGTCCCCGACGACGTGCCCAAGGCCATCGACCGGGCCGAGACGCTGGTGTTCGAGATCGCGCAGCATCGGCAGGTGGACTCCATGTCGCGCCTGCACGACCTGTTGGACCAGACCGTCGACAGCCTCGAAGCCCTCTACGAGCGGGGCGATTCCATCACCGGCACGCCGACGGGCTTCATCGACTTCGATGAACTGACCTCGGGGCTGCAGCCCAACGCCCTCATCGTCATCGGCGCTCGTCCCGGCATGGGCAAGACCAGTTTCGCCATGGGCATGGCCGGCCATGCCGCCATCGAGGAGCAGCGTCCCGTGCTGTTCTTCTCGCTGGAGATGAGCCGGGTCGAGCTTTCGCAGCGCCTGCTGTGCTCGGAGGCGCGGGTCGACTCGCAGAAGGTGCGCAACGGCCGTCTCACCGATGACGACTGGAGCCGGATCAGCCACGCCATCGGCCGCATGGGCGAGGCACCGCTGTGGATCGACGACAACCCGAACGTCACCGTGATGGAGATCCGGGCCAAGGCCCGTCGGCTGCAGTCACGCATCGGCCCGCTCGGGATGATCGTGGTCGACTACATCCAGCTGATGACCGGCAACGCCCGCGCCGAGAACCGCCAGACCGAGGTGGCCGAGATCAGCCGTGGCCTCAAGATCCTCGCCCGCGAGCTCCAGTGCCCGGTCGTCGCCCTCGCCCAGCTCAACCGTGGTCTGGAGCAACGAGCCGACAAGCGCCCCATGCTCTCCGACCTCCGTGAGTCGGGCTGCCTCACGGCTGGGACCAAGCTGCTGCGAGCCGACACCAACGCCGAGATCACCCTCGGCGAGCTCATCGAGTCGGACGCCAAGAACCTGCCGGTGTGGAGCCTCGACGAGCGCTTCCGCCTCACACCTGCGCTGCTCACCCACGCGTTCCCCAGCGGCGTGAAGCCTGTCTTCCGGATGACCCTGGCCTCCGGTCGCACCATAGAAGCCACCGGCAACCACAAGTTCCGCACCATCGACGGGTGGACACCCCTGGCCGACCTGACCCCAGGCTCCCGCCTTGCGGTTCCCCGCCGCCTCGATACGGCGATGAACGTCCGGGCGATGGACAGCGATGAGTTGATCCTGCTCGCCCATCTCATCGGTGACGGGTGCGTGCTGCCTCGCCAGCCGGTCCACTACACGAGCATCGATCCTGCCAACCTTGACGCGGTCGAGCAGGCCGCGAGCCGTCGCTTCGGCATCACCCCGCGGCGCGTGCCGCAGGAGCGGTGGTGGCACACCTACCTCCCTGCCCCGTTCCACCTCACGCATGGCGTTCGCAACCCGATCGCCGCATGGTGGGACGAGCTCGGGCTGCAGGATTGCCGGAGCTACCAGAAGTTCGTGCCCGACGTCGTGCACGCTGCACCGCTGCACCAGGCGTGCACCTTCTTGCGCCACCTCTGGGCGACCGATGGCACCATCGTCTTGAACCGTTCGGGCAAGGGCCCACGGGTGCGCATCGCCTACGCGACGACCTCACGACGCCTGGCGGATGACGTCCAACGCCTGCTGCTGCGCTGCGGTATCCAGTCCCGGATCTCCGTCGTGCCCCAGGGCCGGCACCGTCCGTCGCACCACGTACGCATCGAAGGCGTCGAGCACCAGCGGCGCTTCCTCAGCGAGATCGGCGTTCACGGCGAGCGGGGTGGTCGAGTGAAGCCCGCACTCGAACTTCTCGAGGGCGTGGTGGCCAACCCGAACGTGGACACCATTCCGTTCGAGGTCCGTCCGCAGATCATCGAGGCGATGGCCGAGGCGGGCCTCACCCAGCGCATGCTCGCCTCGGAACTGGGCGAGCAGTACTGCGGGAGTTACCTGCTGGGGTCGACCTCTCGGCCGCGCTCCATGCGACGCGCTCGTCTCAACTCGATCGCGGAGATCACGGGGTCGAAGGCGCTCGCCAATCTGGCGGTGTCCGATGTGCTGTGGGATTCAGTCGTGAGCATCGAGCCCCTCGGGGAGCAACCGGTGTTCGACGCCACGGTGCTGGAGACGCACAACTTCATCGCCGACGGGATCATCGCCCACAACTCGCTCGAGCAAGATGCGGACATCGTGGTGTTCCTGTACCGGGATGAGCACTACAACGCGGACTCGGCCGACCGCGGGACCGCCGAGGTGCTCGTCGCCAAGCACCGCGCTGGCCCCACCGGCATGATCCGCCTCGCGTTCTTGGACCACTACACCAAGTTCGCCAACATGGCCCGCGAGTAGCGCGGGCTGGACCTCCCGGATGGTCCAAGGGCGTGCCTTGTAGTCACGACGGTCTCGCCATCTCGCGTCTCAGGTGAGCAACTCGGGGGGAACGGCGAAGCGCCGGTAGGTCTGGGCGAGGCGGCTGGCGTCATCGGCTGCGCAGGCGGCGGCCAGGTCGTCGATTTCCTCATCGAAGGCGGCGTCGGTGGTGCCTTCGTAGGAGGCGGGCATGTCGCCCCATTCGTCCCACGGGAGGACCTCGACCCGGTTGAGGGCCGCCAGATCGCGGATGGCGTTACCACGGACCTCGCCGGGACCCCAGTGCTCGGTGCCGGCCACGCCGAAGGCCTGTGCGTCGAGCCGGCCAGCCCGGATTGCCTGCCATGCCTCGCCGCCCGTGAGAAAGGCAGCCGCTGCAAGGTCGAACGGATCCTCGACCAGTCCGAGGTCGATGATCTCCGGGTCGATGCGGTGCCAGCGCCCCTCGTCGGCGGTCCCGTGCTCGACGATCCAGTGCTCGACGATCCAGTGGTCGACCCACTTCCCGGGCAGGAAGTACCCGGCGAACCCGCACCGGGCGCGAGCCGGTTCGCCCGTGGCCCGCAGCAGCGCGGTCGCCAGCACGGCGTAGTGCCGGCACGTCCCCACCACCCGCGCCCCGGGCGGCCGCGGCTGGTCGAACGGGGCTGGGTCGAGCTCGGTCACCCGGGTGAGCAGGCGGGCTGCCGACCGGGTGTTGCGCTCGGCTAGCTGGGGAGGCGAGAGGGACGTGCCGAAGGCGTCGTCGGGGTTGACCAGCAGCCCGTGCGCCGCTCGGCAGCAACCGGCCGGGTCGAGGTCCAGCGCTCGGACCGCCGTCGCCTGCGCGGGTGTGAGCTCGGTCATCGGCCCGGGCGATGCGAAGGCGTTGGCATCCATCGCCGGCGACCGTAGGTCGGGGGCGGCGGTTGCGCTCGGCCTCGGCATCGCCGACGACCGAGCACACTGGGCCGGTGACGACACCGGCCCAGATCGAGCCGACCGGTCTCCCGGTCGAGGCGGTGGTCGCCGACGTGGCCGCGGCGCTCGCCGGTGCCGGGACGGCCGTCCTCGTCGCCCCGCCCGGTGCCGGCAAGACGACCGTGGTCCCGCTGCGGCTCTTCGGTGCGCCGTGGCTTGGCGATCAGCGGATCGTGGTGCTGGAACCTCGGCGCCTTGCGGCTCGGGCGGCCGCGGCCCGGATGGCGGAGCTGCTGGGCGAACCGCTCGGCCGCACCGTCGGCTACCGCACCCGGGACGAGCGGATGGGCGGTGAAGACGTGCGCATCGAGGTGATCACCGAGGGGATCCTCGTGCGGCGGCTGCAGGGCGATCCGTCGCTGGATGGCACCGGCCTCGTCGTCCTCGACGAGGTCCACGAGCGCAACCTGGTCACGGACCTCTCGCTCGCCCTCGTCACCGACGCCCGCCAAGGTCTGCGGCCGGACCTGCGCGTGCTGGCGATGTCGGCGACGGTCGATGCGGACCGCTTCGCGAGCGTGCTCGAGACCGACGGACAGCGGGCGGCCGTGATCCGCAGCGAGGGTCGCACCCACCCGGTGGCGATCCACCACCGTCCTCCGGCGGCTCGCGACCGGCTCGATGCGCACGTGTCTCGGGTAGTCGGCTCCGCGATCGCGGACCACGACGAGGGGGACGTGCTGGTGTTCCTCCCCGGGGCGGCCGACATCCGCCGTGTCGGCGATCGGCTGTCGGCGTCGGGCGCCCTCCCGGCAACGGTCGACGTCCGGCCCCTCTTCGGCGCGCTGAGCACCGCCGAGCAAGACCGAGCTCTGGCGCCCTCGCCGAGCGGTCGCCGCCGGGTGGTGCTGGCCACGGACATCGCCGAGTCGAGCCTCACGGTGGCGGGCGTGCGCATCGTGGTGGACGGGGGCCTCGTCCGCGTGCCCCGCTTCGACCCGGCCTCTGCGATGACCCGGCTCCAGACCGAGCCGGCGTCGATGGCGTCGGCCGATCAGCGGGCCGGGCGCGCTGGTCGGCTGGGGCCGGGCGTGGCCTACCGGGCCTGGGACGCGTCGGACGCGGCGCGCCGGCCTCGGTTCCCGGTGCCGGAGATCGCGGTTGCCGACCTGGCGGGCTTCGTCCTCGAGCTGGCGGTCTGGGGCGCCCGACCCGCCGACGTCGCGCTCGTCGAGCAGCCGCCAGCGGGCCCGCTCGCCCAAGCCGGTGCCCTCCTCCTGCAGCTCGGGGCCATCGACGGCAGCGGGCGGCCCACGGCGCGCGGCCGCGCCATGGCCTCGCTGCCCGTGCACCCGCGCCTCGCCGCCATGGTGCTGGCCGGCATCGACTGGGATGCGGGGTGGACGGCGACGGTCCTCGCCGCGCTCCTCGAAGAGCGCGACGTCGTGCGAGGCCGGCCGGATGAACGGCCGGCCGACCTGGTGCCCAGGGTCGCGCTGATCGACGACGCCGCCGGCCGCGAGCTCGATGCCGACCGCAACGCGGTTCGCACCGTGCGCCGCCGAGCCGAGCAGATCGGACGCCGAGCGGGCGTCCGGCGCGGTTCGATCGCTGCCGATGCCGTCGGGTCGTTGGTCGCCGTGGCCTACCCGGAGCGCATCGCCCAGGCGAACGGAGGCGGTGGGTTCCGGCTTCGGGGCGGCGGAGGCGGACAGGTGGCGAACGCGGATCCGCTCGCCGCATCGGCCTTCTTGGCGGTTGCCCTGGTGGACCACGGACCGCGCGGACCCCGGATCGCCCTCGCCGCAGACCTCCCCGAAGCCGAGGTGCGCGAGGCAGTCGGCGACGATGTCGAAGAGGTCACGGTGGTCGGATGGGACGCGGGTCGCAACGATCTGCGGGCTCGCCGTGAGGCCGCCTCGGGTGCCCTTGTGCTCAGCGCCTCCGAGGGTCCGGTGCCCCCGGGCCCGGAGACCACGGCGGCCCTGCTCGACCGGGTGCGGGTGACGGGCGGGGAGGTGCTGCACTGGACGCCAGCGGCCCGGACGCTCCAGGGACGACTCGTCTTCTTGCACGCGCTCCAACCCGGCACCTGGCGGGACTCCTCCGATGCCGCGCTCCTCGCATCGCTCGAGGACTGGCTCGCGCCGATGCTCCCGGGGGCGACCGGTCGTCGGGACCTGGCGCGGGTCGACCTGTCGAACGCGCTCAGGGCCGGACTCGACCACCACGCGCGGCAGGCCATCGACCGCCTCGCCCCGACCTCGTTCACCGCAGCCGACGGCCGGGCGATCGCGATCCGCTACGACGACGGCACTCCCCGGGCCTCGGCACGGGTGCAGGACCTCTACGGTCTGACCGTCCACCCGACCGTTGGCGGCGGCGCAGTGCCGGTCGTCATCGAACTGCTCTCGCCGGCCCGGCGGCCGGTGCAGGTGACCGCCGACCTCCCGGGCTTCTGGCGGGGAACGTGGGGGGAGGTCCGCAAGGAGATGGCGGGGCGCTACCCCAAGCACGACTGGCCCGATGATCCGGCGGCCGCCGCCCCTTCACGGCCCCGGCGCCAGACCCGCTGAGGGTGGTCCGGCAGCGGTCGCGAGCGCATTCCGGCAGCGAGGTGCAGCGGGTGGAAGGGTGGCCCGAGCCTGATGTCACCCGGAGGGGTCCCAGGTGGTCTACGTACGCAGCGGGTTGCTGACATCGGAGGTAGGGGAATGACCATGCAACGACGACTGCTGGCTGAGGTGTTCGGCACCTTCTGGCTCGTGCTCGGTGGCTGCGGTGCGGCGATCTTCGCTGCGTCGATCCTCGACGGAGGCGGGAACGAGACGAACCTCGGCATCGGGTTCATCGGGGTCTCGTTCGCCTTCGGCCTCACCGTGCTGACGATGGCCTACGCCGTGGGACACATCTCGGGCGGCCACTTCAACCCGGCGGTCACCATCGGTGCACTCGTCTCGGGCCGCTTCGACAAGAAGCACGTGCTGCCGTACATCGTCGCCCAGGTCATCGGCGCCTTCATCGCCGCTGGTGTCCTGTACGTGATCGCGTCGGGTAGGGCCGGCTTCGACATCGACAGCACCAAGCCGGGTGCGTTCGCCGCCAACGGCTACGGGGACCTCAGTCCTCAGGGCTACAACCTGGGCGCCGCCTTCTTGGCCGAGACGGTGCTGACGGCGTTCTTCCTGCTGGTGATCCTGGGCGCGACGGCGAAGCGGGCCGCGGCCGGGTTCGGCGGCCTGGCCATCGGTCTGGCCCTCACGCTGATCCACCTGATCTCGATCCCGATCACGAACACCAGCGTGAACCCGGCCCGCTCCACCAGCCAGGCGATCTTCGCCGGGGGCGACTACATCCCGCAGCTGTGGCTGTTCTGGGTGGCACCCATCCTGGGTGCGGTGATCGGCGGGGCGATGTGGCGGTACTTCCTCGAGGAAGGCGCCGACGAGGTCGCGCTCGTCGAGGGCGTCGAGGTCCCGGGGAACGCCCCGGCCTGACCCACCACCTCCTGCGAACTTCGTCGGTGAGAACGCCCGTTTGGGAGCGCTCACCTACGAAGTTCGGGTGGGGTCGTGGGACGCGGGTCCCGATAGCGTCGTCGTCCATGTCGACTCGCCGGACCCGCACGCTGCTCGCCGTCGGTGCGGCCGTGGCCGCCGGTGGAGTGGTCTGGCTCCGTCGCCGGTCACCGGCGAACCGCACGCCGGTCGGTCCGGTCGGTGCGACCGGCCGACTGCAGCGATCGGCGCTGATCGCCTCCACCGCCACCAAGCTCGGCGGCGGGTGGGCGGTCTCCCAGGCGCGCGGCGTGTTCGCGGACGCGGCGCGGCGCGAGGAGCTCGATGTGGCCCGCCAGCTCAAGACGGCGGAGGCCGTTGCCGAGACGCTGGGCAACATGAAGGGCGCCATGATGAAGCTCGGCCAGATGGCCAGCTACCTGGACCAGGGCATGCCCGAGACGGTGCGCGATGCGCTGGCCGAGCTCCAGCAGGATGCGCCGCCGATGGCGCCGGAACTGGCCGCCCGAGTCATCACCGAGGAGCTCGGGGCGGGTCCCGACGTGCTGTTCGCCGAGTGGGACCCGGTCCCGATCGCGGCGGCGTCGATCGGTCAGGTCCACCGGGCGATGACCCACGACGGGCGAGCGGTCGCCGTGAAGGTCCAGTACCCGGGCGTCGATGCGGCCATCAAGGGCGACCTCGACAACGCGGGGATGCTGTTCACGGCGATGACCTTCCTGTTCCCCGGGCTCGACCCCGAACCGCTGGTCGAGGAGCTGCGCGACCGGATCATCGAGGAACTCGACTACCGCCTCGAGGCCGACAACCAGCGTCTTTTCGCCGAGACCTACGCCGGGCACCCATTCATCCACGTCCCCGCCGTGGTCGACGAGCTGAGCGCGACGCGTGTGCTCACCACGGAGCTGGCCCCAGGCGTGCGCTTCGCCGAGATGCTCACCTGGTCGCAGGAGGAGAAGGACCTCGCCGCCGAGACGATCTACCGCTTCGTCTTCGGCAGCTTGTACCGGCTCTCGGCGTTCAACGGGGACCCCCACCCGGGCAACTATTTGTTCGAGCCCGGGGGCAAGGTCACGTTCCTCGACTACGGACTGGTGAAGCGCTTCACCCCCGGGGAGCTCCAGCCCTTCGAGGACATGATCAAGGCCATGGTGATCGACCACGACATCGCCGAGTTCCGCCGCATCGTCGAGACGGTGGGGCTGCTCGCGCCGAACCCGGCGTTCACCGACGCGGCCATCGGGGAGTACTTCGGCCACTTCTACGAGTTCGTCCGCGACGACGCCGAGCTGACTATGACCGAGGAGTACGCGAGCGAGACGGTCCGGCGCTTCTTCGACACGTCCGGTGAACACGGGGAGATCATGCGGGCGGCCAACGTCCCGAAGTCGATGGTGATCATCCAGCGGATCAACCTCGGCCTGTACGCCATCTTGGGCCAGCTCGACGCCACGGCGAACTGGCGCCGCCTCGCAGAGGAACTGTGGCCCTGGATCGACGCACCACCGTCCACGCCGATGGGTGTGGCCGAAGCGGCCTGGCGCGCCGACCGCACAGCGGTCGTGGCCGCCTCGACCGACTAGGAGCGCTGGGGCCGGGAGGTCGGTGCCTCCGGGGCGACCGTGCTGCGGGCCGTCCGGCGGCGCTTCATCCAGGCCGTGGTGCGCAGCGCCGCCTCGAACAGCGTGGCGCCGATCGCGGAGACCAGGCCGGCACCCAGCAGCACAGCTGCGGGCTTGGTCCGACCGGCGACCCGCTCCCGGCACGGGGTGGCGTTGTTGGCCTTGGCCTCGGCGGGGGTGACGCCCCGCGGCGGGTCGGTCTCGCTGACGAGTTCGTTCACCCGGCCTTCGAGGAGGAACCCGATCGACGTCCCGCAGTCCTGGGTCGGGGTCGACACCGGGACGAGCAGAAGGACGAGTCCCAGCAGGGCCACGACGACGCCGACCGTTGCGATCACCGCCGTGGCGCGCAGCAGGCCGTGAGGTCCTGGACGGGCATCCGTGGGCATCGGCTCCGGATCGGTGGTGGGGGTGGTCACGGAGCCTCACGGGGTCGGGGCGGGTCGCCAGCGTAGGTCTGAACCGGACCGACCCCGGGCGCGCCACCGCCTCCCGGTGGGAGGGAGGCGGTGGACAGGCACTGCTCGGGTGGTCTGGGGGTGGAGCGGAAGCCACCACAGTGCTGTGTGCCCTGGACAAGCACACCGAGCATTGCGTGATGGAGGGAGGAAGTGGCTTCCGCTCCTGTACCCCGTTTGGCCGGTGGGGGCGATGGTGCCACCGGCCTTTCAAACATCGGCGGCGCGGCCTGCGAACTTGAGAAGAACTTCACGCTTCGTGCGCATAAAAGCGCTGTACGTGAGATAGTCCACCCGTCCACAAGTCTTGGACTCCTGGGCGCGCAGTATCCTTCTTTACGTGCACCACCTGCTCGCAGCCAGCGATTCCGGGGCCTTCCTCGGCGACGACCTGCTGCCCTTCCTCGTCCTCGCCATGGGCGGGGCGCTCGTAGCTGGCAACCTGGCCGCGATCATCAAGCCCCCGGCCGAGCACCGCAGCGACGACGACCTGGAGAAGGCGCCGATCGGCCGTTCCGTCGCCATGGCTGCGCTGGGAGCCGTGGCCGCCATCTGGGCTCTCGCCTCGCTCGTGACCTGAGCGAAGCGCCGCTACCAACCCGGTTGGTTCCAACCTTCGGGGGTCCAGCCCTCGGGGGCAAGCTCGAACCCGGAGAAGTCGAACGCCGGGCTGACCGTGCAGCCGACGAGTGCCCAGCCATCGACGGGACGAGCGGCCTGCCAGGCGCGAGCGGGGACCACCGCTTGCGGCTCCAGGTCCGCGGCCAGATCCGGGCCGAGGGTGAGCACGATGTGGTCGTCGTCCTCGACGATGGCGAGCTCCAGCGGTCCGCCGGCGTAGTGGTGCCACGCCTCGGCGGCATCGACGCGGTGCCAGTGCGAACGCTCGTGCCCGTCGAGCAGGAAGTAGATGGCACTGCCCACGCCGCGCCCGCCGTCGGCCGGCAGGTCGCGCCAGGTCTCCCGGTACCAGCCGCCCTCCGGGTGGGGCACCAGCCCCAGTCGGTCGATCACCTCGCCTGCGTCCATGCTCCAGTCTGGCTTGGCGGCACTGCTGCGTGCGCCGCCGTTCGACCGAACCCCGGGATCGCCGTGAGGCGACGCCCCGAACGTCAGGGGTCGAGGGCACCGTCGTGTCCGGAGGCGCCGGCCGCCTTCCAGCGCTCGCGGTTGGCCCGGGCCTTCGACCCGCCGCGGAACACGACGAATCCGATCCCGACGATGGCGAGCGTCATCCCACCGAGGAGCAGCAACTGCTCCGAGCCGCCCCGGTCGCCCGGGTTGGTGGGCTTCGTGCCGGAGTTGGGTCGGTCGATGATGTGCGGCATCCCGGAGTTGGTCGCGGTCGGCTGGGGCTCGGAGCCGGGGTCGGCGAACACGGCGAGCAGGATGATGCCGATCACCAGGGCACCGAAGAGCACGAGCGCGCTGGCGATGATGGTTCTGCGGTCGATCTGGCCGCCCTTGCGGGTGACCGTCGTCGGCGTGCGGGGCGAGGTCGGGGCGGTCACCGGGGGAGGTGCTTCGCAGCCTTGAGCAGCGCCGTGAACCGCTTGGCGTAGCCCGCCCCGTCCGTTCCCGGCGTCTGGAGCTTCTCGGCCAGGGCCGAGCGGACGGCGACGGTCTGGGACTCGGTGTACTTGAGCAGGCCCTCTCGTCCGTGGCGCCGCCCGACACCCGAGGCCTTCATGCCGCCCATGGGTGCATCGAGGGAGCCCCAGCCCGAGGAGTACCCGTCGTTGATGTTGACCGTGCCGGACATCAGTCGTTCGCCGATCTTGCGGCCCTTGGAGGTGTCACCGCAGTAGACGCTCGAGTTCAAGCCGTACTCGGTGTCGTTCACGGCGTCGACGGCGTCATCGACGGATGTGTAGGGGTAGATCGCCACCAGCGGACCGAACGTCTCCTCGCGGTAGACGTCCATCTCCGGGGTGATCTCGGCCAGCACGGTGGGTTCGTAGAAGAACGGCCCGATCTCGGGGCGGGCCTTGCCACCGGCGACGACCCGGGCGCCCTTGCCCACGGCATCGTCGACGTGCGCGGTGATCTTCTCGAGCTGGGCTGCGGAGGCGAGGGCGCCGACCTCGGCTCCGTACTCCTGCTCGGCTCCGAGCTTGAGCGAGGCGACGCGCTGGGCGAAGCGATCGGTGAACGTCGAGGCGATCGCCTGGTCGACGTAGATGCGCTCGATGGAGATGCACAGCTGGCCGGTGTTGGCGAAGCAGCCGACCGCGGCCCCTTCGACGGCCCGGTCGATGTCGACGTCGCTGGTGACGATCATGGCGTTCTTGCCGCCGAGCTCGGCCGAGAAGCCGATGAGGCGCTCGCCCGCCTGGCCGGCGACGGTGCGGCCGGTCTCAGTGGAGCCGGTGAACATCACGTAGTCGGTGGACTCGATGATGGCGGTGCCGACCTGGGTGCCGGGCCCGGTGACGATCTGGACCAGCCCCTCGGGCAGGCCGGCCTCTTCGAGCAGCTCGAAGGCGCGCAGCGCGGTGAACGGCGTCTGCGAATCCGGCTTGATCACGATCCCGTTGCCGGCGACGAGCGCGGCGAGGGCGTCGGACACGGCGAGGACCAGCGGGTAGTTCCACGGTGAGATGACCCCGACGACGCCCTTGGGCACGTGGTGCTCGCGGGCCGTGACGAGCCCGGGGAGGGCGGTCAGGCGCTGGTGCGCCTTGAGCGCTCGCGGGGCGAGGCGGGCGTAGTACCGGGCGGTGACGGCCTGGTCCATGATCTCCTCGAAGGCCCACACCCGCGCCTTGCCGTTCTCGGCCTGGATGAGGTCCAGGAGCTCGGCCTGGTTGTCGAGCACGAGGTCGTGGTAGCGCAGCAGCACCGCGGCGCGCTCCTTGACCGAGGTGGCGGCCCACCGCTTCTGGACCCGCCGGGCTTCGGCGACGGCCGCCGTGACGTCCTCGGCCGTGCCGATCGGGACCTGCCCGACGACCTGCCCGTTGAGGGGCGAGGTCACGTTGCGCAGCTCCCGCCCCGGCGCCACGTTGATGCGGGTGGCGAGGCGGTCGGTCTCCATGCGCCCCGGACGCAGCGGGGCGCCGGTGGGCGCTGCGCCCCTGGGCTGGTCGTCCGTCTCGGTCCGAGCATCGGTCGCGGTCATGGCGGGCCTCCTGGCCATCGGCGGTGTACTGCCTGCGAGCCGTCCCACGGTACCGGCCGTCCTCGTCAAGGGTGAAGGCCGCGTCGATTCGAATTGCGTCGGTTGCCGACCGCCTGTGGGGCCACACTCGGGGGATGGAACCCCTTCCGGAGCACCTCGAGCACGACGGCCTCGTGCTGCGTCGCTGGACGGAGGCCGACGCCGAGCTCGTCGGGGAGGTGGTCACCGCCAACCTCGACCACCTGCGGCCGTACATGCCGTGGATCGAGCACGAGCCGCTCGCCCTCGACGATCGAGGCGAGCTGCAGCGCGGGTGGGACCTTGCGTGGGCCGAGGGTGGTGATGTGATCCTCGGGATCTTCGACGACGGCGTCTGCGTGGGGAGCACCGGCCTGCACCGTCGCCTTGGCCCCGGCGCACTCGAGATCGGCTACTGGGTGCACGTCGACCACCTCGGCAAGGGCATCGCCCGACGGGCATCGGAGGGGCTCACCTCGCTGGCGTTCACGCTGCCGGGCATCGACCGCGTCGAGATCCACCACGACCTCACCAACGTGCACAGCCGCCGCGTTCCCGAACAACTGGGCTTCCACCTCATCGGGAAATCGAAGGTGCCGCGCAGCCCCCAGGCGCCCGCCGACACCGGGGTTGATCTCGTCTGGCGAATCACTCGCGACGAGTGGCTCACCACCCACCTCGCCTGACTCGATTTCGGGTCACCCGGTCACCGTGGCGGTGCTCGCGTGGCCCGAAACGTGCGCGCCTTCAGCCGGGGAAGGGGGCGATCGAGTCGGGATCGTCGAAGCGGATGGCGGCCAGCTGGGTGGCTTGTCCGACGAGCGTGCCCGTCGAGTCCCACAGCTCGCAGACCTCGTCGACGCGGCCGCCGCTGACCTGCTGAGCGGCCATGCGGACCTGGAGGGGACCGGGGGCGGAGACCGCTCGCAGGTAGGCGGTGAGCGACAGGGTCGGGACCCAGCCCGACAGGGAGACCTCGAACGTCGCCGGCGGGAGTGCGTCGAGGAAGAACAGCAGGGCCAAGGGGTCGATCGGACGGTCATCGCCGAAGGAGATCCAGCCCTTGAGCTCCCCCGGCCGCTGGGCGTACCGGCGGCGAAGGAGAGGACCGACGGGTCGAGCCGGAGATCGGATCGCTCCATGATCGCCACCTTGAACGCGTTGCCCGGCGGCTCGGCGGGGACCCGGATGCACTGGTCGCGTGGAGTGACCTCGAACGGCACGATCGAGGACCACGTCGGAGCGGTCCCGGCGTCGGGAAGGGTGCCCATGGTGAGGGTGACGTCGACGCAGCGGCGGCCGTCCTGGCTCATGGTGGCGCGAACCTGGCTGGCGCTGCGTCCCGCGCGCAGGACCTCGACCTCGATCGACGCCGGACCGGGGTCCGGGGCGCCGAGGTAGTGGGCGGTGGCCGCTAGGGGGTGGTGGTGGGTGCTGCCCTGCCCGCTCAGCACGTCATCGGCGGCGCGTGCCATGCACGCGAGGAGGTAGCCGCCGTTCGGCTTGGGCCCGACGGTGAACCCGGCATCGACGTCCACGTCGTAGGTCCCGGCGCCGGCACTCGGCCGTACCGCCGTGGCGATGTCGAACTCGTGCTCGATGGTTGCAGCGTCGGGGGAGTCGGCCATCACGCCACCCTACGACGGCGGTCAGTTGCATGAAAGAACCAAGTCCGTGCCATCCGCCACACGTGGCGGCCGGTCAGGCGCCTTCGACCACGGCCTTCATGGCTTCGAGGGTGCGCTGCATGCCGTTGCGGTTGGTCTTGCCGCGGGCCCAGCCGGCGAAGAACCAGTAGATCTTGAGCGGCAGCTTCTCGGCGAGGTGGAAGAACTCGGTCACCTCGGTGCCCCCGTCGACGGCCTTCAGCTTGTAGCCCCAGGTGTTGACCACGTTGCCGCCCTGGACCACGCCGAACGTGAACTCCTCGAGGGGCTCGCAGACCGTGACCTCGCACGTCGACCAGTAGATCGGGCCCTTCTGGTTGCGCTTGACGTGGCCGCGGAAGCGGGCCCCAACCGCAGGACCCGTGGCGCCGTCGAGCCACTCGGCCTCGAACGTCTCCGGGCTGAACTCGCCGATGCGGGTCACATCGCTGACCAGCGCCCACACCTGCTCGGGCGTGGCATTCATGTGGAGGGTCACGGAGTCCTGCATGTCCGCACCCTACGGCGGCGCCCAGCGGTCCACCGGAGGAGCCGGTACCGTCGGCTTCCCCGCCCGACCTTCTCCGGAGGCACCGATGACCACCGATCCCGGCCAGCTCGTCAAGGAGCGCATCGAGGAACTGCTCGACACCGTCGACCCGAAGGCGGTGTCGATGGAGGAGCTGCGGGGACAGCAGTACGACCTCGGCCTGGCGTGGGTGCACTTCCCCGAGGGGTGGGGCGGGCTCGGCCTGGCCCCGAACCACCAGAAGGACATCGACGCCGCGCTGCGCCATGCCGGTGCCGAGAGCGCCGACTCACGGCACTTCTTCGGCCTGACGATGGCCGGGCCCACCGTCGTCACCCATGGCGACGATGCGTTGCGGACCCGGTTGCTGCGGCGGATGTTCACCGGCGAGGACGCCTGGTGCCAGCTCTTCAGCGAGCCCGGTGCCGGCTCCGACCTGGCCGGTCTGGCGTGCAAGGCGGTCCGCGACGGCGACGAGTGGATCATCACTGGCCAGAAGGTGTGGAACACGCTCGCCCACATCGCCGACCGCGGGATGCTCGTCGCCCGGACCGACCCCGACGCGCCGAAGCACAAGGGCATGACCTACTTCGCGCTCGACATGCACGCCCCGGGCGTCGAGGTGCGGCCGTTGCGCCAGATCACCGGCGAGGCCGAGTTCAACGAGGTGTACATGACCGAGGTCCGCGTGCCGGACTCGGACCGCATCGGCGACGTGGGCGAAGGCTGGCGCGTCGCCATGACCACCCTGTCGAACGAGCGCACCACCATCGGCGGCGGTGGGGGCGGCGTCCCCACCCGTGGCTCGGGCGCCATTGCCGAGGCCGTGCGCATCTGGAACGAGGAACCGCACGTCGACAAGTCGGCCGCGGCCCGAGACGAGCTGATGAAGCTCTGGATCCGGTCCGAGGTCCTGCGGCTCACGAACATCCGCGCCTCGCAGAACCGCCGGGCCGGCAACCCGGGTCCCGAGGGATCCATCGCCAAGCTCGTGTTCGCGCAGGTGAACATGGACGTGTACGAGTTCTGCATCGACCTGCTCGGCCCGGCCGGACTGGTCGGCTACGAGTACATCGACAAGCGGGTGGAGAACCTCGGCCTCACCGGGCCTCCCGGCAGCAGCCGGAAGATGTTCCTGCGGGCGCGGGCGAACTCGATCGAGGGTGGCACCTCGGAGATCCAGCGCAACATCATCGGCGAACGGGTGCTGGGCCTGCCCGGCGAGCCGCGCACCGACAAGGACGGCCCGTGGAAGGACGTTCCGCGCAGTTGAGGGAGCCTCCGTGGATCGAGTGACCGTTCGCGCCGCGACCTCGGCCGATCTCGACGTGCTGCCGGTGATCGAGGCGGCTGCCGGCGAGCGATTCCGCACGGTCCCGGGTCTCGAGTTCGTCGCCGATCACGACGCGGCGTTCGAGGCCGAAGTCATCGACCCGGCGCTGGCCGATGGCCGCGTCTGGGTGGCCGAGCTCGACGGCCGCGTTGTCGGGTACGCCCTTGCGCTCGATCTGGCGGGCCAACCCCACCTCGAGCAGATCTCGGTGCTGCCGGAGTGCTCGGGACGCGGTGTCGGCCGAGCCCTGATCGAGGCGGTCTGCGAGTGGGCGGCGGGCCAGGCTTCCTGGCTCACGTTGGCGACCTACCGCGACGTCGCATGGAACGCGCCCCTCTACGCCCACCTCGGCTGGCAGACGATGTCCGAGGACGAGGTTCAAGCCGATGACCGGCTCCTGACCGTGCGAGCCGAGGAGGCCGAGCACGGGCTCGACCCGGCCGCACGGGTCTTCATGCGCCGGCGGCTCTGACCCCCACCGGGCCTCAGGCCATGCCGGCGGCGAGCTTGATGACGGCGAAGGGGGCACCGGCGTTGTCGCCGACCACGGCGAAGCGGCCGGCCTCGATGTCCATGGCTGGCATCATCACGCTGCCGCCCAGCTCGGTGACCTTGCTCACGGCCGCGTCGGTGTCCTCGACGGCGAAGTACACGAGCCAGTTGTTGGGGATCTCCGCCGGGAACTGCGGCCCCATGTGCAGCATCCCGCCGATGACGGCACCGTCGAGGTGCCACTCCGTGTAGGTCATCATCGGCGACTCGTTGGTCTCGGACGTCCAGCCGAACACCGCGCCGTAGAAGGCCTTGGCCTCGTCTGCGTTGCGGGTGTTCAGCTCGTTCCACGCCAGCGTGTTGGGCTCGTTGACGAGCGCGCAGCCGGGGTGGGTGCCGGCCTGCCAGACCGAGAAGAAGGCGCCGGTGTCGTCGGCGAAGACCGCCATGCGGCCGAAGTCCATGACGTCCAAGGGCGGCACGATCACCTGCCCGCCCCCGGCCACGACCTTGGCGGCGTCGTCGTCGGCGTCGTCGGTGGCGATGTAGGTGGCCCAGAACGGGGGACCCGGATCCATCTTCGGGCCGAACCCCGCGACCTGCTTGTCTCCGATGAGCGCTTGGCGGTAGCCGCCCGTTTCCTCGGCCCCCTCGGTGAACGTCCACCCGAACAAGCCGCCGTAGAACGCGACGGCCGCGTCCATGTCCGGCACCCCGATGTCGACCCACGACGGGGTTCCCGGCTGGTAGCTGGTCTTCTCCATGGCTGTCTCCCTCGGTTTCGGTCGGATCCCCGACGCACATCCGCACCGTACCCAAGGGGGGTGACCGTCGCCGGGGGCCGATGCTGGCGGGGCGCCGGTGTGCGATCCTGCAGCGGTGAGCATCGAGGTGCGGATCGACGACCTGTCCGACGTGGTGGCCGAGCGGGGGCCCGATGCCTACCTGGTGACGGTCCGAGATACCCGGCCGCACGTCGTGGCCGTGTCCGTGGTGGTGCGCGACGGCGATCTGGTGGTGGGGGCCGGCCGCCGCACGGCCATGAACATCGTGGACCGCCCGCTCGCCACGCTGCTGTGGCCCGTCACCGATCGGCATCCGACGCACAGCCTCCTGGTCGACGGCACGGCGCGCACCTCCGACGACGGGGAGTGGCTGATCATCACCCCGACTTCCGCCATCCTCCACCGGGCCGGTGGACGGCGCCGAGCGCTCGCCGACGGCGAGGCCGCTGCGGCAGACGACCCGTGCGCCTGATCAACCGCGGGGGAGGGCCCGTCCACCCCCGCTGACCGACGGGCGGTCGAGCGAGGAGCGGTCCGCAGCCGCCCGGCCGCTGGCATGACCGCCGCCGCTGGAGCTGCTGATGCGCTTGGTACCGAGCCGAGGGAACGCATCGGCGAAGGCGCGGTCGACCTTGGCCTCACGGCTGGCCATCACCAGCGAGACGGACCGACCCGTGGGCTTCGCCAGCTGCTCGGCCTCCGCCTCGGAGCGGGCGAGAGCATCGGCCTCCTCGAGTCGTTCGCCGATCCGCCAGGCGTAGGCCAACAGGAACGAGTGGCGGAACCGTCGCGGCGTGTCGCCGGGCGGGAGCGGGGCGTCGAGCATGAACCGCACCGCCTGGTGGGAAAGCGAGAGGTAGAGCGAGCGGGTGTGGCGGATGTCCGTGTCGAACCCGACAAGCGCGCACACGACCCGCCCGCCGGGCCGGTTCGAGACCACGAGCCGGCATCGGTTCGAGGACGCCACCGCTTGGAGCAGCACGGACTTGGCGGACGCGTAGGGAGCGACGATGGTCATCTCCACCTGGGCGATCTCGTCCTGGGAGCCGCGGGCGGCGTCGAGCATGGCCTCGTCGATGGCGTGGCGGGCCATGAGCTCCTGCGCCTTGGCCATGAAGGCGTCCGCCTCGGCCGGGAACGAGGTGGACTCCGCCTTGTCCAGCAGCGCAGCGATCCGCTCGGCGATGGGATCGGGGATCGGTTCGTCGTACATGGGTGCCTCCGGTTCTACCCCCCGATGACTGACCCATCGTGCTCGGGGGGTGTGACGGTCAAGCCTGGGAGGTGTCGCCGGCGATTCCCAGCAACAGGTCGTCCGAGTCGGCGAGGGCGTCGAGGTCATCGGGATCGGTGAGGCGGCCCTCGGTGACCTTGGGTGACACGCCCCAGATGCTGATGGGCCCGACCGGCCGCAGTCCTCGTTGGAAGCGGCAGGAAGCCCCCGGCTAGGGTCGTCCGGCGCCGAGCGCCCAGCGCTTGTAGCTCAATTGGATAGAGCATCTGACTACGGATCAGAAGGTTGGGGGTTCGAGTCCCTCCAAGCGCGCCAGCCAGATACGCAGGCGAGAGGCCCCTCCGGGGGCCTCTCGCCGTTTTTGGGTTCAAGATCGGAGCCCGAAATCGGGCTTTGACAGCCAAGTTGACAGCCAAGGGACTGGACCGCCCTGGAACGACTGACCCATGACATCGGCAGCCAGTGCCCGTACTATTGGGATGGGAGGTAGGCGATGGGTACGGCGTGGAACGTTGGGTGGCGAGCCGCCCGTGTCGGGATGCGAGTTGCCTGCCCGGACCGCCAGCGATGTCTGGCTGCCTTGGCGGAAGGCTCAGCCCCGAACGGGGAACGAGGACCGGTTCACAAGCTTTCGCCTTGGCATCGCACCTCATCGGCCTGCGGGTCAAAGGTGCCCTGTGCATCCCAGGCGACCTTTGCGCCGGGCACCATCGTGCCGGTGGAGGTCGTCGCACCAGCGACGGGTTTGCCCGCCTTGAATCCGACACAGGTGATGGTCGCAAGATTGACGTTTTCAGAACCGTCGTTGGTTGCGGTGCCCTTGATGCTCCAGAAGTTCCCATCGAACTCCTGACCGGTGACTTCCACCTTGAAGGGTGTCGCGTCCGTGAAACTCGAAGCATTGGTGAGGTCGACCCGGACGCTTGCGACCGTGGGCGTGTCGTCCGTGAAGTTCACGGCGGCGAGGACTTCTCCTCCGTCACGGTCCGAGCCGACGTAATCAGTGGAGGTGGCGATTGGGTTGCCCTCCGCATCCAAGAGGCTGACCGTGAGTTCCTGGCTCCCACCCGACAAGTCCGTGAGCACGATCCCGACCGAGACCCACGTCTTACCAAGCGCCTCGTACTTCGTGAAGCCAGTTACTACTACCGGCTCCTTGCTCGGCTTCTCGGCATCGGTGGTCGAGCTATCAGAAGCCGGGTCGTCGGTAACCGTCTTGCCGGGCTCGGTCGTAAAGGACTTGTCGATGTTGTCTGCTACCTCGTTGCCAGCGATGGCGAGGCAGCCCACTCCGAGGATGCCGAGCACGACGAAGACAGCCAGCACAATGAGTCCGATCTTCAAGCAGCCCGCTCCTTGCTTGGGGGCGGCTGGCTGCGGTTGCTGCCATGCACCTGGAGGCGGGTGGCCTCCGGGCGGAGGCGGCGGTTGGCTCCCTGGCGGGGGTGGTTGCTGCGGGTACGACCCAGGCGGCGGTGGCAAATCAGACACGGTTTCCTCCCCATGCAGGCAGGAACGCCCCGCCAAGCCTCCGCAATATAGGCGTAGCGATGGGCTGGCTTCTGGGATGTGTCGGCGGGGTAGCCGACATCTTCCTGCTGGGCTTGGCCGGATTTGAGGTCACGAGGGGTTAGCGATCCGGATGTGCAGGTCAGGTCAGTGGGCGTGCTCGCGCAGTCTTTAATCCAGGACCTTGCGGAACGATGGCCAACGGCATTGCGAGCCCGAGCCGAACTATGACGTTGGAGCGAAGCGCAAGGCCAAGAAGCAGCTTGCTGTCGAGCAGAAGATGGCGAAGCAGCGCGCTCGTGCTGAGCACCAGGCGAAGGGCCAGGAGATGATCGAGCAGCGCGCTCCGGCCCGCCAAGCGCGGCTCGCCGCGATGGTGCCGGATGAGCGTGCTCGTTACCTGCAACGGGAACGTTGGCTCAAGATCGTTAGCGCTTGCGTCCCCTTCTTGGCCGTCGGCGGCTGCATCGCCTTGGGGGCATCGGGAGGTAGTAGCGACGGAGGTGACGGGGGCGGCACGCAATCGGACGTCACCGTCGGCAGTCAGTTTGGGCACGCCGACTCGGCACGGGCCGTACTCTCCTCGGGATGCGAACAGGTGGGCGGGTAGTGGTAGCGGTGGCGAGCATGAGCGTCGTGCTGGCGGGATGCGGTGCTTCCGGCGACAAGC
Organism: Acidimicrobiales bacterium; assembly: GCA_046594195.1. Classification (GTDB taxonomy): domain Bacteria; phylum Actinomycetota; class Acidimicrobiia; order Acidimicrobiales; family Iamiaceae; genus Aquihabitans. The sequence goes on along the minus strand of JBKJPY010000088.1, from coordinate 145,995 downwards.
AGGCCGAGCGCACCACGCCGACCGAGGCGACGACCACTACGTCGACCTCGACCTCGACCACAACGAGCACGACCACGACGACAGCCCCGCCCACCACGACGACGGCCGCACCTACGACGACCGCACCGCCTCCTCCTCCGCCCACTACGGCCGCTAGGCCCGCCTATGGGAGTCCGTGCAGCCTCGGCTCCCATCCTGACTGCATCGACCCCGAGGGCGATGGCTCCGGCGTCTACTTGCAGTACGGGGCCGACTGCATGGCCTCGTTCGCAGATTCACCCGGCCTCTGCACCGACCTGAATGGTGATGGCGTTGCCGGATACCCCGACAGCCTCTGAACCGCCGGAGATCAGCGCCGGTCCGACGCAAGGGCGAACTGTGCTCCGCAAGCTCGACACTCTTGGTTGGGCTGGTCCTCGATGACGCAGCACCCGCCCAGGATGACCTCGCCTCGCTGCGCCTCCTCCATCATCTCGGGTCCGGGGTAGCCGTACACGATCGGGATGGTGTCCATCGAGCCACACATGGTGCAAGCCGGTAGATCGAGGATGCGGAAGGCTGCGAGTCGAAGTCCCCCGATCTGGTGAGCCGACTCGCACCGGGCCTCGACGGTCGCACCTGACCACCGCGAAAGCTGCGCCCCTGCCGTCGCCGGGAGGAGCTTGTGCCCGTCGGGGTGGAACCGCAGGACTGACCCCGCATCAAAGGTCCACCTGCAATCGGTGCGTCGTTCCAGATGCCGACGGAGCCGGTGGTTGAGCAGGACGACCGCCCATCGCTCAGGAATCTCAGCGTGGTCCCCGAGGCGGTAGAAGTCCTTCAACATCTCGCCGGTGGTCATGGTGTCGGGCGAGGTGCCGGTCCTTGAGTCGCGGGGGTACTTGAACTCGATCGCGATGGTGGGCGGCGACCCGACCACCAGGTCGATCTTGCCCTTGTCCGGCAGCAGGTGCTCAAGCCCGAGGTGTCTAGGGCTGATGCCCTGCTCCTCGATCGCCACGACGGTGGCGAAACGAAGCACGTCCTCCGTCAGCAAGTGCTCTCGTCCGGCCTCGACGTGACTCGCCATCCGGCCCGCGACGGTGCGCCAGAGTGCCGCGGCATCGAGTTCAACTTCCCCACTGGCCGGACCCATCACGAATGGAGGATACGAGCCTTTCGGTCGAGCCTCATGACGGCTGCGGGGCGCTACTCCTCGACCGCTAACTCGGTGAGGGGGTCGATGCGCTCCCAGAGGCTCGGCATGGCCTCGCGTTGGGCTTGGACAACCGCAGGCGGAGCGAGCACCACGGCGTCACGGACGGCCAAAGCCGCGCCGGTCAGCTTGGCGGCACGGATACGGACGGGATCGTTGCGACGGGCCATCACCCGATCATCCGGCGGGGGAGTGACGGTTAGAACAGCTGTGTGCCCAAGGCAGTTGCTTGACCGAAAGAGCCTCCTGGAACTAGCGGGTGTAGCCGCCTAAGACAGAGCCGAGGCGAGCGTTCAAGTCCTCGGTGCTGACCTCAGATACTCGTGTTCTTCGAGGCCGTGCCGCTTTGAGCCGACAAGACGAAGCCCGTCTGGCCGACATCCTCGAGGCGGTCGATGCGATCCAGGACTACCTCGCGAGAGGCGACCTCCACGACGGCACGGTCTACGACGCCGTTCGCGTTCGCCTCATCGAGATCGGCGAGGCAGTCAAGGGCATCGACCCCGACCTCCTGGACAGCGCACCGGCTGTGCCGAGGAAGGAGATCGCCCGGATGCGGGACCACCTCGCGCACCGCTACTTCGACACCGACCACGCGATCGTGCAGGACGTGGTCGACCGCTTCGGCGAGCGGGCCGAGGTCATGGAGTGGACTCATTGCCTGGTAGGCGGGCGCTGTCACACGGCGACGATAGGTGCGCGACCTGCGCAGTGGCGACGACTGCCGATGACAGGCCTCGCCGAGAGCCCGATGATCAGCCCAGGGTGATGATGGCGTCGCCAGTGCCAGTGCGGTCGGTGTCTGCGTCGATGCGCACGGTGTAGGTACCGCTGGTGGCGATCATGAAGTGGTCGACTGCGGTAGTGCTGCTGCATCCGTAGCCGATGGCTGCCTGGGTGCCGTCGGGCTTGTAGAGCACGACGGCGACCGCGTGGTACTTGGCTGGGTAGCAGATGGTCCCGGAGTTGGGCACTTGGACGCTGATGGATTGGCCAGCGTTCCCGGCGATGGTGAGGTTGGCCTGCTGTCCTGGGGTGGTGATCGTGAATGGCTGCGAGACGTTCGAGGCGACCGGGGTGGTGGGATCGGCGTTGATGTAGAGCGCCGAGGTCCCTGATCCGGTGCGGTCGGCGCCGGGGTCGATCCGCACGGTGAAAGTGCCCGCAGTCGGGAGCCGGTAGTGGTCGATGGCCAGGGCGCTGCACCCGTACCCGAGCGCCGCCTGGGTTCCGTCGGGCTTGAACAGCGTGACGGTAACCCCGTGGTACGGCACGGCTTCACACACCGTGCCCCCATCGGGCACCTGCACGCTGACGAACTGGTCGGTCGTACCGGCAAGGGTGAAGTTCGCGACTTGTCCGGGGGTTGCGATCTGGAACGGCTGGAGCGTGTTCGCGTTGACCGGCGTTGTGGTGTCGGCGTTCGTGTAGACGACGGCGTTCGCAGACCCGGTGCGGTCGCTGTCGGGGTCGATGCGCACCGTGTAGGTGCCGGTTGTCGTCAGCCGGTAGTGGTCGATCGCGAGCGCCCCACATCCGTACCCGATGGCTGCTTGCGTGCCGTCGGGCCTGTAGAGGGTGACGGACACCTCGTGGTAGGCGACACCCTCACACAGCGTCCCGGCATCGGGGAGTTGGACGCTGATCCGCTTGCCCACCGCACCGGGGACGGTCAAGGTTGCGATCTGGCCGGGTGTCGCGATTGTGACCGGAGCCAAGATGTTGGGTGTCACGGCCTCAGTCGTGTCGCCGTTCGTGAACACGACGAGATTCGCCGTCCCGGTTCGACTACCGGATGGGTCGATGCCCACCCGATAGCTACCGGTGGTCGTCAGGCGGTAGTGGTCGATTGCCAGCGGATTGCACCCATACCCGAGGGCCGCCTGGGTGCCGTCGGGCTTGTAGAGGGTGACGGCGATCTCGTGATAGACGACGCCCTCGCACAGCGTCCCGGCATTGGGGATCTGGATGCTGACGCGCTTCCCGACGGAGCCGGTGATGGTGAAGTTCGCCACCTGCCCGGCGCTCTTGATCGTGAACGAGTTCAGGGAGCCATCAGCCGGAATGTCACAAGCACTCAGGGTCACGCCAGCCATGGCCAGCACAGCGATCATCAGGCACCCCGTAGTGATCCGCTTAAGCACTTTCCGCCTCCTGCTGGGTGACCCGAGAAGGTACATCCTGCACGGAGTGAATTTTGGGGCCGGTGCGTAGGAAGGGATCGGTCTGGTCGAACCTGGGTACCCGTAGGCTGCGGTGCAGGACCTGTACCCGCGGTCCTGTGACCCTTGGAGTTCCCGTGTCCTTCCGTCGCCGGCTCGCCCTTGTTTCCGCCCCCCTTGCTGTTGCCGCCCTGCTTGCTGGCTGTGGCAGCGACCAGCCTGCGGCCACCTCCGATACCTCGTCATCGCGGGCGACGACCTTCGTGCTCGATGAGTGGTCTGTCGTTCCCCCGAAGGGCACCATTCCGGCAGGCAAGGTGGCGATCAGCGCCACGAACACGGGCAAGGAGACCCACGAGTTGGTCATCGTGCGCGCTTCCGATGCCGCCTCGCTGCCTACCAAGGCTGATGGCTCGCTGAACGAGGACAAGATCCCCGAGTCGAAGAAGCTCGGGGAGATCACGGACCTGGCGGCCGGCAAGTCCGCAACCAAGACCTTCGATCTGCCCGCGGGCGACTACATCGCCTTCTGCAACCTCGTCGAGGACATGAGCGGCGGCCACGACATGGGCAGCGACTCGGGGATGGACATGGGCGAAACTCACGTCCACTACCAGCGCGGCATGGTCAACGCCTTCACCGTGGCGTGACCGCAGTGCAGGCATCGACGTGAGCTTGTACGGCTGGCTCGTCGTCGGCGTCGCTGTGGTCGTGGCCTCCTGGGCCGTCATGATCGTCTTGGCACGACGCCTTCCACCAGGCCTCGCCAAGGATCTCGCCGGGTTCCTCCCGGCATGTGCCACCACGTTGCGCACGCTCCGCAAGGACCCGCGGGTCCCACGCCGTGCCAAGGTCGCCGTCGCCATCGCTGCGGTTTGGGTGATCAGCCCCATCGACTTCATCCCCGAGTTCCTCCCGGTCATCGGGCCCCTCGACGACGTGATCGTGGTCGTGCTCGCCCTGCGCTATGCCGCCCGGCAAGTACCACGCGAAGCGATCGAGGAGGCATGGCCCGGAGAGCGGCGGCTCCTCGACCGGCTCCTCGGACCAGGCGGCACCCAGCCCAGCCAGATCGGTGAGCGGGCCGACATCACCGTCGACGTGCAGTACACCGCTGAGTGCCCCAACGCGGGACCCATCATCGAGCGGGTCCACCACATCGCCGGGACCTCGCCGCGGCGAGTGGTGGTCACCACCGTGTTGGTCGAGGAAGGCCGTCCCGTGCCGCACGGGTTCGCCGGGTCGCCCACCGTCTTGATCAACGGAGCCAACCCCTTCGAGGGCAACGCCACCGAGGCCCCGGCCTGCGCCCTCCGCCCTCCCACGCCCGAGCAGGTCGAGGCAGCCCTCGCCACCAACACCTGACGCAGGTCGAACCATGTTCGGGCTGTCCCGAGCAACCCCCCGAGCACCGAAAGAGGCTGTAGCCACCATGGACATGATCGAGGTCTTCGCCGACATCACCTGCCCCTTCGCCCACGTCGGCTTCCGCCGCTTCGTCGGCGAACGAAACGCCCGCTCTCGTGAGGACGTGCGGCTCCACGTTCGAGCCTGGCCACTCGAACTCGTGAACGGCGAGCCGCTCGAAGGAGCCGCAGTGGCGACCAAGGTCGAGGCCCTCCGAGCTTCCGTCGCCCCGGACTTGTTCCGAGGCTTCGACGCGGACACGTTCCCCCGCACCTCGATCCCGGCCCTCCGAGTCGCCCACGCGGCCTACGCCCAGAGCATCTCGGAGGGCGAGCGGCTCAGCCTCCTCCTCCGAACGGCGCTGTTCGAGGACGGCCAAGACATCTCGAGCGAGTCCGTGCTGCGCGAGCTTTGGCCCGCCTCGGCGAGCTGGTCCGAGTCCCCGGATCGGGGACCAGAAGTGGCCGACTGGACCGAAGGCCAACAGCGCGGGGTCAAGGGGTCGCCTCACTTCTTCATCGGCGACGACGACTTCTACTGCCCATCGATGACGATCGCCCACGAGGGCGACAACCTCAACATCCACTTCGACGATGAAGGCTTCGACGCCTTCATCGACCGCGCCCTCGGCCAGCCAGCCGAGCCCTGAACGCCATCGGCCGGGCCCTGCGGGCCGGGCGGGGGCCGCAACGTGCCGGGGCCACTAGCTGGGAGGACGCGCGCAGCTGTCGTCGGGTCGGCAACTTCCGAGCTCGACGCGTCCGTCGGAAATCGCCACTACATTCCGCCCGGGATGTCGGGGCCGGAAGTCGGCGTTGACGGGACGCACGCAGGGGGCCCGATGAGCATGACCAGTCGATTCACGCGAGGAACGTTGCTGCAGGCCTTGCTGCGGTCGCACTGCTCCTCACCTCGTGCCTCGAGGGGCAGCGCGGTGGCCGGCGGCTTCCTGCTCCAGGTCGACGCCGATGAGCTCCTCGCCGCCGCCCAGGCCTCGACCGTGCCCAACTGATCCGGCCCGCTACGGGTCAACTGGCGCGAGCCATCGGGCGGTCGAGATCGACGTTCCAGCATCAGGCTGGATGAGAGAGGGGGGTTGCGATGCGAATCGATCGACGCCGGTTCTTGGCCGGGAGCCTGGGTGTTGCTGGCGCTGCGGTGCTCGGGGGTTGCTCGAGCGACTCGGGTTCGCGAGCGACTCCGTCCGCCACGGGCGGCACGGCAGACCGGGGGTCAGCAGCAACCTCGCTGGCCGCGCCCGGTACCGCTGGCCTGATCGATGAGGCTGCGTACCAGGCACGGGTGGACCAGTACCTGGCGGTGGCCACCAAGGCGCTGGACCCGAGCGATCCACCGTCGATCGGCGCACATCTCGTCGCCGCACAGCGCGACGCGACGTTCACGTGGGATCCCGGTGCGGTCACCGTCGACTCCCTGCAACCGACCTGGGAGCGCATCGACACCTGGCACGACACCCGCGACTTCCAGCTCATGTACCTGCACTGGCTCCTCGTCCTCGCCGACGAGTCCTCCGCCATGACCACACTCGATGCTGCGGTGATCGAGGCGATCGAGCAGCGCATGGTGGACAACCGCTACCGCTGGGACGACCCGATCCCCGCCGACCGGATCGACGACCAGTGGTTCTGGTCGGAGAACCACCTGATCATCGGCCTCGTCAACGAGTACCTGGCCGGCACCCGCATGCCCCAGCGCACCTTCACCGTCACGGGTCTCACCGGGGCCGAGCATGCCGAGCGTTCGAAGCAGCCGATCCTCGACTGGGTCGACGAGCGGGCCCGGTTCGGGTTCTTCGAGTGGCACAGCCACGTGTACATGAAGAAGAACGTGGCACCGCTGCTCACCTTGGCGGAGTTCGCCGAGGACCCCGACCTGATCATCGCCGCAGGGATGGGCCTGGATCTGTGCGTGCTCGACATGGCGGCGTTCTGCCACGCGGGCGTCTACGCCGCGTCTCGTGGTCGCACGTATGCGAAGGACAAGCTCACGGTCCGCGAGTCCACGTTCGATGTGTTCAAGCTGCTGTTCGACGACACCGACCTCGACTACGCAGGTGGGGCCGACTCGGGCGCCACCTACTTCGCTGGATCGCAGCGGTACCGGGCGCCGCAGGTGCTCGTCGACATGGCCACGGGGACCAGCCCGGGGGTGGTGCGGGAGCGCCACGGCATCTTCGTCGACGGCAGTGCGCCGATTGTCGACAAGCCCGAGGCGCCGTTCGGTCGCGACTTCGACGATCCGGCGAACCTCTCGTTCTGGTGGTCGCAGGGGATGCTCGGCACCTGGCAGATGACCCGGGCGAACCTGGCCGCCGCCGAGAAGTTCCGGCTCTTCGACACCGCGGCCCTGTCCCAGGTCAAGGCGATCGTCGACCTCAACGGCGGTGACCCCGAACGCGTCCGCGAGTTCGTGCAGGCCAACAACGCAATCGTGAACTTCGGTCATCTGCGTGAGGCGAACACGTACGGCTGGCGCAGCGAGGCGGTGTCGCTCGCCACGGTGGTGGACCATCGCTTCGGCGAGATGCGCGATCAGATCCAGGCTTGGCAGGCCACGGTGGCCCCGGGGGCGATCGTGTTCACGACCCATCCCCGCACCGGCGTGCCCGAAGCCGAGGGCTGGGAGGACGATGCCAAGCCCGGCTACTGGACCGGCGAAGCATCGGTCCCTCGTTCGGCCCAGCACGAGCGGACGGGCATCCACATCTACCAACCGAAGTGGGACGAGACGACCAACGGTCTGCTCTGGAGCATCTTCGGCTACCGGGATTTCACCCACGCCTACGTTCCGCAGGACCGCTTCGATGAGGTGGTGCGCTCGGACCACTGGACCTTCGTACGCAAGGGCGACGGCTACATCGCGCTCTGGTCGTGGCGCAAGCCCGACTGGCGCGCCTCGAACCCGGCGGTCGAGCCGACCGATGGACAGGTCAAGCCCTTCGACCTCGTTGCCGAAGGCGGGCCGGACAACGTCTGGATCGTCGAGGTGGGCGATGCCTCAGACACGCGTTCGTTCGACGCATTCATCGCCGCGGTTACCGCATCGGAGCCGGCGGTGGAGCGCGACGACGCCGGCTTCACCGTGGCCTGGACCTCGCCGACCTCGGGCGAGGTCGCGTTCGGTTCCACCGCTGCGTTTACGGTCGACGGCGTGGCGCAGGAACTGGGCGACTTCCCCCGGCACGATTCGACCTGGGGAACCGTCGATCGCCTTGCCACGGACGTCTCGCTGCGCAGCGACACGGCGACCCTGCGCCTCGACTTCGACGCTCGTTCCCGATCGGTCGGCCGGGCCTAGGGACGCAACTCGACGGCGTGGAGCGGTGTGCGAGGAGCGCACCGCCGAGGCCGTGCGCCGGTCGCCGGCGCGGGGAGTTCCGTCTCACCAATCGGCCTTCGGGTTCGGCGGAAAGAGCTCGTTGCGCTGCTTCGCGAGGCCGGCGCAGTCGAGGTCGTCCTCGACGCGCTGCCAGATCACCGGGTTCCGTTCGGGGTCGTCGAGCTGGGTCCACTGGGCGGGGGTCTCGAAGGCCGGGTTGCTGGCGCCGAGGATCAGCTGCTCGGAGTTGTCGGTGATGGTGCCCACGAGGCGGTCGGGGTCGCGTTGGGTGACGTCGTAGGCGAAGATCTCGCGACGGGCCAGGTAGATCTCTCCCTGCAGATCCTTGCTGACCTTCACGGTCGACGTCACGCCGGGGTTGCCGTCACCGTCGGCATCGAAGATGCGCGGGTCGTTCGGATCCGTCGGCAGCTCATCGGTGGCGGGGTCCTCGAAGCGGATTCCGATGCCGGTTGGGGTGGCGGCCCGTTCCACGTGCAGCTTGCCGTCCACCTTGGTCACGGTGACCGGTGTGGCGATCGGCTTGATGGCCTGCGTCGCCGCGTCCGAGATCGACACGTCGATGTTCTGGTCCACCACCGTGTCGGCGTGGCAGAAGGTCATCTGGTTCCACAGCTCGCCGTCGCGCAGGGTGAGGTCGGAGAAACCGGTGCTGATGATGAGCGTCTTCATCGTGGCGTCCTCGTAGGCGACGACGTCGAAGTGGGCGTAGCGCCCAACCAGATCCTCGACGCCCTCCGGGAGGCGGTTCGTGGTCGTCGTCGTGGTCGTCGTCGTGGTGCGGTTCGTGTCGGCCGGGGACGAGTCGTTGCCGCCGGAACTGCAGGCCGCCAGCGGGCCGGCGACGACGATCGCGGCCAGCAGCATCGACCGGACGGGGCGCCCAGGCAGGTTCACGCCGGCTCGATGAAGGAGTCGAGGGCATCGGAGACGGCCGTTCCGGGCGGGAGGTCGTCGGGGCCGATCGCCAGGTCGACGGCTCGTTGGAAGTGGTGGATGAGCCGTTCGTGCCAGCCCAGCTGGAACGGCCGGGCGCCGGGGGAGGAGATCGAAGCCTGGATCGGCGCCATGTTCGCCTTGTCCTGGGTCATCACCGTGTCGAACAGTTCCATGCGGTCGAGGTGCTCTTGCGGCACGGCGTCACCTTGCCAGGCCGGCGCGTACCAGCGCAGTTCGAGGTCGGTGGTGGTGGCGCTGGTTGGCCACATGCACAAGAAGGTGAACGCGCCCGTGTCCATGGGGACGACCAGGTTGGGGAAGATGCCGTACGACGTGGAGGTCTGGCGCCACAGCGACGGGACCGCCGGGTTGTCGTACTCGTCGGACACCATCGGGAAGTCTCGGAAGTCGTCGTGCTTCTCGACGGTGAGCCGGCTGTGGCCGTTGGGCAGCATGGCCACCGTGGTGGCCTGGTCGTTGTAGAGGAACGCGGCGTTGTCGGGGTGCACGGTGCGCACGTGGTACACCTCCAAGAAGGCGTCGACCATGAGCTTCCAGTTGCACGCCAGGTGGTGCACCTGGGTGCCGACCGCCCGCATCACCGGTCCGTTGATCACCGCCATCTGGTCGGCGACCGGGCCGAGGAACTCGACCAGCGGGTCTGCGCTGAGGTCTTCGCTGATGAAGACCCAGCCGTCCCAGGTCTCGCAGCGGACGGGCTCCAGGCCGAGCTGCGCAGTGTCCAGGTCGACGAAGCTGCGGGAATCGGGAACGTTCTTGAGCGTGCCGTCGGTGCCGTAGGACCAGGAGTGGTACTGGCAGGTGAGGCGCCGGGCAGTCCCGCACTCGTCTCGGGTGACGGGGGCGCCACGGTGGCGGCAGGCGTTGTAGAAGGCGCGGAGCTGACCGTCGTCTCCTCGCACCACGACGATGGGTGCACCCGAGCGGGTCATCAGTCGGTACGAGCCTGGATCAGGCCATTCGGACTCGTGGCCGACGAACAGCCAGCTCCGCCCGAAGATCCGCGCTCTCTCCAGGTCGTGGAAGGCGGGGTCGGTGTAGCGCCCGGTGGGGATCAGCGGCACGGCGACGGCGTCGGCGGGGGGCGCGGTACGCGACTTCTCCTGGTCGATGCGATCCCGGATCCTCGCTTCGAGGGCTGCTTCCACGGTGGCTCCTTGCCGGTGCTCGTCGGCTCGGACCCCGACGGCGAGCGGATCTGGCTACGTTGGTGAACACTGTAAACCTAGGTCGAAACGAGGAGGCCCGCGTGCCCGTTCCTGCGTCGCTCACCACCGCTCCCCATCGAGACTTCGAGCTCGAGGTCGTGTCGGGTGCCTGGCCGGCGGACGTAAGCGGCGACGTCGTCTTCTCGAGCCCGCAGATCACCGGCAACCTTCCCTACGCCGTCTTCGACTGGGGCGCCATCTGCCGCCTCTCCCTGGACCCGGGTACGCGAGGCGCCGCGCCGGGTCGGTTCTCCTGGCAGTCGCGGTCCATCCAGACCCCCGCAAAGCGCCTGTTCGACCGTCACCCCGAGCAGTTCACGGCGAGCCCGGTCGGCTACCAATCACCCTTTGGCGCACCCAACTCCTCCAACACGGCACCGCTGCCGTGGGGCAACCGGCTCTACACCACGTGGGACGGCGGGCGCCCGGTCGAGCTCCACCCCGAGACCTTGGAGTTCGTGGCCGAGGTCGGCCACGTCGACAGCTGGGGTGGAAGCTCCCTTGCGCTCGGCGGTGTGCTGCCGTTCCTGCTCTCGACCGCCCACCCCGTGGCCGATCCGGAACGCCACTGCCTCTGGACCGTGAAGCTCGAGCCCGTGACGGACCCGACGTTCGCCATGCGTCCGTCCCTGGTTCGCTTCGACCGCCACGACGGCAGCCGGGTGCAGCACTGGCCGCTCGAAGGGGTGACGTTCGCAGGGTCGATCCACACTGTCAGCCAGACCCGCGACTGGGTGATCCTCTGCGACTCGGGCAACTTCAAGGCCGATCCCAACGAGATGTTCGGCGGGGAGCGGACCGTCACCATCGACGACGAGATCCCGGTCTGGCTGATCCGCAAGGAACAGGTCGAGGGCCTGGTTTCGGGCACGCCCGTGAAGCCCACGTGCTTCACGATGTCGCCTCCGACGGGCCACTTCTACGCCAAGTGGGACGACACGGACGGTGTGTCGGTGGTCTGGGAGGGCATGGACCTGATGGACCTCGGGCTGTACCTGCGACCTGACGACCTCGACGTGCACGGGAACGCGATCGACCCTCGGGTCGCCGGTCTCTACAACATGGCGATGGCCCCGGAGACCATCACCGAGATCGTGTTCCATCCGGACGCGGGCACGATCAGCCACGTCGGAACGTTCAAGCAGGACTGGGCCTTCAACCTCCAGCTGTCCGCCATGGACTGGAGTACCGCGGGCATGTCCGCACCTACCCTCCACCATGTGACCTACCAGGGCTGTCGCCCGGGCAACATCAGTCAGCGCGCCGCCAAGATGTACGCCGGGCGCATCGATCTCGACCTCCTTCGGGAGGACACCCCTGGGTCGCTCTGCTCGTTCGAGCGCCCGAGCATGGAGCTGAAGGCCCGCTGGGAGTACGCCGACGTGAGCGACCACGTCACCTCGCCGACGTTCGCGCCCCGCGGTCCGGCGCCAGGCTGCTACTCGGGCGGTGAACCGGGGGGTCACGACGGCTACGTGGTGCAGCCGGTCTGCAACGACGACGGCTTCCGAGTGGAGCTGTTCGACGCCGCCGACGTGGGCGCCGGTCCCATCGCCACCCTTGCCGGGACCAACCGCGAGACCATCCCGATGGTGCTGCACTCGGCGTGGATGCCCACCTCCCGCGAGCTGGCCGACGCCGAGCGGCTGCGGTTCTCCGACGAGATCTCCGCCGAGGCGCTCGCCTCGGTGCCCGAGGCGCTCCACGGTGCCGTGCGCGCCGTCGCCGAGGAGTGCGATCAGCTGTGGTGACCCGACCGGCAGGCCTGCTCATCGCCGGCGGTTCCGTGATCTCCGGCACCGGAACTCCGCCGACGGCGCTGACCGACGTGTACCTGGAGGGCGACCTCATCGTGGCCGTCGGCCGCGAGGCCCGAGTCCGGGCGACAGCTGGCCCGGGGTTCGACGAGGTCGACGCCAGTGGCCTCACCGTGATGCCCGGGCTCATCGATGCCCACTGCCACATCACGTTCGGCGAGCCCGCCAGCAACGACGAGCTGTTCTTCCACCGCGATCAGTCCACGGCTGCGCTGGTCGCCGCCTTCAACGTCCAGAAGCTCCTCCTCGCCGGCGTGACCGGGTTCCTCGATGCCGACTGCCTGTGGAACCTCGGCCCCGCGCTGCGCGACGCAATCGAGGCCGGCATCGTCGAAGGCCCGCGGATGACCAGTGGGATGAACGCCTTGCTGACCGCCGCCGGGGGCACCGCCGGGCGGCTCATCCCCGACTCCGGCACCGCCGCCTACGCCCACGTCATGGGCAGCCGGGACGAGATGGTGCGGACCACCCGCCAGCAGATCAAGCACGGCGCCGACTGGATCAAGATCCACGTCACCGGGTCGCTCCCGAACCACGACGGCGAGCTCACCGTGTGGACCCTCGAGGAGCTCCGAACCGTCGTGGACACCGCGCACGACCTCGACACCCCCGTCTTGGCCCACTGCCGCAGCGCCAAGTCGACCCGCCTCGCGGCGGAGGCCGGCGTGGACCTGATCCTCCACGCCAGCTTCATCGACGAAACCGCACTCGCGGCGGTGGTGGAGTCCGGCTGCGCCATCGCTCCGACCTTCACCTTCCTCGCCAACTTGGCTGACCACGGAGCCAAGGTCGGAGCCGCTCCCAACCAGGTCGACCTCTTCCGGGGCGAGATCGAGGCCACGGCCACGGTGCTCCGTGCCGCCCACGACGCCGGGGTCCGGATCCTCAGCGGCTCCGAGAGCGGGTTCGCCCTGACGCCCTACGGCCACTGGCACGCCCGCGAGCTGGAGGTCCTGGTCGACGCCATGGGGCTCACGCCGCTCGAGGCCATTCGCTGCGCCACCGCCAACGGCGCCATCGCCCTGCGCCGAGACGAGGGAACGATCGGCGTGATCGCGCCCGGTGCCGGTGCCGACGTCTTGGTGGTCGACGGAGATCCGTCGGTCGATGTGCGGGTGCTGGGTGACCGGTCCAACCTCCGTCACGTCATCTCGCGGGGCCGGGCCGTCGACCTGGAACGACCCTGGCCCGAGCGCCGCCTGCTCCCCGGCGAGAAGGTCGGCCAGTGGGCGAACCAGCTGTTGACGCAGGAGATCGCGCAGCGATGACGAGGTGCGTGGTGGTGACCGGCGCCGCGAGCGGCTTGGGTGCCGCGGTCGCTCGGGCCGCGGCCGACGGTGGCTGGCGCGTCGGGGTACTGGATCGCGACGGCGACGGCGCGCAGCAGTTGGCCGCGGAGCTGGGCCGGGGGGCGGTCGCGCTGGCCGCCGACACCGCGGTGGAGGCCGAGGTCGATGACGCCCTCGAACGCTTCGCCTCCGCCACCGGCGCGGTGGCTCCTGATGGCCTGGTTGCGAACGCCGGGATCGTGCGCTTCGGACCGCTCGCCGATGTTGCCATCGAGGACTGGCGACACGTCGTCGACGTGAACCTCACGGGCACGTTCATCACCGCGCGCGCCGTGGCTCGCCGGATGATCAGTGCCGGCACCGGGGGTTCGCTCGTGACCGTGACCTCGATGAACGGTGTCGCTCCGGGACCCAATGCCGGTGCCTACGGCGCCACCAAGGCGGCGGTCGCACTGCTCACGAAGCAGATGGCCCTGGAGTGGGGGCCGAGCGGCATCCGCGCCAACGCCGTCGCTCCTGGTCTCATCGACGCCGGGATGTCCGAGCCGATCTACGCCGACGATCGCATCCGTCGACGGCGAGCGGCGAGCGTCCCACTCGGCCGCCTCGGTACCGCTCAGGATGTGGCCGACGCCATCTTGTTCCTGCTCTCCGGCGAGGCCGCCTACATCAACGGCACCGAGCTGCTCGTCGATGGCGGTGTGACCTCGAGCATCATCGGCACCCTCCCTCGTCCCGCAGCCGTGGACTTGGTCGGGCCGGCCGAGGACGCCTGATCGTGGCCACCAACCTCGTGATCTCGGGTGGTCCGCTCCACGACTTCGAGGCGACCACGACGATGCTCGTCGAGATCTTGGCCGAGGAGGGCGTGCAGTCCACGGTGTTCACGGATCCGCGAGCGGCGCTGCGAGCACTCGCTGCGAACCCGCACGCCTGGGACCTCGTCACCGTCAACGGACTGCATGGGCCAATGTCGGCCGAGCGCCACGCTCACCTCCGAGACGACTGGTCGTTCACCCTGCGCGACGACGAAGCGGAGACCCTCGAGCGCTATGTGGTCGAGGGCGGTGGCCTGCTGGCGCTCCATGCGGCCGCCATCTGCTTCGACGGCGATCCGCGGTGGGCCGCCTGCCTCGGCGGCACCTGGAACTGGGAGCGCTCGTCGCACCCGCCGCACGGGCCGGCGCAAGTCGTCCCCACCGCAGCGGGGCGGATCCACCCCCTCACCGCAGGCATTGCCGCGTTCACGACGATCGACGAGGTCTACGGCTTCCTCGACCATGGCGCGGACCTGGTTCCGCTGCTGACCAGCGCCCATGGCGGCACCGATCACCCGGTGCTGTGGGCGCGCACCGTCGGCTCGGGGCGGGTGGTGACCGACCTGCTCGGCCACGACGCTGCCGCCGTCGACCAACCCGACCACCGCGAGGTCCTCCGCCGGACCGCTCGGTGGCTTGCCCCCTCCATTGGGCCGGCGCGCCCGACCGCTGACCGCGAAGCGAACGAGACCACGCCATGACCGCCGTCACCGACATCACCGTGTCGACCTACGAGCAGGCCCACGCGGCATTCAGGAGCAAGGAACTCCGCCAGGCGCTCTACGACGAGGGCGACGTTGTCATGTCCGACGTGCTGGTCAACCTGCACGGCGCCGATCATCGGGCCCGGCGTCGGCTGGAGAACCGCTTGTTCCGCAAGGACACGCACCGCCGCTACGAGCGCGAGTTCTTCCCGCCCGTCGTCGCCGCCACGCTGGTACCGCACGTGGCGAAGGGTCACGCCGAGCTGGTCACGCTCAGCCACGAGCTGATGATGAACCTGGCGGCCTTTACGGCTGGTATCGACCGGCCGGAGGAGTCTCGTGACGAGACCCTGCACCTCTACGCGTACCTGATGCTCTTCATCCAGGGGGCCACGCTGGCGCACTACACGGGCGACCGCGACGCCAAGCGGGCCGAGGTGGCTGCTGGCCTCGTTGCGTTCGACGGCGAGTTCCTCGCCCCGTCGATCGCTCGACGCCGCGCACGCATCGCTGACGTCGTCGCAGGGTCGGGCGACGAGGCTGACCTGCCCAGGGACGTCCTGACCACCTTGCTGTTGCACGAGGACGAGCTCAGCCTCCCTCCCGACGTGGTGCTCCGCGAGATCTCCTTCTTCTTGCTCGCAGGCGCGCACACCAGTGCCACGGCGTTCGTCCGCACCCTCCACCACGTCTTCGCCATGGCCGACGATCGGCCGGAGGACTTCGAGCGGGCCCGCACCGACCTGGCCTTCCTGCAGCGTTGCGTTCACGAGACGGTCCGCTTGCAGCCGTCCAGCCCCATCGCCATGCGGTGGGCCCTCGCTGATGTCGACCTGCCCGGGGGCGTGCACCTCCCGGCCGGAGCTCGCCTGACCATCGACCTGATGGCCGTGAACCGGGACCCCGAGGCATTCGGTGACCGGGCCGACGAGTTCGACCCACACCGCACGCTTCCGCCCGGCGTCGCGCCGTGGGGCTTGAGCTTCGGGCTGGGCATGCACGCCTGCATCGGCCAGGACCTGGCCGCCGGGCTGGACCCGATGGGCGGCCCCATCGACGACGAGCACCTGTTCGGGCTGGTCCCGGTGGCCATCCGAGCGCTGCTCGACGCCGGCGGTCGCCCGGACGCGGCGGACCCTCCCACGCTGGACCCCGACAGCAGCCGCGGCTACTGGGGCCGCTACCCGGTGGTGTTCCCCGCGTGATCGACCTCCACGCCCACGTCGTCCTCGCCGAGACGCTGGGAGCAGCCGGCCGCTACGGCCCCGACCTCGACGAAGGCGACCCGAGCACTGGCCGCCTTCCGTGCTACCGCGTCGGAGGCTACGAGCTCATCGGCGTGCGCTACCGGGAGAGCGCCTTCATGGATGTGGAGCTGCGTCTCGGCCTCATGGACGAGGTCGGCATCGACCTCCAGGTCCTTTCGCCCAACCCGCTGACGTTCCTCCACCACATCGATGCCGCCACCGCCACCGGGTTCAGCCGGCGCCACAACGAAGCCCTCGGCGCCATCGTGGCCAGCCATCCGGACCGCCTCGCCGGTCTGGCCCAGCTCCCGATGCAGGACCCGGCTGGCGCCGTCATCGAGCTCCGACGGGCCGTGTCCGAGCTCGGTCTGCTCGGCCCGTACATCGGCACCGACCCCGGCCGTCCGCTCGATGATCCTGCGTTCGACGTGATCTACGCGGCGTGCGTCGAGCTGGACGTCCCGCTGTTCATCCACCCGGCGCCCGGCGGGATCGACGCACCTCGGCGCGATGAGCGGCTCGCCCGGTTCGACGGCGATCTGTGGCTCGGCTTCGCCCACGAGGAGGCTCTCGCCGTGGCGGCCCTGGTGCTGGGCGGGGTGCTCGACCGCCACCCCGGGCTCGATGTGTGCATCTCCCACGGCGGCGGATCCACCAGCTGGCTGGCCGAGCGGATGGCCCACGCCGCGGCCACCCGGCCCTGGTCCGGACCCGAGCTGCGGCAGGCCGGTGCGGTCGAGGCGCGGCTGGCCCGCCTCTGGTGGGACGCGCACGTCGGGGGGCCACGGGCGCTGGCCGCACTGATCGCTGCCCAGGGCACCGATCATCTGGTCGGGGGCACCAACCTGGCGGGCTGGGACCAGACCGATGATCCCAGCTTCGGTGACGCCGGCCTGGCTGCGACCCTCGATGCCAACGCTCGCCGGCTCCTCCGGCTGGAACGGTGACCGTCGTCAGTCCGCCGCGCCGAACCAGTTGGCGTGGAATCCGAAGGGCATGCGATGAGGCAGGTGGACGCGAGCGATGGGGCCGGCGGACACGGCGCAGGCATCGAGCACGCACACGTCGGTCCGGTTGGTCCGGTCGTCGTACACGGCGTTGATCAACCAACCGTCGTCCTCGGCGGACCCGTGGGGGTCGGGTGCGAACACGCTCTCGCCGACGTGGCCGCTGGGCCCGGCGCTCCACAGCTGGCGCTCCCCGGTGGCGTCGTCGTAGCGGACGATCGTGTCGAAGTCACCCAGGCGGCGGTCGTCGGCGACCACGGCCGACATGTAGTGGAACCGTGACCGCACCCCGTTGCGGTCGTCGTTGAACCGTGCGAAGTCTCCCCCGAGGTCGTCGGTCTGCTCCCAGCCGGCCTCGCCGGCCGCGAGGTCGACCCAGAACCGAGCCGGGTAGGGAGGCGTGTTGTCGACCGAGGACTCATCGAGCGGGCCAGATGTGTCGATCCCGAACTCGGGATGCGCGAACCGGGTACCGGAGAACTCGATCCGGTCTCCGTCGACCCAACCGTTCCAGAAGTGCTGCACGTGCCCGGGGTCGATCTCGAACCAGCGGACGTCCTCCGCGTTGCCCCGCCGCGGGAGCACGCCGATGCGCGTGCCGTTGTCGGGTCGCCACTGCACCATCGGCCCCGTGCCCATGTTCGCGACGTCGAAGACGATCGGAGAGTCGAGGAACACGGCGTGGTGCTCCGTGATGATGAAGTCGTGCATCATCACTGGTGCGGGCACCGAGAGCTTGGCCCGGTGCACGAGCGTGCCGTCGGCGTCGACCACGTAGTACCGGATCACCGGCTCGAACACCGAGTAGGAGAAGAAGAACATCTCACCGGTGCGCGGATCGATGCGGGGGTGCGCCGTCATCGCGCCGTGGAGCTGCCCGTCGAAGTCGTACTCGCCGACCGTGTCGAGCGCAGCGGTCACCTCGGTGGGCAGGCCGCCCTCCCACAGCGCCAGGTAGCGGCCGGCGTGGCGGACGATGTGGGTGTTGGCCGGATTCTTCACCGGTCCGGCATCGCCCACCAGCGACGCATCAGGGAAGTTCATGACGTCGCTCAGCCCGGGGTACACCGCCCGTCCGAGGTTGGCCTCGGCGCGCAGACCCTTGGAACGGATCCAGCGGTTGCGGTACGACGCCCGTCCGCCGTCGAAGGTGATCCCGTGGAGCATGCCGTCGCCGTCGAACATGTGGTAGCGGCCCAAGGGCTGGAACAGGGGGTTGGGGCCGTTGCGGACGAACGAACCGCGCAGTGCGGGAGGCAGCGCGCCGGTGATGTCGAGGCGGGCGACATCGACTTCCTCGCCAACGGGGAACAGGTTGCCCTCGAGGTCAGGCTGGTGCTCGGGGTTGTCGACGTGTCCGGTGAGGACCTGCTGGATCGTCATGCTGCGCTCCGTCTCTCGCCGTGGTGACTCGGCTCGTGCCGGTTACTTTACAGTGTTCACCTCTCCGGGGCGGGGGCGACCCGGGGACGCTCGGGTCGATCAGACCTCGAACCAGACGACCTTGCCACCGCCGGGATCGTCGTCGAGGCCGATCCGGGTCGCCAGCGAGTGCACCAGGCCGATCCCCCGACCGCCGACGGCTGACACCGGTACTGGCGCAGGGCGCGCGGCGACCAGGTCACGGAAGGCATCGGTGGCGGCCAGGCCGTCGTGGACCTCCACGCGGAAGGGCGGTCCCGGCTCGATTCGCACCGTGAAGTCGCTCTTGGTGTGGAGCACGACGTTGGACACGAGTTCCGACGTCATCAGCACGACCCCGAAGGCATCCTCGACCCGACCCTCGGCTTGCTGCGAGACGAACGCACGCGCCCGAGCGATGCTGGCAAGTTCTGCCGGCAGGTCGAGTGACGGCACCTCATCCTCGCGTCGATGAACATCGTTCACGGCTCCATTCTGTCGGGTGAGTCGATGGTCTTCCGACATTGGGAGCCGTCCCGACGTCCGCGGCCCGCCCGCCGCTGCGCGCGGGCCCCCAGGATCCGCTGGGTGCGGCCCCGGTTGTAGCGCTGGATCGCGATGAGCGGAAGGTTGACGACGAGGCCGTAGGTGACCATGAGGGCCACGCCGAGGAAGTCGTTCCAGATGACGCAGAACGGCAAGCAGGCGAAGCTGGCCCAGTGGGCGAGTTCGGCCCGACGGGTCTCGGCGGCGAAGCGCTCCACCCCGCCTTCGGACCGCCCGGGCAGCGTGCGCTTGGTGACGCCGCCCTCGAAGAACGCGCCCGCCTCGGGGAGGCGGTCCTTCCACCGGCCGATGTGCAGCACCCGCTGGTACCACCGACCGCCGTCCTCGAAGGAGCGCAACCGGAGCAGCCACCCGTCCCGCTCGAGCCGCGTCGCGGGGAGCCGGTGGGCGGCGTAGCCGGCGAGGACCTGGGCGCTGGCCCACAGCACGATGTTCAGCACGAGCGCCACCCAGGCTGCGACGCGGACGATCGGCAGCACGCTCATCGGACTCGTACGGCCACGGAGCGGTCCCGCCATCGGACGGATCGTCGCACGGTCCGCTGGATCGTCGATCGCAGGAACAGGGCGATGAAGCCGGCGAGCAGGAGCGGAAAGGCGGGTGCGGCCCACCAGGCGAACCGCCCGATGCGTCGCAGGAGCACGGCCACCTGGGCGGACGCGACGGCCCACAGCGCGACCGGCGTCCAGCGGACCTCGCCGGACGCTGCGGCGAGGAGCGAGCGGACGAGGTCCGAGGCGATGGTGACCGACGCAAGGATCCAGGCGACTGAACCGATCATGGGCACGAGGCTGACCAGGCGGGGGCCACCGGCGAGGTTCTTCGTCCACCCGTCGATCAGCTGGCGGAGCCCGTCGGGATACATGCGGAACGAGATGGCCGATCCCCCGGCGAGGGCGTGCACGTCTCGTCCGGCGGAGCCGTAGGCGCGGGCGAGGTGCACGTCCTCAATGACCTCGTCGGCCACGACGTCGTGCCCGCCGACGGCCTGGTACGCGGCTTGGGAGGTGACGAGGCACGGCCCGAAGGCCACCGGCGACCAGGACCGGTGCCCGGGGATGAACGCACCCGAGGCCATCATCGCCACCAGGTTGGGGTAGGCGGACAGCTGTTCGTAGGGCTTGGCGGTGCGGTGGAAGGGCTGGACCGACAGCAGACCGTCGGGCACGGCGTTCCGCCATGAGGCCACGATGCGATCGAGGCCGTCGGGGGCCAGCACGACGTCGGCATCGAGGAAGACGAGCACATCGCCGGAGGCTCGGGTCGCGCCGGCTCGGCAGGCCCAGGGCTTGCCCACCCACCCCGGAGGCAGCGGCGGCGCCGCGATCACCGTCGCTCCAGCGGCCGAGGCGATCGACGCGGTGGCATCGGTGGATCCATCGTCCACGACGAAGACCTCCGTCGCCGGGCTCGTCTGGTCGGCCAGGGAGGCCAGCAGGTGCGGCAGCGAGCTTGCCTCGTTGCGAGCCGGGATGATGATCGACACGGTCTGCGAGCCCCGCTCGCCGCGAAGCGCGCGGAGGTTGCCGAGCAGCACGAACCCCAAGGCCAACCCGAAGATGACGAGCACCATGGGGGTCATGATGGGCTCAGCCGGAGAGTCACGGGTCCCTTCCTACCCAGGTTCGGCGACGAAGGACGTGCCGAAGGGGTGGATGGCTCGATCGACCGATGGCGGCGGCTCGCCGCCGGCTGTCCGTCAAGGCGTTGCGGTCGCCGTGAGGATGATGTTGTCGGTGTAGTGGCCGATGCCGCGGTCGAAGGCGCCGCCGCAGGTGATCAGCGTGACCCGCTCACCTACTTCGCGCCGAGGTCGCTCCTTGGATGCACGAATCCGGGAACGGGAGATGCACGAACCGCACGCGACGGGTCAAGACGATGTCAGGCGTCGCACTCGCGCTTGATGGAGGCGGACATGACGCGGGCGATGGCGGCTCGACCCTTGAGGTTGGGGTGGACGGCGTCCTCCTTCTTCACCAGCGTGTAGCCCGGGGAGTTGTCGACGAGGTTGGCCCAGTCGTCCACGACGTGGACGTTGTCGTGCGCCTCCGCCTCCTGGCGGACCCGGGCGTTCCACGCTTCGGCCGTCTGCTGGGAGTAGACGCCGTGGGTGGGGATGAGCAGCCAGACCGAGCACGGCACCTCGGCGGCGAGGTCCATCATCTCCGGCAGCTTGGCCTGGTCCACGTAGCTCTGGAGCACGTCGTTGTACCCGGGCATGAACGCCGCGCTCGACGGATCGTGGGAGACGCCTTCCTTCGCCGCAGGGAGTAGTTCATCGGTCCGCAGGCCGCTCACCGCCTTGATGTCGAGCTCGCCGGCCCACGCGAAGTCCTTCTTCAGGTCGGCGCGCGACTGGTAGGTGACCGAGTCACCGACGATGAGGACCCGGTCACCCGGGTTGGGATCGAGCAGCCCGCACGCCGAGGTGGCGCTGAGGAGGATCACCAGGGCAGCGAAGGCGGCGGTCCGGCGGGCACGGGGCGAGGCGAGGGTGGTCGACACGTCGCCCAATCCCCCGTTCGGCGGCAAGCCAAACGATCCTGACGGGATGCCCCCGGGGTCACGCCGCGTGGGCGAGCAGCTACGGGTAGCGTCGCCCCATGGAGAAGGTGCTGTACGTCATCGCCCACCCCGTCGGTTCCGTGCCGGCTGATCTCACCAAGCACCTGGTCGGACCGCTCGCCGACGAGCTGCGCGACCTGGGGGCTCGAACGGTGCAGGTCAACGTGGCGGACCACGACGTTTCCGCGGCCGGCGGGTTGCGGATGGCGATGTCGCCGGCGCCCGCCAACGCGGTGGTGGCGGCCTGGGTGGACAGCGCGACCGACCACTTGCGCGCGCCGTTCGACGACGCCGTGCGGGAGGTCACCAAGGGGGCCGAACTGTCCGCCTACCTGGTGACGGAGTCCGTCCCCCTGGCCAACACGACCCATCCCGCCCCGCCCGGCGAGCGGACGCCGGGCATGGCCCAACTCGCGTTCCTGCGGCGACCCGACGGCATGGCCGTCGACGATTGGCTCGAAGTCTGGCTCGGCAGCCACACGCACGTCGCGTTGGAGCTCCAGGCCACGTTCGCCTACGTGCAGAACGTGATCGTGCGGACGCTCATCCCCGGCACCACCACGTGGCACGCGATCGTCGAGGAGTGCTTCCCGGCCGCCGCCATGTCGGATCCGCACGTGTTCTACGACGCCGTCGGCGATGACGAGAAGCTCACCCGCCGCCAGCGGGAGATGTTCGAGAGCGTGCAGCGCTTCATCGACCTGTCGATCATCGACGTCGTGCCGACCAGCCGTTACCTCGTCTGATCGCTCGGCTTCGGTCGTGACGCCTGACCGGCCCGGCCACCGACCGTCTGGTGGGTGCGGCGTGGATCTGGGGCTCGCAGCCGCCAGGATGGATGGCTTGTCCCCGCCGCCGCCCCACCCCCGACGATGCCCCACCACGGCCGTCGGCCTGCGCACGGTGGCGACCTCGGTGCTGGTGGCCTTGTCCATCCTCGGCGCCTCCTGCACCAGCGATGCGCCTCCGCCTCCGCCCCCGCCTCCGCCCCCGGTGCCCGTGCAGGTCACCCATGGCGGCGACAGCACCGCCGTGCGGGTCCGCATCGGCCGGACCGTCGGCGATGCCGTCGAGAAGGCGAAGGTCGAGGGAGCCGACGGCCAGGAGCTGGCGGCGAGGTCGAAGGAGCCGATCGGGCCGAACGGCAACGAGGTGACGTTCCTGATCGACGGGGCGGAGGTCAGTCCCGCCGAGGTGATCGATGCCGCGACCACCATCGAGGTCGTGGATGGCGAGGACTCGGTGGAGCCCACGAAGACGGTTCGTCGCGAGCAGGCGGTCACCGGTCTGCCCGACGCCCTTCAGTACGTGCAGTTCGCCGGCAAGCCGGGGGTCGAGGAGGTGACCGTCGGCACGAAGAGCGGTGAGGTGGTGTCCACGGCGACCATCACCCCCGCAGTCGCGGCCCATCGCTCTACCGGCAAGGTCCTGGCGCTGACGTTCGACGACGGGCCGAGCCCCACGTACACCCCCGAGGTGCTCCGCATCCTCGGTGACAAGGGCGTGCCGGGCACGTTCTGCATCGTCGGATCCCAAGTCGAGGACCATCCCGAGCTGGTCGAACAGATCCTCGGTGGCGGTCACCAGCTCTGCAACCACACGTTGCACCACGTCGAGGGGCTCGAGGCCGAGCCCCGGGAGACCGTCGAAGCCGAGATCGGCGGCGGGCGCTCGGCCATCGTGGATGCCGGTGCCGACGAGCCCGCGTTCTACCGGCCGCCCGGCGGCTCGCTCGGGCCGGTGATCTACGAGGTCGCCGCCGAGGACCACGAAGCGGTCCTGTACTGGAGCATCGACCCGCGCGACTGGAAGAAGCCCTCCGTCGACGACCTGGTGAAACGCGTCGTCAACCAGTTGAAGCCCGGCGGGATCATCTTGCTGCACGACGGAGGTGGCGACCGCGGAGCGACCGTCGCCGCCCTTCCGGCGATCATCGACTACGCCCGCGCGCTGGGCTACACGTTCGTGGCCCCCATCAGCGGCCGCCCGCAGGTGGGCTGAGGCGCCCCGGTCAGGCGTCGGAGCGGGCGATCAGCGACAAGATGTCGTCGGTCAGCTCGCGCCACATGGTGAGCGGCAGGTCGTGGCCCATGCCGTGGTGACCCACGAAGATGGCTCCGGGGATGGCCTTGGCGAGCGCGATGCCGCCGGACACGCTGACCAGCGGATCGCTCAGGCCGTGGACGACCATGGTCGGCACCCGCAGGCGCTTCAGGCGATCAGTCCGGTTGGGCTGGGCCATGATCGCGGACAGTTGGCGCATCCGACCATCGGGCTCGTGCGACCGGTCGTAGGCCAATCCTGCGAGCTCGCGGATGAGGGCTTCGTCCTGGTGGGTCGGCGAACCGAGGACGGTGTTGACGGCGACCGATTCCTCGATGGCCGCATCTCGGTCGGCGGGGGGCTTGGCGGTGGCCATCATCTTGATCACGGCGGGCGTGGGGCGGCCGACCTTGCGCGAACCCGTCGACGTCATCGAGAGGGAGAGGGTGCGGACCCGCTCGGGCGAGCGCAACGCCATGGTCTGGGCGATGAACCCGCCCATGGAGGTGCCGGCGAGGTGCGTCCGCTCGATGCCGAGGTGGTCCAGCAGCGCGAAGGCATCGGTGGCCATGTCATCGAGGGTGTACGGCGTGTTGCGCTTGAGCAGGATCTCGGGGATGGACGGCGCCGGCGCATCGATCTTGGTGGAGAGCCCGCAGTCGCGGTTGTCGTAGCGGATGACGAAGTGGCCGGCGTCGGCGAGGGCGAGGCAGAGGGCGTTGGGCCAGGCGATCATCTGCGTCCCCAGGCCCATCACGAGGAGGATGGCGTCGTCGGCCGGATCGCCGAACGTCTCGTACGCGATCTCGATGCCGTTGACCGGGGCGACCTGGATCGTCGGCCACTCGGGGAACGGCAGGGCTGCGTCCGTCTTGACAGGGGTTGCGCTCATCGGGGTTGCTCGCTCTCTCGTGGCTCGCCGAACGGTACGGCCCCGGTCCCTGGCGCCACAATGCCGACGCGCCCGATGATCCCGGAGGGGCCGTACGCTCACCTTGTGGCTGGTGGCATGGACGAGACCGACGAACCGTCGCGGGTCGACCGGTACCTCGCGGTGCGCGACCTGACCGAGGCGCTCGCGGCGCCTCTGTCGGCTGAGGACCAGACCGTGCAGTCGATGCCGGACGCCAGTCCCACCAAGTGGCACCGTGCCCACACGACCTGGTTCTTCGATGAGTTCGTGCTCCACCCGCACCACGTCGGCCACCGGACGTTCGACCCGGCTTTCCGCTTCCTCTTCAACTCGTACTACGAGGCGGTCGGCCCCCGGCATCCGCGGGCGGCCCGTGGGGTGGTCAGCCGGCCGGGGATCGACGAGGTCTCGGCCTTCCGCACCCACATCGATGCGGCGATGGTCGAGTTGCTCGACGGCGGGCCTCCGGCCGAGGTGCTCGCCCTGGTGGAGCTGGGCCTCAACCACGAGCAGCAGCATCAGGAGCTGCTGCTCATGGACATCAAGCACGCGCTCTCGCAGAACCGGATCGATCCCGTCTACCGGTCCGCTCGACAGCCCCGGTGCCCGTCGGACGACCTGCGGTGGATCGCTCACAGCGGCGGCAAGATCGCCGTTGGCCACGGCGGAACCGGGTTCGCCTTCGACAACGAGGGCCCAGCCCACCACGTGTGGCTGGAACCGTTCGAGTTGGCGTCTCGCCCGATCACCAACGGCGAGGTGCTCGGGTTCATCGAGGACGGCGGGTACCACCACAGCGACCTGTGGCTCTCGGACGGCTGGGCCACGGTGCAGGCCGAGGGTTGGGAGTCGCCGCTGTACTGGCGCGCCGAGGACGCCGGTTGGTCGGTGTTCACCCTTGCCGGCCGGCTCGCGGTCGACCCGCACCAGACGGCGTGCCACCTCAGCTACTACGAGGCCGACGCGATCGCCCGCTGGCTCGGCGCCCGCCTGCCGACGGAGGCGGAGTGGGAGGCAGTCGCCGCCACCGAGCCGGTCGCCGGAAACCTCCTCGACCTGGAACTGCTCCACCCGCTTCCGGCGTCCGGCGGCGGCACAGGCCCGACCCAGCTCTTCGGTGACGTGTGGGAGTGGACCGGAAGTGCCTACCTGCCGTATCCTGGGTTCCAGCCGGCGACCGGCGCGGTCGGCGAGTACAACGGCAAGTTCATGGTGAACCAACAGGTCCTGCGAGGTGGCGCCTGTGTGACGCCGCCCGCCCACGTACGTGCGACCTACCGCAACTTCTTCCCGGCATCGGCCCGTTGGGCCTTCAGCGGCGCCCGCCT
This sequence comes from Acidimicrobiales bacterium, assembly GCA_046594195.1. Taxonomy (GTDB): domain Bacteria; phylum Actinomycetota; class Acidimicrobiia; order Acidimicrobiales; family Iamiaceae; genus Aquihabitans. The sequence continues at coordinate 120,004 of JBKJPY010000088.1, read as the reverse complement.
CGCCCGCTCGGTGACGGCGTGACCGGGGCGGCCGACGCTCGCATCGAGGTCCTGCTGGACGAGGAGTCCTGGCAGGATGCGCGTGCCGAGGGCGTCCGATCGGGCTTGGCGGCCACTCCGCCGGAGCTGTCACCCGTCTGGTTCTACGACGAGCACGGCAGCAACCTCTTCGACGAGATCACCCGCCTGCCCGAGTACTACCAGACCCGCGCCGAGCGCCGACTGCTGCAGGACCACGTCGAGGACCTCGCCGCGCTCGGGATCGACACCCTCGTCGAGCTGGGGTCGGGAACGTCCGACAAGACCGTCGAGATCCTCGGAGCGCTCGACAGCGCGGGTTTGCTGCGCAGGTACGTCCCGTTCGACGTGAGCGAGGCGACGCTGCGCGACGCCATCGCCAAGCTGGGCGCCCAGTTCCCGACGCTCGAGTACCACGGCATCGTTGGCGACTTCCACCAGCACCTCGGGCAGATCCCGACCTCGGGCCGGACCTTGGTGGCGTTCCTCGGCGGGACGATCGGGAACCTGCGTCCTGCCGAGCGCGGCCGCTTCCTCGACAGCCTCGGCTCGGCTATGGACGACGACGACCTGCTGCTCATCGGTATCGACCTCCTCAAGGACCCGGCGACCATCGTCGCGGCGTACGACGATTCGGCCGGAGTCACGGCGGCGTTCAACCGCAACTCCCTCGTCGTGCTCGACCGGGAACTGGGTGCCGACTTCGATCCAGCCGACTTCGAGCACGTCGCCGCTTGGAACGACGAAGCGGGGTGGATCGAGATGCGACTGCGGGCCCAGCGGCCGGTCCATGCGACCATCGCCGCCCTCGACCTGGTGATCGACCTGCGCGAGGGCGAGGACTTGCTCACCGAGATCAGCGCCAAGTTCACGCCGAGCGGGTTCGCCTCCGAGCTGAGTGCCCACGGGTTCCAGGCGGACCAGACGTGGATCTCCGAGGGCGACGAGTTCGCCCTCGTGCTGGCTCGTCGTCGCCGCTGAGGTCGATCACCTCCGACGCCCCGACGTGGCGGCGCACCTGGCGGGGTCCGCTCAGGCCACGGCTGGCTCAGGCGGCGGGGGCTGAGGCCTCGTCGTCGGCGAGGCAGGGGTCGCCGCATGCCATCTGCGGCGACGGGTGGACGACTGGTCGCGTCGGCGTCGCCCGTCGGACGAGGCCGAGGGCGATGAGCCCGCCGGTGGCGCATAGCGCCGCGGACATCCTCAGTGCGGTGGCGTAGCCCCCGGCGAGCGCATCAGCCAACGAGTCGCCGATGGCGATGCCCGCCAACCCCGGGAGGACGGCGACCGCAAGGAGCCCCGCCAGCCGGGACACGGCGTTGTTCACGCCGGAGGCCACCCCCGTCATGGCATCGCTGACGCTGGCGAGGACGGTCGCGGTCAGCGGAGCGACGGTGATCGACATCCCGACCCCGAAGAGCACGACGGCGGGCAGCACGCTCGTGGCGTAGGGGTCCCCCGGCGCGATCTGGCTGAAGGCCACCATCCCCGCCGCCGCGGTGAGGGGGCCCACGGTCATCGGGATGCGCGGCCCGACGCGCTGGCTGAGCTGCCCGGCCTTGGGCGACAACCACAGCATCAGCAGCGTGAACGGGAAGAACGACACCCCGGCCTCCAGGGCGGAGTAGCCGAGGGAGATCTGGAGGCGCAGGGTGACGAGGAAGAACGCCGCGCTCAGGGCGGCGTAGACGGCGAAGGTCGTGAGGTTGGCGCCGCTGAACTGCCGCGAGCGGAACACTTCGAGGGGGAGCATCGGGTGCGAGCTCCGGTGCTCCCAGAGGAGGAACGACACGAGGGCGACGAGGCCCATCGCAGCGGCTGCGGGCTGGGTCGACGCCTGTTGTTCGATGGCGGCATAGGAGATGGCGGCCAGCGCGATCGTGACCAGCGCTGCGCCCACGAGGTCCAGGGGAAGCCGGACCGGTGCTCGGGTCTCGGGAACGTGGCGCAGGGTCACGGCGACGGCGATGACGGCGAGCGGAACGTTGATGAAGAAGATCAGCCGCCAGGTGAAGGCGTCGATCAGCCACCCGCCGAGGAACGGGCCGAGGGAGCTGGTCACGCCGGCCATGCCCGACCAGGCCCCGATGGCCCGAGCCCGGTCGTCGGGGTGGAAGGTGGCCGCCAGGATCGAGAGGCTTCCGGGCACGAGCATTGCCCCGCCCACGCCCTGCAGGGCGCGAGCCGCCACGAGGAACCCCGTCGACGGCGCCAGGCCGCACAGCACCGACGCCGCGGTGAAGACGAGCAACCCGGCGACGAACACCCGGCGGCGTCCCAGCTGGTCCCCCATGGATCCGCCGAGCAGCAGCAGGGACGAGAGGGTGACCAGATAGGCGTTGACCGTCCACTGCATGCCGCCGAGGGTCGTGCCCAGGTCCTTGCTGATGGCGGGGAGCGCCACGTTGACCACGGTGCCGTCGAGGAAGACGATGCCGGATCCCAGGACGACCGCCGTGATGGTCCCCCACGCTCGGGGCGTGCCGTACCGGAGGTCCGGCCCGTCGTGGGCATCGGCGACCGCCGGGCCTCCCTCGGGTTCCACGCGCGGCACGGTAGCGGCCGTCGCCTCGGTTCCGGCCCGCCGCCAGCGTGCAGACGGTCATCTGCGCAGATCGTCAACAGGCCGCCCGTGCGGCCGACAGGATCAGCATGGATCGATCGGGCGTGGAGTTCGAGACCCCGCGTCAGCGGTGGCGGCAGCTGTGGCCGTTCATGTTCGCCTACGTGTTGGGCTTCGCGCTCGCATGGCTGGAGCCGGGCGGCCCGGACAACCTCGCCTACATGGTGATCGCCGGCACCATCATCGTCGCCGTCGTCGTCTCGATCCTTGCCGGCCTCTGGACGCGCACGCCCGACCTGGCGACGCTGATCCCGGTGGCGGGAGCGTGCATTGCGGTCGATCTGATGCGGGCCGCCACTGGCGGGAGCGGCAGCGGCTTCGGATCCTTGTTGCTCATCCCCGTGATCTGGCAGGCGATGCGGCGTCGGCAGCTGGAGCTGAACCTGACGATCGCGCTCGTCTCGATCGCCAACGTCGTCGCCGTTGCATGGATCGCGTCGCCGCTCAGCGCCGGTGCCCAGTGGCGCTCGGTCATCCTCTTCACGGTTGTGGCCGCCACCATCGGTCAGACCATCTCGCGGCTGGTGCAGGGGCGGGCCCTGCTGATGGCGCAGATCGCCGAACTCGCTCGCCTCGATCCGCTCACGGGGCTCGCGAACCGGCGGTGGTGGGACGAGCGCCTCCCGGAGGAGGCCGAGCGCGGGGCTCGGCGTGGCGAGCCGCTCACCCTGGCGATGATCGATCTCGACCACTTCAAGGCCTACAACGATCGCTTCGGCCATCCCGGCGGCGACGCGTTGCTCCGTGCGTCGGCGATCGCGTGGTCCGCCGAGCTGCGCACCGGCGACGTCCTGGCTCGCTGGGGTGGGGAGGAGTTCGCGCTCCTGCTGCCGGCGACCGAGGCGGAGGAGGCGGCCAGCATCCTCGCTCGGCTGCAGGCGGTGACCCCGGAGGGTCAGTCCTTCTCCGGCGGCTACGTGGTGCGGCAGTTCCGCCCGGGGTACGACCAGGACCTCGACGGTCTGGTCCAAGCGGTGGACGAGGCCATGTTCGCCGCCAAGGCGGCCGGACGGTCGCGCCTCGTGCAGGCAACGGATCCGGACCACACGACGCACCCCGATGTCGTCCAAAGCCCCGTCATCGTCGGGACCTAGGACGACGCCGAGGGGGCGGTCGCTTCGCCTGGGGTGGACCCGAGCCGCGACAGTGGGTCGATGGCCCCGACCCTGCGCCCGCTGACACCCGCCGATGCGCCGGTGGTGCTCGCCATCAACGAGGCCAGCGTCCACCACCTCGCACCGCTCGATGGCGACGAGTACGCGTGGTTCCTCCGGGCGGCCACGATCGCATGGGGTGCGGAGATCGACGGCGAGCTTGCCGGGTTCGTCTTCGTGCTCGAGCCAGGGGTCCCCTACGCCAGCCGCAACTACGCCTGGTTCTCCGAGCGGTACGACCGGTTCGCCTACTTGGATCGGGTTGCGATCGACCTGCACGCCCGCCGCAAGGGGGTCGGCACCGCCATCTACGACGCGGTCGAGGATCACGCCACGCAGCGCGGCGTCCCCCTCCTGCTCGAGGTGAACATCGAACCACCGAACCACCCGTCGCTGGCGTTCCATGCGTCTCGCGGGTTCGCCGAGGTCGGAACGCTGTCCCACGACGACGGCGCCAAGGTCGTCCGACTCCTCGCCAAGGGCTGACGGCCAGTCCATCGGCTTCAGGGCTCGGCGCACGGATGCCGACGGAACGCTACGGTCCGCGCCCATGACCGATGCCCCTGCACCCGATCCTGCGGACACCGTCTCCCTGAAGATCGAAGCGACGCCCGACGCCCTCTACGCCCTCGTGAGCGACCCGGCGAACATGGGTCGGCTCAGCCCCGAGTGCACCGGTGGTGAGTGGCTCGACGGCGCCACGGGACCGGCGGTCGGTGCCCGGTTCAAGGGGACGAACAAGCGCGGCATCATCCGCTGGTCAACGAAGAGCACCGTGGTTGCCGCCGATCCCGGCCGCGAGTTCGCATTCGAGGTGGGCGACAGCGGAACCCGGTGGAGCTACGCCTTCGAAGCCGACGGCACCGGCACCCTGGTGACCGAATCCCGAGCGGTGTCGAAGCCGTACCCGTTCATCGCCAAGGCCTTCACCACGGTCCTGCTCGGCGGCGTCGAACGCCACACCGAAGAGCTCCGCGCCGGCATGGCCGCCACCCTCGCCCGCCTCAAGGACCTGGCCGAAGCCGGCTCGCCGGCCGCCTGAGTGGAGAACTTCTCGCACGGAGGGTGCAAGCACACGTAGCCTGTGGTCACAAGGGAACGGCCGGTAGGGGATGTTGTGAGCGACGCGAGTGTGGACCAGGCAAGCGAGGCGCCGACGCCGGCGCCCGGACATGCGCCGGCCGAGCCGCACCTGGGGTGGGCTCTCGCCGGCCTCTCCGCAGGCGCGGGGGTGATCCACATCGCGATGACCCCCATCCACGCCGGATCGGCGTGGCAGGAGGCGCTGGGGTTCGCGGCCGCGGGCTGGTTCCAGCTGCTGACCGCCGGCATCGTGCTCGCCAACCGCGGCGGGCGACGCTTCTACGAACTGGTCGCGCTGGCCAACGTGGCCTTCATCGGCGTCTGGATCTACAGCCGCACCGTCGGGCTCCCCTTCGGCGCGACCCCGAGCGTCGCCGAGTCCGCCGGTGCGATCGACACGGTGAGCGTCCTGTTGGAGGCGGGCGTGATCCTCGTTGCGCTGCGGCTGATCCTCGCCCCCGAGAAGCGGTCCCTCGGTCGGCTCGCCCCCGCCATGTGTGCCGTTGCGGCCCTCGGACTGGCCACCGTCGTGATCACGTCGCCCGATGCGGTGAACCACAGCCACAGCACCGTCGCGGCCAAGCCCACCGGGTTCGATGCCCTGCGCATCCAGGTGGACGAGGAGCGTTGCGACAAGGACTTCAACGTCCCGGCGTACTACCAGGAGGCGAAGTACCTCGGGATCGACACCCGCTGGGGCGACAACCCGCCTGCGGTCGCCGGCGCGGCCGCCATGACCTCCCCCGATGGCCATGCGCACGGGGCCACCGCCGGCCCGGCGGCCGGCAGCACCACCACCACCGAGCCCGACCCGCTTGAGGGCCGTGGCTCGCCGGGGCTCGACAAGCTCGTCTCCGACACCGGCCTCGCCGCCACCAGCGAGGGCGCGGCCGCGGTGCTCATCACCTCGCTCAGTGCCGCCAGCCAAGCGGACTACGACGCCTGGCTGTGGTGGCTGCGCAGCTCGGGCTCGATGAGTCCCGACCACGCCTCCACCTCGGCTGCTGGTGACGGCAGCGGTCACGGTGGCCACGTCGGCCCCCAGCCGTGGGTGGCGATGACCGACCAGAAGTTGTGCGACAAGACCGAGGCCGAGCTGGCCCTGGCCCGCAAGACCGCCATGAGCTACCCGACGGCGCAAGACGCCAAGGACGCCGGCTACCGGCTCGTCACCGGCTACGTGCCTGGCATCGCCGCCCACTGGATCAAGGGCCAGCTCATCGACGACACGTTCGAGATCACGAAGCCGGAGATGATCCTCTACGACGGCAACGGCCTCGACGCCCACGTCGTGGGGCTGAGCTACTACCAGTGGCACGCCGGCGACAACAAGCCGACCCAGGGCTTCACCGGCGACAACGACCACGCCCACCGCCACATCGGCCTGTGCTCGAGCAAGGCCGACGGCACGATCATCGGCGACAGCACCACCACCCAGGCAGACTGCGAGGCGCGCGGTGGCTCCAAGGCCGACGGCTCCATGGGGTGGATGAGCCACGCCTGGGTCGTCGAGGGCTGCGAGAGCCCGTGGGGCGTGTTCAGCGCCGCGAGCCCGCTGCTCGACGGGGATCTCGGCGAGTCCTCGGGCAGCGACGACGGCCACTGTGCCGGCTCCGGCGTCCGCGACCGCTACGACATGGACGAGGCTCCCGCCAAGGCTGCCGATCCCACCGGCGAGGCCACCAAGGTCACGGGCGACACCGTCGGCAACTGAGGATTCGTCACGCGACGATCAGAGGCTCGATGCAGGCGTCCGGACCCAGGTCTCGAGCGCAGCGAGGTAGGCGTGGGCGGCTCGCCGCTGCAGCAGCTGCGTGATCGGGGCACCGATCCGCACGATCGGGACCCCCGGTCGGGAGACCGCCTCGATCGTGAAGACGACTGCGTCTGCCTCGCGTTCGTCGTGGCGCACGACGAACGATTCGTAGCCCTCCTCGGGGTGGTCGGGCAGCGTCGCGTAGACGAACCCGAACGCGGCGGGCTCGTCGATCACCGACACGACCCGGCACGACGCGAGCACCCAGAGGCCGAGTTGCCGGGTGAGGATCGCGACCGTCTCGCCCACCTCGAGCGCGACCTCGGCTGGGAAGACCTCGACACCTGCACCGCGATGAGCCGCCCACGCCCGGAGCCCGTCACGCGCTCGCCCGAAGTCGGCTGGTCCCGATCCGATCGTTCCGCGGAACGTCTCCCTACGGAAGCCCGGCGGTGGAGCCGGGACAGGCAGCGCAGTGGGCTCAGCCGTCAACCGCTCCTGCCGGTATTCCTCGACCCGGTGGGAAGCGGGCCGTCGAACCGAGATCACGTCGGCAACCTACCGGCGTCCGGGAACCGCCGTGCCGGGCACATCACCATCCGCCGCTGAGTCCGACGCCGGTGATGATATGACTATGATCATGGTCATGTCTGAATCTCGGTCCCTTGCGAACGTCAAGTCGAAGTTCTCGGAGATGGTCGACCGCGTGGAGCACACCCACGATCGGATCATCGTCACTCGCAATGGTCGACCGGCAGCCGTGCTGATCAGCCCCGACGAACTCGCTTCGCTCGAAGACACGCTGGAACTGTTGTCCGATCCGACAGCGATGGAAGACCTGGCAGCTTCTCGCCTTGCGTATCAGGCTGATGACGTCGTCACTGGTGAGGAACTGCGAGACCGCTACCTGAAGCGGTGAGCGAGTCCGAACCGTTCCAGTTGCGGGTCACCGGCCCGGCAGATCGGCAGCTTCGTCGGCTGTCAGAGGGCGCCGCCACCGCTGTCGTGGAGTTCATGCTCGGCGCGTTGCTTGAGAACCCACACCGCGTCTGCGGCCCTCTCCAACGCGAGCTTGCCGGGATGCGATCGGCGCGCCGCGGCGCGTACCGCGTGATCTACGAGATCAACGAAGCGGAACTCCTCGTCATCGTGCACCGAATCGACCACCGAGCAACGGCGTATCGGCCTCGATGAGGCTGAGGTACACCCATTGGCCGGGAGATCTAGGCCGTACCCTGGGGCCAGGTAGCTGCCTCCACCAGCGACGCCGGACTCTCGACCATCGAGGTGCTGACCGCTGGCGTCGCGCTGCCAATCACGGTGCAGGCGGGGTGCACCGGGTTTTCGGTTGCTTCGCTGTCCGACCCCCTGGGGGGATGCGGACACCTGACCCACACCCGACCCGCAGGTGCGGGGCGCTCCGGCGCGCCCCGAAGCAGACGACGCCGGGCGGCGCCGGGCGGCGCTGGCTGGCGGTCAGCGGGTACCGAAGGTGAGTTCGGTGGTGCTGCGGTGGTGCTCGCCGTGGCGGAGGACGACGGACCCGAGGCCGGGCCGGTTCACGACGTCGGGGTAGTGCTGGGCCTCGAGGCAGACCGCGGACTGGAACGCGAACGGCACGTCGAGCTTGTTCCCCGTGTATGCCACCACCGCCGGCTGATCGGTGGCGACGGTCAGGGTCCGTCCCGATGCCGGGTGGTGGAGCTCGGCGGCGAGCCGCAGGCCGTCGAAGGCGACCAGCTCCTCTTCGTCGCCCTCGGGCACCTCGTACGCGTGGTCGAGCCCGGACGGGAGGGATGGGAGGACGTCGGCCAGCAGCCTCGCCTGGCGCAGGTCGTGGGGTGTGCCGTGCACAGAGGCGAGTCCGCCCACCGGGATGCTCGCAGCATCGATTGGTAGGTACCGGTGGCCGGGCAGGCGCAGTTCGTGGTCGGCGATGGAACCGTCGAGGTCCCAGTTCGTCGGTCCGGCCAGGTTCCAGTAGGCGTGGTTGGTGAGGTTGACGACGGTGGTGGCGTCGGTCGTCGCGTCGTAGGTGATCCGCAGGACGTGCCCGTGCAGCTCGTAGGTGGCGGTGGTCGTCAACGTGCCGGGGTACCCCTGGTCGCCGGCGGGGCTGGTCAGCGCCAGCACCACCCGGCCGCCGTCGTCCGTCGCGGTCACCTCGGCCACGTCCCAGATCCGTCGGTCGAACCCCTCGGGGCCGCCGTGTAGCTGGTTCGGACCCTCGTTGGAGGTGACTGCGACGGGCTCGCCGTCGAGCTCGAACCTCGAGCCGGCGATGCGGCCGGCGACGCGTCCGCACGTCGCTCCGAGGTACGGGTTCCGGGAGCGATCTTCGATTTCCGCCAGCGTGGTCAGGTGCAGCGCCACGTGCTCGCGCTGGCCGGTGCGATCGGGCGCCTCGACGGTCCAGAGGGTCGCGCCGTGCGTGAGGATCGCCACGCTGAGCGCGGAGCTCTGCAGCGGCACGAGTGCCACGTCGGTCCGACCGGCGGCGTCGGGCGCTGATTGCGTCCCGAACGGGACCACCTCCACAGCTACGGGCATCGCCCGACCGTACCGGTCGCCGTCGGATCACGTCGGAGGAATCTGTGATCCACCGTCCTTTCCGCCCGACCCGGTTCGTCTCCTCCTTGACGACCGGCCGCTGGGGCCGGCGCTGCGAAAGGACCACCACCATGCCCACCTCTGCCGCGATCCCGAGCCCCATGCTCGGTGGGTACGGCGGCGGGTCGCAGCCCTCGACGGCTGACGCCCTCAGCGGTTCGGGATGGTCCAGTCGATCGGGGACCGACCAGCGGCTTCCAGTGCCTGGTTGGCGCGGGAGAAGGGCCGGCTGCCGAAGAAGCCGTTGTGGGCCGAGAGCGGTGACGGGTGGGCCGACTCGATCACCGTGTGACGGGTCCGGTCGACCAGGTCCTTCTTCCGTCGGGCGGCAGCGCCCCACAGGATGAAGACGACCCGCTCGTCTTTGGCCGCGACCGCCCGGATCACCTCGTCGGTGAAGACCTCCCACCCGTGCTTCTGATGCGATGCCGCCTGGTGGGCGCGCACCGTGAGGGTGGTGTTGAGCAGCAGCACGCCCTGGTCTGCCCACGCCTCGAGGCATCCGTGGTTCGGTGCGGGCACGCCGACGTCAGCCTCCAGCTCCTTCGTGATGTTGCGCAGCGATGGCGGGACGGCGACCCCGGGCCGCACCGAGAAGCACAGCCCATGTGCCTGGCCGGGGCCGTGGTACGGGTCCTGGCCCAAGATGACGGCCTTCACCTCGGCGTGGGGCGTCTGGTGGAGGGCGGCGAATACTTCCTTGCTCGGGGGGTACACGGCGTGGTGTCGGCGTTCGTCCTCGACGAACGCCTGGAGTTCCGCCCAGTAGGGCTTCTCGAACTCGCCTCGCAGGATCGGGTTCCAATCCGTCTGCGTCGCCACGCCGTCGACGCTATCGGCGGCAAGGGGCCTGCTGACCCACCTCGCGTCCGTCTACCTGCCACAGTCGAGGGGTGCGAGGAGCTGGTGGAGGAGCTGCGCTGGTCTGGCGGCCGCCGCTGCGCACACGCGCCATGGTGGCCTTCGGCGGCTTGGCAGCTGTGGTGTCGACGCTGCTCGCCATCGTCTGCTTCGAGGTGACCCGATCCACCCTGATCCAGCAGCGCGAGCGGGTGGCGGAACGCCAGACCTACGTCAACGCGCGGTCCGTCGACAACGCGCTCACCCGAGACCCGGCGTCGCCGTCGGCCGCCCTCGCCGATGCCCAGACCAGTAGCAAGGGGTTCGCCTTGGTCCGGGTCGACGGCACTTGGTACTCGAGCTCGGTCACGGGAGACCGCAGCGACGTCCCGGGCTCGCTCGTCACCGTCATCGACTCGGGCGCTGCGGCACGCCAGCGGATCCACCTGGGGTCGGGCCCCGCGGTCGCCGTCGGCGTCCCGCTCGCGAGCACGGCGAAGGGGACGGCCTACGTCGAGTTGGTGCCCATGGACGAGGTGTCCGACGCCGTCAACCGCATCCGCCAGGGCCTCATCCTCGCCGCGGTGGCCACCACGTTCGCCGGCGTGCTTGCCGGCCGCTGGGCCAGCGCCCGGATCCTGCGGCCGGTGAGCCGCACGGCCGAGGCCGCCAACCTCATCAGCGAGGGCGCCCTCGACCGACGCCTGGAGAGCGACGGCGACGCGGACCTCGAACCGCTCGTGCAGTCGTTCAACAACATGGTCGACGGGCTCCAGAGCCGCATCGAGCGCGAAGCACGCTTTGCCTCGGACGTCAGCCACGAGCTGCGGACGCCGCTCGCCGCCATGCTCTCGGCGCTCTCCGTGGCCCGGCGCCGGGTCATCGAGCCGACCGGGACCGAGGCGCTCGACCACCTGCAGCACGAGGTCGACCGGTTCACCACCCTCATCACCGACCTGCTGGAGATCTCCCGGGTCGAGGCCGGCGTTGCCGAGCTGGTCCTCGAGGAGGTCGAGCTCCCGGCGTTCATCGGCGAGGTGCTGGCCTCGATAGGGCGCGAGGCGGTGCCGATCGTGGTGGAGCGCGACGCCCCGGAGCGCATCCGGTTCGACCCGCGGCGCATGAGCCAGATCGTCGTGAACCTGGTGCAGAACGCCGACAACTACGGCGGCGGTGCGACAGAAGTGCGCCTCGGCGGCGACGCCGACCACCTTCGGATCACCGTCGACGACGCCGGGCCGGGAATCGCTCCGGCCCAGCGCGAGCAGGTGTTCGAGCGCTTCGTGCGCGGCGACGATCCGTCGGTCCCGGGAACCGGGTTGGGGCTGGCGCTCGTCAAGGAGCACGTGCGGCTTCACGAGGGAACGGTGGTCATCAAGCGGGCACCCGCTGGGGGGGCCCGGTTCGTCGTGACCATCCCGAGGACGCTCGCATGAGCCGGCACCGCCGCGCCGCGGCGATGCTCGTTGCGGTCATGTCGGTCTCGGCGCTGGCGGGCTGCGGGGTGTCGTCGCAGGGACGGGCCACCCGCATCGAGCCGAAAGACGTGCCGTTCGGCCTGCTCGACGACCAGGCGACCACCACGGCGGTCGAGGCGGGCAGGACGACCACGATCTACCTGCTGTCGGGCGATCGGCTCGTCGCCGTGGACCGCTCCGTTCCCGAAGATGCTGGGCTCGACGACCTGCTCGGGCAGGTCATCACCGGGCCGACCGAGGTGGAGCAGAGCCTTGGGATCACGACGGCGGTCCCGGCGGGGACGATCGCCTCGGTCGACACCAGCCGCGGCACGGCCGAGGTCGACCTGGCCTCGTCCTTCGGTGACATCCGCAGTCGGGAACAGATCCTGGCGCTCGGGCAGATCGTGTTCACCCTCACGGGGCAGCCCGGGATCGGTGGCGTGCGGTTCACGGTCGAGGGCAAGGACGTGACCGTGCCGCTCAGCGACGGGACCCTCAGCAATGATCCGCTGTCGCGCGACGACGTCAAGGCCATCGCTCCCAAGTGACGGGTCGTGGCCTGGGTCTTGGTCGGTTGATTTCCGCCCCACGCTGAAGGTCCACCGGGGATCTGCCGATGGAGTCGGGTATGGGTGAACCCGCGATGGCCGACGTGAGCCTGAGCAGTCGATTGGCTGCGGCCGGCGCGACGGCTGAGCACGAGACCGAGACCGGGATCCAACGCGTGCGGGGTTGGTGCCTCGTCCTCGCGCTCGTCCAGACCGCCCTCTACCCGGGTCAATTCTGGTACCTGGCGTGGGGTGCGATGGCGGTGCTGTTCTTGAGCTGGGTCTGGGTCCGTTGGGCCCTGCAGCCCGGGAGCGGCACGCCCGTGAACGTCATCGGCATCGTGGCCATGGCCTCGGACACCATCGTCGTGATCATGATCATGGCGAACCTGATGGCTCGCTCCGACGATCCCATCCAGCTGCTGCCGTTGGCCCTCGCGATCGAAGCGGCGGTGCGCTGGGCCCGGCCGGGCGGCGTGATCGGTGGGATCTGCGGAGGGTTGCTCCTTACCGGCTGGTCGCTCGGGACCCACGTGCGCAACGACCTCGACTTCCAGCCGGGCTACGCGTGCTTCCGCTTCGGGGTCGTGATCCTCCTCGCCTCGATCGTCGGAAATGCGGTGCGGGAGACCCGTCAGCAGCGCCGCGCCGCGGAGGCCGTGTTCCAGGCGTCGCGCGACCTCATGGTCACGTTCTCCCTCGACGGTGCCGTCCTGTCCGCCAACCCGGCGTGCGAGGCCGTCCTCGGCTTCTCGCCGGAGGAGCTCGAGTCGCGGGACCGCTCGTTCCTGCTCGATCCGGAGGACGGCCGCGAGTCCGTGGCGCTCCTGACCCACACCGATGGTCCCCAGCGGGTCGTGCGCCGGGTGCAGCACAGGGATGGTCGTCTGGTCTGGATCGAGCTGGACCTCGTCCCCGATGTCCGCGCCGGCCTCGTCTACGCCATCGGGCGCGACGTGAGCGATCGCAGCCGGACCGAGTCGGAGCTGCGCCACCGCGTCGACCACGACGGCCTCACCGGGACCTGGAACCGCCATGCGCTCGTCGCCTACCTGCACCGGATGCTCAATCGGGGCTACCTGCCGGGGCTGGTCTTCCTCGACCTCGACCGGTTCAAGGAGATCAACGACCGGCACGGCCACCTCGTCGGCGATGACGTGATCATCGCCCTGGCCGAACGGCTGGCCGGTGCCGCCGGGCACGAGGGCTCGGTCGCCCGCTACGCCGGGGACGAGTTCTGCATCGTCGTGGATGATCCCGACGACCTCGACCTCGTGCTGGCGCGCACCCGGGCCGCCTTCGAGGAGCCGTTCGAGGTCGACAGCACGTCGCTCATCGTGACGGGATCGGTGGGAAGCGCGGCGGGCCGTTCCGGTGACACGCCCGAGAGCCTCGTCCACCGGGCGGACCAGGCGATGTACGAGATCAAGAAGACCAGCGGCCTTCCGATCTAGCGGTCGACCCCAATGAGGTGTCATCGCATCGAGTCGCCGGGCGACCACACTGGTCCGATGCTGAAGAGGATCGTGGGTGCCGTCGTCGTGGTCGTGCTGCTCGGTGGTGCGGCGTTCTGGTACTTCGTGCTCCGCGACGACCCGCCGCCGGAACTCTCCGTCGACAGCGGCGCGAACACGAGCCAGACCACCACGGGGACGACGCCGGCGTCGCTCGACGGCACGTGGTCGGTGCAGAACGGCGATACCACCGCCGGGTTCCGGATCACGGAGTCCTTCGCCGGTGGCCTGACCGACCACGTCGCCGTCGGCCGCTCGACGGACGTCACCGGCTCGATCACCATCGGCGGCACCGAGATCAGCTTGGGCGACTTCACCGTGGACCTCGCCGGGCTGACGTTCACCGACGACCCCGGTCTGTCGGTCACCAACCGAGCCAACGCCATGAAGAACCGCGGCCTGGAGACGTCGAAGTTCCCCGAGGCGACGTTCGAGCTGACCAAGCCCGTCGACTTCGGCGAGAAGCCCACCGGCGGGAAGACGGTCACGGCTACGGCAACCGGCGACCTCACCATCCACGGCGTCACCAACGAGGTGACCTTCGACGTGGAGGCCAAGGTCGTGGGCGACGCCATCCGGGTCGCCACGGCGGATCCGGTCCCCGTCGTGCTGGCCGACTACGACATCGAGAAGCCCACCGGCGGTCCGGTGGCCGAGATCGCCGACGAGGGCTCCTTCGAGTTCCTCGTGGTCCTGAAGCAGAGCTGAGGGGTCAGCTCCGCAGGGTCCGCTGCACCAGGTTGGGGTCGGCGTCGATGGCGTCGTCGGTGAAGAGCAACGGTCGGGTCGCCTTGGCGGCGTAGGCCTCCGTGCCGTCGACGTGGTGCGGTGACCGGGCGTCGCCCGACTGGCCGTAGGCGAGCAGGCCGGTGCCCTTCGGGCCGTCGTCGGTCAGCTCGACGGCCATGAGGAAGCTGGTGCCGTACGTCGTGCGGTAGCCGCCCGACGCGATGCCGCTCGTCATGGTCCGCTCCGGCGCGACCGGGGGCAGGCGCTCCGGCTCGGGCTCCAGGCTCAGCGAGTTCAGGGCGCCGAACGGGGCGAGGATGTTCAGGACCCCGTCGCCCTCGTAGCCGCCGTGCACCGGCACGCGGTGCTCGCCGCGTTGCGCCCACTGCACGTCGCCGAGCGGCGCGTCGATTGGGACTCCAGCCTGGTCGAGGAGCCGGACCGCGGTGGCCAGCGAGGCCACGATCGTGTCGCCGGCCAGTTCGTCGGGCAGCGTCAGGCCGCGCGGAGTGGCGACCGGTTCGGCGGGGTCGAAATCGACGGCGAACAGCGGACCCGCCGCCTGCATCTGCTTGGCGTCGAAGCCGGCCATGAACTCGCGCCACAGCGACGCTCCCACCGAATCGAGATCGCAGCGTCGGTCCCATCCCGCCAGCACGTCCGCGGCGGCGACCAGGTCGACCTCCACCCCCTCGGCAGTCGCCGTGCCGGCGTCCCGGGCTCGGGCGATGACGTCATCGCAGAGCAGCTCCGCGCTGAGGCTCTCGTTGGACAGCAGCGCGGTGATGACACCGCCGATCGTGAGGTCACCCGTCGCCGCCAGGCGTCCTGCGGTCAACAGGTTCTGGCGGGTACGCAGGGTCCGCGCCGTGCGCTCGAGGCCGTGGAGGGGCGAGAAGCCCTCGAGGCGGTTGGCGGCATGGTTCAACCAGTGGGAGTCGTTGGCGTTGAGGACGTAGTCCCGCCGCTCGAACTGCGGGAGGCGGTCGTGGGGCAACAGGCCCGGGCTGCGCGCCTCGGGGTCGTCCTGCCACTCGTCGCCCGGGTCGCTGCCGTCGAGCAGGGCCACGCGGCTGTCGAAGAGGAGGGCCGCGACGAGGTCGTTCTGGAGGCGGTCGTGGAAGCGTTCGATCGCCTCTGGTGAGAGGTTCGGCGTGGCGGAGGCGTCGATGAACCACGCCCGCCCGGTCCGGTCGGCGGCGAGGGTGTTCACCCACGGCATGCCCTGGACCTTGGCGAAAACGGCCTGGAACTCGTCCATCCCCTTGGCCTGGCACATGCCCAGGAACTGGGCCATGACGTGGTCGTTGTCGAGGTTGGCGTCCCGATAGGTGAACGCCTGCTCGAGGCCCCACCCGAGCAGCGGCAGGTTGACCATGGGACCGTGGTGGGTGCGCCAGAGGGTGCGGGTGAGCGGGGTGACCGTGCCGTCGTCGCCGAGCACCTCGATGGTCTCGTCGTGCGAGGTCATCTCGCGGTGCTCGTCGCCGTAGCGGTACGTGGTCGGTGCATTCGGCACCAGGTCCAACCGGGCCAGGGTGAACCGGTGGCCGCGGCTGAACGTGTGGGCCCAGGCGACGTCGGCGTTGAAGCCCATCTGCACGCCCGGCGCCCCGATCAGGGCGACGCCGTAGACGTCGAGCTCGCCCGGCACCGTGACGTGGCACTCCCAGAAACGGGCCTCGCCGCCCCAGGGAAAGTGCGGGTTGGCGACGACGAGCCCGTGGCCGGAGGCGGTGGCATCGCTGCCGAAGGCCCAGCCGTTGCTCGCTCCCGCACCACCGCCGAGGGCGGACACCGGCGACGGGTCCGCCGGTCCATCCGGACCCGGCGCCTCGGCCCGGCCGATGATCTCCGCCAGGTTGCGGCCGCTCGCGAGCAGGCCGATGTCGACGTAGTACGTCCACAGGTCGAGCTCGTCGATCGGGCGGATCCACGCGGCGTCGGCGCACCACGGCGGCAGGGCGTCGGTGTCGAGTGCCTCAGCCAGGTAGGCGTTGTACCCCGCCGCGTACCCCGTGACGAGGTCGCGAATGTGGTCGGGCTGCGCGGCCCGCAGCTGGGGCGCCCGTGCGACCACGCCGAGGGCCCGGTAGCCGAGGTCGGAGGCCACGTGGGTTCCGCCGGGTCCGGCGCCGTGGAAGCGGGCGCGCTCGCTGCGAACCTTGACGATCTGGTCCGCCAGCGTCGGCAGGTGGTCCCGCGCGCACGCGTACCCCTGGCCGAACCCGACGTCGCCCCACCCTGCGCCACGGATGTGCGCCACCGCGTGGGTGGTCCAGCGGATGTCGGCCTCGTAGCGCTCATCGCCCTGCGTCATGGCCCGTCTGGCTAGCAGGTCGAGCCCACCTGCGCCGTCAGGGTGCGGTGAGCGGCGCGGGTGGGACGGCCTCGGCGGCCGTCGCCGGATCGGAGGAGTCGGCGGCGTGGAGGCTGGTCGACTTCACGAGGATGGGGAGGCCGATGACGCTCAGCACGGCGAGGATCGCCGCCGCAGCGCCGGTGCCGGTCTGGTTGACGGCAACCCCCACGATGGCGGACAGGCCGAGCTCGACGACGTTCGCCGACAGCAGCTGCCATCCCATCACCCGCCCCGTGGCCGCCACGCCCACCCGGTCGGCGGTGGTGGACATGAGGGTCGGGAACATGGCGGCGAGCGAGATGCCGGCGACCGCGAACAGCCCGACGGCGACGGGCACCGGGGCGAAGGGGATGGCGACGTAGACCACCGTGGCGAGAACGCCCGAGCACACGAGCACCTGTTGCGCTCTGAGCGGGCGACCGGGTCCGCTCACCAGCCCGAGGCCGAGCCGACCGAGGGTCATGCCGGCCCAGAACCCGCTCATGGCCCACGCGGCACCTGCCTCGGACACGCCTCGGTGGCCCTCGAGGTAGGTCGCCCCCCAGTTCCCGGTCGTGACCTCGATGCCGCAGTACAGGCCGAACAGGCTGAGCGACAGCGCGACCACCCACCCCGGCGCGTGGACCTTGCTGTGGTCGCCGTGCGGCGGTTCGTTCGCCTGCAGCGCTGCGGGCCACCGGACGGTCCGACGCGACGCGGATCCGGCGGCCGCGACGGCGACCGCAGCCGACACGAGGAACGCCGGCGTCCAGCCGGTGACGGCCACCAGTATGGGTCCGAGGGTGGCGCCGATCCCGAACGACCCGAACATGAGCCCGGCGCTCCCGACGCTGCGCACGACCGTCTGGAACCGGTTGCCGAGTGCGTCGAGGCACCCCGAGGCCAGCCCGATGATGGTGAAGGCGACGACCAGCACCGGGAACGAGCGGGTGAGGGCAACCACCGCGCACGCCGCCGACAGCACCACCCCGAGCGACCCGTTGGCTCGGCGGATGGACCACCGCCGCAGGATCGGCAGCGCAGAGGTCGCGGTGACGAGCCGCCCCATCCCGTAGCCGGCCGCCGCGATCCCGAGCGCCCCCGTCGTCTGTCCGAACAGGTGCCGGGCTTCCGGCCAGCCCGCCCCGAGCATCCCGATCGGCGCGCCGAACGCCAGGAAGATCAAGCACTCCACGAGGAGCGGATCGTGGCGGCGGTCCGGACGGGTCACCCGCCCACGCTAGGGAGGGCGGTGGACGCGGCTCACATGCCGGTCGGGGTCAGGTGGTCAGGCCCATCCGGAGCTTGGCGGCGGCGAGGTCGGGGCCGTCGCCGCCGAGGTTGTCGAGCAGGCGGAGGGTGGTCCGGCAGCCGATCAGGTCCCGGGTGGCGGGCGGCTGCAGGTCCAGCAGGCGCCGGGCCACGGGTGGGAGGCAGGCCTGGGCCCCCGCCCAGAAGGTTCGCCACACCGGCATGGCGGGCCTGGGGATGATGGGCGGATCGTCGAGGAAGGCGAGCCCGGCGGCGGCGTACTCACCCACGGCCAGGTTGGGACGGTGCCGGTCGAGGGACCGCAGGATCTCGTCCCACGAGCGCGGTGGGGCCTCGACGCCGGTCGCCTCGCCCACGAGCGCGACCTCGGCGATGTACTGGTCGAGCTCGTCGCGGCTCATGGGATGCAGGGCGAAGCGGCGGTTGGCGGCGGCGATCGCCAGGTACTCGGCGATGTGCACCCAGTCGAGCAGCTCGGGGTCGTTCGCGGCGTAGGGCCGGCCGTCCGGTGCGACGCCCACGACGGGCTCGTGGACCTTGCGCACCATGCGGCAGAGCCGCTCGGCACGAGCGGTCGAGCCGTACACGACGCCTTGGACGAACTCGCCGGTCCGGCGGGTGCGGCCCATGAAGTCGTCGGAGAAGGCGGAGTGCTCGGCGACGCCGGCCATGGCGAGCGGGTGCAGCGCCTGGAGCGTGAACGCGGCGATGCCGGCGACCAGCAGCGACGGGTCGCTGTGCACGCGCCATGCGACGCTGCCGGGGCCGAACCAGCCGGGGTCGCCCATCTCGCCGACGTCGATGGGACGGCTGCCGGGACCGGGACCGAGCCCGGTCATCGCCTGGAGGATCGGCCCGGCGATGACCGGAGCGGCGAGCGCGCCGAACAGCCCACCGGCGATGCCGCCGACCAGCTCTGCGCTCGACGGGGTCGACGGCACCCACTCGGGCTCGGGCTCCCACATGCGCGCCGCCGCAGGATGGATGTCCGGCGTCCGGGTCGTGGCTCGACGAGGCGATCGCGGGGCCGGGCGGGTCTGGGCGACGGGAGCCATGGGTTCCTCCGAGACGAACGTGCCGCGTGAGGATGGCACGTGGACACCCCTTCGGCAACGGACGCTCCCCACCGAGGCGACTTGGTCTGGCGGCGACGACCAACGAAACTCACAGGCACGGGGGGCCGGGGGGTCTCCGAGGGGGAGCTCCACCGATGCGTCGTCTGTTCGTTGCGCTGTGCCTGATGGCCACTGCGGTACCGCTCGCCGTCACGGCCACGGCGACGCCTGCGGTCGCGGTCGACGCCTTCACCGCTCGAGGCAGCGTCGGGCAGGTGTACAGCTATGGACACGTTTCCGGTGCGACGGTCGAGCTGCTCGACGGCACCAGCGCGGTGGTCGACAGCGGAACCGCGGACACCGCCGGCGCCAAGCTCTTCCGCGACGTGGTCCCCGGCACCGGCTACCAGGTGCGGACCACCGCAGGCACCGTCGGCCCGCTGACCGTCACGAGTTCCGATGTGAACCCGCCCGACTCGTTCTACGCCCAGCGCGCCCTCGACGAGCCGCTGGCCGCCGGCTTCGGCTACCTGACCACCCGGGACGGAACCAAGCTGTCCATCAACGTCACGATGCCCAACGACGACAGCCCCGGGCCCTGGCCGGTCATCCTCAACTACTCGGGGTACGACCCGTCGCAGCCCGGCAGCCCGCCTCAAGAGGTGGCGATGTACCCGTACCAGGGTTACGTCACCGTCGGCGTCAACCTCCGGGGCACCACGTGCTCGGGTGGCGCGTTCGAGTTCATGGAGGACCTCCAGGCCCTCGACGGCTACGACGTGGTCGAGACCCTGGCTCACCAGAGCTGGTCGAACGGCAACGTCGGCATGGCCGGCATCTCCTATTCCGGCTACAGCCAGCTGTACGTCGGTTCGACCAACCCACCGCACCTGCGGGCGATCGCCCCGGCCAGCCCGTACTCGGACACCTACAGCGGGATCCTCTACCCCGGCGGCATCCTCAACGACGGCTTCGCCCTCGGGTGGGCCACCGAGCGCGAGCAGGATGCCAAGCCCAAGGCCCACACCTGGGTGAAGAACCGCATCACCAACGGCGACACGACCTGTGCCCAGAACCAGGTCATGCGGCTCCAGGCCAAGCCCCTGCTGAACCGGATCCACACCACGCCGTTCGCAGACCACGAGTTCGACTACCTGAACACCGAGACGTTCGTCCACAAGATCCAGATGCCGGTGTACCTGTCCGCCCAGTGGCAGGACGAGCAGACCGGTGGCAGCTCGGCCAACCTCATCGCGTTCTTCGATCCCGCGAACACACGGGTCTTCGGGGACTTCACCAACGGCACCCACGTGGAGCCGATGGGCCCGGAGGTCATCCAAGACCAGCTCACGTTCATCGATCTCTACGTGGGCAAGCGCAAGCCCCACACCGCTGCGCTGCTCAGCCTCGGCATCCCGTCGGTCCTGGCCGACCTCTTCGGGGCGAGCGATCGCGACGCGGACTTCGGATTGCCGTTCAACTCCTGGAACACCAAACCCGACTACGCGACCGCGTTGACCGCCTACGAGGCGCAGCCGCGCATCCGGGTCCGGTGGGAGAACGGCGCCAAGCCCGGCCTCGAAGGCCTCCCCCGGGGCACCACCAGCACCCGCTACTCCACCTGGCCGCCGGCGGAGATGAGCGCCGAGAAGCTCTACCTGCAGCCCGATGGCGACTTGGGCTCGACGGCCCCGACCGTGGCCGACACGGCGGCCCGGGCATCGTCCTCGTACACCTACGACCCGACGACCAAGCGCGACAGCACGCTGACGGGTGGCACCAGCGAGGCGTGGGCGCCGCACCCCGACTACAAGTGGGACGTCCTGAAGGAGGGCAACGCACTCAGCTTCCTCACTGCGCCCTACACGTCGAAGGTGGCGTACGCGGGGCAGGGCAGCGTCGACCTCTGGTTGAAGTCCTCGGCCGCGGACACGGACCTGGAGGCAACCCTCACCGAGGTGCGGCCCGATGGCAGGGAGGTCTTCATCCAGAGTGGCTGGTTGCGGGCCAGCCACCGCAAGGAGGACCCGGCGCGCAGCACCGAACTGGTGCCCTACCAGGACCACCAGGAGGCTGACGCCGAGCCGTTGCCGGCCGGCCAGTACTCGAAGCTGCGCATCGAGCTGTTCCCGTTCGCCCACGTCGTGCGGCCGGGGTCGCGCCTGCGGGTGAACATCGAAGCCCCCGGCGGCAACCAGCCGTTCTGGCGCTTCGAGACCCTCGACGGACCCGCGACCAACTCGGTGGGCCACAGCGTCGGCATGCCGTCGCGGGTGGTGCTGCCCCGCCTTCCCTCGGCCTCGTTCTTCCTCCCCAACACGGTGCCGGCGTGCACCCTCTCGGGGGTCACGACCCAGGCGGTCTCGCTGCGCAACCAGCCGTGCCGGGACTACACGCCCGACCGCAAGGCCACCGGCGTGACCGCCACGCCTGATGGCGGTGACCTGGACGTGACCTGGACCGCCCCGGCGGGCACGGCGCCCACGTCGTTCGTGGTGACGCCCCAGGGCGGCGCGGGTGCGCCCGAGGGCGCCACGGCACCGGGGCCGCAGACGGTGCCCGGTTCGTCGACCGCGGTCACCTACGCCGGTGCGCCGGAGGGCGTCCCGCTCGAGTTCACCGTGACCGCCGTGTACGGCACGAGCAGCGCTCCGGTGTCCGACGCGTCGCTCCCGGTGGCGGTCGACCCCTACGCCAAGCGCCTCTTCGGTGGCTGGGCCGGGTTCGTCTCACGACAGCTCACGGACTTCACCGGCGCCGCGCCGGCTGACGCCGTGACCGCCGGCGCGGCCGCCCTCGACGGCGGGCAGTCGCCGCTCGGCTACATCGTCGACCAGCGCCAGGCCGCGCCGCAGGCGACCAACGTCGATCCGGTCACCCGTCTCTATTGGGCCTACTTCCAGCGCACCCCGGACGCGAACGGCCAGGGCTACTGGGTCCGCAAGCGCCAGGCCGGTACCACCCTGATCAAGGTGTCGAACACCTTCGCCGCGAGCAGCGAATTCACGACGAAGTACGGCTCGCTCACCAACCGCGCGTTCGTCGAACTCGTCTACCAGAACGTGCTCGGGCGCAGCGGGGACGCGGGTGGAATCACCTACTGGACTGGTCAGCTGAACGCCCGAAAGAAGTCGCGCGGCCAGGTCATGGTGAACTTCGCCGAGTCGAACGAGTTCACGACCAAGTCCAAGAACCGGGTCGACATCATCAACCTCTGGATCACCATGCTGCGCCAGGCGCCCACCACCTCGGAGCTGAACGATGACCTGGCGACGATGACGGGCGGTCAGCCGCTCGCCACGATCGTCGACCAGATCCTGCGAAGCTCGGCCTACGCCACCCGCGTGGGCGGCTGAGGAGGCATCGCCGTGGCAACCTTCGTCCCGCAGGGCATCGCCTTCGCCGAGACCGCCCCGATCATCATCGAGAGCACCGAGGTCGTGGCTGCGACCCGGGCCGAGGTCTGGGCGGTGATCTGCGATCACGAGCGCTGGCCGGAGTGGTTCGGCAGCCTCACTTCGGTCCGCTCCACCTCCACGGCGACCACAGGCGTCGGCTCCACCCGCGAGGTGAAGCTCGCCGGCGGGTTCACCTTCCAGGAGGAGTTCATTGCCTGGGACGAGCCCGCGGTCTGGGCCTTCACGGGCATCGAGGGGCCACCCCTCTTCCGCAGCCTCGTGGAACGGGTCACGCTGGTGGAGCGGGACGCGGGCCGTACCGAGGTGACCTACCGGATGGCGTTCGAACCCCGCCCCGGGCTCGGCCTCCTGCTGAAGGCAGCCCGGGGCGGCGTCGCCAAGAACCTGGGCAAGGCGCTGCGGAACCTCGACGCCGCCACCGCCGACCGGCGCACGGAGCACGCCTAGCGATCGCTCCGGTCAGTGGGCGGACGGGGCGATGAGCTCGACCTCGAAGCCGTCGCGATCCTCCAGGTAGGCGACCTCCTGGTCGGGCCCCAGCGGATGGCGCGGGTCGTCGCCCAGCTGGTGCCACCCGTGCTCGCCGGCCTCGGCGAGGAGCTGGGCGATGGCCGCCGTGCTCTCGACGTGGAACGCCACGTGGTTCATGCCCGGGCGCAGCCGGGAGTGGAGCATCCCCGGGACCATGTCGGGTGAGGACTCGATCACGATGCCAGTCCCGTCCTGCCGCCAGACCCGGCCGTGCTCCCACCGACGGGCCGGCTCGTAGCCGAGCGCTTCGAGCAGCCAGCCCCATGACTCCTCCGCCCGTGCGAGATCGGGGACCCAGAGCTGGAGGTGGTGGATGGACACGGCGTGATGCTACGCGTCGTTCGGCGATCTGCCCCGCCTGAAGTGCCTCCCGGCCTGCCTGCGTAGAGTCGGCCCCCGCTGGAAGGGATGGTGCCGTGGACGCGCTTGGAATCGACATCGGCTCGACCAACGTGAAGGTCGTGCTCGTGCGCGACGACGGCACGACGCTCGGCGCCGCGCAGCGGCCCCTTGCTTGGGAGCGCCACGGGGAGGCCGCTGAGCAGGACGCGGGCGCCATGTGGGATGCCGTGTGCGGTGCGCTGGCCGACCTGGCGTCGGCTGCGGGGCCCTACGTCATGGCCCAGGTCGGCGCCGTGGGCCTCTGCGGGCAGTACTCGTCGATCGTGCCCGTCGATGCCGACGCCCGGCCGCTTGCGCCGCTGCGCCTGTACCTCGACCAGCGCGGCACGCGCCACTGCCACGACGTCCTCGGGCGCCACGAGGGGGCGTTCACGACGTGGCTCGAGCGCCACCCGATCCCGCCGGTCGGTGGCGGGCTCGCACTCGGCCACCTCCTCGCCTTCCAACTCGACGAGCCCGACGTCCACGAGCGCACGGCGGCCTACCTCGAGCCGGTCGACTACATCGCCGCCCGCCTCACCGGCGTGCTCGCCGCCACCCAGGGTTCGATGTTCGCGAGCCAGCTCATCGACAACCGGGTCCTCGGCGCCACCGCCTACGACGCCGAACTGGTCGCCATGGCCGGGGTCGATCCCAGCCGCCTCCCGAGGCTCGTCGCAGTGGGCGAGGTGGTCGGTCCCGTCCTTCCCGGCCTCGCCGCCGAGCTCGGCCTCGGCCCGTCCGTGCCCGTCCTCACCGGCATCACCGACAGCTGCGCCCAGGCCCTCGCCACCGGCGCCGATCGACCCGGCCGGGTCGGCATCGCCATCGGGACGACGGGGGTGATCCTCAGCTCCATCGAGGAACTGGGGGCCGACCTCGACCACGAGGTGCTGGCCATGCCCGGCGTGCGCACCGATCGGTACCTGGTCTCCGCCGAGAACGGCATCGCCGGACGAGCCGTAGCGCATGTCCTCGAGCACCTGGTGCATGCGACCGATGCCCTCGGATCCCATGCGGTGGCTGACCCCTTCGACGGGTTCGACGAGGCCCTCGCCGCGTCCCCGTCGGGAGCGCGCGGCGTGCGATTCCTCCCCTGGTTGTCGGGCTCGATGTCCCCGCAGGCGGACGCATCGGTCCGAGGTGGGTTCATCGGGGTGTCCCTCGACACGCGCCGGGTCGATCTCGTCCGGGCCACGGCCGAGGGCGTCGCCCACAACCTGCGGTGGCTCCTCGGCCCGGTGGAGGCGTTCACGGGCCAGACCGCCGAGGAGGTCGTGCTCACCGGTGGCGCGGCGCGCTCCTCGCGCTGGGCCCAGGTCCTGGCCGACGTCCTCCAGCGCCCGGTCCGCACCGTGCGCGAGCCGGACCATTCCGGCGCCCGGGCCACGGCCGGTTGGGCTCTCGACCAGCTCGCGCACACCGACCGTGACTGGGTCCGCCTCGACCGCACCTACGAACCGAACGCATCCACCGCAGCGGTCCACGCCCACGCGCAGGGTCAGTTCGTCGCCGCCTTCGACGCGCTTCGACCACTCAACCTCGGAGCACCCCCACCGACCTGAGGGTTCAAGCGAGCCAGCGCCAGCCTGATGCGAAGTCTCAGATGATCGAAGGGACGATGCACTCGATGACGTGGGGGCCCTTGGCGGTGAGCGCGGCCTGGAACTGCTCGATGAACTCCTCGGCGGTGGTGGCCCGGGTGGCGGGGACGCCGCAGCCCTGGGCCATCGACACGAAGTCCATGGTCGGTCGGGTCAGGTCCAGCATCTCCTTGGCCTTCGGGCCGCCCTCGGTGGCGCCGACGCGGTTGAGCTCCATGTTCAAGACCGCGTAGCTGGCGTTGTTGAACAGGACCGTGATGACGTCGAGTTCCTCGCGGGCCATCGTCCACCAGCTCTGCATCGTGTACATCGCGGATCCGTCGGACTCGAGCACGACGACCTGGCGGTCCGGGCAGGCCACCGCGGCGCCCACGGCTGCGGGAAGGCCCTGGCCGATCGCACCGCCGGTGAGGGTCATCCAGTCGTGGGCCGGGGCGCCGGCGGTGTGGCCGGCGGCGAAGAGGCCCGAGGTGTTGCCCTCGTCGGAGACGATGGCGTGCTCGGGCAGGAGGGCCCCGAGGGCCTGGCAGACGCCGTCCGCGGTGAGCGGACCGGTCGGGAGCTCGGGGCGGGCCTCGGCCGCGATGGTGGCCGCGTCGGCCGTCGCGCCCACGGCGTCGGCGAGGGCAGCCAGCGCGGCTGCCGGGTCACCCGTCTGGTCGGCGAGGACGTGCACGGTGCAGCCCTCGGGGACCAGGTCGCTGGCCTTGCCGGGATAGGCGAAGAACGACACCGGCGACTTGGAGTCCACGAGGATGAGGTGCTTCAGGCCGTCGAGCTGCATGGCGGCGAACTCGGCCAGGTAGGCGAGGCGATCCACCGGCACGCGGCCGGCGCCGCGCTCGATGCGGGCGGGGAAGGTCTCGGCGAGGAGCTTGGCGCCGGTGGTGTTGGCGACGCGGCTGGCGTCGACGAGCGCGTCGGCCCGGCACGCCCGGCCGCCGACGAACAGCGCCGCCGGCTCATCGCCCTGCAGCACCGCGGCGATGGCAGCCACCGCGTCGGGATCGACGGCGGTGGGCTGGGCTGGGGCGACCGGTGCCGCCGGGACCCCACCCTCGCTCCAGCTCACGTCGGCCGGGAGGATCAAGGTGGCGATCTGGGCGGGTGGCCCGGAGGCCACGGCGACGGCGTCGGCGGCGTCGGCGGCCACCTCCTCGACCGAGGCCGAAGTCCGAAGCCAGGTGGACACGTTGCGGGCGACCGTCTCGATGTCGGACTCCAGCTGGGCGTCGTACTGCTTGTGGTACGTGGCGTGGTCGCCGACGATGTTCACCACGGGCGTGTGGCCCTTGCGGGCGTTGTGCAGGTTGGCGAGGCCGTTGCCCAGGCCGGGGCCGAGGTGGAGCAGGACCGCCGCGGGCTTGTCGGCCATGCGCGCGTATCCGTCGGCGGCACCGGTGGCGACGCCCTCGAACAGCGCCAGGACGCCGCGCATCTCGCGCACGTCGTCGAGGGCGGCGACGAAGTGCATCTCCGAGGTGCCGGGGTTCATGAAGCAGACGTCGACGCCGGAGTCGACGAGCGTGCGGATGAGTGCCTGGGCACCGTTCATGGCGTGGGGTCCTTCTGGGTCAGTCGAAGATGACACCGGGATTGAGGATCCCGGCGGGGTCGAAGCTGGTCTTGATGCGGCGCATGAGGTCGAGCTTGACGGGATCCTCGATGGCAGCCAGGTAGCCCTTCTTCTCGGTGCCGATCCCGTGCTCCCCGCTGACCGCACCACCCAGGTCGGCGCCGGCGCGCAGGATCCGTCCGACGACGTCCTTGCGCACCTCGACATCGGGTTGGAACACGGACAGGTGGACGTTGCCGTCGCCAGCGTGACCGCAGCCGACCACCAGCGAGCCGGTGTCTTGGCCGATGGCCTGCACCGCTCCGAGGTAGTCGGGGATGGACCCCCGGGGCACGACCATGTCGATGATGTCGTCGGCGCCGTTGGCCTTCGCCGTCCAGAACGCCTTCTCGCGGGCGTCGATCAGGGCGGCGCCCGAACCGGTGGGCAGCACGTAGAGGTCGAGCGCTCCGAGTCCGGTGGCCAGCTCGGCCAGCTCAGCCACGTCCTCCTCGACCCGCTCGTCGTTGCGGTTCTCCAGCACCACGACGAGGTAGGCCATCGCCGCGTCCTTGATCTCCTGGGGCACGCCGAGCTCCAACCCCTGGGCCGCGGTGATGGCGCTCATGGTGATGAAGTCGATGTACTCGAGGATCGTCGGCATCAGGCCGGATCCCACGATGCGTGGCACCGACGCTGCGACCTCGTCGAGGCCGGGGAACGGGATCAGCACGGTGGCGCCGTGGGTGAGCCGGGGATGGAGCCGCAGCGTGGCCTCGGTGGCGAGGGCGAGGGTGCCCTCGGAGCCGATGATGAGCTGGGTCAGGTCGTAGCCCGAGGTGGCCTTCACGAACTTGCCGCCGGTCTTGATCGTCTCGCCGGTCCCCAGCACCGCCGTGAGCCCGAGGACCTGGTGGCGGGTCACGCCGTAGCGGACGGCCCGCATGCCGCCGGCGTTGGTGGCGACGTTGCCGCCGAGGCTCGCCGAGTTCTCGCCCGGGAAGACCGGGTAGACGAGTCCGACCGCCGCGGTGGCCTCATCGAGCTGTGCGAGCGTGACGCCCGGCTGGACGCGGGCGACGTGGTTGTCGAGGTCGAGCTCGAGGATCTCGGCCATGCGCTCGAACGACACGAGCACGCCGTCGGGCTGCGGGATGCACGCTCCCGACAGCCCGGTCCCGGACCCGCGAGCGGTCAGCGCGACGCCTCGTTCGACGGCGACGGCGACGATGGCCGCCACCTCCTCGGTCGAAGTCGGTCGCACGACCGCAGCGGGGATGACGGCCTGGGCGGTGATGGCCTCGTCGTGGGTCAGGTCCTCGGCGATGGCGGTCCCGGTCGACACGTTGGCCGCACCGACGATGTCCTCCAGTGCACGGACGAGATCACCCATGAAGCCCCCTGTTGCTCGCCGCGACCCGTGGGTCTGCGTCTGGCCGATCGTGGGTCGCCAGCATGCCACGCCCCCTCGAGCGGTCGCCCGACCTACTCTGACGGTCCGTCAGATCCGGCCTCAGGAGCTCCCCTTGATCCTCGACAACTTCCGCCTCACCGATCAGGTCGCCATCGTCACCGGCGCGGGCCGCGGCCTCGGCGCCGCCTGCGCGGTGGCCTTGGCCGAAGCCGGCGCCGACGTCGTGATCTCGGCGCGGTCGGAGGACCAGCTCGCGGGTGTCGCCGCCCAGATCGAGGCGACCGGGCGTCGTGCCCACGTGGTGGTCGCCGACCTCAGCGACCTGGACGCAGTGGCGGCGCTGGCCACCGCGGCGAAGGATGCCTTCGGCCGCCTCGACGTGGTGGTCGACAACCTCGGGGGCACCATGCCCCGGCCCTTCGAGCACACGTCGCCGCGCTACCTCGCCGAGGCGTTTTCGTTCAACGTCGTGACCGCGCACGCGCTCAACCGCGCCGCGCTCCCGATCATGCTCGACAGCGGTGGTGGGTCGATCGTCGGCATCTCGTCGATCATGGGGCGCGTCGCCGGGCGGGGGTACCTCGCCTACGGCACCGCCAAGGCCGGCCTGGCCCACTACACGAGGCTCGCGGCCCGGGACCTGGCGCCGAAGATCCGCGTCAACGCGATCGCCGTCGGGTCCGTGGCCACGTCGGCGCTCGACATCGTCTTGGACGACGACGCCATGCGGACCCAGATGGAGCAGGCGACCCCGCTGCGTGCCATCGGCCAGCCCGACCACATCGCCGCCACCGTCGTGTACCTGGCATCGCCGGCGGGTGGCTACGTGACCGGCAAGGTCATCGAGGTCGACGGCGGCCTCGAGCAGCCCAACCTGGACCTGGGCTTCCCCGACCTCTGAACCGCCTCATCGGGGGCGACGGAAGCCGCCTGGACCCGATTGTGTTCGCCGGAAACATCCGCCACGGGTGACCTACAGTGCCCCCATGGCACAACGAGTGAAGGCGCACCGCGCGAGCGCGCAGCGGCGGCGCGCTGCCCTGCTCGAGGCGGCGGCAGAACTCGCCGCAGAGCTCGGCGCCGGCGCCGTCACCCACCGTGCCGTGGCCGCACGTGCGGGCGTCCCCCTGTCGACCACCAGCTACTTCTTCAGCTCGATCGACGAGCTCGTGACCGAGGCGCTGCGCATGGGCGCCACCGCGCGGGTGTCGGACCTCGACGCCAGCGAGCGAGTTGCCGTGCTGTCCGTCGATGCCCCGATCGACGCGGTCATCGACGCCGTCGTCGACCAGACCCTCGCCTCGTCTCGGAACGCCCAAGGCAGCCAGCTGGAGTACCTGCTTGCCGCCGGCCGCCAGCCCGAGTTGCAGCCCGAGGCCTCTGCGGTCGTGAGCCGGGTCGCTCAGCGCGTAGCGGGCCAGCTCCAGCGCAGCGGCGCCGTCCGATCTGACGAAGCCGCGTGGGCCATCACGACGTTCGGTGACGGCGCCATGCTCCACCGCTTTGCCCAGGTGGACATCGACCACCGCGAGCACCTCGCCCGCGGGCTGCGCGTGTTGATCGCGGCCGCCATGTTGCGCGACGAAGAGATCGACGAGCTCCTGTCGCGCTACGACCTCTCGGCCTCGGAGCCCGAACCGGTGGGCGAGCGCGCGCTGTCCGCTCCTGCCTGAACCGTCCCGACACCTCCCGGCGTTCGGGCCGCTCGTCGCCGCGCGTAGGGTCCGTCACCGTGGCGATGCTCGAGGACCCGCCGTTCGATCTGCTGTGCCCCGGCCGCCGACCGGCGGGGCTGGCGCCGGTCCTGTTGCCCTTCCTCCCGAGCGGCGATCCCGACTGGGACGGCATCGCCCACCTCCTGGGCCGGACGGTGGACGCAGGCCTCACCCCGCAGGTGTCGGGCGGGGCCGGCGCAGGAGACCTCATCGACGCCAGCACCCGCGCCGAGGTCGTCGCCACGGTCGGGGCCGCGCTCGGAAGCCGGACGTTCGTGGCGGGGGTGCGGGCCGAGGACGGCGTCGACGGCGGGTTCGACCCGGCACGGCTCGCGGGGGCCGTCGCCGCGGTCGCCCGCCACGGTGGCGTGCCCGCCCTCTACCCATCGCCGACGCTCGCCCGGTTCGACCCCGACGAGGCCATCGGCCTCCTCGCGTGGATGGGGGAGTGGTGCGACCGGCTGATCGCCGTCGACATCCCGGCTGATCGCTGGGTCGGGGGACGGTCGTGGGGCATGGACGCGTTCGGCGCCCTGCTCGAGCAACCGGCGTGCATCGGCCTGGTCGACGGCTCGTGGAGCCGCCAGATCGAGTGGGACCGGATCCGCCGGCGCGACGAGGTGCGGCCTGACTTCCGCCTCTACTCCGCCAACGCCCTCGGCATCGACCAGATCATGTTCGGAGCCGACCACGCCCTCGACCTGGCCGCCGCGGTCCCCGACGCCATCGCCGATCGCGATGAAGCCTGGGCTCGCGAAGACCCCGGCGTCCTCGACCGCAACGACGCGCTCCAAGCCCTCGCCACCCTGGTGTCGCGCACCCCGTTCGACGCGTCGCGCCACGCGCTCGCACGCGTCCTGTTCCTCCGCGGCTGGCTGCCCCACGACGGGGTCCATCCCAGCATCCCCCGCCGCCCCCGTACCGACGACGACCTCCTCCTCCCCGCACTGGACCGGCTGGGCCTGCTGTAGGACCAACGCGAACCCCGCTCCGGCCTGAGCGAAGCTCAGATCGGCGTGGCGAGGCGGGTGGGGCGGGCTCGACCGCGAAGGTCGGCCTGGCCGCAGTCGGACCACGCGTCGGACTCGGGAGCGTTGGCGGCGGCCACCGCCTCAGCCGAGGCCAGCACCATCGGCCGGCGTTGCTTGGCCAGCTCGGTGAGCCGGGCGGCCTCGTTGACCGGATCGCCGATCACCGTGAACTCGAACCGGCGCTCGTCGCCGATGTTGCCCGCCACCGCCGGGCCGTACGCCACGCCGATGCCGGCGGCGAGCTCCGGCACCTCGGCCGGCAGCCGCCGTCCGAGGGCGCGAGCGGTGGCAAGGGCGCGCCCGGCGCGGTCGTCGAGCTCGGCCGGCGCACCGAACACGACGAGGGTGGCGTCGCCCTGGAACTTGTTGACCCAGCCGCCGTGGGCGTGGACCTCGTCGATGACCACGCTGAAGAACCGGTTGAGCAGCTCGACCACCTCCTGCGGCGGCCGGGTGGCGGCCAGTTGCGTGGAGCCGACGACGTCGACGAACAAGACCGCCACGTCGCGCAGTTCGCCGCCCAGCTCGCTGCCGCGCTCGAGCGCGCCCATGGCCACGTCCTCGCCGACCTGGCGCTGGTAGAGGTCTTGGAGCTGCGCTCGCTCCTGGACCCCGCGCGCCATGTCGTTGAACCCGGACTGCAGCAGCCCCAGGACGCTTCCGTCGGACACCTCGACGCGGGTGTCGAGGTCGCCCTGGGCGAGGCGACGGATGGCCTTGCGCAGGCTGGTGATCGGCTCCGCGATGGCCCGCGCCCCCAGCAGCTCAACCCCAGCGCCCACCACGAGGGCGGTGCCGCCCAGGACGAGCATGGTGACGGCGAGCTTGGTGGTGGTGGCGCTGGCCGGATCGGCGAGGGCGAAGATCCCCACGATGATCAGCCCGATCAGCGGCACCCCGGAGCCCAACGTCCAGCCCAGGACGGTCCGGGTCGTGATGCCGGGCAACCGGGGCTTGCTGACCGTGCTGATGGAGAGGGCGGCCTTGGCGAGGGGCCGGGTGATCCGCTCCGCCAGCAGGTAGGCGATGGCGGAGGTGACCAGTCCGGCGAGGGCGACGGTGAATCCGACCCGGGCCACCAGCTCGAACTCGACGACGGCGTTCAGCACGGAGAACACCACTGCCGCGGTGAGCCACACCGTCGTGTGGACGAAGAACAGGCGCATGGGCGCTCGGAGCACGGCCGTGAGCTCGGTGTCGGTGGGAGGCCGCTGCTGCTGGATCCACCGTCGTCCGGAGCGCAGCCACCCCTCGCCCCACAAGATCGCGAGCGGGACGACCACCGCCAGGAACACGGCGCCGAAGATGGCGTTGAGGGCAGCCACGGAACCGACGTCTGCGACGTCGCCACCCGGGAGCACGAACCAGATGCAGACGATCACCACCGCCAGGCCGATGACGTTGGCGAGGGCGATGGAGAGGAACAGACGCCGGCGCACCCGGCGCACCAACCGCATCCCGCGCGTGCCGCTCAGCGCCGGGGGCAGGGCGCTGCTCGCCGGATCCGGTGCCGGGACGACCGGTCCGTCCTGCTGCTCGGGGGCCACGATGGGATCACCGTACCGGTCGAACCCGATGCCAACCGGAGCGGACGCCCGTAGGCTCGGCCGAGCACCGACCCCCCCACCCTGCAGGAGCTCCCATGACCGACATGCCGTACAACCGCCTCGGACGCTCGGGCCTGAAGGTCAGCGCGCTGTCGTTCGGTTCGTGGGTCACGTTCGGCACCCAGGTCGACACCTCCCTCGCCAAGGACTGCCTCACCGTCGCCAAGGACGCCGGGGTCAACTTCTTCGACAACGCCGAGGCCTACGCCGGTGGGCAGTCCGAACAGATCATGGGCGACGCCATCGCCGAGCTGGGTTGGGCCCGCCACGAGTACGTCATCTCCACCAAGATCTTCTGGGGCATCCACAAGGGCGTCCCGAACATGGAGAACACGCTCAACCGCAAGTACCTCCTGCAGGCCATCGACGGCTCGCTCGAACGCCTCGGCCTCGACTTCGTCGACCTGCTCTTCTGCCACCGTCCCGACGCGAGCACGCCCATCGAAGAAACCGTGTGGGCGATGAGCGACATCGTCTCGTCCGGCAAGGCCCTGTACTGGGGGACCTCCGAGTGGTCGGCGGACGAGATCCGAGCCGCGTGGGACATCGCCGACCGCCGCAACCTCCACAAGCCGGTCATGGAGCAGCCGCAGTACAACCTCTTCGAGACCAAGAAGGTGGAGAAGGAGTACGCCCGCCTCTACGAGGACATCGGGCTCGGCCTCACCACCTGGAGCCCGCTCGCCTCGGGCCTGCTGTCGGGCAAGTACGTCGATGGGATCCCCGAGGGAAGCCGCGCCTCGCTCCCGGGCTACGAGTGGCTGAAGGGCCTGCTCACCGACGAGAAGAAGAACGACCAGGTACGCGAGCTCGCCGAGCTGGCCGGCCGCCTCGGCGTCACCACCTCCCAGCTCGCCATCGCCTGGTGCGCCAAGAACCCGCACGTCTCCACCGTCAT
This sequence comes from Acidimicrobiales bacterium, assembly GCA_046594195.1. GTDB lineage: Bacteria > Actinomycetota > Acidimicrobiia > Acidimicrobiales > Iamiaceae > Aquihabitans. Next base: position 86,846 of record JBKJPY010000088.1, on the reverse strand, counting down.
CCTGGGTGCGAGCAGCGTGGATCAGGTCCACGAGAACCTCGGTGCCCTGGCCGCCCTGGAGCAGCTCGACGACGACGTGATGGCCGAGATCGTGGGCATCATCCATCCCTGGACGCGGGGCTGATGGAAGGCGCCTGGGCGCGTGCTGGCCGCACCCGCCCCCACTTCCCTAGCCTGGCGCCGTGAGCACCGTCGAGGATCCGCAGACCGTCGCCCCCGGCGCCGCCGCGCCGCCGGTCCCGGCCGGGAGCGAAGCCCGTTGCCCCTTCCCGCACGGCGACGCCGCCGAGACCTGTCCGGTCCCGGGCGTCGGCGCGCCGCGCGCCCGCCGCACGGCGGAGCGCTCGAAGGCCGATCAGTGGGTCTGGAAGGTGCTGCGGATCAAGGAGAAGCCCGGGGGCGTCTCGGAGGCGGCGGCGAACCAGGCGTTCCAGAAGTCGATGCTCATCTCGGCGACGCGCTGCACGCTCACCTACGTCATCTTCCCGATCATCATCCCGCTGCTCGGGATCCTGAAGGGCGTCGAAGCGCCGCTCGGCATCGCCATCGGCACGTTCGCCATCGTGTGCGACACGTTCACCATCCGCCGCTTCTTCGCCGCCGAGCACAAGTACCGCTGGTACTTCTCGGCCATCGCCCTCAGCATCATCGGCCTCCTCTTCGTCCTGCTCGCCGAAGACATCTGGGCGTTGTTCCACTGACGCCGGCGCTGGGTCGCAGGGGTTGGTGCGCCGTAACCTTTCCGGGTGCTTCCCCGACCACTTGCCCGGCGCCTCCACCGCGTCACCAACGAGCTGGTCCAGAGGGGATGGGCCCGACTGCGGATCGCGGGAGCCATCGCGCCGGGAACGGCAGCGGCTGAGCGGTTCGGATCGTTCGGGACGGGCAGCATCATGGGCTTTCCGGCCGCGGTGCTCTACGGCGAGCGGCACATGCACATCGGGTCGGGCACCACGATCAACACGTGGGTCACCATGGCGGCCGGCTACCACCCGGACCAGACGGGCCTGCCCGACCGCGTCCTGGTCATCGGGAACAACAGCGTGATCGGGATGCGGTCGGGGATCGTCGCCCACGAATCCATCCAGATCGGCAACGACGTCTGGTTCGGGCAGGAGATCTACGTCACCGACGCCAACCACGGGTACTCCGATCCGGCGACGCCCCCCGGCAAGCAGCTCGGCGACCACACGCCCGTCGTCATCGGCGACGGGTGCTGGATCGGGCACGGATCGGTGATTCTGGCTGGGGTCACGCTCGGCAAGCACGTGGTCGTGGCCGCGGGCTCGGTGGTGCGCTCGAGCTTCCCCGATCACGCCGTCATCGGTGGCGTGCCGGCCAAGATCATCCGCCAGTACGAGCCGGGGGTCGGCTGGGTCCGACCAGACGGCAGGGGTGACGTCGTACCCGAGACCGAGACGGTCGACCCCGAGCAGCTCGCGCGCGACCTCCTCGCGCTCGAGCGCCACCTGGCCGAGGACGCCGACGCCGCGAGCTGACATCGTTCAGCTCGGCTCGGCGCGCTCCCAGAGCAGGTCGGTGATGGTTCGCCCGGCCGCGGTGCCACGGCGTTCGTACGCGGTCACCGGTCGGTCGGGGCGGTCCGAGCGCCACGCCCCGCAGGCGGGGTCCCCGGCCCGGGGACGCGGCAGCAACCGGGGGTCCGTGGCCGCCGCGGCGCGCATCTGGTGGGCGTAGTCGGTCCAGTCGGTGGCGAGGTGCAACGTGCCGCCGGGGGCGAGTGCCGCAGCGGCCGCGGACGCGAACGAACCGTCGACGAGGCGCCGGCTCACGTGCCGTCGCTTCGGCCAGGGGTCCGGGAACAGGACGCGCAGGGCCGTGATGCTGCCCGGCGTGAGTTGAGGGAGCACCTCGAGCGCGTCGACCTGGGCGACGCGGACGTTGGGGGGGCCGTGCGAGTCCAGGGCGAGGAGGAGCGTCGCCAGTCCCGGCCGGTAGACCTCGAAGGCCACGACGAGCGAACCCGAGTCGTCCGCAGCCCACGCTCGGGTCGCTTCCCCGTTGCCGACCCCGATGTCGAGGCGGACCGGTCCACTCCGATCGATCGCAGCCGACGACTCGTCGTCCCACGACTCGAAGCCCGACAGGGCCCAACGCGGTCCGAGTTCTTGTAGCGCCCGCTCCTTGGCGGCCGACGTCCGGCCCCGTTGCCGCGTGGTGCGGATGCCTTCGAACGGTCGATCAGGCGTGGCGTCCGGTGCGTTCCTCACCAACCCCAGCATGGTGCGTCCCCGGCCACGCGGACCACGTGCGGACGGCACCACCGAGTCCCCGCGCCCTCGATGGCCGCGTATGGGTCCTACGGCCCATGCAGTACAGTGGCCTGCAGTTCGTGTCGGGCGGTCATGCCCGATGGTGATCCTGGGGGAACATCGAGTGAGCGGTCGAATGGCCACCGGCGACGGGACGATCCGTTGGCGTTGAGACGACAGAAGCAGCGCGAAAGCGGGTTGGTGGCGCCGGGTGACCCGTCGGTTCCCCCGGCGGACGACTGGTCCGAGGACGTCCCGACGACCCCCGCCGACGCAGCGGTCGCGGACCTGAGCGCTGAGGCGCCGCCCGGCCTGCCGGTCGCCAACGGTCGATTGGGCGAGATCATGGTGCGGGCCAAGATGATCGACGAAGCCCAGCTGGAGGCAGCGCTCGAGCAGCAGAAGTCGACGGGCCAACGCCTCGGAGCCACCTTGGTGGAGTCGGGTGCGGTCACCGAGGCCCAGGTCACCTCCGCGGTGGCCGAGCAGTACGGCCTCATGGCCATCTCCCTGGCCAAGGCCGTGCTCGACCCTCGGTCCGTGACGGCCATCCCCCAGACACTCGCTCGCGACCTGAAGGTCGTGCCCCTCGCCAAGGCGGGCGGTCGACTCTCGGTCGCCGTGGCCGACCCCGCGTACCCCGGGTTGTTCTCGATGTTGGTCGACCAGACCGATCAGCTCCTGTCGTTCGTGGTGGCGAAGGAAGCCGAGGTCGACGAGGCAATCGACAAGGCGTACCACGCCTCTGCAACGGTGAGCAGCGCCGTCAAGGTGTTCGAAGCGCGAGTCGCGGATCGTTCGTCGACCCAGACCGCGACCATCGAGGTGGACGCCTCGGCGCCGGTGGTGCAGGTCGTGAACACCCTGTTCATCCAAGCGGTGCGCGACCGTGCCTCCGACGTGCACATCGAGCCGATGGGCGATCGCGTGCGGGTCCGCAACCGCATCGATGGCGCCCTCCACGAGGTCATGTCGCTGCCGCAGTCGATGTCGCAGGCGCTGGTCAGCCGCATCAAGATCATGGCGGACATGAACATCGTCGAGCGGCGTCGCCCGCAAGACGGCCAGATCGAGACCATCGTCGACGGCAACGAGCTCGACATCCGGGTGAGCACCACCTCGACCCAGTACGGCGAGAAGACGGTGCTGCGGATCCTGGACAAGGCGCGGGCCCTCTACGACCTGTCCACCCTCGGCATGCCGCCCGAGACCGCAGCCATGTACGCCGACACGATCCGCTCCCCCTACGGGATGGTCGTGTGTGCCGGCCCGACGGGCTCGGGCAAGACCACGACGCTGTATGCCTCGCTCATGGCCATCAACAGCGACGAGATCAACGTGATGACGGTCGAGGATCCGGTGGAGTACACCTTCCCGACCATCAACCAGATCAGCATCCACGAGCAGGCCGGGGTCACCTTTGCTGCGGGGCTGCGTTCCATCCTGCGCCAGGATCCCGACGCCATCCTCGTCGGCGAGATCCGTGACGTGGAGACGGCTCGCATCGCGATCCAGGCGGCGCTGACCGGCCACTTCGTCTTGTCCACCATCCACGCCACCGACGCCACGAGCGCGCTGCACCGGTTCTTGGACATGGGCATCGAGTCGTTCCTCCTGGCGTCGTCGATGCTCGCCGTCGTCGGCCAGCGCCTGATCCGGCGGAACTGCCTGGAATGCCTCGGCCCCTACGAGCCGGCCACCGAGCACCTGGCGTTCTACGAGCGAGCCGGCGGCAAGCCGCGGGACGTCTTCATCAAGGGCCACGGGTGCGCCGCGTGCTCCGATACGGGCTACACGGGCCGCATCGGCGTGTACGAGGTGCTGCGCGTGACCAACGAGATGCGTGACCTGGTGGTTCGCAACGCGCCGGTCGACGAGATCCGGGAACTGGCGGTCGAGCAGGGGATGGTTCCCCTGCGAGATCAGGCCATGCGGCTCGTCGACGAGGACATCACCACAATTGCCGAGGTCATGCGCACCGTCTACATTCTGTAAGCGATCTTGCGCCCGTTTCCGGGCGTTTGTTGGGGGAGGTACCGCCATGGCGGTGTTCAAGTACACGGCCGTCACGCCCGACGGCGAGCAGGTCCGATCCTCCGTCGAGGGGGTCAGCCTCAGCGCGGCCGAAAACGACCTGATCCGCCAGAACCTCCAGATCGTCAAGATCCGGGAGAAGAAGGGCTTCGCCCAGATCGAGATCTCGCCCGAGCGCGTCCCGCGCACCGAGGTCATGCACTTCTCCCGCCAGGTCGCCGCCTTCGTCCGCACCGGCATCCCGATTACCGACGCCGTGCGCGTGGTCGAAGACAGCACCGATTCCAAGCGCTTCAAGACGATCCTGGCCGACATCCGAGAAGGTCTCGAGGGCGGTGTCCCGTTCTCGGAGTCGCTTCAGCCCCACGCCAGCATCTTCCCGCCTTACTACCTGGGGATCTTGCGCTCTGCGGAGCTGACCGGTCAGCTCGACACGGTGCTCGATCAGCTCGCGATCTACATCGAACGCGACCTCGAGGCCCGCTCGGCCATCAAGTCGGCGCTGACCTATCCACTGGTCGTGATGGGCATGAGCGTCGTGACCATGGTCGTCCTGGTGGCGTTCGTGCTCCCCCGCTTCGTGGTGTTCTTCGACGAGCTGAACTCCGAGCTCCCCCTGCCCACCCGGATGCTCCTCGGGTTCAGCAACTTCGTCAGCACCTGGTGGTGGGCGATCGCGCTGGTTCTGATGGTGCTGGTCGCGTGCTACATCGCCCTCGGACAGTCCGACCGGGGCAAACGGCTGAAGGCCCAGGTCTTCTTGTCGCTTCCGGTCATCGGCATCATCGTCCGCTACGCCGCCGTCGAGCGCTTCTGTCGCATCGTCGCCGCCATGATGCGGGCTGGCGTCCCGCTGCCCGAGGCCATGACGTCGGCGATCGAGTCCACCAACAACCAGGTGTTCGTCGATTCCCTGCGGACCGCTCGCTTCGAGATGCTCGAGGGCGATGGGATGGCCGGCCCGCTGGACCGCACCGACCTCTTCCCAGGCGCCGCCATCCAGATGATCCGCGTGGGCGAGGAGACCGGCACGCTCGATCAGCAGATGGAGTCGGCGGCGACGTTCTACTCCCGCGAGCTCGAGATCAAGCTCAAGCGGTTGACGACCTTGTTCGAGCCGGCCGTGATCTTGTTCATGGGCTTCGTGGTCGGGTTCGTGGCGGTCGCTCTCATCTCCGCCATGTACGGCGTGATCCAGGGCCAGAAGGAGGAGCTCTGATGCACTTGGCGCACTCCCGCCGGAGTGCGCCGGACCGCGCGGCGCGAGCTGGCGAGCGGGGGGAGACCCTCGTCGAGCTGATCGTGACGGTGGTCCTCTTGGGTACCGCCATCATCACGTTGCTCGGCGCCTTGTTCTCCGTCGTCGTGCTCGTCAGCCGCCACCGGGCCAACGTGGCCACGTCGTCGAGGGTGACCGAGATCGTGGAAACCATCCAGCGGGCGACCTACGTGCCCTGCACCGCGACGCCTGCTCCACCTGCCGCCTACGCCAGCTTGTTCTCGAGCGACCGGGCATCGGTCTACTCCGTGAAGTACCTGGCTAACGCCACCGCGGAGCCAGCTGCCTTCACCACCACGTGCCCGTCCACCGATCAGGGTGTCACCGAGATCGTCATCGAGGTCGAGCGGGGCACCGGCACCAGCAGGGTGGTCACCCGGCAGACCATCCTCAAGCGAGCGGACGACTGTCCCGCCTCGATGACCGCTTCGACCGTCGCTGGCCAACGTTGCTAGGCAGGCAGATGCGCATCCTCCACCACCCCACCACCCGGTCCCGCAGCAGCGACGACGCTGGCGTCACCCTGCTCGAGGTCATCGTCTGCTTGATGCTCCTCGGGATCATCATGGTGCCGCTCGTCATGGCGTTCACCTCCGGCCTGATCACCTCCCGCGATGCCGACGAACGCCTCGACAAGGACGCCGACATGGCGCGGATCAGCGAGGCCTGGACCCGAGACGTCGTCGACGTGGACCCCACCGGGGTCTACGACACGGGGGTCACCGGCCCCCGATCGGTCACGACCTCGCCCTGCGTCGATCCGTCGAAGCCGGCCTCGACGCCGTTGGTGTCGTTCCAGTCCGACATCGCCGTGAGTGCCGGCTCCGTGCCCCGGCAGGCCACCTGGTCCATCGAAGGATCCGGTGTCACCGTCAACCTCATCCGCACCATCTGCCTGAGCGGCACGCCGACCACCTACGACGTGCTCGCATCCAACTTCGGCACCACGGGCGCCTCGGCCGCGAGCCTCGTGCACGGCCCCGGCGGGGCCAATACGGCGTTCTGCACGGGCCGTTCGTGCACCATCGAGATCAGCGGGGCGTACTCGTTCTCCCTGACCGTCGGCCGCCGCGTTCCGGATCTCACCATTTCGTCGCTGGCCAACTCCGCGCCGCCTCCGCCGCGCATCACGTCGCTCACGCCGCAGAACACCGCTCTCGGCGTGTCGTGGAACCCACCCGAACTGGTGGTCGGGCAGCCACCGGTCACGAAGTACCAGCTCGAGGTGCATGCCAACGCCACGGCCACCTCCTTGGTGAAGACGGTCTCCAACATCGACGGCAACGCCGTCGGCGTGATCGCCGACTCGTTGACCAACGGCACCCAGTACTGGGTGCGCGCCCGTGCCGAGAACTCGGTCGGCATCGGTGGGTGGAGCAACATCTATGGCCCCGGCGTGCCTCGTCCGCTGCCGCCCGGTGGTCCGCTGGTGACCGAGATCGTCCGCGGGGACAAGGAGTTGACGGCGACCTGGGCAGCGGTTTCGGGTGCCACCGGGTACCGCATCTACGCACGTGATCCCTCCGGGCTCGAGCTCGGGCCGGTCCAGGTCGGCGGGACCACAGGGACCATCGGGGGCCTGACCAACGGCGTGGCCTACCAGCTCCTCATCTCGGTCACCAACACCGATGGAGAAGGCGTCCGCGGCCCCCTGTCGACCGCCGCTCGCCCCTACGGCCAGATCCCCGACGCCCTGACCGTCACGGCGCGAGCATCGGGTTCGAAGACCATCACGGTCGACTTCACCATGCCGGCCAACAGCGCCGATCAATGGATCAACCTGAACGGCAACCAGGCCGTGGCCATGAAGGTGGCGCTCTACTCGGTGAACCCGACCAGCGGCTCGCTGACGGGGCTCTACGGGTTCTGGACCCGCACCGCCGGTGACGCCGGCTGGAGCGTCGACGCCACCTCCAGCCCGCCGGTCTACTCATACACCTGGCAGGCCGGCGACGGGGCCATCTCCGACGGCACCTCGTACGTGTTCCGGATCAAGACCTACGGCAACGGCGAGGACAACAAGCGGCCCTCCGAAGGGTCCCTCATCGATTCGGTGCCCGGCTACAACGGCGCGCTCACCCCGCCCGGCGTGACCCCTGCGGGCACCCCCGGCAAGCCCGGCGCCGTCCACCAGTACGAGCTGCCCCGCGCCGATCAGCGCTTCGACGTCTCGTTCGACGAGCCGTCCACGTCGGCGACAATTGACGCCATGTTGAACGGCGGACGAGCGTTCCGCTACAGCGCCCGCATGGACCAGCGTGCCGCCAACGCGGCCAGCGGGACGGCGTGGACCACCACGCCCATCCCGGCGCCGCCCAGCGGGTCGGACTGCGCGTGGTGCTCGCCGGCAGGCGACACGCGTCCCGTGAACGCCTACGACCGGGTCGTCTACGACGTCGGTCCCGTCTACGGCGGCACCGAGTACCGGCTCGGCATGCGGATCTCCACCAAGGGCGAATGGCCCAACGCCCCCGAGGTCTGGGGTGATTACTCGACCATGTGCAACGGCAACACCGATCGGCAGTGCGTCGTCGCGGGCGTCGGTCTCACCGAGACCGCCCTGGCCGTCACCCTGACCCGCCCGCAGAACGCCGCGCCGCAGACCCTGAGCATCAGCTTCAAGACGCCTAATGCTGCGGTCACGAGGTACAACATCGTGTGCAGCGGCGGTGGAGCGCCGACGAAGGAGTACCCGATCACCCGGAGCGTGGCCGCCAACACCACCGTGACCGAGTCGCTGTCGGGGCTGAGGGACGGACGGAACTACCGGTGCACGGTGCAGCTCGGCAACGCCTCCGGGTTCGGCGGCCTGACACAGTCGGCCAACCAGGCCATGCCCTATGGCGAGTGCAAGCTGATCTCGGCCGTGGACACCTACGTGGACGACGAGAACGGCAGCACCCGCGGGACGGCCGCCAACCTCGAGGTGGCCCGCAACGGTGCCTGGTACGAGTTCGGAGCCGAAGCCAACCGCTGGGCCCTCTTCCGGTGGAGCTACACCGATGCGTGCAGCAACTACAGCGGCATCGCCATGTCGTCGGCGGCGTACCTGGTGGACACCACGCTCAACGTGTTCGTGTCCGACAGCGGGACCACCCGAACACACCGCGTCAACCTCATCACGTCGGCGTGGAGCGACTCGACCACCTGGGGTTCGCGCCCGCAGCAAGGCGCGTCACCCGGCGCGTGGTCAGCCCGGAACGGCAACAGCTGGCGGTCGCTCGACGTGGTCGGGCAGGCGCGGACCCAGAAGGTTGGTGCCAACTTCGGTTGGCTGATCCGCGATGACGGCGGGGACGCCTACAACCTCCACGCCACCTACGCCTCGCGCGACAACGGCAACGCAGACATCCGGCCCCATCTGTTCATGCGCTTCTACCAAGACGGCCAATAGCGGGGAGCGCCACCGTGGCGCGGTCGCTTCGGTGGGGAACCGAACCCGCCCGACCCGTTCAGCCCGAGGCGCTTCGGGCCGTAGCGATGGCCAGCTCCTTGCCGGCTTCAGCGTTGCCGGCCGAGGCATCGGTCGTCACGATGAGGAGTTGCTTGTCATCCGCCACGGCCACTGCGAGCTGACCGGCTCCCGGGGTCGTCGGGTCGGCCAGCCATGCCGCGGCGTCGCCCAGGTCCTCGACCGGTTCTTTGGTCCAGGCCTTGCCGTCGGTCCCCCGAGCGAGGCTGTCGATGACCTTGGCCGCCTTGGCTCCGAGGACCTCGGCTTGGACCATCGCATTGCCCCGCCCCGTCACGATGATGCTGCAACCGGCCGGGTAGGCCGGCGTGACGGAGACGGGAGCATCGAGGGCCTTGGCCAGCGCCTTGCCGTCACCCAGCTGTTCGCAGGGCCCGTCGCTCGCCGCCGCCGCGGTCGTGGTGACCCTGCTCGCCGGGGCCCGACGCAGTGCGGTACGAGCGATCGTGGCGGCCTGCGACCTCGCCTTGGCATCCGGAGCGGGTCCGAGGTCGACGATCACCAACGACCCTGCCTTCCGGGCCACGAGGCGCGCCCCGAGCGGGCCTCCCTGGGGGTCGAAGCGTGCGACCGTCCCGACGCCGTCGAGCGGACGGCCGTTGGGCAGCAGGCGGCTCGGATCGTCGGCACCGGCTCGCGTGCGCAGTTCCACCACCGCGGCGGATGCCCCGGCCGTGGTGGGGGTGTAGGTGCACGGCACCCCGCCCTTGCTCGAGGCCGTGACCTCGTGGCGCAACGCCGCGCTGACCGCCGCCTCGGAGACGAGGGTGCACGGCTGGGCTCGGATCCGGCTGAGCGAGAGCCCGTCGGGCTGGTCCGGACCGTTGTTGGAACACCCGGTGACGGCACCGAACGCGAGCACGGCTGCGACCGGTAGCACGAACATCGAACGTCCTGGCATCGTCCCCCCTCGGCCGGATCCCACTGGCGCCGCAGCGAGTGTAGGCCCCTCTGCGAGACCTACCGTCCGCGGCCTCGGAACACAGCGGCGGGGAGAATGATCCGTTCGGCTCAGCGACGGCCCCAAGACGATCCTGTACGGTGCTGAACGCTGTCGAACGGCGGCACGGGGAGCCATCCAACGCGGATGGCAGCAACGGGCAGGCATCCGCCGGCCGTTGCCGCTCCGCACCATCAACCTTCCCTGGGGGGAACCTTCATGCTCAAGCACCTGCAGTCGTCTGCCGAGTGGGACGAAAAGTCGCTCAGCGCCAAGGGCTTCACGCTCATCGAACTGCTCGTCGTCGTCATCATCCTCGGCATCCTCGCGGCAGTGGCCGTGTTCGCCGTCGGCGGACTCACCGACAACGCCAAGAAGAACACCTGCAAGACCGAGTACGCGTCGATCCAGACCGCCATCCAGGCCTACAAGGCCAACAACGACAACGCCAACCCGGCGACCACGTCGGCCCTGCTCGAGTCGAACGGTGGCAACCTCAGCACCTCGCCGAAGTACTTCACCGTGACCACCGGCACCATCAGCGCCAAGACCGGTGTCGACGCACCGCCCAGCGGCTGCCCGTGAGCCCCGCTCCTTCGGGAGCAACCCAGCAATGAACCGAAGGGGGGAGGGCCGGCGGGCCCTCCCCCCTTCGCGTGGGTCCCGACCAGGCAGATCGGGAGACAGCGACCTAGACTACCGGGCGCATGCCTCGTGCGATCCGGTCCGTCCCTTCGGGGACAGCCGCCGGTGTCGCACCGTTGATGTCCGGGGGGACCCATGAAGCCGCGATCACGAGTCTCGCACCACCGCTTGGCCGGCACCGATCGGCTGGCGCGCCACAGCGAAGCCGGTGCAGCGCTGGTCATCGCCCTCGTGATGATCGTGGTCTTCGGTGTCATCCTCGCGGGCCTGCTCACCTACGCCGGTACCAGCGTCAGCACCGATCGCACCTACTCGACCATCCGCAAGCAGCGCTACGCCGGCGACAGCGCCATCCGCGCCGCCATCAACTGGGTCCGCGACCAGCCCAAGTTGGCTCGCGACCCCGCCCTGTCGGTCAACGATCCGGCCTGCGTGTACCACGTCCCGAGCCAGGTAGGGACCATCACCACCAGCTGCGCCGCCGACCGCAACGGCGGATCGGGCAAGCCCTCGCAGGGCGGCCTGGTGCCGGATCAGGCGATCGTCGCCCTCGGCGAACGCCAGAACGAGTCGAGGAACCAGGGCTCCAACCAGTTCAACAACAGCGGCTGCGGCTCGGACTTCATCAACTTCTTCAGCCCGGAGAGCCCCGAGCCCTCGGCGGAGCCGTCGATCCTGCTCCAGTTCAACTCCATCCGCCAGCCCAACGGCGTGAGCTTCGTGTGCAACACCAGGTCCCGTCCGACTGGGGAGTTCACCGTCAACGGCAACGTCCTGGCCGCCGGTCGGGTCAAGGCCACCTCCGGGTTCAACATCCGCACCGACACCACCCACACGCTCCAGGCCAAGGCGGGCTGCATCGGGACGTCGCCGCTGTGCAGCGCGAACTCCGGCCTTTCGGTCACCAACCCTGCGACGGGGAACACGGCGTGGGATCCCGTGCCGATCAACTGGGACAACGTGCGATCCAACCCCTTCTGGTGGGACGGCACCAAGCTCGTGGAGTACACGAGCGGTGAGAGCTGCAGCACCCGCGGCGGCGTGATCATCTTCCAGCCCGGCTGGTACAAGGACGCCAACGCCATCAACAAGTACACGGGCAACTCGGCCTGCAGCGACCGCACCATCTGGTTCGCGCCCGACGCCGGTCCCGACGGGCTCCTCGAAACCCCCGACGACCTGACGGGCGCCTACTACTTCGGCTTCCAAAACACCAGCGCCAGCTACTCCTGCAACGTGGCGGCCACCCAGAGCCATCGGCTCTGCATCGGCGGCTCCGCCACCTCCACGCCTCGCGTGGTCGCCGGTGGCGTCAAGACCGGCAGCCTCGGAACCGGTGGCTTCGAGCCCCTGGCCGTTCCGGGCGGCGCCAGCGCCCAGACCGTCACCATCAGCCAGGCCACGACCGTGGACTCGGGATTGTCGCAGTCGTGGTCCAACGCAGATGGTGCCAAGCTCATCGGAGACTCCAGTGGCCCGGGCGTGCCCAACATCGCGGTCTACTCCGCCACGTTCTGCCTCCCGCTCATCGGCTGCCGCTCGACCGATCGGTCGATCCGGGTGCGGAACTTCGCTCCCCAGGTGGCCACCGGTCCCGACAAGGTGGGCAGCAGCCCGGGCCCCATCTACCTCCAGGTGGCCCACCAAGAAGATGCCGGCTCGGGCATCAGCCCCTCGGTCGAGGTCCGGGCGGTCGGCCCCGAGTCCGGTCGCCAGGCCAGCTGCGGCACCTTCACGTTGCCCCAGCGCACCACCCTCACGACCGACACGTTCACTGCCGCCCAAGCGACCCAGCTGGGTGCGTGCCTCCCGTCGGCCGATCTGATCAACGGCATGCAGGTGACCTATCGGGCCACCGGTAACGGCGGCAACGACGGCAGCCCGAAGGTGCGCCTCGACGGCGTGAAGGCCACCTTCACCACCACCCCGACCACGAGCTTCCCGGCCAGCGTCGGGTCGTCGGGCACCGCTGCGGTCGACTGCGACCCCGAGGGGGCCGGCGCCCAGTTCATCCTCGGCGGTGACTCCCACATCTACGTGGCCGACGGCAACCTCCAGCTGTGCGCAGGCGCCTACCCGACCAACCCCGAGGACCACCAGCAGATCGGGATCTGGCAGGCACCGGCGGTGGCTCCGATTCCGCCGACGGGCCCTCCCGTGGCAGAGGCGTCGACATCGGGCTCGTCCACCACCTTGTCGAGCGCGGCCAACGCGGTCACGATCGCGGAGCCCACGGGCACGGCGGTGGCCACCCTCAAGCGCAGCGCGAACTGCGACAACAACGGCATCTCCTGCGGGCCGGCATGGCTTGGCCGTATCGGCGGTGGCACGAACACCGCCATCGCCAACTTCGACTTCGGCGGGTACACGCCCCCAGCAGGCACGGCGATCGACAGCATCCAGCTGCGAGCGACCTACACCAACGCCGATCTGATCAACCTCGGGGGTGTCATCCCGAACGGGAGCTCGGCCCGCCTCGAGGTCCAAGGCTGCTCGTCGCTACCCAACATGGGGACCACACCGAGCAATGGGACCACCGACCTCCGGACCAAGGCCGTGGACGTCACGAGTTGCCTCACCGACGCGCGAGCCGACGGCTCCTTCGTGAGCCAGGGGTTCACCGTGGCCTGGCGGGCGAACCGCACGGCGATCTGCGGCTTCGGATCTTGTACGGGCGGCATCGACGAGAAGATCGACGGCATCCAGATGCTCGTCAACCTCAAGCCGTTGGATGCGAACTCCCGAGTCATCGTCCCGGCATCGGGGTGCACGCGAGGCCTGCCCAACTACTGGGCCGGGTTGGCGAACCCAGACTGCGCCGTGCTCAAGGCCGACAGCACGGTCCAGAACAGCCCGATCCCGCTCCTACAGACCGACGAGTCCAAGTGGTTCGGACGCTTCTCGGTCCAGGGCACCATCTACGCCCCCTCCGGAGCGGTCGAGATCGATGACAGCGACGCGGCCTACCCAGCGGTGACCCGCGGCATGGTGGTCCGCCACCTCCGGGTCACCGGGTACGCCAAGCGCAGCGGCTACGTGGGGTCATCGGTCGACGTCGTCATCAAGAAGGACACCGCGCCGCGCGAGGCCACCTTCTTGGCGTGCATCCAGAGCGCGGCGCGGGTGACGGCCAATGCGGCGTGCGATGCCACCGCCGGCGACCGGTTGCTCACCCGGGCCCGGGTTCGCTTTGAGATCGATCCGGCGACGGCCAGCAACCCGGCGGTGGCGCCCAAGGCCAACGTGCCCCAGACGCTGTGGTGGTCCACCAAGCGCTGATCGGCCGGTGGACGGCGGGGCTCCCGCCGTCCCACCAGCGCGGGAGCCCTCCTAGCTGAGCGGTCCGACGGTCTGGGGGACCGTGGCGTCCGGGTTCGCCGCCGTCTGGGTGGGGGTGGCGCGGATGTCGGAGGGGACCACGGCGCGTGCCATCGCCTCCTCGTGGGTGATGAGGTCGTGGGCGATGAGGACCGAGAGGCTCTGTTCCAGCGTCTGCATGCCCTCGCGCACGCTCTGGGAGATCACGTTGCGGATCTGGTGGGTCTTGCCGTCGCGGATCAGGGCCCGGATGGGGTTGTTGGCCAACAGGATCTCGAACGCCGCGATCATGCCGCCCTGCTTGCGGGGCACGAGGCGCTGGGCCACGACGCCGGTGAGCGATGCCGCCAACTGCACGCGGATCTGCGCCTGGCGCTCGCTGGGGAACACGTCGATGATGCGGTCGATGGCGGTGGAGGCGTCGTTGGTGTGGAGCGTGGCGAAGACGAGGTGGCCGGTCTCGGCGATGGTGAGCGTGGTCGCGATGCTCTCCGGATCGCGCATCTCGCCGACCAGCACGATGTCGGGATCCTCGCGTAGTGCAGAGCGCAGACCGTCCTGGAACGTGGCGGTGTCGAAGCCGACCTCGCGCTGGGAGATGATCGACTGCTGGTGGCCGTGCACGTACTCGATCGGGTCCTCGAGGGTGAGGATGTGCTTGCGGCGCGTGGCATTGATGCGCCCGATCATCGCGGCCTGGGTCGTGGACTTGCCCGACCCGGTGGGGCCGGTCATGAGCACGAGCCCCTGGTTGCTGGCGCAGAACGACTCCATCACCGGGGGCAGGAGCAGCTCCTCCATGGTGGGGATCTGGTAGGGGATGGCCCGCAGCGCCAGGCTCACGCTGCCGCGCTGGCGGAAGGCGTTGCCTCGGAAGCGGGTCATGTCCTGCCAGGAGAACGAGAAGTCGATCTGCCGGCTCTGCTCGAACTGCGCGAGCAGCATGGCCGGGAGCATCGTCTCGACGATGCGCTCGATCTCGTCCGGATGGAGCTCACCGGCGTCCTCGAACGGGTGGAGGTCGCCGGCGATGCGCATCATCGGCGGCGCTCCGGCTCCGAGGTGGATGTCGGTGCCCCCGCGATCCCACAGTGCCTCGATCAATCCCTTGATCGGTTCGATGTTGATCTCGGTCGTCTTCATCGGGGAAGTCTCGCGCAGTCCTCCCGTCGCGGCACGCGGGCGCCAGGTGCAGGGCGTGTACGGTTCCCTCCGCTCGTAGCGCGGTGCAACCAGGGGGACGGTCCATGCTCAACAGCCACGCCCGCCGATTCGGCGAGGCGCTCGTCGATCGCCACGTGATCACCCGAGAGGTGATGGACACCACCCTCGAGGAGGCCTCTCGGACCGGGGTCCCGTTCCCCACGGTCCTCGCCGGGGTCATCTCCCTGCCGGCAGCCGACCTCGCCGCCGGGTGGGCTGCGGCGACCGGCGTGCTGTACATCGACCTGTCGAGCGAGGTGATGCACCCCGAGGCGATCGCGCTGCTCCCCGAGGAGCTGATCGTCGAACACCGCGCCGTGCCGATCCGCGTGGAGAACCACGAGCTGGTCGTCGCGTTCGCCGCCCCGGCGGTGCCGGCGGCGGTGCGGGCCATCGCCGACCACCTGCTCGCCGCCGGGGGACCTGAGCTGGTGGTGGGCCTCACCGATGAAGCCTCGCTGCACGATGCGCTCGCCGAGCTGACCGGGAGCGGCGACGCGAGCACGCAGCACGGCGGGTCCCAGCAGAACGAGAGCGCCACGGAGCTCTACCGCCTGTTCGACCGCCTGCTCGAGTTCGGGGCGTCGGATCTCCACTTGGCGGCCGGGCAGCCGCCGTTCATGCGGGTGGTCGGGGACCTGATCCGGATGCCCGACGAGCCCGAACTCACCGCAACGCGGATCCGCGAGCTGGTGTACTCGATCCTCACCGTGCGCCAGCAGGCCCGGTTCGAGGAGGTGCACGAGCTGGACACCTCCCACGCCATGGGCGCCAAGGTCCGGTTCCGCGTCAACGTCTTCCTGCAGCGCAACGCTGTCGGCGCTGCCTTCCGCGTCATCCCCTACGAGGTCGTGGACTTCGACCTGCTGGGCCTGCCGCAGGTGGTGCGGACCGTCGCCGACCTGCCACGCGGCCTGGTCCTGGTGACCGGTCCGACGGGCTCGGGCAAGTCGACGACGCTCGCCTCGCTGGTGGACATCGTCAACCGAACGCGCCATTGCCACATCATGACGATCGAGGATCCGATCGAGTTCGTCCACCGTCCCAAGGTGGCGTTGATCAACCAGCGCGAGGTCGGCGAAGATACCAACGGCTTCGGGCAGGCCCTGACCTCCGCCATGCGGCAGGACCCCGACGTCATCTTGGTGGGCGAGATGCGCGACCTCGAGACCATCTCCACGGCCATCACCGCGGCCGAGACCGGGCACCTCGTGTTCGCGACCCTGCACACCCAGGACGCGGCGCAGACCGTGGATCGCATCATCGACGTGTTTCCCGGCGACCAGCAGGGCCAGGTCCGCGTCCAGCTGGCGAACTCGATCCAGGCCGTGGTGACCCAGCAGCTCGTCCCCTCGATCGATGGTCGCAGCCGCATAGCGGCGTGCGAGCTGATGATCGCCAACAACGCGATCCGGGCCCTCATCCGAGACGGCAAGATCCACCAGATCCACAACGCCATGACGTCCGGCAAGCGGTCGGGCATGCAGACGATGGACGACTCCCTCGCCGATCTGATCCGCAAGGGTGCCATCGACCCGAAGGAGGCGATGCGCCGAGCGAAGAACCCCGACGACCTCGCCCGCCTGGTGGGCTACACCCCGCCGCCGCTGCCCACGGGCATGGCGCCCTCGCGCCCCTGACGAGGGGCAGTACCCTTCCGCGGTCCCCTGCCGTCGTCCACGAAGAAGGCCCGTGAGCGCCTCGCACCTCCGCCGCGCCGCATCCAGCTCGTCGGGTTTCACGATCTCCGAGCTCGTCCTGGTGGTCGTCGTCGTGGCCGCGCTGATCACCATCGTGGTGGTTTCGCTCAACGGCATCGACGATCAGTCCGCGTCTCGCGAGTGCCAGACCGAGCTCCGGGCCATCAAGGCCGCAAGCGAGCAGTTCCACGCCGAGTTGAACTTCTACCCGCCGAACGATCAGGCCCTGAAGGATGCGAACCTGATGGAGCTGACCGAGTCGCCCAACTACCGGGTCGTCACGCCCAAGGGCGCCACCGAGCCTGCCTACGAGTCCGTCGGCTCGCGCTGCGCCTGAGGCTCCGGAAGGGTCAGGCCACGGGCGCGAGCGGGTCGAGCTCGAGCGGCGCCGGCTTGTCGTCCGTGAACCGGCGGCTGATCGCGGTGACCACGATGGCCACCAGCGCGGCGAACACGTTCCCGATCAGCCACGCCGCCGACGCGCCGTCGAGGCCGCCGCGCGGGCCGTCCTCGGGCACCAAGATGAGCGCCGGCACGATGATCGACAGGGTGAGGGTGATGGTGATGATCACCGTGGCCACGTTGCGGTGCAGGACCCGGGCCTCCGTCAGCAGCAGCGAGGTGATGGCCCAGGGGATGCCCGCCAGCATCATGGCCGGAAGGATGTGGGCGGCCTCCCGGTAGCTCTCGTCGAAGGCAGCGATGACCAGACCCTTGCCGAAGAACGTGGCGAGGGTGCCGAAGCCCATGAGCCCCACGGCCAGCGTCATCGCCAGGCGCATCTGGGTGCGGACGTGGGCCCCGCCCTTGCCGCCTTCCGCCAGCAGCGCCTGCCCGATGGCCGACGGCACGTAGAAGGCGATGGCGACGATGCCCCAGGCCACGTAGAAGCTGCCGTTGGTGGCGCTGTCGACGTTGCTGAGCACGATGACCGGGAGGGCGAAGTACGGCGCCTGGTAGGCGAGCGTCGAGACGTAGTTGATGCCCGAGTACCGCACCGCAGCGCGCGCCGTGGCCGGCTTGGGGCGGAGGCGGTGCCCCCCGCCGGTCACCTTCGACACGAGCAGGATGCCGATGAACCCCGAGATGGCAACCGGGGCGGCGAGGTCCAAGAAGATCCACAGCGCCCGCTGGTCCGACGACTGGAAGAGCGGGAGCAGCGCGATTTTGGCCACCGCCACCAGGCAGATGCGGGCGAGCACCAGGTTCCAGCGCCGCATCGTCATGAACCGCACATCGACGATGAGCGAGAACGCCGAGCCCACCACTACCAGCGCGAACACGCCGAAGCCGAGGACCGGGTCCCAGTCCCACAGGACGGTCTGAGCGGCGTGCGGATCGACCAGCCAGAGGTAGAGGCCCGACGCCACGATCGAGGCCGGGATGGTGGCGAGCACGGCCCAGCTGAACACGACGTGGCTGCCGGGGCTGCGGTCGGGGGCGTAGCGGGCCAGCGCCACGGGCAACCCGAGCCCGGCGAGGTAGGTCACGAACAGGACCGACGTGAACAGGGCGGTGGCGTCGCCGAAGTCGGCCTTGACGTCGATCTTGTTGACGAGGATCGAGAAGGCCAGCCCGCCGAAGCCCTGGACGGCGGCGCCGAGGACCAAGACGGTGGAGCCGGTGAGGAGGTGGCGAGAGGCCGAGCCGCTACCCCGGGCCCGCAGCGCAGCGATGCGACCCGTTCCCGATGTGGAGGCGTCGGCGGGTTCGCCGGGTTGTGGCTCGACGAGCACGGTCGGACCGTCAGGCGGCGCAGGCGGGGGCGTTGCGGTCACAGCTGTCCCACTGTAGGACTCGGCCTCTGGTGAGCCCTGGTTCGGCGCCGGCGGATCGTCGGTCGCGAGCAAGGCGTCGCACCTGACCGGCGGGTCAAGTGGGAGCGGTAGCCTCGCCGGATGCTCGCACCGACCGAGGTCCCGCCGGCGCCCACCCGGGCCGAGGCCGACGGCCTGGCATCGCACCCCGGCGCCCGGCGCCCGGATCGCCGCCGATCCGTCGAAAGCGGCGGGATCGAGCTCTGCGTGTGGGAGTGGGGCGACGCCGATGCCCCACCGATCCTGTTCGCCCACGGCGGCTTCGACTTCGCCGGAACCTACGACACCCTGGCACCGCTGGTGGCCGACCGAGGGTGGCGGGTCGTCTCCTGGGACCAGCGGGGGCACGGCGACTCGCAGCATGCGCACCTCTACTCGTGGGACGCCGACCTGCGCGACGCCGCCGCCGTGTTGGACTCGGTCACCGACGGCGCCGTGCCCGTGCTGGGCCACTCCAAGGGCGGCGCGCTGATGCTCCAGCTCGCCGATGCCCTCCCGCACCGGGTCAGCCACGTCATCAACCTCGACGGCCTCCCGTCCGCTCGGTCGTGGCCCGACGTGCCGGACCACCACCGCACCCGGCTCCTCAACGGCGAGCTGTCCGGCTGGCTCGACCACCGCCGGAAGGCCGCCGACAAGATCCGCCGACCGGGGACCATCGAGGAGCTGGCCGAGCGACGCGGACGGATGAACCCGCGCTTGGACCCGGCATGGCTCCGCTACCTCGTGCCCATCGGCGCCTACCAGCAAGCCGACGGCTGGCGGTGGAAGATCGACGCCTCGATGCGCATGGGCGGCTTCGGCCCCTGGCGCCCCGAGTGGTCGATGTCGCGCCTGCCCTCGCTCGGCATGCCGGTGCTCTGCATCCTCGGCCTCGATATCGAGGTCATGGGCTGGGGCACGCTGCCCGAGGACGTGGTCCCCAACCTGCCAGCCGGAGCCCGATTCGTGCCGCTCGACGGCGTCGGTCACTTCGTCCACATCGAGAAGCCGGCGGTCGTCGCCGACCTCGTGTTGGAGCTGATCTCGTGAGCACCGACGGCGCACCTCGGCGCTCCACCACCCTGCTCACGCACGTGAAGGTCCAGCTGGCGCTGCACGAGCTGCGCCCCGGGTTCGGCCGTCCGCTCCTGCTCCTGCACGGGTTGGGCGAACAGACGCCGCCCTGCGTGCCGTCGTTCGCGGACGACTGGCCCGGGCCGGCGTTCGGCCTGGACCTCACCGGCCACGGCGGGTCCAGCCGGGCACCGGGCGGCGGGTACACGGCAGAGATCCTCATGGCCGACGTCGATGCCGGACTCGCCCACCTCGGTCCCGTCACGATCGTCGGGAGGGGTCTCGGGGCCTACGTCGGGATGCTCATCGCGGGCGCACGGCCCGAGCTCGTCATCGGCGCCGTGCTGTGCGACGGCCCGGGGCTCTCGGGCGGCGGTCCGGCCCCCCAGTCGCCGTCGGTCGTGGCCCCCACGCCCGCATCCCTCGCCGCTTCTACCCCGGCGAGCGGCCTGCCCGACCCGTTCGCCCTGGTCGAGTTGGCCCGAGACGTGCGTCCGGGCGACTACGCCAGCACCTATGCCCGTCAGGCGCTGCAGTTCTCGAGCCTCGACGCACCGCTCGCCATCGCCGCCGTGGTGCGCCCGCCGTGGCTCGAGGCCGTGGCTGCCGAACCGGGCGTCATCGCCGAGCCCCTGACCGACGCCCTCACCCGCTACGCCGCGATCGCCACCCCCGCGCCGTCGCCCTGAGGGCGGCTTGCGTCAGGCGTCGCGGGCGACCACGAAGGCGGCGAGGTCGCGCAGGGCGAGGTCGGCGTGCGGCGGCAGCGGCATCGCCGGAAGGGACGCGACGGCCCGGCCTGCGAGTGCGGCGATCTCGGCCTCGGCCACGTCCAGGGCACCGGTTTCGATGAAGAGGGCCTGGAGGTCGGCCACGGCCTGATCGTCCAGGTCGGCATCGCCGACCCGTCCGAGCAGGGCGCGCTGGGCGTCATCGGCTCGTTCGTGGGCTACGGCCAGCATGAGGGTGGGCTTGCCTTCGCGGAGGTCGTCGCCCACGGGCTTGCCGGTGCGCGTCTCGAGCCCGAACACGCCCAGGACGTCGTCGCGGAGCTGGAAGGCCTCGCCCAGCGGATCCCCGTACTGGCTCAGGGCGGCGGCGAGGTCGGCCCGCCCGCCGAGCAGCGCACCGATCTGCAGCGGCCGTTCGATGGTGTAGCGGCCCGACTTGAGCCGGGCGATGCGGCGGGCCCCGGCGCGATCGACCCCGCCGGTAGCGGTGCCGGACAGGTCGAGGTACTGCCCGATGTTCAGCTCGACGCGCAGCTCGTGCCACAGGGCGGCGAGCTCGGTCGAACCGCTCGGCAGCAGCAGGTCGGCGTACACGAGGGCGACGTCGCCGACCAGGATCGCCACGCCCTCCCCGAACCGACGGGACTCACCGGCCCACACCTCGTCGGTGTGCCGGTCGGCGAAGCGGCGGTGGACCGCCGGTGCACCGCGGCGGGTGGCCGACCCGTCCATCACGTCGTCGTGGATCAGCGCGAACGCCTGGAGCAGCTCGAACGCCGCACCGGCGTCCACGATGCGTGGATCCTCCGGTTGGCCGCCGGCCGCCACGTAACCCCAGTGGCAGAACACCGGCCGGAGACGCTTGCCGCCGGCCATGACCAGCGCCCGCAGCGCCTCCAGCGGTTGCAGCAGCTCGGCGTCGAGCGCCCCCCACCGCTCGGTCTCTTCGTCCAGGAGGCGGGTGACGCGCCCCTCGACGCGCGCTGCGACGATCGCCAGATCACCCGGAAGGGGGTTGGTCGCCTCGGTCGCTGTGGTGCCAGCCATCGATGCGAGGCTATGGCGACCGCCCCCCGATCCCCCCATCCGATGGCCCGTCGGTGGTTCGACCTACGAAAACCAGGCCACGGTTCGACGGAGGCCTTCGGCGAAGTCGAGGGTGGGGACCCAGCCGAGGTCGGCCCGGGCGGCAGAGGTGTCGGCGAAGCTGTGCCGGACGTCGCCGGGGCGGGGGTCGACGTGGGTGGGCTCGACGTCGACGCCGAGGATGCCACCAAGGATCTCGAGCATCTCCAGCAGCGAGCGCTCCGAGCCGCCGGCCACGTTGTAGGCCTTGCCGGCGCATCGCTCGGCGGGGGCGACGGCGGCGGCGAGGTTGGCGGCGACCACGTCGTCAACGAACGCGAAGTCGCGGCTCTGGCCGCCGTCGCCGTGGATCACCGGCGGCTCCCCGGCGCGCAGGGCGGCGATGAACATGGGGATGACGGCGGCGTAGGCGGAGTCGGGGTCTTGGCGCGGCCCATAGACGTTGAAGTAGCGCAGGGCGACGGTCTCGAGGCCGAACAGCTCCCAGTAGACCCGCAGGTAGTGCTCGCCCGCCATCTTGGTGACGGCGTAGGGCGACTTCGGTGTGAGCGGCTCGGACTCGAGCGTGGGTCGCGGCGCAACGCCGCCGTAGATGCTGCTGCTCGACGCAGCCACGACCCGACGGACGCCGGCCTGCCGGGCTGCCTCCAGCACCGTGAGCGTCCCGTGCACATTCGAACGGTCGGTGATCAGCGGCGTCTCCAGCGACTTGGCCACTGATCCGCGAGCTCCTTGGTGGAACACGACCTCGACGCCGTCCATGGCCTTGGCGACCAGTTCCTCGTCACAGAGGTCCCCCTCGAAGAACAACGCATCGGCGGGCAGGTTCTCGGCGAAGCCGGTTGACAGGTCGTCGAGGATCCGGACCTCGTGGCCCTGCGCGATGAGTTCGTCCGCGAGGTTGGACCCGATGAACCCGGCCCCACCCGTCACCAGGGTCAGCATGGCGGAGACCCTACTTGCGACCTCAGGGCAGAGGAGCAGCCGGCGGTCCGGCCGTACCCTGGGAGCATGCCCCTCCGGCCCTCCCGACGAACCGTCGGCCTCCTCGTCGTCGCCCTGCTCCTCGTGGCCGGAGTGGCTGCCTGTGCCAAGGACGACTTCGCCGATCGCAGCGCCGTCGTGTCCATCGGCGGCTCGCGCCAGACCTTCGAGGTCGAGTCGTGCGGGCTCGACAAGCAGACGGTGTTCGTCGTGGCGCGTGCGAACGACGGCGCGATCCTCCAGGGCGTGATGGGGCTCGAGGACGATGACAAGACGGGGATCGCGGCGTCCACCGGCGCAACGGTCGACTTCGACCCGAGTTCGAAGGACACACGCGTCGCCGCGTTCGGCGCCGAGTCCTGGGAGCGGCGCGGCTCCACGGGGCCGGCGCCCGGATCGATCACCTCCGCAAAGCTCCGCGGCAGTCGCATCCAGTTCGCCGGTGAGGCGGTCCCCGTCGATGCGAACGACGTTCCGGTGCCCGACGGGAAGGCCGAACGCTTCTCCGTCGACGCCCGCTGCGACGAGGTGCAGTGACCCTCAGTACGTCGTGGCCGCTTCTGAGCTGAGCCGAGCCGATCCGTCAGGCGTCATCCGCATCTACGGCGTCGATCGGCTCGGCCTCGTCCTCTGGGGGCGTGAGACCGGCGACCACCTGGTCGACCTTGATGCGCGCCGCGCTGATGCGGCTGCGGCAGTGGACGATCAGCGCGGTGGCCCGGGCCACGTCGTCGGCGACGCGATCGACGTCGGGCTCGTCGTGCTCGAGCCGGTCGAGGATGGTCTCCAGCTCGGCCAGGGCATCGGGGTAGCTCAGCTGGTCGACGGGGGTCGGCGTGCTCATGGTGCGGCGGGCTCCTGCGGTTCGGGGCCGGGTGGGTCGGTGACGGCGCTGGTCACGAAGCCGTCGGCCACCCGGGTGACCAGTGTGGTCCCTGGTGGGGCATCGGCCGTGGTGCGCACGAGCATGCCGTCGGCCGTGGTGGTGATGGACCAGCCTCGTGCGAGTGCGAGCTGCGGGTCGTGGGCGCGCACGCGGGCGGCCACGCCGTCGAGGTGGCGTTCGGCCGCGGTGGTGGCGCGCCGGGATCGGTCGCCCACGGCGCGAGCGGGCGCGACGAGGCGGGCCTCCGCGGCATCGAGGGTGCGGGCGGCGCCGCGCTCGGCGCGGATCGACGCCCGATCGAGGACGATCGCCTGGCGGTCCAGTGCTCGGCCTCCGCTCCGGGCGACCCGGCCGGTGCGGTCATCGAGGCGCGAGCCGGCGACGCGCAGGGACCGGTGCACGGCGCGTTGGATGGCGCCCGCTCGATCATCGACCTCGGCGAGGAACCCGCGCACCCGGTTGACGACGGCAGCGGCGGCGGCGGTCGGCGTCTTGTGCGCGGTGTGGGCGACCTCGTCCGCGATCGACCGGTCGACCTCGTGACCGATGCCGGTGAGCACCGGCACCGGTGAGGCGGCGATGGCCCGGGCCATGAGCTCCGTGTCGAACGGCGCCAAGTCCGTGCGCGCACCGCCGCCGCGGACGAGGAGGATCAGGTCGACGCCGTCCCGACCGAGGATCGTCAGCGCCCGGGTGATGGCCGCAGCTGATTCTGCGCCTTGCGTCCGAGCGTCGACCGTGCGGACCACGAAGCTGATGCTGCTGGCGGTGAGCTCCGCCAAGACATCGGCGTGGGCGGCGGTGCCCATGCTGGTGACGAGGCCGATGCGCAGGGGCACCGGCGGGATGGCGAGGCGCCCGTTGCGGTCGAGGAGCCCGTCGGCGGCGAGCGCCGCGAGGGTCCGGTCCTTGTCGGCTTGGAGGCGGCCGAGCGTGTAGTCCGGGTCGATCCCGTGCATGCGCAGCTGGAGGGTGCCCCGGGGCCCGTACCAGCGGATGCGGCCCTGGATGCGGACCTCGATGCCGTCCTCCATGCGGACGCCACCGCCGGCCCGCTTGATCTGCGAGTTCACCAGCGTCCGCTCCGGAGCGAGCAGCGTGACCGCCAGCTGCGTGCTGGGCTGCTGACCGGCCGGACTCGGCTCGGCCAGTTGGAAGTAGACGTGGCCGTTGGCGGAGCGGTTCAGGTTCCGGATCTGGCCCTCGACCCAGATGTCGTCGGGAAACGCCCCCACCAGCAGCCGGCCGACGTGGAGCGACAGTTCGGGCACCGTCCACGTGTCGCTGCGGGGGTCTCGGCCGACGGACTCGTCGAACAGGGTGCCGTCGCTCACCCGCCCGACGGTACCGGTCCGGGTGGTGGGGTCGTTCGGCCTCCCGGGACGCGACACGACCAGTAGTGTCCCGACCGCGGTGCGTGCCTGGAGGTCGCGCCGGAAAGGGGGCACCAGATGGCACGACGGCTTGGTCGACTTCGGGGAACGCTGGCCGTGCTCGCGGCGCTCGGGGCGACGGCGGCGGTCCCCCTTGCGGCGGCGCCGGCCGGAGCGGCACCTGCGCCGCGTGCGCAGGCGGGCCCGGCCGGTGATCCGGCCACCGGAGCGCTGACCGCGCAGCCGGCCAACACGGTGTGGGCTCGTCAGATCGTGTCTCGCCTCGAGGGTCCCGACGCCGTGGCGGCGTACGCAGAAGCGGAGATCGTCGCCCTGGGCTCCAACCTCGGTCGTGCCACTGACGTCCGGGTGCCGATCCGTGCGGCTGCCCTCAAGACGCCGGGGGTCACAAGCCGGGCCGACGCGCTGTTCCTGCAGCTCCTGGAACGTCACGCAGATCCCTCGGGCCTGGCGTTCTGGAGCGGCCGGATCCAGTCGGGTCGGCTCAGCTACGAGAACCTCGTCGTCGCCCTCACGATCTCGAACGAGGCCTGGACGAAGGCCGGCGGCACCACCGACGGCTACGTCGACTGGGTCTACGAGCACCTGCTCGGCCGCCCTTCCGATCCGTCTGGTGCGGCGCACTGGAGGGCCAAGCTCGACGCGGGCACGTCTCGCGACCGCTTCGCCCGATCGTTCCTCCGTACACCCGAGCGAGCTCGCCAGGTGGTGCGAAGCTGGTTCCGCCAGTACCTCCTGCGCAACGCCGACGCGAGCGGTCTCCAGCACTGGGTCGACCAGTACACCGCTGCGAAGGTCGGCGAGCTGGACCTGGCCGTCGCCCTGCTCGCGAGCAGCGAATCCCGTGGCGATGGCTGTGGCTACGACCCGAAGTTCTGCCTGCTCCCGTTCCCGAACAACCGCTTCACCAGCGGATCATCGCCGACCTCGCGACGCGTTGCCTTCAAGCCGGAGTGGATGCCGGCAAACGCCGCGGGCAAGCACATCAACCCGGTCGAGTGGAACCGCAACGACGGGTTCAGCCCCGGCCAGGCGCTCGTGCTCCGCGTGCCGGGCATCGATCTTGAGCAGTCGGGCCTTGCGGGCCTCGACGACATCGGCGCCAGCCTCGAGCCGGACGCGCCCGTCGTGATCTGGGACGTCCAGGCAGAGAAGCGGGTGCCGTACTTCGCCGAGCTCGACGCCCACGTGGCGCCCGGGTCTGCCGACCAGCTGCTGTACGTCCGTCCCGCGGACAACTACACGGCCGGGCACACCTACCTGGTCGGCATCACGGGCTTGAAGGACGCAGCGGGAGCCACGATCCCCGCGCCGGCCGGGTTCGACCGCGAGCGGGACTGGATCATGGCGAACGACTCGGCGCACCCCGAGGCGTCGGACCCGCTCGACTTCGGCGACCCGCAGCAGGTCGTGAACACCACCTTCTTGCTGCAGATGCTGCAGCAACACGCCGCCATGGCGACGCAGGACCTCTACCTGGCCTGGGACTTCACCGTCGCCTCCACCGAGAACACGACGGGCCGGATGCTGCACATCCGTGACGATGCACTGGGGACGATCGGCAGCGGCGCACCGGCGTTCACCGTGTCCAAGGTGACCGCCAACCCGCGGGTCGGCGTCGCCAAGCGGGTCGAGGGGACCTTCCCGGTGCCGCTGTACCTCACGGGCGCCGGCCAGCCCGGCGCGGGGTTCAAGACCGGGGGCGACGGCCAGCCCGCCCGCAACGGGTCGTACACGGCGTCGTACGACTGCGAGATCCCCACCACGGCGATCGACACCCCGGCGCGGCCCACGGTCTACGGCCACGGGCTCTTCGGCGACCTGGGTGAGGTCCGCTCCGGGCCGCAAGCGGCGATGGTGACCGGCCACAACATGGCGTATTGCGCCACGAACTGGATCGGGATGGCCGGGCCCGACGTGGCGAACGCGGTCACCATCCTCCAGGACCTGTCGACGTTCGGCACGCTGCCCGACCGCTCCCAGCAGGGCATCTTGAACACGATCTTCCTCGGCCGGCTGATGTCGAATGACGCCGGGTTCGTGAGCAACGCCGCCTTCCAAGACGGCGGGGGCGGCCCACTGCTCGATACCGGCGCGCTGTTCTACGACGGCAACAGCCAAGGTGCGGTGATCGGCGGTGCGTACGTCGCCGTCGACCCGAAGGTCGAGGCGAGCGTGCTGGGCGTGGCGGGCATGAACTACTCGACCCTCCTCGAGCGCAGCGTCGACTTCGACCCGTTCTTCGACCTGATGAAGAACACGTACCCGAACCGTTCCGACCAGGTCATCGGCCTCCAGCTCATCCAGATGCTGTGGGATCGGGGCGAGACGAACGGGTACGCCGCCCACC
Source organism: Acidimicrobiales bacterium (assembly GCA_046594195.1). Lineage (GTDB taxonomy): Bacteria > Actinomycetota > Acidimicrobiia > Acidimicrobiales > Iamiaceae > Aquihabitans. The sequence goes on along the minus strand of JBKJPY010000088.1, from coordinate 59,678 downwards.
TCAACGCCTCGGACAACCTGCCGGGCACGCCTGACAAGCGGGTGCTCATCCATACGGCGCTCGGCGATCACCAGGTGGCGACGCTGACCGCGGAGATCGAGGCCCGCACCGCCGGCATTCCGGTCCACCGGCCGATGCACCTGACGGGGCGGACTACAGACGTGGAGCCGGGCTGGGGCCTCGAGGCGCTGGTCTCCCCCTCGACCGGATCGGCCCTGGTGTTCTGGGACAGCGGCGCTGCTCTCGCCCCGCTCACCAACCTGCCGCCCCGCACGGGAGCGGATCCCCACGGCGACCCCCGCAACTCCGTCCAGGCCCAGGCCCAGAAGTCCGCGTTCCTGGCGACCGGTGGCACCGTCATCGACGTGTGCTCCGCCGCCGCCTGCACCGCTCCCGCCACCTGACCGGGGACGCGACGAGGGCCGCTCCCGGAAGAGCGGCCCTCGATCGGACACGGGATGCGGCGCGAGCCGCAGCATCGAGCGGGATCAGCTGGCGAGGTTCTCCGCCACGAAGTCCCAGTTCACGAGGTTCGTGAGGAAGTTGGCCACGTAGTCGGGCCGGGCGTTGCGGTAGTCGATGTAGTAGGCGTGCTCCCACACGTCGACCGTGAGCAGCGCCTTGACGCCGTGCTTGAGGGGCAGGTCGGCGTTGAAGGTCTTCTGGATCTCGAGGCCGCCGTCGCCCTCGACGAGCCAGGCCCAGCCGGACCCGAAGGTGGTCTTGGCCGCCTCCGTGAACTGCGAGGCGAAGTCGTCGTAGGAGCCGAAGGCGGAGTTGATCTTGTCGCCGAGTTCACCGGAGGGAGCGCCGCCACCGGTGGGCGAGAGGCAGTTCCAGTAGAAGGTGTGGTTCCACACCTGGGCCGAGTTGTTGAACAGCGGCCCGGCGTCGGCGGCAAGGATGATCTCCTCGAGCGAGGAGTCGGCGTGTTCGGTGCCCTCGATGAGGCCGTTCAGCACGTTCACGTAGGTCGCGTGGTGCTTCCCGTAGTGGTACTGGATGGTCTCCGCGGAGAGGCCCTTGGAGGCGAGGGCATCCTCGGCGTAGGGCAGTGGTGGCAGCTCGATGGCCATGGTGTGGTTCCTTTCGGCGCTTATTTCAGCGAGTCGGTCGGACCCTACTTCCCGATCTCCCAGATGAGAACCGGGCACGACCGTCTCGTCACTCGCTCGCTGCGCTCGCTCCGTTCCTCGAACTGACCGACGGGCTGACGCCCGACCGTCTTCGCTCAGGCGCACGACTGCGTCGCACGCCTTCGGCTTGAGAACCCGGGGCTCCGCAGGCTCTGCCCCCTCAAACTCCCCCGAGCTCGCTTCGCTCGAAAGTCCAGAACGATGCGTGGCACTGCGCCTTCGCTCAGACCTGGGCGCGGACCAGGGTGCGGTAGAGCTCGGCGTAGAGGCCGCCAGCGTCGATGAGATCGAGGTGGCGCCCCTGCTGGACGAGGCGGCCTTGGTCCAGCACGAGGATCCGGTCGGCGTCGACGATGGTTGACAGGCGGTGGGCGATGACGATCGAGGTCCGCCCCCGCAGCGCTTCGGCGAGCGCGTCTTGCACGGCGGCCTCGTTCTCGCTGTCGAGGTTCGAGGTGGCCTCGTCCAAGATGACCACCGCGGGGTCCTTGAGGAGCATGCGGGCGATGGCCAGCCGCTGCTTCTCGCCGCCGGAGAGGCGGTAGCCGCGCTCACCGACCACCGTGGCATACCCGTCGGGCAGCGCGGCGATGACGTCGTGGATGCGCGCGGCGCGGGCGGCCGCTTCGACCTCGGCATCGGTGGCATCGAGCTTGGCGTAGCGGAGGTTGTCGGCCACCGACTCGTGGAACAGGTGCGGATCCTGGCTGACCACACCGATGGCGGATCGCAGGGAGGCTTGGGTCAGGTCCCGGACGTCGATGCCGTCGAGTCGCACCGCGCCCTCGGTCACGTCGTAGAGGCGGGGGATCAGTTGGCTGATCGTGGTCTTGCCGGCGCCGGAGGGTCCGACCAGCGCCACCATTTCGCCCTGCTCGATGTGGACGGTGAGGTCGTGGAGCACGGGCCCGGCCCCGAGGTCGGGGGCGGCGAGCTGCGCAGCGCTCTCCAGCGACGCGACCGACGATTCGGCTCCGGATGGGTAGGCGAAGGTCACGTGGTCGAGATCGATGATGCCGACGGGAGCAGCGAGCTCGACGGCATCGGGCTTGTCCGTGATGGGACTCGGCGTGTCCAGGACCTCGAACACCCGGTCGAACGACACGAACGCCGTCATCAGGTCGACCCGGGCGTTGGTGAGGCTGGTGAGCGGCGAGTAGATCTGCACGACGTACACGCCGAGCGCGACGAGCGTGCCGATGCTGATCGAGCCAGAGATCACCAGCTTGCCGCCGACCAGGTAGATGACGGCGGTGCCGACCGCTCCGACGAGCGTGAGGGCCGTCATGAAGGTCCGCGAGTACATGGCGCTCTGGATCCCGATGTCGCGCACCTGCCCGGCGCGGTCGGAGAAGCTCTTCGCCTCGTCGTCGTGGCGGCCGAAGAGCTTGACGAGAAGCGCACCGGACACCCCGAAGCGCTCGGTCATGGTGGCGTTCATCGAGGCGTTGAGGTCGAAGCCCTGGCGGGTGATCCCCGAGAGCCGGCGGCCCACGCGCTTCGCCGGGAGCAGGAAGATCGGCAGCAAGATCAGCGCGAGCAGCGTGAGCTGCCAGCTGAGGAAGAACATGGCGCCCAGGGTGAGTGCCAGGGTCACGATGTTCGACACGACCGTGCCGAGGGTGCCGGTAACGGCGCGCTGGGCGCCGATCACGTCGTTGTTCATGCGACTCACCAGGGCGCCGGTCTGGGTGCGGGTGAAGAAGGAGATGGGCTGGCGCTGGACGTGGTCGAACAAGGCGGAGCGCAGGTCGTAGATCAGGCCCTCGCCGATGGTGGCGGAGAGCCACCGCTCGACCATGCCGATGGCGGCGATGGCGAAGGCGATGGCGACCATGACGCCCGCCAGCACGGTCACCTGCTGGTCGTCCTTGTTCGGGATGGCATCGTCGAAGATCGCCCGGATGAGCAGGGGTGGTGCCAGCGACAGGAACGCCGTGATCACCACGACGAACAGGAACCCGAAGACGCGGGCCCGGTACTCGTGGGCGAACGACCAGACGCGCCGAACCAGGCCCGGCGTGAGCGTGGCCTGCTTGACGGACGCATCCGCCGTCATCATCCGGTACATCCCTGAGGGGTCCATGGCGGAGGCAGGCTAGGGCCGCTCGGCCCGAACCAGGCAGTCCGGCGAGGGGATCAGGCCGAAGCGGTGGGGCCGCCGGTACCGGGGCACTGCTCGTCGAGGCAACTGGCGCCCGGGCCGAGTTGGTCGTTGACCCGCCCGAACGCGGTGGCGATCGTGGCGAGCTCCTCGGCAGACACCTTGTCGAGGAAGTACTCCCGTACGCCGGCGACGTGGTGCGGTGCGACCGCTTCGATGGTGGCCCGCCCGTCTGCGGTGAGCACCGCCCAGGTGCCGCGCCGGTCGTCCGGGCAGGTCTCGCGCGCGACCAGGCCGCGCGCCTCGAGCCGGCCGATGTGGTGCGACAGCCGGCTGCGCGACTCGACGGACAGGTCGGCCAGCTCCGCCATTCGCAGGCGGCCCCCATCGGACTCCGAGAGGGCGACCAGCACGCCGTAGTCATCGTGGGTGAGGCCCTGGGCCTTGAGATCGGCGTCGAGCGCCTCGAGGAGGCGGCGCGACCCGGTGATGAACGTCCGCCACGCCGACTGCTCGGCGTCGGTGAGCCACGAGACGGGCGGGGAGACGGCGGGCGAGGTCATGGGGGAATCGTACCCGACAGTGGTTGACATTTCAACGAAAGGCGGTAAGGTGATCACAGTTTCAACAATCAAGGGTTCAACCCTTCCAAGGAGCAACCATCATGAGCACCCCCGAGATCCCCGCCGGCACCTGGGCCATCGATCCCTCCCACTCCGAGGTCGGCTTCTCCGTTCGCCACCTCATGGTGTCGAAGGTGAAGGGCAACTTCGAAACCTTCGACGGCACCATCACCATCGCCGAGAACCCCCTCGAGTCGTCCGTGACCGCCGAGGTCGACCTCGGATCGATCAACACCCGTGACGAGCAGCGCGACGGCCACCTCAAGTCCGCCGACTTCTTCGAGGTCGAGCAGCATCCGAAGCTCACCTTCGTGTCGACCTCGGTCGAGCCCAAGGGCAGCGACTACGCGGTGACCGGTGACCTCACCATCAAGGGCGTCACGAAGTCCGTCGTCCTCGAGCTCGAGTTCAACGGTGTCCACCCCGACCCGTGGGGCGGAACCCGCGCCGGGTTCTCCGCCGAGACCGAGATCTCCCGCAAGGACTTCGGTGTCGACTTCGAGATCCCGATGGACGGCGGCGGCGTCGTCGTGGGCGACAAGGTCAAGGTCCTGCTCGAGGTCGAAGCCGTCCTCCAGCCGGCCCTCGTCGAGGCCTGATCACACGCTTAGCCCGACTCGCTGATCACGGCTGACCCCCTCGGTCGCACCAGCGTGATGGCCTCGAGTTCGAGGTCCACTGGGTGGTCCCCACCCAGTGGACCTTGCCTCGACCGCGCGACGCGTGGTAGCTATACGTTCCGTCATCACGACCAACGATGCAGCGCCCGTCCGCCACCCCAGCGGGCTCCTGCCGGCACGACGGAGCACGAGCATGGACACCACCGGGTGGGCGCGGGTGCAGATGAGCAGCATCGCTCGCCACGGCGGCGCGGTCTGTGGTGTCATGCCGCGATGACGGCGGCCGACCAGAGCGAGCGGGTGGACGACCTGGCGGCACGCCTCGCCACCCTCGAGCTCGACCTGGCGATGGTGCGCGCCAGCGTGGAGGAACGGCTGCGCACCCGCCGGCTTGCCGTCGTCGACGAGCAAGGGGTCGAGCGCATCGTCCTCGACGCCCGGCATCGGACGGGTTCGGTCCTCGTGCGCATCGACGGCCCCGGCGGGTCCACCACCGGGGTCGAGATCTACGCCAACGAGACCGAGAACGGCGCCCACGAGATCGGGCTGTGCGTGTTGCGCGACGGCGACGTCGTCAGCCGTTGGACGGCAGGGTGACGCCGTCGAACGCACCGCGGGTCAGCTCGCCCGGTCCGATGCCGAGGCCGCGTTCCAAGCGGAGCACGTTCTTCACCGTGAGGTTCCGCTCGCCCCGCTCGATCTGGCCGATGTACGTCCAGTGGAGGCCCGCCGCATCGGCCAGCGCCTCCTGGGTCAGCGACCGCTCCAGCCGCAGCACGCGCAGGTACCGGCCGATGAGGACCAGCTCGGGATCCTTGTCGGCCTTCGCTCGTGAGGTCGGGTTCGCAGGCATCGGGCGCCATCAAGCCAGACCACAGACCAATCGTCCAGCGACGAACCGTATAAGGCCTCCGCACGCCACCGATCCCTGACTCGTCTTTCTTGATGATTCGGTTGGCGTCCGAGCGGCCAAAACAGATGAACTCCGACCCCGATCCCTTCCGGGACCAGGACCGGAGCCCGGTTCTGTCACTCCTGGCCGCTGACTTCCGTCAACGGCCCATGGCGGAGGGCGTGGGATTTGAACCCACGGTGACCTTGCAGCCACAACGGTTTTCGAGACCGTCCCATTCGTCCGCTCTGGCAGCCCTCCGCCTCCGACGATAGCCGCGGACCGGTGCCGCTCCCCAGCGGACAACCCGGTTCGGGGTCGTGACCAGGGCCGATTCGCTCAGCGGCGGGCGGCGAAGAACGAGGTCAGGAGCTCGGCCGCCTCCGCGGCGTGCAGTCCGCTCACCACTTCGGTCGTGTGGTTCAGCCGCTGGTCGACGGCCACGTTGTAGAGCGAGCCCATCGCACCGGCCTTGAGGTCGGCGGCGCCGAACACCACCCGTCCCACCTGGGCCGCCCACACGGCGCCGGCGCAGAGGGGGCAGGGTTCCAGCGTGACGACCAGCGTTGCGTCCCGGAGTCGACGGTCACCGGTCGCCGCAGCGGCGTCGCGGATCGCCAGCACCTCGGCGTGAGCGGTCGGGTCACCGCTGGCCTCGCGCTCGTTGGCGCGGGCCGCAATGACCTGGCCGTCGAGCACCACGACGGCGCCGACCGGGACCTCGCCGGCGTCCGCCGCGGCTCGGGCCAGGTCGAGGGCCAGCGCCATGGCGGCCTCGTCGTCGACCGGAGGGCTTGGCTCGGGGGTCACCCCGGCGAGCGTACGACCTGGGGCCGGTCACCCCCGGGGGTGGACGTCGAGGTGGGGTAGCGTCGCGCCCGCTGCAGGGGCAGCTCGACCAGGGTGCTGGGGGCTCGAGTGCGAACGAATCGTTGGCTTGCCGTGGCGACGGTGCTGCTGGTGGCGGGGTGCAGCTCCGATGCCGGCACCACCGCCTCGTCGGCCGGGACTTCGGCGAAGGGATCGAAGGCGACGGGAGATGCCGAAGTGGTCGCCCTTCGTGGCCCCACGTCGCCCACCGAGCACGTCGGGCTGACGACGCAGATCCCCACCGATCGGGCTTCGTTCGACGAGCTCGCGTCGCAGCTCTTCGGCGAAGGTGCCCGGAAGGGTTCCTACCTTGAGGACCTCGAGGTCGGGACCGGTCTGCACCTCTCATCGGCCGAGCACCCGAAGGCCGATGACGCGGTGGCGCTCACGGTCGCCCTCGACACCACCGGTGCGAAGCCGCCAACCCGGACCGTGGCCAGCGTCCCCGCGTCCACGGCGACGGGCAAGACCTTCATCGATGCGGTCGACGCCGCCCTCGCCCAGACGGCGACGGTGTCGAACGAGGATCCGGGCGGCTTGGCGCCGTGGCGGATCGAGTACCGCTCGCGATCGGCCCAAGGTGGCGCGGTCACGGTCGGCGTGGTGTTTGACCCCGATGACGGGACGCACCTCGAGGTGCAGGCTCAGGGACCCAGCACGTCGTTGCTGCCGGACCGGATCAACCAGGCCGCCGCCGAGGGCAAGCCGTACGAAACCGTCTACGGGCTCGTGTGGTTCGACGTCGAGCGCGACCAGTTCGACTTCTTCGCCAACCGCGCCTACGGCATCTCGGCCGGCAAGTCCCAGAACTTCAAGGACTTCGAGCTGGTGCCGCACAACTGGCTGCGGCTTACGGTCACGCCGGAACTCGATGAGGACCGCGTATCGGTCGGGTTCGACGTCATCACCGTCGACGGCCGGCGCATCCCCGTCGCCAAGGCGCCGGCGTCGCTCATCGCCGGCGAGGAGTTCATGCAGACCGTCTTCCGCATGGCGGAGAACACCGCCGCCCAGGAGAAGGCGAAGCCGGGCTCGTCGACCCCGTGGGAGGTGCCCTTCTACTACGACGATCCCGACGGCGGCGGCGTGGTCGAGGTGATTGCCCAGGGCAAAGACGGCGTCTCTCAGATCGCGTACTCGATCGAATCTCCGGCGAAGGAGCTCGAGGACCTGCCGTTCGTCCCCTACACCGGCAAGGTCGAGGTCCCCGACGACTGGGATGCGCCGGCCCCCACCTGCGCCGACGTGGATTCCAAGGCGGCCACGGAGGGCCGCTTCGAGATCACCTACCAGCCGTCGACCACGGTGAAGGGCTCGGACCTCAAGGCGCCGCTGCTGGGCACGGTCTACGGCTCGGTCTACAAGGCCAGCGACGTGAAGATCACCGGACCGCTGCCGGGGACGAAGGCGGTGGCGAACATCCGCGACGAGGGCGTCGACGTGCAGGACGGTGCGAGCAAGACGTTCGCCCTGGACAGGGAGCTGCCGGCGGGGAGCTACCAGGTGCTGGGCTTCCTCGACATCGACGGCAACGCCGATTCGGCTGATCCCGCGCCGGACGAGGGCGATCCGGTGATGATCCCGATCGGTGGGTTCGAGCTGGCCTGCGCGGTGCAGCCGATCACGGCCGAGTTCGCCATCGTCCTCCCGCCCGGGATCAATTGACCCGGCGGCTGCTCACCTGGGGCCTGCCCGCGCTGGCGATCGCGGCCGCAGGGTTGATCGCCGGTCTGGCCTACGAGCGGGACCACGAGGACGCGAACCGGGCGGCGGCGGCCGCAGAGGCCTCGCGATCGAGCACGATCGCCCGGTCGGTGGATGGCCGATCCCTCTGGGTGACCTCGCCCGACGACGACCGCCTGCTCGAGGTCGACCCCTCCTCGTTGAGCGTCATCCGGGCGATCGACGTCGCCGGCCAGCCTCGCGAGCTGACGGTGATCGGCGAGCGCGTCCTCGTGACCGGCGCCCAGAGCACGGCGCTGGCGGTCGTCGATCCGAAGGGTTCGGGTGGTGACGCCCAGGAGCCCGGCGAACCGGACGTCCTCTCGATCCCCCTGCCCTGCGGCGGGTCCCGTGGCGTGGTGAGCGTCCCTGCGTCGCCAGCGGGCTCCGCACGCGACCTGGCGATCGTGACCTGCCCGACCGACGATCGGGTGGTGGTGGTCGATCTCGAGGAGGGACGGATGGTCGGGACGATCGCGATGCCCGGGCGCCCGACGGGCATCGTCCGCGACGGCTCGACGGTGACGGTGTCCACCGCTGGGGATGGCCACCTCCATGCGATCCCCGTCGCGGGCCTCGAGGAACTCGCCGATGGCAAGGTCTCGGTCGCCGACAGCAAGGACCCGCGCATCGACCGCCGGGTCTGGGTCGACGGAGCGCGGTCTGCCTCGACGCTCGCCGCGCTCGACACCGGTCCGTCGGGTCCGCTCGGGACCTACCAGGTGGTCGACAACCGTCGGAAGCTGTCGGCTGCGGAGATCAAGTCGGGGTCCACCTACGGCAGCCCGAAGGACGGACGGGCCCGGCTCGAGCCAGCGATCGCCGGCTCGTGCGGTGCTCGGTTCAGCTCCCTCACCGATGAGCCTCGCCGACTGAGCGGACCCGTCGCCCTGGCGGCTTCGCCGACGAACGACCTGGTGTGGGTGGTGGGCGAGTTCAGCCACTCGGTGTCGGTCGTTCGCTGCGACCGGACCGAATCGAAGGCGCGATCGGTCACCGTCGCCGCGTTCGATGTGGGGGAGGGGGCGCGTGGGATCGTGCTCGACCCGAGTGGCCAGCGGGCCTTCGTCGATGTCGGGTTCGACCACCAGATCGCCGAGCTGCGCCTCCCCCGCGGTGCGGACGAGCTCGCTGCCGACGATGCCATCGAGCGCACGGCGCCGACGAAGGTGGGGCGCCGGGTGGTCGAGGACCGCTACCTCTCGCCGCTTGCCCAGCAGGGCCGGCGCATGTTCAACGACGCGACCGACACGCACCTGACCCCGTTCGGCGTCGTCACCTGTGGCTCGTGCCATCCAGCGGCCGGGGAGGACGGGTTGAGCTGGCGAATCGAGACCGTGGACGTGTCGACCAGGCAGGTCGAGCGCAAGGTGCGGCGCACGCCTCCGGCCTGGCAGGTCGACCCGAAGGTCAAGCCCCTGCACTGGGACGGCGAGTTCACGAGCACCGACGACCTCACCCTCACCACCATCCAGCGGTTGCTCGGCGGCGACGGCCTGCTGGTCGACACGGCGGCCATCAGCGCGTACCTGGCCGAAGTCCAGGCGCCGCCCGAGCGCCCGGTGATCGCGGGCGATCGGTTGACCCGAGCCGTCCGCCACGGGAAGCAGTTGGTGACCCGCCTCGGCTGCACGAGCTGCCACGCCGGCGAGGCCGGGACGGACGGCAAGCCCCACGATGTGCTCGCCCCGTCGACGATCTCCGATGCGGATCTCCCGGCCGTCATTACGCCCCCGCTGCGGTCGGTCCGGGGTCGAGCGCCGTACGGGCACGACGGCCGAGCGCCAGGTCTGGCTGCGCTCCTCCTCGCGCACGGTGACGGCGAGGGCGGAACCATCGACCTGACGGCCGAGGAGCTGGTGGCCGTCGTCGCCTACCTCGACACGCGCTGATCACCCGAGGGCGGCGACCAGGCGGTCGAGCAGTTCGACCTGGGCGGCGTTCAGCTTGCGGCGGGCCTCGGCGAGGGCGAACCAAGCGGCGCGGTCGACCTCGGGGAACACCTGCATCCGGCCCGAGCGCGGCGGCCATTCCTGCTCGAACGTGTTGCTGCGGATCTCGTCCACGTCGAGCGTCCCGGCGCGAGCGAACGCCCGCACGCGCTTGCCGCTCTTGAGCCGGACGTCGCCGAGGTCGAGGTCGGCGGCGTCGACGGTCGGCGGCGGTGAGCCGAGTTCCTCCTCGAACTCCCGCAGCGCACAGGCGTGCGGATCGTCGGCCTCCTCGTGCTCGCCCTTGGGGATCGACCAGGCGCCGTCGTCCTTCTTCGCCCAGAACGGGCCGCCGGGGTGCACGAGCAGGACCTCGGTCCCGTCGGGACCGATGCGGTGGAGCAGGAGCCCGGCGCTGAGCTTCGGCACGGTCAGGCGAACGTGCGCACGAGGCGCAACACATCGTCGGCGTCGGGGCCCGCACCGTGCAGCGAGGTGTCGGCGGCGGATCCTCGCTGGCCGGCCACCGTGCACAGGTCGAGCGCCGGCCCGGTGATGGTGGTGGTGGCGTCGGCCGGTTCGCCGAAGGTCCACGTCGATCCGTCGGGCGCATCGAGCGTGAACGCCACCGGGCCGGACGCCGTGATGCCGCCCTGGGTCAGCGCGTACGGCACCGTGCGCCACGCGAGCCGAGCCGTGTGCCACAGCCGTGCGGTTGGAGTGGGCGCAGGTCCGAAGGCGACGGCCACGTCGACCGTGTGGATCCACGTCTCGGTCAGGCGGGTGGTCGCGAGCGACCGGGCGGCGAGCTCGCCCGCCACCCACTGCACTCGCGCGTCGGGGCGGGTGCCGGCGAAGGCCTCGACCTGGGACTCGGCGCTGGCGGACCAGCGGTCGCGCTGCTCGAGCGCGTTGGTGCGCTGGGCCTCGACGAGCGCGCCGGCCCAATCATCGACGGTGCCGGCCCGGGGGAGGTCGGCGGCGACCGCGTCGACGAACGGACCGAGGCGGCCCTGCACGCTCGCCACCGCCATCTCGTTGGTTTGGGCCAGGTGGAGGAGCACGTCGGCGACCGTCCACCCGTCGCAGCGCGACGGTCGCAGGAGGTCGCCCTCGGATGCGGCGGCGACGAGGGCCGCCAGCTCGTCTTGTTGTTCTCGCAGCGCCTCCACCGGATCGTCCACGGCGCCATCTTCGCAAAGGGCGGCGCGGTGCGGGAGTTCACCCGCGGGCTGTGCCGCTCGGGCACCGCAGCCCATGCCCTAATCCATACACCGGGAAGAACTACGCCGGCGAGATCGCCACGGCCATCAACAACGCCGGCTTCACCGTGGGGCCCGCCGGGCCCGTTCGCGTTCCGGATCATTGAGCCGAGAAGAGACCGACAGGAGTGAGCAAATGAGCGAATTGCTCTGCAACCGGATGACCGGCTGGGATGTGCGTCAGTGGCGGGTCTCTGCTGTCGTGCGGGTTCGAAGCTGATCCACCCGATCCTCAGTCTTGGTCCAGGATCGCGACGACTTCGACACCGAGCGCCTCGTACGTTGCCGCCGCTCGAAGGTCTCGCGTCGCAAGAGGCAGGGAGTTGGCCTTGGCTGCAAGTCCGACGAGACCGTCGTAGACCGCCCCGCCAACGATCTCGAGTCCCGCGAGCACCCTGGGAATGCCAGCAGTTGTCGCGGCGGGCACCAGCGCCGGAGGGCCGAAGTTCGCCTCGATGAGCCGAACAGCGTCGGCTGGCGCAACACGAGCGTCGCCGGGAAGTCGGGTGAGCACGCTGTAGGTCTCTGCCAGCGAATGCTGGGTCAGAACGAGGTCGTGGTTGCGGAGCTGGCGTCGGACCGCCCGGTGCGCGACGTGGGAGGACATGATGAGCGCGACCGCGGCGCTCGTGTCGACGGCCAGCGTCACCGGCGATCAGCATCGAGGATGGCGAAGACGTCCTCGTCGGTTATCACGGTCTCGGACTCGGCGACCACGTTGCCTCGGATGGTTCGAACGCGGGCGGTGCGACTCACCGCGACCATCTGCAGGCCGGCCCCGTAGGGACTCACGTCAACCGTCGAACCGGGCTTCAGTCCCAGGCGGTCGCGGAGCACCTTGGGAACGACCAGCCGTCCGGCGCTATCGATCGTCGTCTTCATGGCATCACGTTACCATCGAAATGTCACTGTGGCCGAGGACCTTGCGGGCGGACTCGGGCGCCTGGCGCGGGCCGGTGGCTGGCCATCGCGTGTCCGGATCCGACGAACCCCAGTCAGGCTGGGCGGCCCGTTCGCCACCCAGCCTGACCGGGTCGTTGTTAGATCGACAACATCCGCGGGGAGGGTGAGACAACGTTCGAACCACCTTGCCTGGGATCGTCTGGGCGAACTGATCGAGAACGGCCAGGTCAGCAGGCCGACGGGATCGAGTCCGCCGTGGGTTGAGGGGGTTCGAACCTGACCAACCCGCCCTTGTCCCTCATCGAGCGGCGGTGGTCAGGAGCGATCGGTGAGCTTGGTGGCCCACAGGCGGAACCGCTCCCGCATGGGGGTGGGGTCGACGCCGAATGCAGAGATCTGCTCGTCGGTGAACCGATCGAGACCGCTCAGCATCTGAGCGAGGACGTGGACCTCGAAGCCCTCGTCGATGGACCCAGCTATCTCGATCAGCTGTTCCTTCGGGTAGGCGCCCGACACCTGGTCTACGTCGATGAAGTCTCGGAGGACCGCGCGGTCGAACAGGGCGAGGACCTTGCGGGCGGCGAGTTCGGGGGCCGGATAGGCGGGCCCGACGGTGGTGATCGTCGGTTCGGCGAGCGGTCCAGCGTCCTGGGCGAGGTCGACCATCGTTCCCGAGTCGTCGTCGGTCTGGATGACGAGTCGGCGGAAGGTCTTGGCGTCATGGACTCGCTCAACGGACCAGCCGGTTGCCCTGGCCGCGATCTCGAGCGCGTCGCCGGCGGCCGGGATCGAGGCTTCGGGGGCGAAGAGATCGATGTCTTCGGTGGGCCGTTCCGAGAGGCCGACTGCGACCAGGCCCGCTCCTCCTGCGAGGACGAATCCTGCAGACTCAGGCAGGCTGAAGAACAGGTGGAGCACCCCGACCTGGGCGGTGGTGAGGATCGGGTCAGCCATCGTGAGTGATCCTCTCGACGAGCGGATGCCAGGCACGGCGCACCGCCGCTGGCAGGAACATTTCCTCCCAGCCGTCGACGAGAAGCGACCCGTCGACGATCGCCTCGATGTCGACCGGCCTGCCCTCCCGGAGCACTACCTCGTATGCCTGCAGTCGTTGGCGTCGGTCCGAGAGCCGAACTTTCCGGTTGGGGCTCGACCAGTCGAGGTGGATGGGGAGATGGGTCGTGCGAAGTGCCTCGGAGGCGGCCAGGTGCGGTAGTCGATCGGGCACGAAGGCGATGCGCCCGCGGCCGACGGCTACTTCTGTCCAGTGCGTCGTCGGTGTGACGGTGAGATGGTTGCCTGTCGCGGCCAGCAGCCGCTCGAGCGTGTCGAGGGTCGGCGACACGCGTCCATGCTCGTACGCAGACACGGTGGGCCGCGAGGTGCCAGCGCGGCGCGCGAGCTCGGAGACCGACAGGCCAGCCCCGGCACGGGCTGCCGAGAGCAAGGAGACCTTCATGAGGCAGTACCGTATCAGATCAGATACGGTGCCGGCCCTGATCGAAATCCGGACCGCCAGGGGTTAGGGGCTGCCCGGCGACTACCCATGGTGTGGCATCGGGGGTCGTGCCTGACGGCTCGCCACGGGGTCGGGTTCTCTGGCGGCAGTCCGGGACCGTGACTCGGCCTCACACCGGTAGCGGCGCGACGAAGGCCCTTCAGGACGCGCTCGCGCTCGAGAAGATAGCGGCCACCGCCGAGAACTGGGACGAGGTCGTCGACACCTACAACCGAGAGCGAGTCGCAAACGGGGTGTCGCTCGTCGAGCTGGGACGTCGGCTCGGCCGAGCCCAGGTGGAGGAAACGCCGGACTGGGCGACGATGGAGCCAGACGATTTTCGGGACTGGATTGCGGCGACCCTCGCCGGCGACAACCTGTATCTCTACAGCTCCGATAGCGACCCCGACGCCCGCTGACAGACGTTGGCGGAGGGTGGGGTTCGAACCTGAGCAACCCGGTTCACTCGTTGTGGGATCCACAACGTTTGGCGGAGAGGGTGGGATTCGAACCCACGGTGAGTTTCCCCACACACGCTTTCCAAGCGTGCCGATTCGGCCGCTCTCGCACCCCTCCGGGTACTGCACTTCGGTGTCCACACCCGCAGGAGGTGACCGGGCGATCTGCGGCACTCCTCAGACTCCGCTGAGAGCTGCTGCCTTCCGGCCCTGACCCGGTTCACGGGCTGAAGATGCACAGGACCCGGCCACCACCTGCGGGTGCGGACAGATCCACGATAGTCGCGCCGCTCCAGGTCGCGTCCATGCGGGATCGGTCGCTGCCAGCGATGCGCCGTACCCCGGGCACGCAACGTGACCGCCGGGTACGGTCGGGATCGACCTCGCTGCGAAGGAGCGGACCATGGGCTGTGGGTGCATCGTTGCGTTGATCGGCATGGCAACTCCGCGCTTCGCCATCTTCCTCGTCTGGCTGTTCAGCGACCGCATGGCCGTTGCCTTCAACGGCTTCTTCGAGGCGTTCCTCGGCTTCTTGCTGCTGCCGTTCACGACCCTGTTCTTCGCCCTCGTCTACTCGCCTGCCTTGGGGTTGGACGGTGGCGTGAACGGGTTCGGGTGGCTCATCGTGGCCTTCGGCCTCGCCCTCGACATCAGCTCCTACAGCAGCGGCGCCAAGGCCCGCAGCGATCGCGCCAACGCCTGACCTCCCCTCGACCCGATTCGGGGTCGTCAGGCGAAGTCAGGGGGCTCGAGGTCGTCCATGCAGCTGAGGTCCGGGGTCTGGGCGGGGCCGTCGAGGAACTCGAACCAGATGTCGCGGGCGCAGTCGCTGGAACTGACGGCGCCATGGCCGGCGTTCGGGAACAGCAGCAGCTCCCGACCGAGTGCCCGTGCCACCCGCTCGGAGCCCTTCGGCGGCGTGACCGGGTCGAAGCGGCCAGCCATCAAGAGGATCGGCACATCGGTGTCGCCCTCCTCCAGCAGCGTGTTGAAGTCGCCGCCTTCCGCCGGCACGCCCCACTCGGCGCAGCCGCTCTCGGCCGCGGAGAGGTAGACGAGTGAACCGAGCTCGGGATGCTCCTCGACGAAGGGGTCGAGCGACCCCGGGTCCAGCAGCGGGAGCCGGTCGGCGCAGTCGACCGACGCGGTCATGCCCTCGACCTGGTCGGTGACGAACGGGACCGACTCCTGGACCAGCTGCTCGACGATGGCGTAGTCGCCGCTCGCGATGGCAGTGAGAGCCGTAGGCAGGACCGGGATCAGGGTCTCGTCGTACATCGCCCGGAACATGCCGGCGTACAGGTCGGCGCCGGTGATCTCGACGTGGCGAGGTTTACCCTTAGCGGGGTCCTCGACCTCGCCGGTGTACGGCTCCTCATCGAGCTGCTGCGCCGCCTTGGCCATCAGCTCATCGATCGGCCCGTACGTCTCGTCGCACGTGGCGTCGGCGGCACAGGCTTGCTTGAGCTGCTCGAACGCCCCCAGCGCGGCCTTTCCGCGGTCGACGGCCCCGAACGGCTCGTCGGGCACCACGATCGAGTCGAGCAGGACCGACCGCAGGCCCTCGGGGTGTGAGCGGATGGCCTCGATGGCGAGCGCCGAGCCATAGGAGACGCCCCGCAGGTTCCACTCGTCGATGCCCAGCGCGATGCGAAGATCCGCCAGGTCGGCGGCGTTCTGCTGGGTGTTGTACCCGCTGAGGTCGACGCCGTCGCCGACGAGACGGTCCCGGCAGGTGCGCAGCGAGTCGTCGATCCGGACGCCCTCGTCCTTGGGGTCGTCGGTGGTGGCGAAGATCCCCCAGATGGCCTCGTTGGTCTCGGTGCAGTCCAGGTTCGGGGTGGAGAAGCCGGTTCCCCGCTGGTCCCAGAGGTAGTAGTCGCGCTCGTCCAAGATGGCGCTCGTCGAGTAGCCGCCGACGTCGACCAGGCTGCCGAACCCAGGGCCGCCCTCGAGCTGGACGACCGGATCGGGTCGCGGGTCCGAGGCCGTCGAGTGCAACCGGGCGACGGCGAGGGTGATCATCTTCGAGTCGGGATCGGTGCGGTTCTCCGGGACCTCGACGGTCCCGCAGGTGACATCGACGATGACCTCGTCCGTCAGGTCCATCGGGCACCCGCCCTCGACGAAGGTCGGCCTCGGCCAGGCGATCGGCGTGGCGGTCGTGGTCGTCGCCTCGGCTTTCGTCGTCGTGGCCTTCTCGTCCGGCGAGGCGCCGTCGTTTCCCGTCGAGCTGCTGCAACCGGTGGCCGCCAAGCCCAGCGTCGCCGCCACGATCCACCACGCCATTCGCTTCCCCATGGGACGCGACGCTACCGGCGGCACCTCGGCCGAGCCTCGAAAACCTGGGTTGCGACCGGTCGATAGGGTGAGCACCGATGGCCTACCAGTCGCTCTACCGCCGCTATCGACCTCGTCGATTCAGCGACGTCCGGGACCAGGAGGAGGTCGTCCGCGCCCTGCGCAACGCCGTGCGCGAGGACCGCGTCGGTCACGCCTACCTGTTCAGCGGGCCGCGCGGCACGGGCAAGACCTCGACCGCCCGGATCTTGGCCAAGGCCCTCAACTGCGTGAACCTGCAGGACGGCGAGCCGTGCGGCGTGTGCGAGAGCTGCACGTCGATCGATGCCGGCACGTCCTACGACGTGCAGGAGCTCGACGCCGCCTCCAACAACGGCGTGGAGAACGTCCGCGACCTGATCGGTCGAGTGGCACTGGGCTCGCCTGGCCGCACGAAGGTGTACATCCTCGACGAGGTGCACATGCTCAGCGCCCCGGCCTCGGCCGCGCTGCTCAAGACGCTGGAGGAGCCGCCGGACCACGTGGTCTTCGTGCTGGCCACCACGGACCCGCAGAAGGTGCTGCCGACGATCCGCAGCCGCACCCAGCACTACGAGTTCCGCCTGCTGGGCGCCGACGACCTGACCGAGCACGTCGAATGGGTCATCCACGATGCCGGGCTGGACCTCGGGCCCGACGCCGTCGAGTACGTGGTCCGCCAAGGCGGCGGCTCGGCCCGCGACACGCTGTCCGCGCTGGAGCGGGTGGCGGCCGCCGGCGGCGTGGTGGATGAGGGCGAGTCCCTCACCGACCTGCTCGACGCCGTCGCCGCCGGCGATCCCGGCAAGGCGCTGCTCGCCGTGTCCGACGCGGTCAGCTCCGGCCGGGACCCCCGCGTGCTGGGTGAGGCGCTGCTGGCCCGGCTGCGCGACGTCTTCCTCCAGCGGATGGGCGCCTCGCTCGACCACCTCCCTCCTGCCGAGCAGGCGCGGGTGCAGGCATGGGCAGATCAGCTCGGCGATCGGGCCACCACGCGAGCGCTCGAGGCGGTGGGCGACGCCCTGCTCGAGATGCGCCAGGCGCCCGATCCCCGCATCCCACTCGAGGTCGCGCTGGTGAAGCTGTCGCGGGTCGACGGCGACGCGTCGCTCGACGCGCTGGCCGCCCGCGTGGCTGCGCTGGAAAAGGCCTTTGCCGCTGGCGGCGCCGCTCCCGCTCCTGCCCCAGCGGCCCCACCAGCCGCACCTCCGGCGGCAGCTCCTGTTGCTGCGACACCGGCCGCGCCGGCTCGCACGTCGGTCGCCTCGCGCCCACCACTGCCGCCCGTTGCCCCGGCCCCGGCTCCCGCTCCTGCGCCCTCGGCTCCCGAAGGCGGCGCCGCCGGACCGGCCGCCCAGGCCCGAGCTGCGCTTGCCGCCCAGAAGGCCGAGCGGGCGGCCCGAGGAACCGGCCCGAAGCCCGCCGCTGGCCCGGCAACCTCATCGGCTCCCGCCGCGCCGGCCGCACTCCCGCCCGCCGCGCCTGCGCCCACGCCCACGCCGACTCCGACACCGACGGCCCCGTCATCGGGAGGCTCGGTCGACTCCGTGTGGACCGAGCAGGTGCTGCCCAAGCTGACGGGCCTGGCCAAGGGCGTCTACCAGAGCGCCGACCTCATCTCGCTCGAGGGTGGCGTCGCGGTCGTCCGGGTCGACAACGATCACCACCAGCAGGGCTGCGAGCGCAAGCGGCCCGACGTCGAGCGGGTCCTCGCCGAGGTCGTCGGTCAGCCGGTCAGCATCACCTTCACGGTCGCCGACGGCGGCTCGTCGCCCCGGTCGGGTGGACCGTCGGGCCGTGCATCCACGACCCCGGTGACCGACGACCCCGACGAGCACCTCGCGGGGGCTGACGTGCACGACCTCGACGATGCACCCGACGCGCCGACCGGCGGCCTCGCCGCCCTGACCGAAGCCTTCCCCGGTGCCGAACTGCTCGAAGAGCCGTGACGCACCCCACTCGTTCCCTGGAGGAACCGTGACCATCGAACCCAACGACGCCGACGACGACGCCATCTCGGCGGAGGCCGCCTACTTCCCGGCAGTCTCGGAACCGGCCGACGACCCCATCGCCGCACTGCTGGGCGGTGGCGGACCCGGCGGCTTCGACTTCGGTGCGCTCATGGAACAGGCCGGCCAGATGCAGGCGCAGCTGCTGGCCGCCCAGGAGCAGGCGGCGACCACCGTCGTGGAAGGCGTGGCCGGCGGCGGTGCGGTGCGCGTCGCCGTCACCGGTGCCTTCGAGTTCCAGTCGGTGACCATCGCCCCCGAAGCGGTGGACCCCGACGACGTCGAGATGCTCCAGGACCTCATCCTCGCTGCGCTGCGCGATGCCGCCGACGAGATCGGGGGCTTGACCCAGGGCGGGCTCGACCTGGGCGGCATGGACCTCGGCGGCCTCCTCGGCGGCAGCTGAGCAGCGTCGATGGCCACCTACGCCGGACCGGTCCAGGACCTCATCGACGAGCTCGGTCGGATGCCCGGCGTGGGCCCCAAGTCTGCGCAGCGCATCGCCTTCCACCTCCTGAAGCTCCCGAAGGAAGATGCGGTGCGCCTGGCGCGCGTCATCGTGGAGGCGAAGGAGAAGGTGGCGTGGTGCGAGCGCTGCTTCAACCTCTCCGAGGGACCGCTCTGCGGGATCTGCAGCGATGACCGACGCGATGCGCACACCATCTGCGTGGTCGAAGAGCCCAAGGACCTGGTGGCCGTGGAGAAGACCGGCGAGTTCAAGGGCAAGTACCACGTGCTCCAGGGCGCCATCAGCCCCATCGAGGGCATCGGCCCCGATCAGCTCCGGGTGAAGGAGCTGCTCGCCCGCCTCGACCCCGAGGGCGTCACCGAGGTCATCCTCTGCACCAACCCGAACATCGAGGGCGAGGCGACGGCCATGTACCTGGGTCGCCTGCTCACCCCCCTCGGCATCAAGACGACCCGCATCGCCAGCGGCCTCCCCGTCGGCGGCGACCTCGAGTACGCCGACGAGCTCACCCTCGGCCGCGCCCTGGAGGGCCGCCGGGACATCTGAGAACGCCGAAGGGCGGCCCCGGAGGACCGCCCCTCGCTCAGTTCCTGGTCAGCCCGGAGGCTGGGACACCGCTCAGCCGTTCACCTGCAAGAGGATGGCGTCGCCCTGGCCACCGCCGCCGCAGAGGGCGGCTGCGCCGAGGCCGCCGCCGCGACGGGCCAGTTCCAGCGCGAGCTGGAGGGTGACCCGGGTGCCGGAGGCGCCGAGGGGGTGGCCGATGGCGATGGCGCCACCGTTGACGTTGGTGATGTCGTCGGAGATGCCGAGGTCGCGCATCGAGGCGATGCCGACGGCGGCGAAGGCCTCGTTCAGCTCGAAGAGACTCACGTCCGACACCGACTTGCCGGCCCGCTCGAGCGCCTTGGTGATGGCGTTCGAGGGCTGGTGCAGCAGCGAGGCGTCCGGTCCGGCGACCTGGCCGTAGCCGACGATCTCGGCGAGGATCGGCGCACCGAGGGCTTCGGCCTTGGCCTTGCTCATCACGATGACGGCGGCGCCGCCGTCGGAGATCTGCGAGGCGTTGCCGGCGGTGATGTTCCCGGCCTTGTCGAAGGCGGGACGCAGCTTGGCGAGGGTGTCTGCGGTGGTGTCGCCACGCACGCCCTCGTCCTCGGAGACGACGACCGGATCGCCCTTGCGCTGCGGGACCTCGACCGAGATGATCTCGTCGCCGAACAGGCCGTTCTTGTGGGCCGCGGCCGCACGCTGGTGGGAATTGGCGGCGAAGGCGTCCTGCTCTTCGCGGCTGATGCCCTGGGGCTCCTTGCCGCAGTACGCCTCGGTGGAGGCGCCCATGGCGACGTGGTCGAACTGGTCCCAGAGGCCGTCGTACATCATCGAGTCCACGACCTTCTGATCGCCGATCCGGTAGCCGCCGCGAGCGCCGGGAAGCAGGTAGGGCGCGTTGGTCATGGACTCCATGCCACCGGCGACCACGATGTCGGCGTCGCCGGCGTTGATCATGAGGTCGGCCAGGTAGATGGCGTGCATGCCCGAGGGGCAGACCTTGTTGACGGTGGTGGCCGCCACGCTCATGGGGATGCCGGCGTTGACGGCGGCCTGGCGAGCGGTGATCTGGCCGGCGCCGGCCTGGAGCACATGGCCCATGAAGACGTACTCGACCTGCTCGGGCGTGAGCCCGGCCCGCTCGAGGGCGCCCTTGATGGCGAAGCCACCGAGCTCAGCAGCGGAGAAGCTCGAGAGCGCTCCGGACAGCTTTCCAACCGGCGTGCGGGCGCCAGCGACGATGACAGATCCGGCCATGCGGAGATTCCCCTTGTGACAGGTCTCGGGAGGAGACGGTTGCGTGAGGAGATGCTACCGAGGCCCCGCCCCGCCCTGTCCATCCGAGCGTCACCGCACGGGTGACTTCCGTCATCCGGTGCTCATTGAACTGAGGCGAAGCCTCAGCCCTCGACGACCGAAAGCGCCTTGTCGAGCTTGTTCTTGAGCTCGAGGAGGTGGGCCTTGGAGTCGTCCCGGGCGCTGGTGAGCTGGTCGACCTGGCTGGTGAGGTGGGCGACGGCGGCCTGGGCCGCGGCTTCGGCCTCGGCTCGGGAACTCTCGATCATCCGCTCGACGCGCACCTGCGCATCGGCGACGAGGCCGAGGGCCTCGTCTTGAGCTGCGGTCAGCTTCTGGCGGGCTTCGTTGGCGTGCTGCTCGGCCTCGGCCCGGGTGGACTCGGCGTAGGTGTCCGCGTCGGCCCGGATGCGGGCGGCCTCGGCCTCGGCAGCGGACCGCACCTTGGCGGCCTCGGCGTTGGCGGTGGAGAGAATGGCCTCGATCTGGCCGAGCTGAACCGCGATTCCCCCTTCGGCGGCGGGCGCCGGGGTGGGGGCGGGCGCCGCGGGCGGCGCCAGCGGCGCCAGCGGCGCCACGAAGGCGGCGGCCACGGTGTGCAGGAAGGCTCGGACCTCGTCCTTGTCGTAGCCCCGAAGGCCTACGAGGAACTCCCTGTTGGCGATCTCGTCCGACGTGATGGCCATGGCGGTGCTGACTCCTGGTGTCGCGATGCTCACGATGACACTATCGGCGCCAAACCGGCTGCTGAGAGGATTCGCGGCGGGATTGCGTCGCAGACTTCGATCCCGGACGGAAGTCCCACATAGGATCGTCCGCCATGCAGGCCTTCCTCGATGCCATCACCGCCGGCGCGTCCGGCGAAGAACTCGCCAACATCGCCATCCCGGAGTCGTACCGGGCGGCGTTCGTCAAGCGCGACGAGCAGACCATGTGGGAGGGGGTCGCGTCCGAAGACAAGGACCCCCGCAAGTCGCTCCACGTGGGCGAGGTCGCCACGCCCGAGCTGGCGCCCGACGAGGTCTACGTCGCCGTCATGGCCTCGGCCATCAACTTCAACACGGTGTGGACTTCGATCTTCGAGCCGGTCTCGACGTTCGGCTTCCTCGACCGCCTGGGCAAGGAAGGCGTGTGGGGCGCTCGCCACGCCCTGCCGTACCACGTGGTCGGCTCCGATGCCGCCGGCGTCGTCGTCCGCGCTGGCTCCGCCGTCCGCAACTGGAAGGCCGGCGACAAGGTCACGATCCACTGCAACCACGTCGACGACCAGGACCCGTCCGCCCACGACGACTCCATGCTCGCCAGCAACCAGCGCATCTGGGGCTTCGAGACCAACTTCGGCTCGCTGGGTGACCTCACCGTCGTGAAGGCCAACCAGCTGATGCCGAAGCCGAAGCACCTCACGTGGGAAGAGGCGGCCTGCAATGCGCTGTGCAACTCCACGAGCTACCGCATGATCGTGAGCCCCCATGCCGGCGACCTCAAGCAGGGCCAGAGCGTCCTCGTGTGGGGTGCCACCGGCGGCATCGGCGGGTACGCCGTCCAGTACGTGCTCAATGGCGGCGGCACGCCGGTGGGCGTCGTGTCGTCGGACAAGCGTCGTCGGCTCCTCAACGAGATGGGCGTCGAGCACGTCATCGACCGTCGCGAGGCGGACTACAAGTTCTGGAAGGACGAGCACACCCAGGACGAAAAGGAGTGGCGTCGCCTCGGCAAGGACATCCGCGGCCTCATCGGGCGCGACGTCGACACGGTCTTCGAGCACCCGGGCCGCCAGACCTTCGGCGCCTCGGTCTTCGCCGCCGCGCGTGGCGGCAAGATCATCACCTGCGCCGCCACCTCCGGCTACATGATCGAGTACGACAACCGCCACCTCTGGATGAAGCTGAAGAGCATCGTCTCCTCGCACTTCGCCAACTACAAGGAAGCGTGGGCGGCCAACCAGCTCGTCGCCGAGGGCAAGATCCAGCCCCTGCTGAGCCGCACCTACTCGCTCGAGCAGACCGGTGAGGCAGCCAACGCCGTCCACCACAACCAGATCGAGGGCAAGGCGGGCGTGCTGTGCCTCGCCCCCGAGAAGGGCCTCGGCATCGACGACCCCGAGTTCCGCGACAAGGTCGGCGAGGACAAGATCACGCTGTTCCAGCGGTTCGACCAGCAGGACTGAACCAACACACGATGGGCATCCAGGCCAAGAACCCCAACGAGGACGACGACAAGTACGAGACGTCGTTCAGCGGCCAGCCGATCGATGAGGCCTTCGACGGGGGCCTCGACGCGGCCGTGCTCACCGACGTCGACCACATCGCGATCGTGGTCCCGGACCTCGACGAGGCCATCGCCGAGCACCGCGACACGTTCGGCGTGCTCGTCGAGCACCGCGAGGAGATGCACGGTGAGGGCTACGAGGTGGCGTTCCTCGTGGTCGGCGGCTCCACGATCCAGCTGATCGCGCCGACCAGCGAGGACTCCGAGTTCGCCGAGTTCCTGGCCGAGGGGGGCCCCGGCCTCCACCACGTCGGCTACCGGGTCGAGAGCTGCGCCGACGCGGTCAGCGCCCTCGTGGCCTCAGGGCGCGAGGTCCTCGACGAGGAGCCGGTCGCCGGCCCCCGCGAATCGAAGACGGCCTACCTGCACCCCGACACGTCGTTCGGGGTCCTCGTCCAGCTGGTGGAGCGCTAGACCCTCGTCAGCTCAGTGGGCGTCTTTGCCCGGTTCCACCAGCTCCACCAGCACGCCACCGGCGTCCTTGGGGTGGATGAAGTTCACGCGGGAGCCGGCGGTGCCGTTCTTCGGGACCTCGTAGAGGAGGCGCACGCCGCGCTCGCGCAGTGTGGTGCACACCTCGTCGATGTCCTCCACCCGGTAGGCCATCTGCTGGATCCCCGGGCCGGACTTGGCGAGGAACTTGCCGATGGGCGAGTCCGGGCGTAGCGGGGCCAGGAGCTGGATGCAGCTGCCGGAGTCGCCGACGGCGAGCATGGCCTCGCGCACGCCCTGCTCCTCGTTGACCTCTTCGTGGACGGACTTCAGGTCGAACTTCTCGGCGTAGAACGCCAGGGCTTCGTCGAGGTCGGGCACGGCGATGCCCACGTGGTCGATGTGGGTGAACATGTTGCAAGTCTGCCCTTCGAGCAACCCAGCCCCAAACGCCCGCCTGTCGCCCGGTGGGGGTGCGGCAGTAGCGTCGCTCGCCGTGTCATCCCTGACCCTTGCTGAGTCGTCTGCCGTCGTCGGTGAGCTCCGACGCGCCCGACGCAAGCGGCGGGTGGCGTCGATCCACTGGATCGATGCGCTGTACCAGGTGTACATCACCGGCCTCGTCTCGGTGGTCGTCATCGTGCTGCTCTCGGGGGCCATCGGCGACGGCAAGGTCAGCGCGGCCGGCATCGCCGACATCGAGCAGTACGGCCCGGCTGCCGCCGGCCTGCTGGTCGCCCTGGCCGTGTTCTTGGGCCTGCGTTCGGGCAGCCGCGGCGGACCCCTCGCGCTCGAGCGCCCCGATGTCCGCCACGTCCTGCTCTCCCCGGTCGATCGCGGTGTGGCGCTGCGCGGCCCGGCCTGGCGCCAGCTGCGGTTCCTGCTGGCGGTCGGCGCCGCGGTGGGCGCCGCCACCGGTCAGCTGGTGGTGCGGCGCCTTCCCGGCAACGCCTTCGAGTGGATCGTGTTCGGGGCCCTCTTCGGCGTCACGCTCGTCGGCCTGGGATACGGGAGCGCGCTGCTGGCATCGGGGCTCAACGTCAAGCACTGGATGGCGTCGCTCGTGGGCGCGCTGCTCGTCACCTGGTCGGCGGGCGATCTGATCGGCAAGCTCCCGCTCTCGCCGTTCACCGTGGTGGGCCACATCGCCGTGTGGCCGCTGGAACCCGACTGGCTCGCCATCGCCGGCGTGCTGCTGGCCGTCGTGCTGGTGGTGCTCGGGATGCGCTGGGTGTCGGGCATCTCCCTCGAGGCTGCGGAGCGGCGCACCGCGCTGGTCGGTCAGATGCGCTTCGCCGTGACCCTGCAGGATCTCCGCACCGTCCTCGTCCTGCGCCGGCAGCTCTCCCAGGAACATCCCCGCTCGAAGCCGTGGATCCGCGCCGCTCGCCGGACGCCGAAGTTCCCCGTCTGGCACCGCGGCGTCCGCAGCGTCGCCCGCTGGCCGCTCAGCCGCGTCGTGCGCGCCCTGCTCATGGCCGCCATCGCCGGGTTCAGCATGCGAGCCGTCTGGAGCGGGACCACGCCGCTGGTGGTGCTGGCCGGCCTGGCGCTGTGGATCGCGGCGCTCGACGCCGCCGAGCCGCTCGGCCAGGAGGTGGACCATCCGGGCCGCACCGACACCTTCCCGATGCCCCGCGGTCAGATCTTCATCCTCCACCTGCCGATCCTGTTGGTGGTCTCGGTGCTCATCGGGCTGCTCGCCGCTGCGGTCGCGGTGGCGCCCTTCGGCGCGTCGGTGCCGGTCGGGCCGGGCATCTTCACCGGCGTAATGGCGGGGATCCTGGCGGCCTGCGGTGCATCGATCAGCGTCGTCCAGGGTGCGCCGGATCCCGTCGACACCTTGTCGATGGTCACGCCCGAGATCGCCGGGACCCGCACGGTCATCCGCACGGCTATGCCGCCGGCGCTCGCCATCTTGGGTCTCATGCCGCTGCTCGCGGCCCGGGCCTCGGCTCTGGGCGCGGGCGACCCGCCGCCCACTGCGGCGGCCATGAACATCGCCATCCCGCTTGCCTTCGTGGTCGTACTCGTCGGCGGCTACATCCGCTTCCGCGACGAGATCCGCATCTGGATGGCCGAGGCGTCCGAACAGATGTCGCCGACCAAGGTCGCCGAGCGCCAGCGCGAGGAGCGCCTCGCGGCCGAGGCCCGGGAAAAGGAGGCGCTGGCCGAGTCCCGCCGCCTTGCCAAGGAAGCCGACGCGGGGGTCAGCGCCTCGCAGCGTGCCAAGGCCCGTCAGAAGCCGAAGTCCAAGCCCAAGCCGTCCAAGCCCGTCAGCCCGCCGCCCGAGGGCGTGCGCGGGGGAACCAGTGCCAAGCCCATCGGGCGAAAGAGGGATCAGCAATGAGCGCCCAGCCGGCGGCCCTGGTGGCCAAGGACCTCACGAAGACCTACGACGACCTGGTGGCCCTGCAGCCTCTGAGCATGACCGTCCCCTCGGGGCAGTCCATGGCGCTGATCGGCCACAACGGGTCGGGCAAGTCCACCTTCTTGCGCATGGTGGCGGGCCTGCTCGACCCGAGCGAGGGCGAGATCGAGATCGCAGGGTTCGAACTGAGCGACGTGGAGGCGCGGGCGACGACGTCGTTCCTGCCCGATGACCCGGTGCTCTACGACGACCTGTCGTTGCGCGAGCACGCCGAGTACATCTCGAAGCTGCACGGGGGTGACGGCTGGGACGACTACGCCGAGTCGCTGTGCGTGCGCCTGGGGCTCGAGGAGCGCATCGACGACCTTCCCTCGCGGTTCTCCCGCGGTCTCCGTCAGAAGACGTCGATCGTGCTCGCCCTGGTGCGCCCGTTCTCCTTGCTCCTGGTGGACGAGCCGTTCGTCGGCCTCGACCAGCCCGGCAAGATCGTCCTGCTCGAGTTGCTCGCCGAGGTCCACGCCGAGGGTGCGGCCACGCTCGTGGCCACCCACGATCCGACCTACGTCGAGCGCGTCGACCGCAGCGTGGCGCTGCGTGACGGCGAGGTCATCTTCGACGGCACGGCGTCCGTCGAAGAGGTCCTCCACCTCGTCGGCGGCTGAGCCGCGCCGATCCCCGGCGGTCGCTCAGGGCTGGGTGGTCGAGGTGGTGGTGGCCGGCGGCTGCGTGGTCGTCGCCGGGGGTCGCGTGACGGTCGGCTTGGGCGCCGGGACCGTGGTCGGCGTCGGTTCGGGCGTCGTCTCGCCGGACCCGAAGCTCACGCCGCCACCCGGGGTGCTGCCAGCCGGGCGGGTCCTCTCGATGCAGGTTTGGTACTGCGCGTCGGCCTTCGCCATGAGCGAGTCGCGCTCGTCGCCGGAGAGGTCGTCACGGGTGTCGATCTGCTCGAAGATCCGCCCGCACCGGAAGGACTCGAGCTCCGCCGGATCGAGCTCGCCCTTCGCGACCAGATCGGCCAGGCAGTTCTCGATGGCGTCCATCGAGAACTGGTCGCCACCGGCCTGGAAGCACTCCTGGCCTGGCACGGCGAAGCCGGCATCCTCGGTCCGCTGGATGATGTTCCCGCCCAGCGGACCCCACGGGCCGGCGTAGTCTTGGGGCAGCGATTCCATGCACCGCTCGTAGGCCGCCTCCGCCTTGGTGCGGGAGTCGTCGAGGCCGGGTTGGGTGACGCCGCACGCCTTCCAGAGCTCGGGAGCCTGGTAGATCCACCACTCCCCGCTCCACGCTCGAGCGATGCGCCGCACGGCATCCACGTCGAGTCCCTTGACCGCCCCGACGGTGTTCTCGACCACGGTCCCGGTGGGGCTGAGGAACCACGCGCCGTCGTGCTCTTCGACGACAACGTCGACGCTTCCCGGTGACGAGAGCACGTTGAGCAGGGCGAACGGAGACAGCGAGGAGGCGTCGTCGTCGCACTGGGTCCAGTCGCGGCCCGATCCCTCGTCCCCGTAGTCGTACGCCTCGGGGTCGGTGACCTCCCAGCGCGTGGTGGAGCACCGGCCGTCGTAGGTGGTGATCTGCCGATCCCACTCGCTGGTGACGGTCATGGTCATCGACGTGGCGCTGACGCGCTTGCGCCCGTTCGACAGATCGGACACCTCGAGCTCGAGATCGTCGACGGTGACATCGGTCTTCTCACCCTTGGCCTCGTCGACGAGGATCTGACCGTAGGTGTGCAGCACCCGCGCCTCGTCCGCCGGGGTCAGCTCGATGAGGCGGCGGACATCGGCGTGCACGGCGGCGGCGATGCCCTCGCGCACCGCCGCCTCGGGCGACGTGGCGCCCACGGCGGGGATCGCGGCCCGCTCGTCCGGGTAGGCGGCGACCGGCTTGCCGTCCAAACGGATCTGCTCGGCGAGCGAGAAGAGGGCGCTGACATACCATTCGCCGCCGCGCTCCACCGCCACGATCCGGGTGCCGGTGAGCTCGATCTCGTCCGTGGTGGCGTCGTCGACGTCGTCGCCGGCGTCCTTGCTGCGATCGATGACCTCCTGCACCACGGGTCCGATCGGCATCTTCGACAGCTGCGTGCGCGACGAGATCCGACCGGAGCCGATGTCGACCGCGGAGGTGTGGTCATCGAGCGGAGTGACCTGGAGCTGCAGGTCATCGACCGTGAGGTCCACCCCGTCGACCGCATGCAGGTCGAGCCGGTCGTTCGCCACCTTCACCCGGCGCGCCTGGCCGGCGGCATCGTCCATCGCCGTGATGAGGATGCGCCGCTCGGTGGGTTCGAGCGATTCGGCCACGCCGATCGCATCCTGTCGATCGACCGCATCGAACAGCCGGTGGACCGCAGCTTCCGCCGAGGCCGATCCGTCTCCCGCGCTGAGCGTCACGATCGCTGTCACGACGGCGCCGACGACCAGGAGCCCCGCCATCGCTGTGAGCACGGCCTTGGTCAGCGGCCGCCGGGTTGATGCGGCCGGTGGCGGTGCCAGGCCGTCGGGCGGACCATCCATGGGTTGGAGCCCGGGCTCCGGGTGCTGGTCGGTCATCGTTCGTCCCCTCTGCGTCGGCCCGAGATCAGACCGATCGCCCCTCCCACCGCCGACACGCCGCCGACGACGATCGCAACCGTCGTGCCCCAATCGGCCAGATCGCCAGCCGCCTGAAGGGCGCATGCTACGACCAGCACGACCACGCCCACCAGCACCCCCGCAGCGAAGCCGATCCGACGCCGCCCGCGCACCAGCGCGAGCACCCCGAGCGCGGCGACGATGGGGAGCACGGCCCAGCTGACCCTCACCGCGGTGGCCCACGCACCTTCGAACACCCCGAGACGCTCCGCCGTGCGCACCAGTTCGTGGCTGTCGCGCCGAGCCTCCCCGGAGCGCAGCCACGGGGCGAAGGTCACGGCGATCACCCCGACCATCGCCACCCCGACGATGACCTCAACGACGCCCGCCGTCTGCTCCCGCCACCCCGAGGTCGTGTCCCGCACCCCGAGAGCCTTGCACCCCCCGCCTGCGGGTCAGGTCGGTTCGAGGACCGTGATGGGCTCGAGGCGGTGGGCGTAGCGGCGGAGGGTGGACATGAGGGCCCGGCCGACGATGAGGATGATCACCGCGTTGGCTAGGGCACCCGCCGCATCCCAGGCAAGCGACGTGGCGACGTAGAACGACCAGTACCGGTCGAGGGATTCGCCGAGGGACATCCCGGGCTGCCAGTCGAGGGCGCCACCGCGCTGGAACGGCCAGAACCAGAGGTTGAGGATCGCCCCGAAGGCGAACCCCCAGACCCAGCCGTACGCGGCGAGGACACCGACCTCCGCCCACGGGGTCATCCTCCTGGTGGCCAGGCCGACGAAGCCGGCGCCGGCGCCCATCCAGCCGAGGGCGAGCATCTGGAACGGGAGCCAGGGACCGATCCCTCCCGAGAGGATCGCCGAGAGGACGAACGAGGTGATCCCGAGGATCATCCCGAAGCGCGGCCCGAACGCGGCTCCGGCCAAGATCACGAGGAAGAACAGGCCGCTGCCGCCGCCGGGGAGGTCGAGCAGCTTCATCAGGCCGGCGAGCGCCGACAGCATGCCGAGCACGGCAACGGTCGTGCCGGTCATGGTGCCTCGGCGGATCTCGAGGGCGACGGCGCCGACCGCCAGGGCACCCACGAGCGCAGCGACGAGGGGGGCATCGCCGGCGTGGGCCTGGTTCGGCAGGGCCGAGGCCGGCAGCCAGAACGGGTAGAGGAACGCGGCGACCCCGATCAGCAGCACGAGGACGTAGACGGCGGCCGAACGGGTACGGGCGACCACCGTGGGTCGGCCTCCGATGAGCAGCGGTAAGTGGGTGCCCTCGGTGTCCGGATGGGCTTCGGTGGCGGTCACGGCGCCATCCCCGGTGCGGCGTGGAGGGCAGCCTCGACCTCGTCGACCGTCAGCAGCGGCGGCAGGACCCGCAGGACCTGGGGAGCAAACAGCGAGCCGGCGAGCACGGAGCGGGCGTCGCCATGGGCGACGACGTCACCGTCGCCGAGCACGAGGACGGTGGTGGCGACGCGGGCCGCCAGCTCGATGTCGTGGGTGGCGAGAACCACCGCGCCGCCGCCGGCCGCATGGTGCCGCAGGGTGTCCTCGAGCGCGTGGCGGGAGGTGGCATCGATGCCCCGGGTGGGTTCGTCGAGGACCAGCACCGGGGCATCCCCCACGGCCACGGCGGCGATGGCGACCCGCTGGCGCTGGCCGACGGAGAGGCTCCTTGGATGGCGGTCGGCGAGTTCCTCGAGGCGCAGGGTTCGCAGCCAGCGATCGACCGCCGCCGGATCCTTGCGGCCGAGGAGGCCGAGCGTGGCCTCGACCTCGCCGCGCACGGTGGTGCTGAACAGCAGGGAGTCGGGTTCTTGGGGCACGTAGGCGACGGGTATGTGCCGCTCGACGGCGCCGGCGGTCGGCAGGTCGGCGTCCGCCAGCGCCCGCAGCAGGGTCGTCTTGCCCGATCCGTTGCGACCGAGCACGGCGATGATCTCGCCCTGGCGGATGGTCAGGTCCGTCGGCTTCAGCACGGTCCGATGACCGTGGCTGACGGTCACGCCCGTGGCGGCGACCAACACGTCCCCGCTCGCCTCCGGTGCACCGGAGGGCGGCGCAGCGCGCGCCGCGGTGATCGCGTCGGGCAGGCCGGCTCGGCGGGCGGCGTTGCGGGCATCGCGCACGGTGAGGGGCGGCGGCTCCCACCCGAGCAGGCGCCCGAGGTGCGTGACGGGCGGGGCGCTCGCGAGGGCGGCCAGCACGCGGCCGGGGGCACCGTCCGCGGTCACGAGTCCACCCTGCACGAGCAGCGCCCGGTCGGCGAGCGGTCCGGCCCGTTCGAGGCGGTGCTCGGCGAGCAGGACCGTGGTCCCGAGGTCGTCGTTGAGCCGACGCAGCGCGGACATCACGTCATCGGCACCCTGGGGGTCGAGCATCGAGGTGGGCTCGTCGAGCACGAGGATCTGGGGCCCGGCCGCCAGGGCACCGGCCACCGCGCACCGCTGGCGCTCGCCGCCCGAGAGGGTGGCGGGCGAGCGGTCGCGCAGGTGGGCCACGCCAAGTGCGTCGAGGACCTCCTCGACGCGGCGGCGCATGAGGGCGGCATCGGTTCCGAGGTTCTCCAGCACGAAGGCGATGTCGTGCTCGACGTGGTCGACCACGAACTGGGCCTCCGGCGTCTGGTGGACGAAGCCCACCGCATCGGCAAGGTCCCGGGGCCGGTGCGTCGTAATGGAGCGTCCGCTGGCCCGCACGTCGCCCGAGAAGCGGCCGCCGCTGCTGTGGGGGACGAGCCCGTTGACGGTGCGCAGCAGCGTCGACTTCCCCGACCCGGACTCGCCGACCACGAGGACCACCGCCCCGGGCTCGACGTCGAGGTCCAACGGTCCGAGCGCCGGCGGCGCGTCGGGGTAGGCGAACGCGGCGGCCCGCCAGACGACCGACCCCGGCTCGTCGGCGGTCACGAGATCCCTGCCAGTTCGGCGTCTCGGACCAGGCGCTCGTTGGCGGGTCGGTCGTCGACCAGGGGAACCGGCGGCACCAGGACCGGAATGGCGAGGGCCGCGAGGCACACCACGGGCCAGATCGAGAACGGCGGGAAGCGCAGCGGATAGGCGGTCCAGAACAGCGTCTGGTCCCACACCGCCGAGATGAGGATGAGCCCGAGCGGCGCGAGGAGGACTGCAGCGCCGACCCCGATGTCGAGCCTGGTCAGGCGGCGCGGCCGGTAGCGGGACGTGCCCGAGGATCGCGACGCGAGGACCACCGCGGCGAGCAGCGTCGTGACGCCCACGGCGCCCGCGACCACCGCCGCCTCCGAGGCCCGTCCGATGAGGGCGATGAACGAGGCGCCGAGCGAGAGCATCGCCACCAGACCGAGCCACGCCGAGGTCCGGTCGCCGCGACCGCGAGGCTGGCGCGCGAACCCGCGGGCGTCCATGGACTCGGCCAGCGAGACGGCTCGCTCCAGCCCCGACTCCAAGATGGGCACGGTGAGGCGGACGAGGCGGCCGCGCCGTACGACACGACCACCGGTTCGCGCTCGGTCGGCCTCGCGGGCGTCAGCGACAGCGGTCATGGTCGAGGGCACGAAGGCCAGGGCGACCGTGAGGATCAAGCCGGGCTCGTGGAAGGCCCGTGGGGCAGCCTGGACCAGCTCGTGGTGCGACGCCACCGCGTTGAACACGCCGAACGCTCCGAGGATGCCGACCACCGCGAATGCCTGGGCGGCGGCGTAGAGGACGACGTCGCCCTCGATCGTGCCGCCCACCGTGAACCCCCCGAGCATTCGGGGGAGCGTCGCCTGGGGCAGGGTGAACCACAGGTACTCGGGGGTGCCGTCGATGCCGGGGCTGTGGGTGGTGAGGGCCGTGAGCGCAACCCGGAGGAACGCGAACGCGACACCGAGGCCGACCAGGATCGGGAAGGCTCGGGCGAGCGTGGTGTCGAGCCGGTGGGCGCTCACGACCAGGAAGCTGATGGCGAGCACGACGGCGACGTAGAGCGGGTTCGGTGCGATCTGCACGCACGCGGCGGCGGCGATGGCCCAGACGAGCCACGTCACGGCATGCAGCGGACTGGTGGTGCGCACGACTGGACTCAGATGACCGATCTCGAGGGACGGAGGGGGGCGCGTTCGGTTGACCCACGAACGCACCGCACCGTACGGTGTCAGCCCGTAGAGGTCGTTGGCAACCCGGATGTTGCCAACGGGCGTGCACTTCGGTGCACACAGGGGAAGTCGGTGAGAGTCCGACGCTGACCCGCAGCTGTAACCGGTCCTCGAGGCCGGGAGCCAGGTGACCTGCCTCTACCTGGCGAGCCCTCCGGCTCGTCGGTCCCCGTCTCGTGACGTCACGAGGCCAGAACGGCCCCCGAGGTAGTGGGCCATGGAGGAAGCATCCATGTCGATTCGTCGATTCGTCGCTGCAGGCATCGCCCTGTCGCTCACCGCCCCCTTGCTGGGCATGGGAAGTGCCGGAGCAAGCACACCGGTCGACCCAGCGGTCACCCAGGCCCGGAGCTGGCTGCTCACGCAGCAGCAGGCCGACGGTGGCTTCGAGGTCGCCAACACCCCTGGCTTCGAGACCCCCGATGCCGTGTTGGCGCTCGCCTCGAGCTTCCAGACCGGCCCGACCTGGGATCGCGCCGGAGCGCTCGCATCGATCCAGGGCTTGGACAACGGAACCGGCCAGGACCCGCTCGACGCCATCGATGACCTCGTGGACAACGAGGCGAACCCCGCCAGCGACGCGGCTGCCGCTCGTGCCGCCAAGATCATCGTGCTGGTGGCCGACCCGCTCGACATCGACCCCGCCGACTTCGACCCGTCGAACGACTCGGCCTCCCCGGTCGACCTGGTCAGCCGGGTCACGAGCCACGAACAGCTCGACGGGAGCTACAGCCTCGGCGCTCTGTTCAACGGGCTGCTCTACACGACCATCGCCCTGCGCACGCAGGGGATCGCGGTCCCCAACGGCCTGTACAACCAGATCCTCGACGGCCAGCGTCCTGACGGTTCATGGGACTACTCGGGTACGCCCAACGCCCAGTTCGGCGGCAACGACGTCGATACCACGGCCCTGGCGCTCATCGCGCTGCGCAGCACCGGAGCGACCACGTCCGTGCCAGCCGTCCACGATGCCGTGACCTGGCTGGCGTCGGTCCAGCAGAGCAGCGGTGCGTGGCAGGCCTTCGGTTCCGACGATCCCAACTCGACGTCGACCGCATCGATGGCGCTGAGCGACCTCCACGTCGATGTCACCACGCCGGCGTGGCGGGCCGCATTCGGCTCGCCGGTGAGCGGGGCGTACACCGCCCCCGCCACCGCCCTGCGTGCGATGCAGCGCACCGACGGCCGCATCACCAGCCCCAACGACGGCTTCGGGGTCAACACCTTCGCCACGACGCAGACGATCCAGGCGCTGTCCCGCCAGGTGTTCCTCACCTCCGAGCGCGAGGTGCTCATCGCCGAGTGGTCCCAGCGGATGGCATCGCCCGCCGCCGCACCCGTCGCCACCAACGCCGTCGACTTGGCGTCGGATGCCCTGGGGTACAACCCGTCGTTTAAGTCCGCTCGCCTGGGCGCGGCGACCGCCGTGGTCAACGGGCTGAAGGGCCGGCAGGCCGCCGCCGCCGACCTGTTCCAGCAGGCGTTCAACCGCACGATCGATCCCTCGGGTCGCACCTACTGGTCCAACAAGTTGATCACCATCTCCCGGCCGGAGATGCTGGCTCGCCTGACGGGTTCGTCGGAGTTCTACAACGGTGCCGGTGCAACCATCCCGCAGTTCGTCGACGCCGTATACCAGTCGGTGCTCGGCCGGGCGGCTGATCCGTCGGGCCGGAGCTACTGGATCGGTCGCCTCAACGCTGGGAGGTCCGTCGAGAGCGTGGCCCGCAGCCTCGTCGCCAGCAGCGAGTACCGCCGCAAGCAGGTGAGCCAGACGTTCGGCCGCTTGCTCGACCGGGCCCCGACCGTCGGTGAGCGCGACTACTGGACCAACAAGATCGCCACCTCCCGCATCGAGGGACTCATCGCTGCGTTGGCGGCGTCCGCCGAGTTCT
Source organism: Acidimicrobiales bacterium (assembly GCA_046594195.1). Taxonomy (GTDB): domain Bacteria; phylum Actinomycetota; class Acidimicrobiia; order Acidimicrobiales; family Iamiaceae; genus Aquihabitans. The sequence continues at coordinate 25,344 of JBKJPY010000088.1, read as the reverse complement.
ACGACGTGACGATCTCGTGAGCCCGTCCGTCCCCCGCCGGTCCGCCGGCGGGGGACGCCGGCGGCCGATCCTGGCCGCAGCGATGCTCCTGGCGCTCACCGTCACGAGCCTCATCGGTGCCGCTCCGGCGGTGGCCACCCCCGCTCGTGTGGCTGCCACCGGCGGATGCCGGGCCGTCGGGTCCGGCGATGCGCCGAGCGGCGGCGGGCCCAATCGCGCCACCGTCGTGGTCGACACCGGATCCGGTCCCATCTGGTCCGCTTGCGTGTCGTTCAGCGGCACCATCTCGGGGATCGAAGCGCTCGAGCGCGCCGAAGCGGTGATCACCGACCTCGACCCGGTGTACGACCAGTACAGCGGCCTCGGCCGTGCCGTCTGCAAGCTGCGCGGCATCGGTTCCGACCCGCCGGATTGCCTCGGGAAGTCCGTGAACTCCTGGTGGGTGAGCCTCAACGGCCGCATCACCGGCGTCGGTGCGTCGAGCCTCCAGATCCACGACGGCGACGTCGAGGGCTGGCGCTACGCCTCGGGTGGCGCCCCGCCCCGAACGGCCACGGAGGGAACCGAAGCTGCCGCGGCGCCTCCCGCTCCCACCACCACGCGGCCGCCGACGCCGACCACCCAGCCGCCGAACGGGACCACCACGCCCTCGGGCGGCGGCAGCCTCACCGGCTCGACGAAGCCTGATGGCACGCCGGTCGCGCCCTCGACGACCCGGCCGGGTCAGACCACCTCCACCACCCGGGCCGGTCAGACGACCACCACGGTGAAGGGCCAGACCACCACCACCGCCGAGGGAGACCGGACCGAGGGCGAAGCATCGGACACGGAGCGCACGGGCGGGTCCGACGGGGGCGACGAGTCGGCGGCCGCGGGTGCGCCGAGCGGCGGCGGCTCACCGACGTCGTCGGGTGACGGAGGCGGATCGGCCCCTGCGGCCATCGGCTTCGTTGCCGTGATCGCCGTGCTCGGAGGAGGTGCGCTGCTGGTGCGCCGACGCCGCACCGTGGTCGTGCCGTCCGCCTGAGTCGACCTCAGGTGCGGTACTCGGGGTTCTCCCAGTCGAACCGCTCGCCGTCGTCCCACGCCGAGCGCTGGTTGCCATACGCAGGGATGCCGCCGGCATCCTTCAGCAGCTTTGCCAGGTGCAGGAGGTTCCACGTCATGAACGTGGTGTTCCGGTTCGTGAAGTCGTTCTCCGGGCCGCCCGAGCCGGGGTCGAGGTACGACGGCCCCGGGCCGGCTTCACCGATCCACCCGGCATCGGCCTGGGGTGGGATGACGTAGCCGATGTGCTGGAGCGAATAGAGCACGTTCTGCGCACAGTGCTTGATGCCGTCCTCGTTGCCGGTGATGAGGCAGCCGGCGGTGCGCCCGTAGTAGCGGTACTGGCCCGCGTCGTTCAGGAGGCTGGAGCTCCCGTACAGGCGCTCGATGATCTGCTTCATGATCGAGCTGTTGTCGCCCAGCCAGATTGGCCCGGCCAACACCAAGATGTCCGCGGCGAAGACCTGCTCCTGGATGGCCGGCCAGGCATCGGTCTCCCAGCCGTGCTCGGTCATGTCCGGCCACACGCCCGTGGCCACGTCGTGGTCGATGACCCGGATGCTGGTGGTGGCCACCCCGTGGGCCTCCATGATGGCGGCGCTCGCGTCGACGAGCGCCTGGGTGTTCGACACCTCGGGCGAGCGCTTGAGGGTGGCGTTGAGGAACAGGGCGCGCAGCCCCGTGAGGTCGGGGGCGTCGGTGGTGCTCATGCGACGAGCCTTCCAGGGATCAGCCCGCGGTGCCCATCGGATCGGGCGCCGAACCGGATCCGCGGCGATGCCACCGCCCACCCAAGGACGAGGTGGCGCCTCGGGCCGGTACGGTGCATTGGGCGATCGCCCGATGCCGATGAACTCGCAAGGAGCCGAACGATGTCAGACGCCAGGCGCAGAACGGTCCTGATCACCGGTGCCGGGTCTGGTTTCGGCAGAGGGGCTGCCATCGAGCTTGCACGTCGTGGCCACGACGTGGTCGCCGGATGCGAGACGGACGAGCAGGCCGAGGCGCTCGGTGTCGAGCACCCCGAACTGACGGTCATCAAGCTCGACGTCACCGCTACCGCTGATGTCGAAGGCGCCGCGAGCCTTGGCGTCGATGTGCTGATCAACAACGCGGGTCTCGGCCTGGTCGGCCCGATGGCCTCGGTTCCGCTGACCGACGTCCGCCGCAGCTTCGAGGTCAACGTCTTCGGCATGGTGGCGCTCTCTCAAGCCGTCATCCCCGGTATGCGCGAGCGCGGATGGGGACGCATCATCAACGTCTCGTCCGTCGCAGGCATCCTCGCATCGCCGCTCGGGTCGCCCTACAGCATGACCAAGCACGCAGTGGAAGCCTTCACGAAGTCGCTCCGCGCTGAGCTTGCGCCGCACGGCATCGACTTCACCAAGGTCAATCCCGGGCCCTACAACACCGGCTTCAACGACCAGATGGTGAACGGCGCTGCCGACTTCATCGAAGACGGGGACGCAGCGACCACCGAGCTCCACACGCTCGTGCGCCAGATCATCCTGACCGACCAGCTCAACCCGGCCGAAGTATCGAACACCCTCGCCGACCTCGTCGAAGCCGCAGAGACCCCGGTCGAGACGTATCTCCCGGAGGGCATTCGAGAGGTTCTCGCCGGCTTCCTCTGAGAGGACCCCCAGCGGTGCAGGGTCGTGTTCGACCGCTCACGGGAAATCGGGAACGCGATCTCATCCACGGAGATGGTTGGCCAGCCTTCCGTGGGTCCGCCGTCCCGTCCGGCCCAGATGGTTTCCGGAAGCGTGCCGGTGTGTCATACCCGTGGGTGTTTCAGCGGCGCGCGCCGGCACCTACGGTTGCGCCGAGGGCGTTGTGCCCAACTCCCGCGCAGATCTGCGGGGCCCGCTGTCTGACAAGGGTTGGCGTCATGCAGGTGCACCTGGTCGATGGGACCTACGAGCTCTTCCGGTACCACTTCGCCCTGCCGTCGCACGTCACCGCGGATGGCCAGGAGGTCGGTGCGACCCGGGGAATGGCGGGGTCCATGCTGATGCTGCTGGAGGAGGGGGCCACCCACGTGGGCATCGCCACCGACCACATCATCCCGAGCTTCCGCAACGAGCTGTACGAGCCGTACAAGGACGGGTCCGGCATCGAGCCCGAGCTGCTGTCGCAGTTCCCGCTCATCGAGGAACTGCTCGACGCCCTCGGGTTCGTGGTGTTCCCGATGATCGAGTACGAGGCCGACGATGCGCTGGGCGCGGCGGCCGAGATCGCCGCTGCCGACGACCGGGTCGACGAGGTGCTCATCTGCACCCCAGACAAGGACCTCGGACAGTGCGTCGGCGGCAAGGTGTTCCAGCTCGACCGGCGCAAGGGCCATCGCAGCGGAGTCGAGGAGGTGCGGGAGAAGTTCGGCGTCCCGCCCGAGTCGATCGCCGACTACCTCGGGCTGGTGGGCGACACCGCCGACGGCTTCCCGGGTCTGCCGGGCTGGGGCGCGAAGTCGGCTGCCGCCGTCCTGGCTCGCTACGGCCACCTCGAGGACATCCCACGGGACCCGGCGGACTGGGACGTCACCGTGCGCAGCGCCGCCAAGCTCGGCGCCACCCTCCGGGAGAACTTCGACGACGCCTTGCTGTTCCGCCTCATCGCCACCATCCAGACCGAGGCCCCCACGATCACGAACGTCGACGAGCTGCGCTGGACCGGCCCCAAGCCGGAGCTGGCGGCGGTCGCCGAGCGCTTCGAGGCTCCCCGCCTCATCGAACGAGCCGAAAAGCTCGCCGCCAAGCTCGCGTAGCAACCGAGGCCGACCGACCTCGATCCCGCTCCCGATCGACAGGAGCATCGGAGTCGCGTGCGGATCTCGGCGGTCTGATAGCGCTTCTGCCTGCCTGCCTGCCTGCCTGCCTGCTGGCTTTGGGCGCGCCGATGACCCGGCCGGGGGCCGGGTGGGCGGTGCGGTGGCAGCGGACTCCCTTCGGCGGGTGGAGCCGACGGCGAGGGCGTTCAGCTGACGTCGGGGCCGGCTTGGGTGGGGTCGATGGGGGTGTCGCCTGCGGGGCTGACGGGGTCGGGTGGGGCAGCCGGGGGGCGTTGGCCGGTGGCGTCGGGTGGCGGGTCGAGGCGGTCTGCTTCGGGCGGTTCGGTGTCGGGTGGGTCGGCTTCCATCAGGTGGAAGCCGGAGCGGTCGAGGCGTTCGCCGGTGGGGGGTAGGTAGGTGTGGGGTTCGATGCCGATCGCGCCGGCCGTTGTTTCGACGTGTTGGGTGGGGGTGGTGCCGGGTTTGGGGCGTTCGGGGACGATGGGTTGGCCGACGGGGTCGAGGGGGCGGCCCCAGCCGTTGGTGAACACGACGCCGGGTGCGGTGTGGCGGGTCAGGTCGGCGTTGCCCGCAATGCCGAGGGTGCCGCGGTGATGGGCGCGGTGGTGGTGGGCGCACAAGGCAATGAGGTTCCAGGTTTCGGTTGGGCCGCCGTCTTCCCAGTGCACGATGTGGTGGATCTCCAAGCCGGTGCTGCGCCCGCAACCGGGCACGGCGCAGCAGCCGTCGCGGTGTTCGATGGCGCGGCGCATGCGCCGATTGATGGTGCGGGTGAGGCGTCCGGTGCCGAGCGGGGCACCGGTGGTGTCGTCGTGGACGAGAGCGCGCAGCCGCGAGTCGCAGAGCAGGTGGCGGCGCTCGCCTTCGGGCAGCGGGATCCCGAGGTGGGTCATGAGCGTGAGGCCGTGGGGTCCGGCTTCGAGGTGGACGTGCACCAGGTACCGGTCCGTGCCTGGCCGGGCCGCTTCACCGGCGAGCAGCGCGGTCTCCGCCAACGCGACCATCGCATCCGCGGCGTACACCCGCTGCGGGACGGCCCCGTCAGGGGCATCGGCGCGGGCTTGGCGGCGGAGGTCCTCGTGCATGGCTTTGAGCGCCTGGTCCACGACCGCCCCCGCCGCGGCATCACGCAGGTGGAGATGGAGGTGGTAGCCGTCCGTGTCGTAGCGGGTCGAGATCGACCCGGGCCCTTCCGGATCGGACTCCGGTTCGGCCTTGGCTGGTTTGGGGTCGCGGTAGTGCGGCAGCGTCTTGCGCAACTGCTCGACCGTGCAACACGAAGCGACCCGTGCTGCGGACTCCTCGTAACGGACCGGGATGTGACGGGCGATCACCGCGGCCTGGTCCACGGTGAGCTCGCCCGCCGACAACGCCGCCATCGTGTGCGGCAACTCGCCGGCACGCTCCGCGATCTTCACGAAGCTCGACGCCCGCTCCGGGGAGATCCCCGCCCGCCACGCCAACCACCCCTTGGGCGACAGGTTCGTCCCACCCGACACCCCCATCGCCAGACCCTGCGCAGCCAACGAGACGAGACGGGCCTCGGCCACGTTGATGACCCCCTGGGTGCGGGCGACCTCGTCGCACAGCGCGTCGTAGGCGTCCACCGCCACCCCGCCACCAGCAGCACCGGCAGCTGCCGGGTCGAGGCTGCGGGGCGGGGTCATGACATCACCGTAGACCCGTCACCACCCGAATGCGAACACATGTTCGATCGTTTCGATGGTTTCCACCGATGGCCGGGCGACACCCGATCGCACAGACCAATACCGGACATCGAGGTCGAGTGCCGGCGCAAACTCGATCGGTCAGCCGGTGTATCCGGCGCGGCCAGGTCGGGCCGTTGCGGGAGCAGGTGCTGGAACCGCCGCCTGCGGAGCGGTCACCGTGGGGTCGACGAGCTCGGGCACCGAGGAACTGGTGGAGGTCGATGTCGCCGCGAGGGCGTCGTAGGTGACCGAGCCACACGAGGCGGTGATCGAGTAGTTGGTGTCACCGACTGGTCGGGGGAGCTCGACCGTCCAATCGCCGTACTGGTCGATCGGCACACCAGTTCGCGGCAGGACGATGTCCCGGTCGAAGGCGATCTCCACGGTCGCCTCGGTGCCGGCCGGACAATCGGTGCCCTCGACGGTGGTCTTGCCGATCAAGGTGTCCGGGCCGAGCGGGGGTCGGGGCCCGAACCAGAGGTGGGGCGACTCGGCGTCGAAGCGACCGGTGCCCGCCTCTGCGCCGTCGCACTGCGCGAAGTACTCCTCGTCGGTGCTCCCAGCCGTGTCGGTCACCTGCCAGAGCGAAGGGGACACCTCGGTCACGTCATCGGGTCCGAACGGCGCGATGGTCATCTGGACGTACGCGTCCTGGGTGTGGCGTTCGCGGATCAACGGGAGCTGGCCACACGACACCTCGACCGCGTAGCTGGTGCCGGGCGCACCCGACGCCGGCGTAATCGTCAGCCCGCCGTCGGCTTGCGCCACGCCGGCCGCGCCACCGATGGACAGGACCGTCAGTCCACCGACGATCGCCCACCGCCGACGCCGGATCCGGTGTTCTGTTCGTCCCATTGTGATCCCCTTCGGGCCGCCGCTGTGGCCACCGTAGCGACGACGGTGGAGCGGCGCGGATCGCGTGGCCCGGTGGGACGGCGCCGGCATCCATGGCTCCCATGATGGTGCGAAGGAGGGTGCCTGGCGAGGGCGTCACCCTGCGGGGTCAGGTCGCGGTATCGGGGTCCTTCTTGGCTCGGCTGGCGCTGACCCGAGGCGGTTCGTTGGGCATCTTGGGGTACTGCGGAGGCCAGGGTGCATCCATCATCCCGTCGTCGAGGTCGCGGTCGTACCAGTCGATCAGGACGCTGATGTCCTGTGGCGCGTCGTTCATGGCCGCCCACGGGTTGCCCTCGGCGGCGATCTTGCCGGGGACGTTGGCGATGGTGAGCGCGTCGAGGTCCACGGTCTGGACCTCGTCCCACGGGATTGGAGAGGACACCTGGGCGCCGACGCGCGGCCGGACGCACCATGTGCCGAACACCGTCTTGTGCGGCGCGTTTTGGTTGAAGTCCACGAAGACCCGTTCGCCGCGGTCTTCCTTCCACCACTGGGCGGTGATGAGCTCCGGGCGGCGCCGCTCGAGCTCGCGAGCGACGGCGACCGCCGCCGAACGCACGCCGTACCCGTTCCACTCCGGCAGGAGGCGCACGAAGATGTGCAGCCCCTTGCTGCCGCTGGTCTTCACGTAGCTGCTGATCCCCTCGCCCGCGAACAGGTCGCGCACCTCGTAGGCCGTCTCCCGGACCATGTCGAAGGTGACGCCCGGCCCGGGATCGAGATCGATGCGCAGCTCGTCGGTGATCTCGGGATCCGCGGCTTTGAACGGCCACGGGTGGAAGCCGAGGCAGCCCATGTTCACCGCCCACAGCAGGTGGGCCAGGTCCGCGATGACGAGCGCGTTGCTGGGCGTGCCGTTCGGCGTGAGCACCTCGGTCTGCTCGAGCCAATCGGGTGCACCGGCGCCGACGCGCTTCTGGAAGAAGGACTTGCCGCCCGCTCCGTCGGGGAAGCGTTGCATCAGCGTCGGCCGGCCGCCGAGAGCGGCGAGGAGCGGCTCTTCGATCGACTGGTAGTAGTGGACGAGGTCGAGCTTGGTCTCGCCCCGGGTCGGGAAGAAGACCTTGTCCGGGCTGGTGATGCGGACCTCCCGTCCGCTCGCCTCGACCAGGACCTCCTCGCTCGCCATGGCCCGACGGTACCGCCGCAAACCAGGCTGCGGTGGCTGGCCGAGCGTCGTACCGTCGGCCCATGAGCACGACCGACGCCCCCGATGCGCAGGCCTGGTTCGACCGGTGGGTCGACACCTACGACGCGGACCGCCGGGTGCTCATCCCGTGCTTCGATGCGTTCTACGACACGGCGGCCGAGGCGGCGGCGCTCGATCGGTCGGGCGCAGCACGGGTGCTGGACCTGGGGGCCGGCACGGGTCTGCTCTCCTCGGTGCTGGCGGGCTCGCTCCCGGATGCGACGTTCGTGCTGCTCGACGAGGCCCCGGCGATGCTCGAGCGCGCGGCCGAGCGCCTCGCCCCGCTGGGCGACCGGGTGACCACCGTCGTGGCCGACCTGCGCGACCCGCTCCCTGAGGGTCCGTTCGACGTGGTCGCGTCGGCGCTGGCCATCCACCACCTCGACGACGACGGCAAAACGGACCTCTACCGGCGCGCCGCGGACGTACTGGCCCCCGGCGGTGTCCTCATCAACGCCGAGCAGGTGGCCGGGCCGACGCCGAACCTCGACGCTGCCTTCAAGGCGATGTGGCGCAAGAACTGCCGCGCGCTCGGCGCCACCGACGAGGTGTTGGCCGCTGCCGATGAGCGCATGGCCATCGACCTCCCGGCTTCCGTACCCGACCAGCTCGCCATGCTCGAGGCGGCCGGCCTCGTGGACGTCGCCTGCCTCTTCCAGTCCTGGCGCTTCGCCGTCCTCGCCGCCTGGAAGCCCGCCCCCTGACCCCACCGCCGAAGTCGGGCCGCGTGCCGCGGCTCTACGCTCGCTTCGATGCTGCGTCGATCCACGACCGTCGATGCGCGACCTCGCGTGGTTGCTGCCTCGGACTGCGAGCACTGCCGCGGCGGGTTCATCACCCAGCCGGCGAACGCCACGTCCAGCCTGGCGTACGTCGTGGCCGGCGCGGACCTGCTCCGGCGTCCGGACCCCGATCGACCGTTCGGCTGGGCGGTCATTGCCGTGGGCTTGGGATCGGTGGCCTACCACGGACCGGGGGGCGTGGCCGGCAAGTGGGCGCACGATGCTTCGCTCATCGCCATGCTCGGGCTCCTCGCCCTGACCGATGCCACGGTGGCCGATGGCCGGGCCATGCCCGACGCAGCGATCGCCGGTGTGGTGGGCGCGGCAGCCGTGGCGGCGCACCCCCGCACGTCGGACTACGCCCAGGGCGCGGTCGGCGCGCTGGCGGTGGCGGCCGAGGCCCGTCGCCACCTCACCCAGGCGTCGGTGCGCGAAGCGGCCGTCTCCCTTCCGCTGCTGACCACGGGGCTGGTGCTGCACATCCTCGGGCGCACCGGCGAGCGGTGGTGCCGGCCGGGCACGCTGTTGCAGCCGCACGCGGCGTGGCACACCTTGTCCGCCGCTGCGCTCTGGTCCCGCCGCCGGTTCTGAGGGCCCGCCGCGACCGACTCCGCCGCTGCCGGACCTCGTCGTCAGGCGGCGGTCGGAGCCTGGTGGCGGAACCCCCAGCGGCGCCGCTGCTGGCTCGTGTAGATGGTGCTCGAGCCCGAGCAGACGTAGGACGTGGCGCAGGCGACGGCGAACACCAGGGCCAGCGCCGGATGCCACCCGAACAACTCGACGCCCAGGACCGTGCTGGCGATGGGGGTGTTGCTCGCACCTGCGAACACCGCGACCAGGCCGGCAGCAGCGAGCAGGGGGATCGGCGCACCGAGGGCGTGGCCCATGGTCGCCCCGAGGGTTGCGCCGACGACGAACAGGGGCGTCACCTCGCCCCCGTAGAAGCCGCTGCCGAGGGTCAGCGCGGTGAAGGCCGTCTTCAGCGCGAACGCGCCGAGCGCGACCCCTGCCCCACCGGCGAGCGACAAGCCGATCAACGGCAGCGACAGGCCCAGGTACGCCCGGCTCCCGACGAGTCCGGTCGCGGCGATGACCAGGAATCCCCCGAACAGCGGTCGGGCAGGTGGCCAGGTGAACAACCGGGCGAACACGGCCTTCGTCCGATGGAGCGCCTCGGCGAACACCAGGCTCATCAGGCCGAATGCGGCGCTCGCCACGAGCACCTTCGCCAGCAGCGCCGGGCCCAGGTGCACGGCCCCGACATCGGGGAGTACGGCGTGGGTGACGCCGGTGGCCTTCACCGTGAGGTCGGCGGCGAACGCGGCGACGAGGGCGGGGATGATCGCCGCTCGCCGCAGCCGGCCGAGCGCCTGCACCTCCAGGCCGAACGCGAACCCGGCGAGCGGGACGCCGAACACGCCGCTGAAGCCGGCAGCGATCGACGCAACCAGCACCAGTCGGCGTTCGATTCCGGTGATCCGTAGCCGCCGGGCCACCCCGTCGGCGATGCTGCCCGACATCTGGATCGCCGTTCCCTCGCGCCCGGCAGATCCGCCGAAGAGGTGGGTGATGATGGTGCCGGCGAAAACGAGTCCGGCCATGCGACGCGGGATCCAGGCCTGCGGCTCGTGGACCTCGTCGAGGATCAGGTTGTTCCCAGCCCCCGACCCTCTCCCGCCGTAGTGGTACGCCAGCCCGACCGCGAACCCCGCCATCGGGAGGCCGAACAGCAGCCAGCGGTGGGCGACGAACCCTTCGGTCGCCCCGTCCATCGCCATCAGGAAGGCGGCCGACGCCAGCCCCGACAGCACGCCCACCAGCAGCGCCAATGCGAGGCGCGCCGCGAAGGTGGCGGCGCGGCCGCCGAACGCCTCGTGGCGACTCGCCGGGTGGGCGGGCTCTCGGCTGGGCATCTCGGGCACGGCAAGCTCCTACGCGACGTCGGATCGTCAGTTCGCAGGAGCCATCAGCCGGAGAACGGCGGTTGCGGCGAGCCCCATCGCCTCGTGCGAGCGTAGCCACCGACTCGAGCTCGGGCCACGTCCCGGCCGAGGGTAGGAGGCGGTTGGGTAGGGTCGCCCGATGCGTCCCAGGGGGAAGATTCGTGTCGGGGTCATCGGTCTCGACCACAACCATGGCCTGATGTTGGCGGCTCGGCTGTGGCAGGCCGGTGCCACCATCGCCGCGCACCACGCCACCGGGCCGGCCAACCTGGTGGCCATGCGGTTGCTCGGGCCGCGCGCGAAGTCGCTCCCGATCGATGCCATCGTCGAGGACCCCACCATCGACCTGATCGTGACGGCGGCGATCCCGTCGGAGCGCGGGGACATTGCCGTGCGGGCCCTGCGCGCCGGCAAGCACGTGGTGGCCGACAAGCCCGGCGTCACCACCTCGAAGGGCCTCGCCGCCATCGACGTCGCGCTGGCCGAGACCGACCGGCGCTGGTGGGTGATGTTCGGCGAGCGGTTCGAGAACCGGGCCGTGGCCGAGGCCTGCCGCCGCGCTCGCCTCGGCGACATCGGCCGGGTGGTGTCCGTCCTCGGGCTCGGCCCGCACCGCATGGGCGCCGATGGCCGACCCGATTGGTTCTGGGATCCGGTCGCCACGGGCGGGATCCTCGTCGACATCGGCTCGCACCAGGCCGACCAGTTCCTCATGGCCACCGGAGCCGGCACCGCCGAGGTGATCAGCTCGCAGGTCGGCAACGTCTCGGTGCCGCGACACCCCGAGATGCAGGACATCGGCCAGATGGTGCTCTCGGGCGGCGGCGCCATTGGCACCCACCGGGTCGACTACCTGTCGCCCAAGGGCCTCAAGACCTGGGGTGACGGTCGGCTGATGCTCGTCGGCACCGAGGGCACGCTCGAGGTGCGCACCAACGTCGACGTGGCCGGCCGCAAGGGCCGCGAGCACCTGATCTTGGTGGATGGCACGGGCACCCGCCGGATCGACTGCACCACCGCCAAGGTCGACTGGGCCAACCGGCTCGTGGCCGACGTGGTGGACGGGAGCGACACGTTCGTGACCGCCGACCACGTCCGGGCTGTGTGCGACCTCACGCTTCGGGCCCAGGCGGCAGCGGAGCCGTGGGCCATGGTCGAGCCGGTGGCGGAGGTGGCGTCGTGACCAAGCTGCGCATCGGCGTCCTCGGCCTGGGGATCGGCCGCCTCCACGTCCTCTCCCTGCTCCGGCTCCGGTCCCACTACGACCTGGTGGCCGTGGCCGACCCGACCCCATCGCGGCGTCGCCAGGCTCGTCTGCTGGGCATCAAGGCCGTGCCGGACCTCGACGCGCTGCTCGCCCTCGGACTCGACGTCGTGGACATCTGCACGCCGCCGCACCTCCACGAGGCCCAGATCATCCAGTGCCTCGAGGCCGGCGTCGACGTCGTGTGCGAGAAGCCGCTCGTCGACTCGGTCGAGGCCGTGGACCGCCTCGCCGAGGCCGAGGTCCGCAGTGGCCGGCGCATCGCCCCGATCTTCCAGTACCGCTGGGGCGGGGGGTCCCAGAAGCTCAAGCGCCTGATCGATGCCGGTATCCCCGGTCGCCTCCTCGTCGCCACCAGCGAGACCATGTGGAAGCGCGGCGACGCCTACTACGCCGTCGACTGGCGAGGTACCTGGCAGGGCGAGCGCGGGGGTGCCGTGTTGAGCCACGCCATCCACCTCCACGACCTGCTCACCTGGCTGGGTGGCGACCCGGCCGAGGTGGTCGCCCGCACGGCCACCCGCAAGCTCGACATCGAGGTCGAGGACTGCGCCGCCGCTGTCATCACCACGACTGACGGCGCGCTGATGACCGCCACCGTGACGCTCGGCGCGGCCACCGAGACCTCGCGCCTCCGGTTCTGCTTCGAGCACCTCACGGTCGAGTCCTCGCAGTCGCCGTACAAGCCGGGTGCCGAACCGTGGACGTTCCACTACGCGTCGAAGGACGCGGAGCGGCAGGCGGTGGCGGCGCTCGACGGATGGTCGCCGCCGCTGAGCGGCTGGCGGGGCCAGCTCGCCGCCACGCAGGAGGCGCTCGTCTCCGGCGGCCCGCTGCCCGTGGGCCTCGACGATGCCCGCACCGCGCTCGAGGTCGTGACCGCGTGGTACCGGTCCTCCCGCACCGGTCAACCGGAGGCCCTGCCGCTGCACCCGGACCACCCCGACCGTGCCAGCTGGCTGCCCGAGCACCTCCGACCGGACTGACCGGGGCGGCGTGGTGGAGAACGGGGGAGGGCGTGGCATCCTGCGGCGATGACCGCGGCCGTTCCCTCTTCGCCCGCGCGCTCGGGGCGGGCTGTCGCCTTCGCGCCGCTGCGGCACCGCAACTACGCGCTGGTCTGGTCGGCGGGGCTCATCTCGAACGTGGGCACCTGGATGGAGACGGTCGCCGTGGGCGACCTCGTCGCCGGTCGCACGGGCCAGGCCAGTTGGACGGCCCTCGTCGCCGCGGCCGGGTTCTTGCCGATGGGCCTGCTGGGCCCCATCGGCGGGGCGTTTGCCGATCGGTGGGATCGCCGCCTGATGTTGATCGCGATGACCGCGACCCAGATGGTGTGCGCAGTGGCCCTCACGCTTCTCGCGGCCACCGGCCATGCGTCGCCGCCGGCGGTCGCCGTGGTGGTGTTCGTCGCCGGCTGCGTGGCCGGCATCGGCTTCCCGGCCTATTCGGCGATGCTGCCGGACCTGGTCCCCAAGGAGGACCTGCTGGCCGCGATGTCGCTCAGCCAGGCGCAGTGGAACCTCGGCCGCGTGGTCGGTCCGGCGCTCGCCGGCATCGCGATCTACTTCGGCTCGTACACGACCGCCTTCGCCCTCAACGCGGCCTCGTTCGGGGCGATGCTGGTCGCGCTCCGCCTGCTACAGCTCGAGCGGCGGCCGAAGCCCACCGATGACGACGGCCTCTGGACGCGGATCGTCGTCGGCGCCCGTGCCGCTCGCTCCGAGCCGGGTGTCCGTTCGGCGATCGTGATGATCTCTGTGGTCGCGCTCACGGCCTCGCCGTTCATCGCCCTCATCCCGGCGATGGCCCGCGTCCGCTTCGACGGAGCGTCCAGCCTTACGTCGTGGTTCGTCACCGCCCAGGGGATCGGTGCGGTGATCGGAGCGTTCGTCCTGCCGGTGCTCGCCGCCAAGTTCGGCCGGTACCGGATGCTGTTGATCAGCTTCGTGCTCCTGCCGATCGCGCTCGTGCTCTACGGCCTGGCCCCCACGGCTGCCGCAGCCACCGTGGCGCTTCTGGGCGTCGGCGGGTCGTACATGTTCGTGTTCTCGGGGATCGGCACCGTGGTGCAGCTTCGGGCGCCGGCCGAACTGCGGGCCCGCGTCCTGAGCTTCTACTTCCTCGCCCTCGGCGTGCTGTATCCGATCGGCGCGCTCATCCAGGGCCCGATCGCCGATCACATCGGCCTGGGGGAGATGACCGTCCTGTCCGGCGTCGCGCTCGGAGGCGTCGTCGGCCTGCTGCGCGTCCTGCGCCCGGAGCGGATTGCGGCCCTCGACGACCCGGCCGTCCCGGTGGCCGTCCTCGAGGAGGGCCTTGAACCCGGCCGAGGTCGTAGTGGCTGATCCACCGCTCGCCGATCTCGGTACCCTGGATCGATACCGAGCAAGGATGGCGAACGTGGAGTTCCTGTGCGATGTCGACGAGCTCGAAGGGGTCGTCGGAACGCGTCAGCTGCCGACGCTCCTCAAGTCGATCGACTTCCTCGATGGCCACTGCACGGCGCTGCTCGCCCGATCGCCCTTTGCGGTGCTCGGCTTCCGAGATGGCGCAGGTGCGCTCCGGGCCGAACCGATCGGAGGTGCGCCGGGCTTTGCGGCGCCGGAGGGCACGGACCGCCTTCGCTTGCCGGTACCGGACGGCGCGGGTGCAGGGAGCCCGGCCTCGACGATGTTCCTCATCCCGGGCTGGCGGGAGGCGCTGCGCATCAACGGCCGCCTCGATGCCGTTGACGCGTCCGTCCTCGTGGTCGAGGAGGCATTCGTGCACTGCGGCAAAGCCGTCCTGCGCTCGCAGCTCTGGGGGAAGCCGACGCCGGCGTTGCCGGTTCCCGCCACGGACACGGAGGGTCCCCTCGACGCCGAGGTTCGGGCGTTCCTGTCTGCCTCTCCGTTCGTGGCGCTTGCCTCCCAGGACGGCGCGGGCAGAGCCGACACCAGCCCGAAGGGTGATCCAGCTGGGTTCATCCGGATCCTCGACGACACCACGCTCGCCATCCCCGACCGGAAGGGGAACCGGCGTACCGACACGTTCCACAACCTCATCGACGACGCAGCGCTCGCGCTGGTCGCCGTCGTCCCGGGCGACGACCGCACCCTCGAGCTCCGCGGCACGGCCCGCATCACGCACGACGATGCGCTCTGCCGGGCCATGGAGGAGCACGGCAAGGTGCCCAACGCCGCCCTGGTCATGGAGGTCACCTCGAGCGAGCTGGCGGTCAGCTCCGCCATCACGTCCTCACGCCTTTGGGACCCCGCGACCTATCACGACCTGAGCGACCTCCCGAAGGCGGGCCGGATCTGGACGGACCACATCAAGGCCAACGGCACCAAGGGCGTGAAGGCGGCCGCCATCCGTGCCGCGATCAACGGCGCCGTCGTCCAGCGCGGCACCGAGATCGAGTACCAGCGCAGCCTCTACTGACCACGCCGGCACAGATGACCGCAACCGGACGCGACCAACCACCGCGGTGGAACGCCGCGGCCGCTTCCTCGATCGGAGGTCGAGAACGCCGCCTCGGCCCGCCACTCGGTCGCCCGATCCTCCGCGCTGCGCGCCCGCGTCGTGGGAACGTCGGCCTTTGGCACCCCCAACGGGATTCGAACCCGTGTTACCTGCGTGAAAGGCAGGCGTCCTAGGCCGCTGGACGATGGGGGCCTGTCCCCCTTCGGGGACCTCGGCACGGTAGCAGGACGCCTCCGGGCCACCCCAAGGGTCTCCGCCAACGCCCCGCTCACCTTCACCCGGGCGTTCGCGATCACCGCCTAGGTTGGCTCCCGTGTCGTGCGGGTCGCTCCTCCTCGCCGCCCGCGGGCGGCCCCTCCCTGCCAGCCTCAACCGCGGGTGCCCACCTGCCGACGAGGACGGGATGGATCGATCGGTCGAGGTGACGGGTGGCCGGTGAGGAGGTCCCCTGGCCACCTCCACCGCGTGAGCCCGGACCCTGGAGCGGCGGACCGCCGGTCTCGCCCCCCGGCAACACGCCGCTGCCGCCCCTGCCGGGCGACGGTGGCGTCGTCCACAACGCTGCGGCCCAGCCGAACCCGTGGGCCAACACCGGTGGATCGCCCGAGGCGCTGACCGGTCCGAACCTGGCGCCGCAAGGCGGCTTCGCCCCGCCCGGGGTCCCGCGCTCCGACCCCTTCCCCGGACTCCCGGCCGGGCCCACCCGAGCCGATCGGGCGCCGATCTGGGTCCTCGTCATCTCGGCCATCATCGTGATCGCCATCATCGCCGGGGCCGCCTTCGTCTTCCTGAAGGGAGGCCGCCAGTACCCCTCGGAGTGGGACGCTCGCGTCGCACCCATCACCACCTGGGTCGCCAAGGAGCGCGAGCTCGACTTCGAGCATCCGGTGAAGGTCAACTTCCTCTCGGAGAAGCAGTACTCGGCCCGGGCGACCGAAGGGGGCAACGACGACTCGGTCGACACCAAGCAGTACTACGACGACCAGCTCGCCCAGCTGCGCGCCCTCGGGTTCGTGTCCGGCGACGTCGACCTCGCCAAGGCCAACGACACGCTGAGCGACTCCGGCACGCTCGCCTACTACGACCCCGACGTCGAGCAGGTGTTCGTTCGGGGAACCGAGATGACGCCGGCCCTCCGTGTCACGCTCGCCCACGAGCTGACCCACGTGCTGCAGGACCAGAACTTCGACCTTGAGCGCCTCGAAGACCTGAGCTCGGGTCAGGCCACGGTCCTGCGGGCCTTGGCCGAGGGCGACGCCACCAAGGTGGAGGACGCCTACGCGGACCAGCTGAGCGCAGCCGACAAGAAGTCCTACGACGAGGAATCGAAGACGAGCGGCGACGATGCGTCCCAGGACCTCGACAAGAACGTCCCGCCGATCCTCACGACGATCTTCGCCGCGCCCTACATCCTCGGCCCGCGCTTCGTGGACGACCTCGACGCCCGCGGCGGCTGGGAAGCCATCGACGAGGCGCTGCAGGACCCGCCTTCCGAGGAGGCGATGTTCGACCCGATGACGTACAAGACCGACGCCGCCGCCCAGAAGACCGTGGCGATCGATGCCCCAAAGGGGACCGAGGCGCTCGAGTCCGACGAGTTCGGGCCCACGACCTGGTTCCTGCTGCTCGCCTCGCGCCTCGACCCGAAGGTCGCACTGGCGGCGACCGACGGGTGGGGTGGCGACCAGTACGTCGTCTACCGCCAAGACGACAAGGTGTGCCTGAACGCCACCATCGAGGGCGACACGCCCGACGACGAGAAGCAGATGGCCGACGCCCTCTCGGCGTGGGCGGCGAAGTCCCGCAAGGGCACGGCGGAGGTCACCACCGAGGACGACGCCGTCCAGTTCCACAGCTGCGACCCCGGCAAGGACGCCAAGCCGGTCGGCAAGGAGGTCACCCCCGACACCCTCGGGCTCCCGGTGACCCGGACCGACGTGTACACCGAAGCCATCGGCGCCGACCAGACGCCGAAGCAGTCCGCCTGCTTCGCGAACGGGGTGATCAAGGCGTTCACGATCGATCAGCTGAACGATCCCAAGGGTGCCTTCATCGACTCCGACGAGGGTCAGCGGCTGCTTGCCGGCCTCCGCTCGACCTGCTTCAGCTGAGCTCCTGTCGGCAGTTCGCGATCGTCAGCCGCTCAGGGCCGCGACGATGTCGTGCTGCAACAGGGTCGTGAAGTCGTAGACGGCCCAGAGGGGACGGTCCTCCGGATCGGCCGCCTTGCGGAACGTCGGCCCGTGGTCGTCCTCGCTGATGTCGAGGCGGGTGCCCACCACCAGCCGGACCCCGTTGAGCGACTGGACCCAGGCCCACAGCTCGTCCTCGGTCAGCTGATCACGTCCGAGCGACTCGATGACGGCGGAGATCGCCTGCTGGTGCGAGGTCCGCAGTTCTTCGCCGGCGAGAAGCTGATACGCCGCGTCTGCCTCGGCGTCGTCGAGGTACGCCGGCGGGCTGAGCCGGGTGAGGTTGGGGTGGTCGGGGTCGGTCTCGAGCAGCTCGCTGAGCTGGCGGAGCAGGGTGACCAGCACCTCGCGCCGATCGTCATCGAGCGCGAGGTCGAAGCGGCCGTCGGTGCGGCGCTTGACGAGCGGGGTCCTGCGGAAGAAGGCGATGACGGACCTACTCGTCGTGCTGCATGGTGGCCCACAGCCCGTGCTCGTGCAGGCGGAACACGTCGATCTCGGCCTTCTCGCGAGCGCCCGAGGACACGACGGCCCGTCCCAGGTTGTGCACGTCGAGCATGAGCTTCTCGGCCTTCTCCTTGGAATACCCGAACAGCTTCTGGAACACGAGGGTCACGTACTCCATGGTGTTGATCGGGTCGTTCCACACCAGCACGATCCACGGCTGGTCGGTGTCGAGGCCCAGGTCGTCCTCAGGGGACGCGATCTCCGTCGGGGAGATGACCGGGGTGCTCGATGCCACCCCTCCACTCTGCCGCGGCGGAGGCCCCCGACTCCAGAGGCGCCCACATCCGCTGGAACGTGAACAGCACGGCGACCCACACGAGCGACGCCCCGAGGATGTGCAGGGCGACCAAGCCGGGTGGCACACCGGTGAAGTACTGGGTGTACCCGATGGCCCCTTGGAGGATGAGCGCGGTGAGCAACCACGTCGTGCTCGCCGCCAGCTTGCCGTCGGGCTGGTGGCGCCGGATCTGGACCAGGACCCAGATCGTGGCGATGAGGAAGACGATCATCATGGTGCCGTGGATGCGGGCGGCGTCGTGCACGGCGATGGGCAGCCGGCGCACGTCCTTGGCTGCGGCGAGCTGCTCCACCTTGGATGCACCGGGGTCCGCCTCGTTGTGGCCGCTATGGGGGCCCGAACCGGTGACGAGGGTGCCGGTGAGCATTACGGCGATGGCCATCCCGACGAGCACGCGGCCCCAGCGCAGCAACGCCGGGGTCACGATCGGGCGCTGTACCACGTCGTCGGGCTGCCCGGCCCGGTGGGTCAGCACCGCGGCATCGGCCACCAGGATCATCGACACCACGAAGTGCCCCTGGACCAGCCACGGGTTGAG
Organism: Acidimicrobiales bacterium; assembly: GCA_046594195.1. Lineage (GTDB taxonomy): Bacteria > Actinomycetota > Acidimicrobiia > Acidimicrobiales > Iamiaceae > Aquihabitans. The sequence continues at coordinate 6,719 of JBKJPY010000088.1, read as the reverse complement.
GTCGCTCAGCACGACCAGGCCGCCGAGGACGATCTGGCCGACGACCCCGCCGACGAGTCCCCACGAGAGCCAGACGAGGTCGCGTCGCCGCGGTGCCCGGCGCAGCGACCCGAGCACTGCGAGGATCACCGCGACGCTGACCAGGCCGGTGATCATCCGGTTGTAGAACTCGATCTTGGCGTGCAGGTCCGACGACGGGGTGAAGGTCTCCTCGGTGCAGCGGGGCCAGTCGGTGCACCCGAGACCCGATCCCGTGAGGCGGACGCCGGCACCCGTCACGACGATGGCGACGAGCAGCACCAGCGCAACCATCGTGATGGTCCGGTAGGCCTGCGGGGAGACCGGTTGGCGGAGGCGGTCAAGCACGCGGCCAGGGTACGGGCGGACCCGGGGTTCCGACCAAGCGGCACCCCACTGCCGCTCGCGTCCCACTGCGACGAGCGGACTCGTCTGGGCTGCGGCCCGAGACCTAGGGTCGCGTTCGTGTTGAAGCCGGCCCCGTCACCACTGCGAGCGCGACTCGCCGGGTACGTCGCCCTCACGAAGCCGCGGATCATCGAGCTGCTGCTGATCACGACGGTCCCCACGATGGTCGTCGCCAACCAGGGCATCCCCTCGGGCTGGCTGATCCTCAACACCATCATCGGCGGCGCGTTCGCGGCCGGCGGCGCCAACGCCATCAACATGTACGTCGATCGCGACATCGACGCCCTGATGGAGCGGACCAAGAACCGACCGCTCGTCACCGGCCTCATCAAGCCGCGCAACGGCCTCATCTTCGCCATCGGCCTGGAGATCGTGGCCTTCGTGTGGCTCTGGTACTGGGTCAACCTGTTCACGGCCGCCCTCGGCGTGGCCGCCTGCCTCTTCTACGTGTTCGTGTACACGCTGTGGCTCAAGCGCACCTCCAAGAGCAACATCGTGATCGGCGGCGCTGCCGGCGCGGTGCCGGTTCTGATCGGTTGGACCGCCGTGACCGACAGCCTGAGCTGGGCCCCGATCGTGCTGTTCGCGGTGATGTTCTACTGGACCCCGCCCCACTTCTGGGCGCTGGCCATCAAGTACAAGGACGACTACGCCGCCGCTGACGTGCCGATGCTGCCGTCGGTGGTCAGCCTCCACAAGACCGCAACGCGGATCCTGCTCTACACGCTCCTGCTGTGGGGCCTGACCCTCGTCTTCTCGCCCGTCGCCGGCATGGGAGCGCTCTATCTGGGCTCCGCCATCGTGCTCGGCGCCGCCTTCACCTGGTTCGCCGTCAAGCTCCTCCGAGAGCCCAGCGCCAAGGCCGCCATGAAGGTCTTCACCTACTCGATCACCTACATCACCCTGCTCTTCGGGGCGATGGCGGTCGACGTGCTGGTCAGGAACGCACGGTGAGCACCGTTGCGGCGCCTGACGTCACCCGCGGCTTTTCTTGGCTGCGAGGGTCACTGTGTAGTGTCCCGACCCGTACCGGATTGAACCCCCACGAGACGTCGCGAGGCCCCTGGGAGGGCGTGGCGACGGTGAGGTCAGAGCGCCCATGGCTGTAACCGAGACCCCTCCCGAGACCGTCGACGCGGCCTCCGCGGCGGCCACCTCGTCCACCCCTCCGCAGCCCTCCGGGCTGGCGGCCGTCTTGGGGTCCGGCGACCACAAGGTGATCGGCCGCTTGTACATCGCTACCGCCCTCATCCTGGGGGCGCTCGTGGTGGTGCTCGGCGAGGCGTTCGCAATCGAGGGCATCGCCCCGAAGACGCTCGACGTGTTCCCGTCGGACTCCGTCTTCCAGCTCTTCACACTGGCCCGCGTGGGCACCCTGTTCTTCCTCGCCCTGCCGCTCACGATCGGTGTGGCCCTCGTGGTCGTGCCGCTGCAGGTGGGTTCGCGCACGGTGGCCTTCCCCCGCGCTGCCGCCGCCTCGTACTGGGGATGGCTGCTCGGCTCGGGGCTGCTCCTCACCTCGTACGCCATGAACGGCGGCCCGCTCGGTGGCAGCAGGGAAGGCGTCAACCTGTGGATCGCCTCCATGGGCCTCCTGGTGCTCTCCGTGCTGGTTGCGGCGGTGTCGCTCGCCACCACGGTGATCGCCCTGCGCCCCGCTGGCCTCTACCTCTCCCGGGCTCCGCTGTTCGCCTGGTCCGTCCTCGTCGCCGCCTTGATGTGGATCCTCACCCTTCCGGTCCTCTTCGGTCTGATCGTGCTGATGTACGTCGACCACCGCCACGGTGGCAGCAGCTACCTCGGTGCGCCGACGGCGCTCTACCCGAGCATCCAGTGGGTGTTCCGCAACCCGCAGATCTACGTGGTGGCCATCCCGGTCCTCGGCTTCTTCGGCGACGTGCTCCACACCGTCTCCGGTGCTCGCATGAAGCTCCAGCCCGTCGCCCAGGCCGCCATCGCCGCCTTCGGCCTCCTGTCGTTCGGCGCTTTCCTCGTCGCACCGAGCTCGGCCGCCTTGGACTCCTTCCTGGTCATCGGCATGGGCCTTCTGGCGGTGCTGCCGCTGCTGGCTCTCGCGGCCGCCTGCGCCGACGTGTTCCGCACCGGCTCGTTCAAGCTCCGCGCCGCTGTGCTCTACGCCATCTCGGCGTTCCTGATCTTGCTGCTCGCCGTTGCGGCCGGCGCGGTCGGGTCGATCCCCGACCTGCTCGACGCTCCCAAGGGCGGGTCCCTCGGGGACAACATCTTCTTCCTGGGCGTCGGCCACGCCGCCATGCTCGCTGCCGTCATCGCCGGCATCGGCGGGATCCACTGGTGGGCCACCAAGATCGGCCGCCAGCCCGCCAACGAGAAGCTGGGCATGCTGGCCCCGCTCGTCTTGTTGCTGGGCGCCGCCCTCACCGTGATCCCCGACCTCGTCGCCGGCATCACGGGCGACGAGCTCCAGCGCAACGCCGACTGGACTGGCGGCTACGCCGGCACCAACGGCGCGGTCGCTGCCGGCATTGCCCTGGTCGGCCTCGGCGTGCTGATCGCCGTCATCTCCTTCCTCCCCCTCCTCAAGCGCAGCGACGACGCGCCCGCTGATCCGTGGGACGGGCTCACCCTCGAGTGGCTCACCGCATCGCCGCCCCCGCTCGCCAACTTCGCCGAGGACCTCCCGGTCATCGCGTCGGCGGAGCCGCTCATCGACCTGCGTGAGGAGACGTGATGGCCACCAGCGCCGCACTGGCCCTTCCCCCCGCCGCCCCGCCCGCCCGGCCCCGCGTCTTGCTCGTGGGCACCGCGCTGGCCGCGGCCGGCACCTTGATGGCCTTCGCCGGCCTCATCGGCGTCTACCTCTCGCAGCGCGCTGCCGTGCTGACGCAGGGTGGCGCTTGGCTGCCCAAGGGCACCAGCATCCCGCTGACCCCGGGCTCCATCGGGATGGCCACCATGGCGCTCTCGGCGGTCACCATCTGGTGGGCGGTCGACGCGGTCGGTCGCAACGACCGTCCGTCGGCCTACCTGGCCCTCGGTCTGACGATCATGTTCGGGCTGGCGGTCATCAACTCGACCACCTTCCTCTACACGCAGATGGGCCTCGGCGTGAACACCCGAGCGGGCCTGCTCGTCTACACCGTCACCGGCGCCCACCTGGCCATGATCGTGGCCGGCCTGGTGTTCGCCGTCGTCATGACCTTCCGCACGCTGGGCGGCGAGTACCACGGTCGTGACCGTGAAGGCCTCGTCGCCGCAGCCCTCTTCTGGTACGCGACCATCGCTGTCTACGCAGTGATCTGGTACGCGATCTACATCACCAAGTAAGGGCCAGAGATGTTCAAGACCGGTTCTAAGTTCCTGTACGGCGTCGCTGCCTTCGGGTTCGTCGCGGCCATCGTCTATGCCATCGCCACGAGCACGGGTTCGCTCACCGGCGACGGCTTCATGGACAAGGTCCTCGGCCCGCTCACCCTCGGCTACAAGGGTGGTGTCGGCGACCACGTCGGATTCACCATCCTCGTCGTGCTCGCGGTGGCGTCGCTCTTCCTTGCCGTCCTCCTGGCCGCCATCCGCGACGGCGATGCCGAGGCGGCCGCCCAGGTCGCCGGCGTCGAGACGGTCCCCGAGGTCGTCGCACCGGCGTCGGTCAACTACTGGCCCGTCGTCGCCGCCTTCTCCGCCGCCGCCGTGGTGCTTGGGCTCGCCGTCGGATCGGGGCTCTTCGTCCTCGGCTGCGTCGGGCTGACCATTGCCGGAGCCGAGTGGGCCATCTCCGCCTGGTCGGACCGCATCACCGGCGACCCCGCGGTCAACAGGTCGATCCGCAACCGGATCATGCACCCCGTGGAGATCCCGGTCGCAGCGGTCCTGGGCATCGGCATCTTCGTGCTGGCCATCTCGCGCATCCTCCTGGCCCTGCCCAAGGGCGGCTCCTACCTGGTGTTCGGCATCGTCCCGGCCATCATCTTCGGCGTCGGCATCCTCATCGTCACCAAGCCGAAGCTCTCCAAGTCGGTCATCGCCGGCCTCCTGCTGTTCGGCGGGTTCGCCGTGCTGGCGGGCGGTGTGGCCGCCTCGATCGCTGGCGAGCGCAAGCACGAGGGCGACAAAGCCCACGAGCAGGAGAAGGGTGGTGGCCGCATCGCCGTCTCACTGCCCGAACCGGGCCAGACCGTGATCCGGGTGGCCAACTGATGGAAGGTCGACAGAACATGACCGGGCGAGCCCGCACCTCCTTCGCCAAGGCCACCCTCCTCGCGACGGGCCTGATGCTGTTCGCGGTCGGCTGCGCCGACAACGCGCCCCAGGACACGTTCCAGGCGCAGGGTCCCCAGGCCAAGCAGATCGACGACCTGGCGAGGCCGGTGTTCGCCACCGCCATCCTCGTCGGCATCTTGGTGATGGCCGCCTCGCTGTACGTCGTCACGAAGTACCGCAAGCGCGCCGACGACGACGGCGACGAGTTCCCGAAGCAGATCCACGGCAACTTCAAGGCCGAGATCACCTGGACCATCATCCCGCTGGTCATCCTGATCGGCGTGGCCGTGCCCACGGTGTTCACCGTGTTCGACCTGGCCAAGAAGCCGTCGGCCGAGGCGCTGACCGTCGAGGTATACGGGCAGCAGTGGTGGTGGGAGTACCGCTACAACTTCGATGTCGACGGCGACGGCCAGATCGACGAGATCATCACCGCCAACGACCTGGTCATCCCGACCAACCGGCCGATCGCGCTGCGCATCAAGTCCCGTGACGTGATCCACTCCTGGTGGTCCCCGGCGCTGAACGGGAAGAAGGACGCCGTCCCCGGGCGCGTCCACCCGCTCACGATCGAGGCGCCCGAGGCCAAGGAGTACATCGGGCAGTGCACCGAGTTCTGCGGCCTGTCGCACGCCGAGATGCGCATCAAGGTCGTCGGCATGAGCCCCGATGACTTCCAGGCGTGGGCCGAGAAGCAGATCAAGCCGTTCGAGGCGCCCATTGGGGAAGGCGCCCAAGCGGGTTGGTCGACCCTTGCCAGCCAGTGCACCTCCTGTCACCGCATCACCGGCATGACCGACCCGTCCGACCCCACGTCGAAGAAGCTGTTCGAGTACCCGCCGGTCGTGAACCAGGTGTCCGGCGAGGTTCCGAACCTCACCAAGTTCATGTCCCGCTCGACCTTCGCCGGCGCCAAGTTCGACCTGCGTCTCCCCACCAAGGAGTGCAAGGCCCTGGGGGAGAACTGGGCGGCCACGGACCAGGGCATCAAGACCTGCTTGAACCGGGAGCAGCTCGAGGCCTGGTTGCGCAACGCGCCGGCCGAGAAGGCCATGAAGCCCGGTGATGCGCCCAGCCCGCACAGCCGTGGCATGAACAACTTCAACCTCACCGAAGACCAGATCGACGACCTGGTCGCCTTCCTGATCACCCTGCAGTAGGAACGAGCACGTCATGACAGCCATCGACGGTCCCCTCGCTCTCGGAGCGGGCGACGCAGTGCAGAGCCGCCCGAGCGGCGTCTTTGCACGCCCGTCTTCCTCCACCACCGGCTGGCGCAGCTGGGTCACCACGGTCGACCACAAGAAGATTGCCATCATGTACGGCGCCTCGGCGCTGTTCTTCTTCCTGATCGGCGGCATCGAAGCCCTGCTGATCCGCCTCCAGCTCGCGACGCCCAACGGCAAGCTGCTGAGCGCCGACCTGTACAACCAGATCTTCACGATGCACGGCACGACCATGATCTTCCTGGTCGTCATGCCCATCGGCGCCGCCTTCATGAACTACCTCCTGCCGCTGCAGGTGGGTGCCCGGGATGTGGCCTTCCCGCGGATGAACGCGCTGTCGTTCTGGGTGTTCCTCTTCGGCGGCGTCGTGCTCAACTCGAGCTGGCTCCTTGGCGGCGGCGCTGATGGTGGCTGGTTCAACTACGCCCCCAACAACGGCGTCATCTTCTCGCCGAGCCACGGCATCGACTTCTGGAACATGGGCCTCCTGCTCACCGGCATCGCATCCCTCGTGGGCGCGGTGAACCTGATCGTCACCGTGCTCAACATGCGGGCGCCGGGCATGACCCTCATGAAGATGCCCGTCTTCACCTGGATGAGCCTGGTGACGCAGTTCCTGCTGCTTTTCGCTATCCCGGTCCTCACCTCGGCGCAGTTCCTACTGATGTTCGACCGGCTCTTCGGCGCTCAGTTCTTCAACGTGGAACAGGGCGCTGACCCCCTGCTCTGGGAGCACCTGTTCTGGATCTTCGGGCACCCGGAGGTCTACATCATGATCCTCCCGGCGTTCGGCGTGATCTCGGAGATCATCCCGGTCTTCGCCCGCAA
>JBKJPY010000071.1:0-9758 GCA_046594195.1 Acidimicrobiales bacterium | reverse complement strand
GGGGTTCTCGTCGTACTTCATCATCGTGTGGGACCTCATCAAGCACGCCCGCGACAACAACATCCGCGTGGGTCCCGGTCGCGGGTCGGCCGCCGGTTGCGCGGTGGCGTACACGCTCTGGATCACCGACCTCGATCCGATCAAGTACGACCTGCTGTTCGAGCGCTTCCTCAACCCGTCGCGCATCTCGATGCCCGACATCGACATGGACTTCGACTCCCGCTACCGGGACGAGATGATCCGCTACGCGGCCGAGATGTACGGGCGCGACCACGTGGCCCAGATCGTCACGTTCTCGACCATCAAGGCCCGGGCCGCCGTGCGCGACGCGGCTCGCGTGCTCGGGTACCCGTACATCGTCGGCGACAAGGTGGCCAAGGCCATGCCGCCGCTGATCATGGGCCGCGACACGCCCCTCTACGCCTGCCTGGAGAAGCATCCGAAGTTCGAGGACGGCTACAAGATGGCCGGCGACCTGCGGAAGATGTACGAGGAGGAGGAGGACCTCAAGAAGGTCATCGACGTGGCCAAGGGGCTCGAGGGTCTTCGCCGCCAAGACGGCATCCACGCCGCGGCGGTGGTGATCACCAAGGACCCGCTCACCGACTACCTCCCCATCCAACGCAAGCCCACCGCGGGCCAGGACATCACCGAGGCGCCGGTCGTCACCCAGTACGAGATGGGTGGCGTCGAGGAGCTGGGCCTGCTGAAGATGGACTTCCTGGGCCTTCGGAACCTCGACGTCATCTCCGATGCCGTGGCCCTCATCGAGGAGTTCCGCGACGGGCTCGTCCTCGACATCGACAACGTGCCGCTCGACGACGCGACGACGCTGGAGATGCTCTGCCGCGGCGACTCCATCGGCGTGTTCCAGCTGGAGGGCGGCGCCATGCGCGCCCTCATGCGGTCGCTCGCCCCCGACAGCTTCGACGACGTCGCCGCCCTCATCGCCCTGTACCGCCCGGGCCCGATGTCGGTGAACATGCACAACGACTACGCCGACCGCAAGAACGGTCGGAAGCCCGTCGACTACTTCCACCCCGACGCCGAGGAGCTCCTGGCTGACACGTACGGCCTGATGATCTACCAGGAGTCCGTGATGCGGGTGAGCCAGAAGTTCGCCGGCTTCACGCTCGCCGAAGCCGACAACCTCCGGAAGGCCACGGGCAAGAAGAACAAGGAGCTCATGGCCAAGGAGCGCGACAAGTTCGTGAACGGCTGCGAGGCCACCGGCTACGGCTCCGACCTGGGCACGCACCTGTTCGACATCATCGAGGGCTTCGCCAACTACGCGTTCAACAAGAGCCACAGCTTCGGGTACGGCCTGGTCACGTTCCAGACCGCCTACCTGAAGGCGCACTACCCGGTCGAGTACCTCGCTGCTCTGCTCACCAGCGTCAAGACCAGCCTCGAGAAGGCGGCGGTCTACCTCAACGAGTGCCGGACCATGAAGATCCCGGTCCTGGTGCCCGACGTGAACCGCTCGAAGTCCGACTTCGTGCCGGCCCGCCTGGAGGACGGCACCGAGGTCATCCCCTTCGGCATGTCCGCAGTGCGCAACGTCGGCGAGGGCCTGGTGGCGAAGATCGTCGCCGAGCGCGACGAGAACGGCCCCTTCGCCGACTTCTACGAGTTCTGCGAGCGCGTCGACATGACCGTGCTCAACAAGAAGCTCCTGGAGTCGCTCATCAAGGCCGGCGGCTTCGACTCCGTGGGCCATCCGCGCCGGGGCCTGCTCGCCGTGTTCGAGCAGATCGTCGACCAGACCATCTCCCGCCGCAAGGAGCGGGACATGGGCGTGATGAGCCTCTTCGGTGATGTCGAGGTGGGCACCGCCGGCTTCGACGAGAAGGCCAAGATCCCCGATCTCCACTTCGACAAGAAGGAACAGCTCGCCTTCGAGAAGGAGATGCTGGGCCTCTACGTCAGCGACCATCCGCTCATGGGGGCCGAGGCGGCGCTGCGCCGCAAGATCGACCACACCATCGACGAGCTGGGCGAGCTGGAGGACGGCTCGATGCGCTCCATCGGCGGGGTCATCACCAACCTCCAGCGGAAGTGGACCAAGAAGGGCGACCTCATGGCCGTCTTCATCCTGGAGGACCTGCAGAGCTCCATTGAGGTGATGGTCTTCCCCAAGACGATGTCCGACATCGGCCACAAGCTGGCCGACGACGCCGTGATCGTGCTCAAGGGTCGGGTCGACAAGCGCGACGACGAAGCCAAGTTCATCGCCATGGACATCGAGATCTTCGAGGGCATCACCGACGGGGCGCCACCGCTGCGCCTCAAGGTGTCGACGGCTCGCCTCGACGAACAGACGGTGGGAGACCTCAAGACCCTCTTGGAGCGCTTTCCCGGCGAATCCCAGGTGTTCCTGCACCTCGGCGAGAGCAAGGTCCTGCGCCTGCCCGACCAGTTCTGCGTGGACACCAACGGCGGCGTCGTGGCCGAGGTGCTGGTCCTGCTCGGCCCCGGAGCGATCCTCTAGCCGCAGGCGGTGATCCGGGTTCGGGCCGTCGGCGCTGGCCTGCTAACTTCGTCGCTCCGGGGCCATTAGCTCAGTTGGCTAGAGCGCCTGCATGACGCGCAGGAGGTCGGGGGTTCGATTCCCTCATGGCCCACCAAAGCCCCGGCCCCTGACCTGCGGAAACTCCATCCGTGGGTCAGTGTCGTTCTTGCGGGCGGAATCACCAAGACTCCTGGCGGATCAGGTTTGTCAACGGTTTGTCAACGGCGCTCGCCATCTGAGGGGACTGCTGCACGATCCCCCTAGGTGGAGCTGCCACCTCCGGGTCCCTTGCTTCGGGAAGTGGGGGAGGGGAGCGGGTCCTAGCCTCAGGTGCACGCTTGGTGGACGTCGGGATCCGTGCACGGCGGGTTCGATTGCGGGGCGCCGGCCATCCAGGACCATGACCTTCGGCCGAGTGCTTGCTGAGGCCGCAGATGTGAGCAACACTGCGGGATAGTGACGAACGTCACTCACAAGGGGGGACCATGAAGCCGTCTGTTCGCCGGATCATCGCGATCGTCGCAGCGCTCGCCGCCGCCTCGATCCTGTCCACCGTCGGGCCGGGTGCCTCACCGGCGGCTGCGCTGCCCAGCGGGAGCCCTTGGATCGTCAGCATCGGTGACTCAGCCATCTCGGGCGAGGCCGGCCGGTGGGCGGGGAACACCAACAACAGCTCGACGCTGGTCGATGCCCTGGGCTCCACCGCATACAACGACAACGCCACGAAGACGGCCGAGCAGATCGCCGGCTGCCACCGGTCTCGTGCTGCGGAGGTCCACATCGGCGGCGGGGTCAACAGCCTCAACTTGGCCTGCTCGGGCGCCCGCACCTACACCCAGACCCCTGATGGCGGCGATTTCAAGCCCGGCATCGACTTCTACAGCGATGCGGAAGGCCGCGTCGGCCAGGCCCGGGCGCTGCAGTCGTTCGCCACCAGCAACCGGGTGAAGGCGGTCACGCTGCTCATCGGCGCCAACAACTACCACTTCGCAGATCTGGTCCAGACCTGCGTCACCAACTGGTACCTGTCGCCGTCGTGGTGGCCCAACTACTGCCACGACGATGCCGACATCGCCGCCAACTTCACGCCGTCGAACGTGAGCGCTCAGACGGCCGCCATCGCCGGCGCCATCCAGAACGTCAACACCGCCATGGCCAACGCCGGCTACGCCAGCTCCGACTGGACGTTGATCCTGCAGACCTACTCCTCGCCGATCCCGCGCGGCTCGCAGTTCCGCTACCCGCAGACCGGCCTCACCCGCCAGACAGTGGGCGGCTGCGGCGTCTGGAACAGCGATGCTGACTGGGCCAACGACACCGTGGTGGCCACCCTCAACAGCTCCGTGCGCAACGGCGCCACCGCCTCGGGCCTCACCAACATCAAGATCCTCGACGCCACCAACGCGCTGGTGGGCCGCCGCCTTTGCGAGAACACGGTCGGTCTCTTGGAGGAGAAGAACGTGACGTCGTGGACGGCCAAGGGAGCGGTGGACAAGACCGAGTGGGTCAGCCAGATCCGCACCACGTCGACCATCGGCTCTGCGTACCAGCTGCAGGAGGATGCGCACCCCAGCTACTGGGGCCAGCTTGCGCTGCGCAACTGCCTGCGCCAGGCCTACAACGGTGGGACGCCCAAGGGCGGCACGTGCACCATCGCCCGCACAGGCCTGACCAGGCTGGGCGAGCCGCAGATGGCCTTGACCTAGCTGCAGATGGTCGTCGGCGGTCGTCAGCGGTTGTTCCCAGGGCAGCCTATTTGGCAGCCTGTGGTCCCAGATCGAGCTAGAGCGTCCCAGAGCATGGTCGAGCGCCCAAGCTTCTGACCTGGGGTAATGGATCTATGCCAGATTGTCCCAGCCTGTGAAAGAGCATGAAATTCCGCATGACGCGCAGGAGGTCGGGGGTTCGATTCCTCATGGCCCACCAAAGCCCCGGCCCCTGACCTGCGGCTTCCTCCGCAGGTCGGTTGCGTTTTCGGCAGGACCGTCCTGAAAGCGAGGGCACGGATGCACGCGCCTCGGTCGGCTTGTCGGGATCGAAATCGTCGGCGTGGCGGACATCTGATGCCGTGCTTGAGGGTGACTGGTAGCTTCCCCTCATCCGGCCGCCGGGGGGCTCGTTGACTGAGAGATCAACCGATGACGTCGAGCTGATCGACGTCAGCAAGCGCTTCGGTTCTGTCTCGGCGGTCGAGCACGTGAACCTGACGGTTCGTGCCGGCGAGTTCTTCTCGCTGCTCGGGCCGTCCGGCTCGGGCAAGACGACCTGCTTGCGCATGATCGCGGGCTTCGAGCAGCCCACCGAAGGACGTATCCTCCTGCAGGGCAACGACGTGGCCGGCCTGCCTGCCTACGACCGCGATGTGAACACCGTCTTCCAGGACTACGCCCTGTTCCCGCACCTCTCCGTCGGCGAAAACGTCGAGTACGGGCTCAAGGTGAAGCGGGTGGGCAAGGCCGAGCGCCGTGCTCGTGCGGCGGACGCGCTCGCCATGGTGCGCCTCGACGACTTCGGGTCGAGGCAGATCACCCAGCTGTCGGGTGGGCAGCGCCAGCGCGTTGCGCTAGCCCGGGCTCTCGTCAACCGCCCACGAGTGCTCCTGCTCGACGAACCCCTGGGCGCCCTCGACCTGAAGCTGCGCGAGGAGATGCAGGTCGAGCTCAAGCGCATCCAGGACGAGGTGGGCATCACGTTCATCTTCGTCACCCACGATCAGGACGAAGCCCTGTCGATGAGCGATCGCATCGCCGTGTTTGCCGACGGGCGCCTCCAGCAAGTGGGCACGCCCACCGAGGTGTACGAGCGTCCGGCCTCGGCGTTCGTCGCCGGGTTCGTCGGCACCTCCAACGTGCTCGACGGTGCCGTGGCCACCCGCCTCCGCGGCTCCGACGAGGCGTTCTCGGTGCGCCCCGAGAAGATCTCGCTGGTCGCGGCGGACGCGCCGCATGATCCGGCTGAGGGCGAAATCCGGGCCACGGGCACGGTCCGTTCGACGGTGTACTTGGGGGAGCGCACACGCGTGATCGTCGACTTGGACGGCGGGGGCCACGTCGTCGTCGTCGAGCAGAACCGGTTTACGGTCGGCAACGGTGCTTCGCCGGGCACGCCGGTCCGCCTGGCGTGGGACCGCACGTTCGACCAGGTCCTTCCCGGAGCGCTCTCGCCCTCCGATCCACCGCCCAACGAGATCTTCGCCGACGACCCATCACCGGCGGACGTGTCCTGACGAAACCAGCCAGTCACCACCACAAGCCACCGAACCAACACTCCCCAGGGGGAACCATGAACACACGTAGGAAGAGCCGGCTCATCGCCGGGCTTGCGGTGACGGCCGCATTGGCCTTCACCGCAGCAGGATGCGGAAGTAGCGACAGCTCGGGCTCCGGCGGCGGAGGGGGCGGCAGCAGCGCCGCCAAGGCCCCCACCAAGCTGGGCGCGGGTGAGGGTGAACTCAACCTCATCGCCTGGGCCGGCTACGCCGAGGACGGCTCAAACGATCCGGCGGTGGACTGGGTGTCGGACTTTGAGAAGGACACCGGCTGCAAGACCAACGTGAAGACCGGCAACACCTCCGATGAGATGGTGCAGCTGATGAAGACCGGCGAGTACGACGGCGTCTCGGCATCGGGTGACGCCACGCTCCGCCTCATCGCCGGCGACGACGTCGCTCCGGTCAACACCGACCTCGTGCCCAACTACGCCGACATCTCGTCGTTCCTGAAGGACACGCACTACAACTCGGTCGACGGCACCAACTACGGCATCCCGCACGGGTGGGGTGCCAACCTCCTGATGTGGAACAAGGCGGAAGTGACGCCGGCGCCCGACTCGTGGGGTGCCGTGTTCGAAAAGGACTCGCCGTACAAGGGGAAGATCACGGCGTACGACTCGCCGATCTACATCGCCGACGCTGCGCTCTACCTGATGAAGACCCAGCCCGATCTGGGGATCAAGGATCCGTACGCGCTGAACCAGAAGCAGTTCGACGCCGCGATCAGCCTGCTGGAGGACCAGAAGGGCAACATCGGCGAGTACTGGTCCGACTACCTGAAGGAGGCGGACGCGTTCGAGAAGGGCAGCCTCCAGTTGGGCACCACCTGGCAGGTCATCGCCAACACCATCGAGGCCGACCAGCCCGGCACGGTGGAGACGGTGCTGCCGAAGGAGGGTTCGACCGCATGGTCGGACACCTGGATGGTGGCGTCCAAGGCAAAGCACCCCAACTGCATGTACCTCTGGATGGACCACATCACGTCTCCGGCGGTCCAGGCACAGGTGGCCGAGTACTTCGGTGAGGCACCGGCCAACCCGAAGGCGTGCTCGGAGACGTCCGACCCCGACTTCTGCACGACGTACCACGCAGACGACGCCGACTTTGCCGACCAGCTCTACTACTGGACCACGCCGACGAAGAAGTGCCTGGACGGCAGCGGCAACGACTGCATCGACTACCAGAAGTGGACCGCGGCCTGGAACGACCTCCGGGGTTCGTGACCGCAGCAGCGCCGACCGCAGCGGTGTCGCCGCCCGGGCCCTCGGGGCCCGGGCGGCGCCTGTCGCGCGTCTTGACCCGCCACCCCCGCACCCAGCTCGGTGCCATGCTCGGGGCACCGCTCATCTGGCTGCTCGTGATCTACCTCGGCTCGCTCGTCGCCCTGCTCCTCACGTCGCTCGACACGACCGACCCGTTCACGGGTGACGTGGTGCAGGCCACCAGCTTCGAGAACTTCTCCGAGCTGATCCACAACCCGACCTTCCGCACGGTGACCCTGCGCACGGTGGGCATCGCATCGGCCGTCACGGTGATCGACCTCTGCCTGGCCCTTCCCATCGCGTTCTTCATGGCCAAGGTGGCCCGACCCCGCTGGCGCCGCACGCTCGCCGTCGCGCTGGTGCTTCCGCTGTGGGCGAGCTACCTGGTCAAGGCGTACAGCTGGCGGGCGATCCTGGATCCGACAGCTGGCGTGATGGACCAGGTCCTGGGCTTCTCACCGGGTTACGGCGTGACGGGCACGATCATCGTGCTGTCCTACCTGTGGCTGCCCTACATGGCACTGCCGATCTACGCCGGCCTCGAGAAGCTGCCGAGTTCCCTGCTCGATGCCTCGGGTGACTTGGGCGGCAAGGCCGGCCGAACCTTCTGGTCCGTGGTGCTGCCGCTCCTCAAGCCGGCGATCCTGGCCGGCGCCATCTTCACGTTCTCGTTGTCACTCGGCGACTACATCACCGTGCAGATCGTGGGCGGCAAGGCCCAGATGATCGGCAACGTCATCTACCGCGACTTCGGTGCCGGCCTCTTGCCGTCGGCAGCCGCGTTTGCGTTCGTTCCCGTGCTGATCATGATCGCCTTCTTGCTGATGGTGCGCCGCAGCGGCGCGCTGGAGAACCTCTGATGCTCCTGTCCCGACCAGCTCGGATCCTGCTGCGAGTCCTCACCGCGGCGGTCCTCGCGTTCCTGTACCTCCCGCTGGTCGTGATCGCGATCCTGTCGTTCAGTTCGTCGCGGACGTTTGCCTGGCCGCCTCCCGGCTACACCACGAAATGGTGGTCGAGGGCGTTCCACGCCCCCGGCCCCCGCGAGGCGCTGGTCACGTCGGTGAAGGTGGCGCTGGTCGCCACCTTGATCGCACTGGTGCTGGGGAGCCTGGCGTCCTATGCCGTCAACCGCTTCCGCTTCTTCGGTCGCGACAGCATCTCGCTGCTGATCGTGCTTCCCATCGCACTGCCGGGCATCGTTACGGGCGTGGCCCTCAACGCCGCCTTCCGCGAGCTGGGGTTCGACTTCGGCTACCTCACGGTGATCATCGCCCACGCCACGTTCTGCATCGTGGTCGTGTTCAACAACGTCGTCGCCCGCCTGCGGCGGTTGGCGCCGAACGTGGACGAGGCCTCCGCTGACCTGGGGGCGGACCTGTTCCAGACCTTCCGCTACGTCACGTTCCCTCTGATGAGGTCAGCGCTCGTCGCAGGCGCCTTGCTCGCGTTCGCCCTGTCGTTTGACGAGATCGTGGTCACCACCTTCACGGCCGGTCCCGGCGTCGAGACGCTCCCGCAGTGGATCTTCAACAACATCTTCCGGCCGAACCAGCTCCCCACCGTCAACGTCGTCGCCGTGGTGGTGATCCTGTTGTCGATCATCCCGGTCTGGGTAGCCCAGCGCTTGAGCGCTGACCCGGTGGCTCTTCGCTCCGAGGCGGCCTGACCCCAACCGGGCGAATCACTCCCGATCCGGCGCAGCGAACCGGCTTCCGCACGCACGGCAGCTACCGGTGGGCTGGTCCTCCTCGATGCAGCATCCCCCCAGCACGATGTCACCGCGCTCGGCCTCCTCCATCATCTCGGGGCCCGGGAAGCCGTAGGCAATCGGGATCGTGTCGGTGGACCCGCAACGAGGGCAGGTTGGGGACGCTTCCACTGGGGACATGGCCTGACGGTATGCCTCCGCAGCGACCGCCGCTGAGGTGGCCGATGCGCCAGGCGCCGATGAGGACTTCGGGTTCGGGGAGGCCCGGACGGGGACGTTCGGACCCGACGTCGGCCTCGGCGCTGACCGCCCGCCCACCTCTGGCAGGCGAGCGGCCAGGCCCGGGGTTCAGCGTCGGGCGTCTCGGAGGGCCTTGACCTGGTCGTGGGCCGACCGCACCTCGTTGAGCTGGCGCTGGACGACCGTCTTGAACTCGGGGGAGATGTCGCTCTGGAGCGCCTTCTCGAACTCGGACACGGCGTGATCCTCACCCTGCTCGGCGGCGTCGAGGACGCCATCGGGGTCGGAGCCGGCGATGGCATCCTTCACGGCCAGCCAGCCGCGGTGGGCCTTGGCGGCGAGAGAACCAGACTCCTCGATCTGATCGCCGTAAGCGGCGGCGATCTTCTGGAGCTCGTCGGCCATGGCGGCCCGAGAAGCGCCGAGTTCGCGGAAGGTCGTGGCCAGCGCAGACTCGCCGTCCTTGTCCAGCTTCTCGGCACTCTTGGCGAACCCGTCCTTTCCGTCTTCGAGGGTCTGGATGAGGTCCTTGGTGACTGCAGCGTCGTTCGACATGTGCTTCCTCTGTGTTGGGGAGCGCCTGCTACCCCGAGTCCTCGATGCGCAACCCGGTCGGCCCACGCATCCTGATCGGTGGCGTGGCCGGAAATCGGACATGGTATGAAACACCTTGGAACGGGTGGGTTCGTTGTCAGACCCCCTTCGTAGGGTTGGGGCATGTCGAAGGTCGTGTCCGTTCCCGAGGTGTTGGCGCAGGCTGAG
>JBKJPY010000070.1:0-12683 GCA_046594195.1 Acidimicrobiales bacterium | reverse complement strand
CTCAGCCTGCGCCAACACCTCGGGAACGGACACGACCTTCGACATGCCCCAACCCTACGAAGGGGGTCTGACAACGAACCCACCCGTTCCAAGGTGTTTCATACCATGTCCGATTTCGCCAACCCACACCCTGAGGCGATGATGAGCTGGCTATCCGGCGAGGAGTCCTTGCTGTTGGAAGTAGCTCGTGAGCTCGTCGCCCAGGCTGGCGGCGTAGTCCCGGGCGAGGTGTTGGAAGTTCCATCGCACGACGTGTCCGCCGATGACGGGGTCGCAGATCGGGAGGTACGGGCACGCGAGTTGATCGAGGTTGGCCACCTTGACGTCTGGCTGACCGGTGGCGAGCTTCTGGTACAGCAGGTCGGTGCGGCTCGGGGCGGTGTCGGCGACGAACCGGCAGTCCTCGAGGAACTCGACGGCTCCGAGACAGGCGAGCGGGGGATCGTCGGCGGGAGCTTGGACCATCGGCTCCATCATCACCACGATGCGCCCGGGCGCCTCGAGTTGCTTGAGCGACGCCTTGGTGGAGCTGGTCATGACGGCCTGGTTGAGCACGGTGATGGGGTACTCGGCGTTGACCGCGAAAACGATGTCGGGTTCGAGGGCGGGGATGACCCGCTTGTAGGCGTCGTCCTTGTTCGATGCGCACTGGGGAGACTTGGCCTTCAGGGTGTTTGCGCCGCGTTGCCATGCGCACCCGGCGGTCACCGCCAATGAGAGGGTGAGGTCATTGGCCTCGGCCATGGCCTTGAAGGCGGGGATCAGCATCTGGGCGTTGCTGTCTCCCATCAACAAGATGTGCTTGCCGGTGCCCTGCACGATGGTGCAGGCCGTCGGTGCCTGATCGCTGCAGTCAACCGCCTCGCCGAACTTGTCCGCGAAGACTTGGTCGAGATCGAGGCTCGCAGGCACGGGCGTGAAGCCGGCCGAAGACGAGACCGCAGCGGAGCTGGTGGACTCCTCGTGCAGCAGGCCGGGGATCACGACCACGGCGCCGACGATGCTCACGGCCAGGCCCACGGCGATGACGGCGAACCGGTGGCGATCCAACACCTTCGACCTTCGGATCGGGAGTTCCAGCAAGGCCGAGCTGAGCGCAGCAAGACCGCTTGCGACCACCACGGAGATCGCAGCGAGGCTCAACGGACTCGGATCGACGACCTTGACCGCAACGACGATGACGGGCCAGTGCCACAGGTAGGTGGCGTAGGAGATCCGCCCCAAGTACACCATCGGGGCGCAGGCCAAGATGTCGCCAGCGGGTCCGCTCGAGCGCCATTCCAGCGAAGCGATGACGGCCAGCGTCAACACGGTTGCTCCCACCCCGCGCGTGATCGGCCCGACCGAGAGCGCCGATGACGCCAGCCACACGAGCGCCAAGAGCGCCATGGCGGAGACGACAGCCGGAACCGAACCCGAGGGGACCCGACGGCGCAACCGAACGGTCACACCCGGAGCCAGGGCCAGCATCGCGCCTGCGAGGAGCTGGTAGGCCCGCGCATCGGTGCCGTAGTAGGCGCGATCGGGGTTCGTGTGCTGCAGGACCAGCGCCCACACCAGCGATATCGCAGCACCTGCACCCACAAGAGCCCGGACGACGACGACGGGCCGGGCTGCCCGCCGCCGGCCGCCCACCCAGAAGGCGCCGCCCAACAGGAGCGGCCACAAGAGGTAGAACTGCTCTTCCACGGCCAGAGACCAGACGTGCAGCACCGGGTTCTGACCGACCGCAGCACCGAAGTACCCCGTCGACTGGTTGATGAAGTACCAGTTGGCGACGTAGAGGAACGACGCCTGGAAGCTGTGCTGCGATGCAAGCGCCTCGCCTGGCGCTGCGACTGCCGAGTACACCACCGCCGTTACCACCAACATGACCGCGCTCGCAGGCAGCAGTCGACGGATCCGTCGGGCGTAGAACCGTCCGTAGCGAACCCCACCCGCCCGCTGCATGTCCCGTGTCAGCATCTGCGTCACCAGGTACCCGGACAAGACGAAGAACACGTCTACCCCGATGAACCCGCCCGACGCCCGAGCCAACCCCGCATGGAACAGCACAACCGCGTACACGGCCACGGTCCGAAGTCCATCGAGGTGCGGCCGATAGGACGAAGCGGCCTCACCTGTCGGGACTTCATCCGCGTCACGCTGGACGACCGGCGACACAGCGATGGCAGACATGGAGCGGCAGCGTAGGAGAAGCAGCGCTTTGGTGTGACCAGCGAACTTGCGCGAACCGTGCGGCGGTCGACCCCGGTCAGAGGGATGGTGACGATGAGCCGGCCTGTAGGCGGGATTCTGTTCCCCGAGCCCTTGCGGACTTCGGTTCGGTGACCATCCATCTTTGCGGCCTACCTGAGGGTTCCTCGTGCGAGGAGCGGACGGGCCGCCCTGCCCTCGATTTGGCCTTGCTCCCGGAGGGGGTTGCCGAGCCGTTGGGATCGCTCCCAACGCTGGTGCGCTCTTACCGCACCGTTTCACCCTTACCTGTGCCAGGTCGCCCTGGCCATCGGCGGTCTGTTCTCTGTTGCCCGATCCGTGAGATCGCTCCCACCTGGCTCTCGCCAGCACCGGTGCCCTGTGGAGTCCCGACCTTCCTCGACGCCGTCACCGCCGGGGCGGATCGGATGCCGCGGCCACCCGGCCGGCTCATCGTCGGGGCCAGTCTGGCCCACGGCAGCCGCAGAAGCGAAGCCCGGACCGAGCCGCGTCAGGACGGACGAGTGGGTGAGCGTCAGCCGCCGCTGGCGCCTGCGTCGGCGGTGACCACCGTGACGTAGGCCTCGTTGGGGATGAGGTCCTGGAGCGGGTACAGCGCCGATTCCGGTGCGGCGCCGTCGCCGCCGTTCGCCATGACGGCGTTGCGCCGCGCTGCCGCCTCGGCGAAGCCGGCGAACTGGGCGCGACCCTCGACCTGGCTGAAGGAGGAGACGGCGGTGATGTAGGTGGCCGTCAGGGTGCTCTCGAGGCCGGCGAAGAAGCTGAGGATTGTGCGGTCGTCGGTGAGCTGGTCGACGAACGGGTCGACGGTGTTCTCCTGGAGGTACTGGTTGGGCTCGTCCACTCGGTTCTCGGCGGGGGTCTCGTTGCGGAACGCGGCGGCGGCGGCCTTGTGGTCGGCAGCGAAGCGGGTGGCGTTCGCCTTCCAATCGGCGTCCTCGAGCAGGCGGCCGTACTCCTGGTAGAGGTCGACGGCGAGCAACTCGAGCGAGGTGGCGGTGCGCAGGAGGTCCGTGTCGTTGGCCAGGTCAGCCTCGGAAACCTTGGGCAGCGGTGCCTCGGGCGGGGCGATGGAGGTGGTGGGATCCAGGCCGGACTGGCCGGCCGCCTTGTCGGACTTGGTACCGCAGGCAGCCAAGAAGGCGGCCGCTGCGGCGCCGAAGGCACCGGTGGTGATGATCTGCCGACGGGTCGTGCCCGAGGCGGGGGAGGAGGTGGGGTTCATCGTGTGCTCCTGGTGCTTCCGGCGCTCAGTCGTTGGCCGACGCGGCCGAGGTTTGGGTCTCACCGGACGTCGCGGGCTTCGAGTCGCTGGTCTGGGACCCGTCGGTGGAGGTTCCGGCCGCGGCGGTCGTGGTGGTCGTGACGTTCCCGCCGCCCTTGGGGAAGGTCAGCGCCGCATCACCGGAGTCGGTGGCGGGCGTGGCCTCGGGGATGGTGGAGCCGCCGGCGACGGCGAGGAGGGCGGCCTGTTGGCCCTCGACGGCGAGCACCTGTGTGACCGTCCGGGCCGTGGACTTCTCGGCCAGCTTGGCGACGCCGGCGAGGTGCGTAGCGGCCAGCGTCTCCTCGACGACGGCCAGGGCGGCCAGGACGCCCTTCTGGTCGCTCGCGGCCTTGATGGCGTCGATCGAGCGCTTGGCGAACGCAGCTTCGGCGACGGGTGCCGCCGCAGACTCGTCAACGAGGGTCACGAGCGTGTCGGCCACGTCTTGGTGGTGTCCCTGGAAGGACAGCGCCCGGTCGGACCACTCGGCGTCGAGCACGTCCTTGTCGAACGCCGCCGTGTAGGCCGCCACCGCGGCCAGTTCGATGGCGGTGCCGAACGCCGCGAAGTCCGCATCACCGAGGTCACCCTGGCCCGCAGGACGGGCCCCTGCTACGGATCCGAGCGAGCCCAGCGGAAGGGCCAGCGCACCCGCCGTGACCAGGGCACCGCCGACGGCGGTCCGAGTCAGGAAGGTCCGGCGGCTGGTGGCAGTGGCCGAGTCGATCGACTGGTCGGTCTGCACGCGGGTTCCTCCTGGAGAAGTGGGTTTCGGGGCGCGTCTGGCGCCGAGATGATGAGCACGCACGACATGCCTCGGAGAAGTGTGCCGATTCCGAAGGGGTCACGTCCAAGCGAGCGGGACGGCGTGCAGGTTAGAACGCGATGGCCGACAGATCGGGGAACCACTTCTCGGCCCGCCGAAGGGTGTCGGCCCAGCGCTCGCGATCGAAGGATCCGACCGGCTCCACGATCTCGGCGGGGTCCCAGGAGTCGGCGATGGCGTCATCGTCGGGCCAGGCGCCGATCGCGAGGCCTGCGGCGTAGGCGGCCCCGAGGGTGGTCGCCTCGCGCTCGGGCGAGACCTCGACGCGGCGCTGGGTGGCATCGGCCAGGCACTGCAGGAAGGTCGGGTTGGCGGACATTCCGCCGTCCACGCGGAGCACCGGGATGGCGAGCCCGCTGTCGGTCTCGGTCGCGTCGACGAGGTCGGCGGCGCGCTGGGCCACGCCCTCGAGGACGGCCCGCACGATCTGCGGCCGGCCGCTGCCGCGCGTGAGGCCGAGGAGGGCGCCACGAGCCCCGTAGTCCCACGTCGGCGCACCGAGCCCGAGCAGGGCGGGCACGTAGGCAACCCCGTCCGTGGTCTCGCACTGCGAGGCCACGGTGTGGGAGTCGGCGGCGTCCGCGATGATCTGCAGGTCGTCGCGGAGCCACTCGATGTTGGTGCCGGCGGCGAGCATCACCGCTTCGAGGCCCCAGCGTCGGTGGCCGTCGACGCTGCGGGTGACGATGGGGAAGGTGCCGCCCGTGCCCTGGGTCTCGAACCCGGGTCGGCCGTCGAGGCACAGGTCGAGCATGCCTCCGGTCCCGAACGTGATCTTGGCCTGACCGGGGCGGACGCAGCCCTGTCCCAGGAGCGAGGCCTGCTGGTCACCGAGGATGCCGGTGAGCGGGGGTGCGCCCGGCAGGGCCGTGGCGGCGCCGATCACCCCGATGGAGTCGACGACGGTCGGCATCGCCGACAACGGCACCTTCAGCAGTTCCAGGATGCGCTCGTCCCACCGCTCCTGATCACCCGTGAGCATCCCGTAGAGCGCAGCGTTCGACGTGTCCGTCACGTGCACGGCACCCTGCGTGAGGGTCCAGGCAACCCAGCTGTCGACGGTGCCGACGCAGAGGTCCCGGACGCCTTCGGGATCGGCCTCCTTCACCAGGTGCGCCGCCTTGGTAGCGACGAGGTTCGGGGCGAGTCGCAACCCCTCACCGGCCAGGATCAGGCAGTCGACCACGGTTCGCAGGTCCTGCCAGCCCAGTCCCGGCCCCACGGGCTCGCCCGTCGTCCGGTCCCACACGACCGTGGAGGCGCGCTGGTTGGCGATGCCGACGGCGTCGACGGTCCCCGCTTCGGTCGCGGCCTGGGTGGCCACCGCAAGCACGGCCTCGGCCATCACCGCCGCATCGAACTCGACGAGGCCCGGCGCCGGCGACGACGGCAGGACCTCCTGGTGGTGGGAGTGCACCACGCCGTCTTCTGGCGTGACCACGGCGGCGCGCACTCCGCTCGTCCCCACATCGATCACGAGCAGCTTCAACGGAGATCCCCCTTGCGGTTGCGGCCGCCGATGGCGGCTCCCATCGTCCCCAGGCACGCCGCCAGCAGGCCCACGAACACGATCGCGACGATGCTGATCCCGGCGCCGCGGTCGAGGCGGCCGAGCACGGCGATGACCTCGACGGGAACGAAGGCGGCGAGTGCGGCCAGCGCCCCGTGGTTGGCGGTGCGTGCTGGTGCCTCACGCCCGGCGAGCCAGCCCGCGAGGGCGAAGCCGACGAAGACGAGGAGGAACGAGACGTTGATGGCGCCCCGGGGCTTCGGCTTCTGGTCGGCGAACACCGAGTTGGTGAACGCCGCCGGCAGGGCGATCAGCAGGCCCGCGGCGGCCCCGCGAGCGACCACGAGGCCCGAGATCCGCTCGGGGTCGGCGACCGATGGGGAGGTCGGGAGGTCGTCTTCGGGTGCGTCGAACGGTGCCACGGACTCGCTCACCCGGCGTCGGGCCAGACCCGGCCGCCGAACGGGTCGGGGAGGCCGAGCTTGCCCGGGTTGCAGATGCCGTTGGGATCCAGGGCCGCCTTGACCACCGCGAGCACCTCGAGCCCGTCGCCCAGCACCTCGGGCATGAACCGGGCGCGGTTGAGGCCGACCGCGTGGTGGTGGCTCAGCGAGCCACCGTTGGCGAGCACGGCGCGCGTGCCCGCGTCCCAGGCGGCGACGTAGTACGCCTCGCGCTCCTCCGGAGCCACCTGGGCGGCGAAGGTGAAGTAGAGGCAGGCCCCGGTCACGTACGAGTGCGACTGGTGCGCCGACACGGCGAGGGTGCCGGGCACCGCGGCGATCGCGGTGGTCGCGGCCTCGTAGATGGCGTCGAGACGGGACCACGGTGCCGAGATCTCCATGGTGTCGACCACGTACCCCTTGGAGATCAGCGCTTCGAGGGCATCGACGTTGTTGCGGTGCCCAAACCACTGCTCGACCAGGCCGACGTCGAGCGGGGTGGCGTCGGCGCACTCCTCGAGCACGACCTGCATCGCGGCGTCGACCATGGTGGGGTCGCCCTCGTCGTAGGCGAGCAGGACGTTGTCGGTCGTCTCAGTGCCGAAGTTGCGGTTGGACTCGATGCCGTCGTAGAGGCGCAGCACGGCGACCGGCGCGCCCCGCTGGATGATGCGTCGCATGGCGTCGAGGGCAGTGGAGAACGTCGGGAACGACCACGCGCCCCGGGCGGTGTGGGCGGGCTTGGGCCACGCCTGGAGCCAGGCTCGGGTGATGACGCCGAGCGTCCCCTCCGCGCCCACGAAGAGGTGGGTGAGGTCCGGGCCCACGGCCTGCCGAGGCTGGCCACCCGTGCGGAACACGGTCCCGTCCGACAGCACGACCTCGAGGCCCACCACGATGTCCTCGATCTTCCCGTAGCGGTTCGACAGCTGGCCGGCTCCCTTGCAGGCCAGCCACCCGCCGACCGTCGAGAGGGCCATGGACTGCGGCCAGTGCCCCACGGTGAGCCCGTAGCGCTCCTGGAGTTCCTCCTCGAACAGGTCCCCGAAGGTCCCGGCCCACACCTCGACGATCCCCGAGGTCTCGTCGACGTCCTCGATGCCCACCAACCCGGTCAGGTCCAGCAGGACGCCGCCGTGGACGGGGACGGTCCCGCCCACCACGCTCGATCGGCCGGCGGCGGGCGTCACGGGAATCCGGGCGTCATTGCACAGGCGCAGGGTCGCCGCCACCTCGGCGGTGGACGCCGGACGGGCGATGGCCCCGGCCACCTGGCCGACCTTGCCCTCGGTGGCCCAGACCATCGCAAGGGGCCACCAGTCGCGGCTGGCCTCGGCCCGTTCTCCGGGGTCGAGGCGGACATCGGCACACGCCTCGCCGAGGCGGGCCAAGAAGGCGTCGTCGAGCAGCACGACCGGGGCGGCGAGGCGCCCGGTGGCCGATGCGGCGCCGCCGCTGATCTCGATGGGCGGCGTGGGCGATCCAGAGTTCGGTGCAGGGCTCATCGGGATCGCACCCTAGGACGATCAGGTGGCGGGGATCTGCTGGGTGATGCAGTGGATCCCGCCGCCGCCGACGGCGAGGATCGCCCCGATGTCGAGGGCGAACGTTTCGCGCCCTGGGAACTGGTCCGCGATGAGCGCCACCACATCCTCGTCGGCGGGGTGGCCGCAGGTCGGGACTACGGCGAAGCCGTTGCCGACGTAGAGGTTGAGGTACGGCACGGCCATGCGGGCCCCGTCGCGCTCGATGAAGGGGAGAATCGGAACCTCGACCACCTCGATGCGCTCGCCGTTGGCGTCGGGGTGCCCGTCGGCGACACGGCGGTTGACGTCCATGCGGGCCCAGTCGTCCTCGGACGGGTCGTCGCACCCCTGGAGCAGCAGGGTGCCCGGGCGGGTGAATAGCGCCACGTTGTCGACGTGGCCGTCGGTGTCGTCGTCGAGCGCCAGGCCGTAGGGGAGCCACACCACGGCATCGAGACCCAGCGAATCGCAGATCTGGTCCTCGATCTCGGTCTGGGACATCGCCGGGTTCCGGTTCGGGTGCATCAGGCACTGCGTCGTGGTGGCCGCCGTCCCCATGCCGTCGACGGTGATCGACCCGCCCTCGAACACCATCGGGACCGGACGGACCGGGTGGCCGGCGGTGCGGGCCCATGCCCCCGCCAGTGCAGCGTCGCGATCCCACGGAGCGAACTTCTCGCCCCACCCGTTGAACGTGAAGTCGAGAGCGATCCGCTCCGCCCCGTCGAAGACGTAGATCGGTCCGGAGTCGCGGACCCAGGAGTCGTCGATGGGGAGCTCGACGATGGTGGCCGACGTGCCGCACCGGTCCGCGGCGCCCTTGGCGTCGGCCGGGTCGGCGACCACCCAGACGGGCTCGAAGTGGGCGATGGCTTCGGCCAGCCGAGCGTGCGCCTCTCGGGCCTCGTCCATGAGGCGGCCGGGGTAGATCTCGTCGCGACAGGGCCAGGCGATGATCGTGCCCTCGTGTGTCTCGTACTCGGCGGGCATCCGGAGGCGGGCCATCAGCGATCACCCCTCATTCGCGGGTTGGTCGAGCCGTCGAGGGTCAGGAGCGGCCCGTACAGATCCGGTCGACGGTCGCGGAAGAGTCCCCAAGCGGTCCGCTGCCGGGCGAGGTCATCGAGGTCGAAGGTGGCCGTGAGCACGGCATCGGCGTCACGCGGCGCCTCTGCCACCTTGGCGCCGGTGCCGTCGGTGATGAACGACGAGCCATAGAAGGTGATTGCCCGGTCGGCGGCCCCCTGCTCGTGGCCGTACCGGTTGGCGGCGATTACGGGCATCAGGTTGGCGGCCGCGTGGCCCTGCATCGTCCGCTGCCAGTGGCCGCTGGAGTCCCAGTCCGGGGCGGGCGGCTCGCTGCCGATGGCGGTGGGGTAGAGCAAAAGCTCGGCCCCGGCGAGCGCCATGCACCGGGCTGCCTCCGGAAACCACTGGTCCCAGCAGATGGCGATCCCCACCCTGCCGTGCGCCGTGTCCCAGGCCTGGAAGCCGGTGTCGCCGGGGTTGAAGTAGTACTTCTCGGTGTAGCCGGGACCGTCGGGGATGTGGCTCTTGCGGTAGGAGCCGAGTGCAGTGCCGTCGGCGTCGATCATCACCACGGTGTTGAACGTGGCCTGTCCGGCGCGCTCGTAGACGTTGATGGGCAGGACGATCCCGAGCTCTGCTGCGACCGACCGGAAGTGTTCGATCGTCGGGTGCCCGTCGAGCGGACGGGCCCGCTCGAAGTGCCCGGGCAGCTGGTCGATGCAGAAGTACTGACCCTCGAACAGCTCGGGGATCAACACGACCTGCGCCCCCTGTGCCGCAGCGTCGCGAATGAGCGCCTCGGCCGCAGCCACGTTGGGGGCCACGTCCTCGGCCATCGACATCTGCACCGACGCAACGGTGACGCTTCGCACGGGACCACCTCATTCGAATCGACCGGCACCCGGACGGTACCGCCGATTCTGTGGGCGGCGGGCTACTCGGCCTTCAGCGCGCCCCGGATCTGATCTCGGAGCTCCGGCGTATCGTCGTGTCCGTGGTGAGTGGCGGCGTGGAGGGAGGCGGCTTCCACCACCTCGTCCTCCTCGCCGGCGATCGTCAGCGTGCAGCCGCTCTCGCTCGGGAAGTCCCGGCAATCGGCAACCATGCGGGCCATGTGGTCCCCTTTCGTCGGCGCTCGCGGGAGCGGGCGCGGGTCAGGTGCGGTCGATCCGCACCAGGTCGAGGTCGTGGAACACCGGCGGCTCGTCGAGCAAGGCGCCGAGGCCCTCAGCGAAGCGTGCGGTCGCCTCGAGGTCGTTGTTCGACTGAGCGTCCTCGAAGCTGGCGAACTCCACGATGACGAGGTAGCGGCCGGGTTTGTTCCGGTCCTTCACGACCATCTCGCTGATCGTCGTGCGGACGCCTTCGGTCTCGGCGAGCCACGTCTCGTGGAGTGCTTCGACGTCTTCGTAGCGACTGGTCTGCAGCTCGATGATCTGCACGTACCCCATCAGCGTCCTCCCCGGTCTGCTGGCGGTGTCGGACCATCGTCGCGCCCTTCGCCCGATTCGTCTAGCGGGACCGCCTCGCACACCCCTTGAAGTCACCCACCGAGGGGGTGCTCAGGTGACCTGATCCGTCGGGGTCAGGCGCCGAGGCTGGCGTCGAGCGCGGTCTCGGGCAGCTGGGCCGTGGACCGCTCGAGCTCGACGTCGGCTCGGTAGCTCGACGCCTGGGCATCGGCCTCGGACGCGGAGAGGCCGAGGATGGGGGCGATGAGCTCGGCGACGTCGGCTGCGGCGGCGGCCGACGCGTCACGGGCCAGGAGGCGGGCTCGGGTCCGGCGGCTGAGCACGTCGTCGACGGAGCGAGCCATCTCGTGGCGCACGGCGTAGACGGCCTCGGCCTTGATGTAGGGCAGGCCGGCGACCAGCGGCTCGCGCAGGGACGGATCCGAATCGGCCAGGGCCAGGACCGTCCGGGCCTCGCCGCCGTAGCGGTTGGCGAGGTGGGCGGTGAGCGGGTCCGTCGCGTCAGCCAGCGCCTCGTAGCCCTCGGCGCCCCGGAGCCGGAGCTTCCTGGTGCGCGATCCACGGGCGATCCCGCTGACCCGGCTCCCCAGCACCTCGACGACCTCGTCGATGGTGTCGGCCGACATCTCGCGGTAGGTGGTGAGCTTGCCGCCGGTGACCGACACGACGCCGCTGGGCGACGCGACCACCTTGTGGCGGCGGGACAGGTCGGCGGTGCGACCGGTCGAACCGCTCTTGACCAGCGGTCGGAGGCCGGCCCAGGTGCCCACGACGTCCTTGTCCGTGATCCCCGTGAACTTCATAGCGCCGAGTAGGTAGTCGACGTCCTCCCGGGTGACCGGCGGATCCTCGTTGGGGCCCTGGTAGTCGGTGTCGGTCGTGCCGATGTAGGTGAGGTCACCCCACGGCACCACGAAGACGGCCCGCTTGTCCTTCGGGACCGGGACGACGACGGCGATGTCGTTTCGAATCTTGGACCACGGGACGGTGATGTGAACGCCCTTTGCGGGGCGGATGGAGTCCGGGTCGGAGCCCTCGTCGAGTGTGCGGACCTCGTCGGACCAGACCCCTGCGGCGTTGACGATGGCCTGGCAGCGCACGGAGATCTCCTGGCCGTCGGCCACGACCGTGGCGCCGGCGACGCGGCCTTGGGCGTCCTTGCTGATGCCGGTCAGCGCGGCGCCGTTGACCGCCACGGCGCCGAACTCGATGGCGGCGGTGCGGGCCACCGTCAGGCTGAGGCGGGCATCGTCGACGGTGGCGTCGTAGTACAGGTAGGACGAGGCGATCTTGTCCTTGGGAAGCGTCGGCATGTGCGCCAGCGCCTCCTCGGCCGACAGCCGCTCGTGGAACTTGCCGATGCGGGCGCCGCCCGTGAGGTCGTACATCCACATCGACGCGCCGAGGGCGCGGGCGAGCTTCTTGTTGATCACGCCTCCGGAGCCACTGAAGATCGGCAGCAAGAAGGGGAGGAGCTTCACCAGGTGCGGGGCGTTGTGGCGCAGCCGCTGGCGCTCGGCCAGGGCCTCGTACACCAGCCGGACCTCGCCCTGCTGCAGGTAGCGGAGGCCGCCGTGGGCCAGCTTCGAGGACTTCGACGACGTTCCGGAGGCGAAGTCGTCGCGCTCGATCAGCGCCGTGCGCAGGCCGCGGGATGCGGCGTCGAGCGCGGTGCCCACCCCGGTGATGCCGCCGCCGACGACGACGACGTCGAAGGGATCGTCACCGAGCCGACGAAGGGCTTCGGTGCGGTCGAACCATGCGGGGCCGGTCATGAGGTGGCTCGGAGGTCGAGGACGGTGCGCATGGCCCCGATCCTACGGTGATGCCCCCGTCACCGAGCCAGTGGCGTGTCCGATGACCGCCAGCACCCTGCGGTGCCGGGCCGTCCCCGGGCGGGACGAACTCGGGATCGGTGTGGACACCCATGGAGGCGGGCGACCATACTCGGCCCTTCGTGCGGGGCTCCTGCACCGGGCAGCAATCCCTGGTGCCACCGGTCCCGTTGCGAACCTGGTGTGGTCCAGCTGGGCCATGTCGTCATCTGACCGGAGCCCGTCGAGGGAGTGACCCTCCAACCATGAACCTGTCCTGGCGTACGAAGGCGGCCTGCCACGGTCTCGACCCGCAGGCCTTCTATCCGGAGACGGATGAGGAGGCCGAAGCCGCCAAGGCGGTTTGTGCCGTGTGTCCGGTGCAGGGCGCGTGCCTCGAGTACGCCCTGACGCGGCGCGAGAAGGAAGGCATCTGGGGCGGCTGCACCGAGCGGGAGCGTCGGCGGATCATCCGCCAACGTCGCCGCACTGCCTGAGGCAAGCCCCGCCGACGCGCCCCGGTTCCGGGTGCGCCGCATCGCCGATGCCGATGGCGCGCGCCTGAAGGCGATCCGGTTG
>JBKJPY010000087.1:0-21361 GCA_046594195.1 Acidimicrobiales bacterium | reverse complement strand
CGACACCGGGTGAGAGCGCCACCTGAGCCTCTCGAACGAGCATCGACGCGAACTCCACCGACCCGAGTTCCCGATACGGCTCAGGAATCGGGGCCCAGGCAAACATCGTGCCTTTTGGCCGTGGCATCTCCCAGCCCATTCGCTCGAGACCGTCGCACAGGGTGTCGCGCCGACCCTGGTAGATGCTGAGCACCTCGGCCGGGAAATCCTGGGCCTCGTTGAGGGTGACGGTGGCAGCGATCTGGATTGGTTGGAACGTGCCGTAGTCGAGATAGGACTTGAGCTTCGCGAGTGCTTGGACGACCTCGTGGTTACCGACCAGAAACGCCATCCGCCAGCCGGCCATCGAGAAGCTCTTCGTCATCGAATAGAGCTCGACGGCGCACTCCTTGGCCCCCTCGGCCTGCAGGATCGACGGAGGCTCGTAGCCGTCGAAGCCCAGCTCGGCGTAGGCGTTGTCGTGCACCACGATGACGTTCTTCTCCCGGGCGAAGTCGACGACCTTCTGGAAGAAGTCGACGTCAACGCACGCGGTGGTCGGGTTGTGCGGGAACGACAAGACGATCACGCGCGGCTTGGGCCACGAGTACTCGTACGCCTCCTTCATGTTCTCGAAGAAGTCGGTGTCGGTGGAGATCGGGATCTCCCGCACGTCCGCACCGGCCAGGTGCGGCCCCCAGATGTGGATCGGATACGACGGCGACGGCACCAGCGCGGCGTCGCCGGGCTGCAGCAGCACCCACATGAGGTGGCTGAACCCCTCCTTGGCACCGATGGTGGAGATGATCTCGCGCTCGGGGTCCAAGGTGACGCCGAAGCGGCGGAGGTACAGGTCGGCGACTGCTTCGCGCAGCTTCGGGATGCCCCGGCTCGAGGAGTAGCGGTGGTTTCGGGAGTTGTGGGCGGCCTCCGAGAGCTTCTCCACCGCGATCGCCGGCGAGGGGAGGTCCGGGTTGCCGAAACCCAGGTCGACCACATCGACGCCGGCCCGCCGGGCCTCGACCTTCAGGCCATCGATGATGGTGAAGACGTAGGGCGGCAAATTCGTGATCCGGCGGAACTCCATGGGTGCACGTTATGCCCTGACCCCATCGGCCTTCGACATGCGTTCCACCCTCCGGAGCATCCCCGCCGGCCTGCCATGCTGGATAGATGGCCGAACGCAGCAACTACGTGCCGATCGTGGTGGAAATCCCCCGAGGCAGCCGGAACAAGTACGAGATCGACCACGAGACCGGGGAGATCTGGTTGGACCGGCGGCTCTTCTCCGCCACCGTCTACCCCGCCGATTACGGCTACGTGGAGCACACGCTGGGCGAAGACGGCGACCCGCTCGACGCCCTCGTGGTCATGGAGGAACCCACCTTCCCCGGTTGCCGGGTCCGGGCCCGCCCCGTCGGCGTCTTCTGGATGGACGACGATGCCGGCCCCGACGCCAAGATCATCTGCGTTCCCTATGGCGATCCCCGTTGGGACCACGTCCAAGACATCGACCAGCTCCCGATGTTCCTCACGGACGAGATCGAGCACTTCTTCGAGGTCTACAAGCAGCTAGAACCCGGCAAGTTCGCCAACACCAAGGGGTTCGAGGGACGCGCCCAAGCGGAACAGGAGATCGCCGACAGCCTCGAGCGGGCCAAGGGCACCAGCTTCGCCTAGGACGATTCCGAGGCTTCGCCACGGACACCGAGGCGGTCAAGCAGAGTGGACGAGGGCCTTCTCGGAACCGATCTGGGCGGCCCAAGCGACGGCGGCCTCGCGATCGGTGACCACCACGACCTGCACGGCATCGGCGAGGCGGACCAACCGGTCGAGGACGTTCGTCAGCTCGTCGTCGTCGAGCACGGCGAAGGGATCGTCGAGCACGAGGGGCAGCGCCCCGGCCAGCCCCACCGAGCGCACGGCGGCCAGGCGGCCCATCAGAGCCCAGTCGATGTCGTCGACGAGCTTGGACCGGTCGACCTCGGCGGCCTCGGCAGCCGCCTGCTCCTCGGCCGCGGTCGCGGCAGCAAGCACAGCGTCGACCTCGGCGAGTTGGGCCGCCGTCGTCTGCTCGGCCGCCGCGGCGGCGGTGACCAGATGCTCGCCGTTGCGCGCGCGCTGGCGGGCGGCGTGGACCATGGCGTCGATCCCCGCCTCTGCGGAGAACTCGTCGATAGCCCGGCGCGCCGCCTCCTCGCGAGCAGATGAGCGGGCGAGCGCGGCCTCGGCATCGGCGGTCACTTCGACCGCCTGGTCGAACGCCGACCCATTGGCGAGCGCCACCTCGGCCTCGGCCTCAGCGACCGCCGCCGCGGCCTGCTCCTCTTCGACCCCGCACCGGGCGAGCTGGGCCTCGAGCCCTCCGAGGTCCGCCGTGGCCTGACGATGCTGGCTCACGGCCGCCTCGGCGGCGGCGACAGCCGCACGGGCGGCCTCGACCTCGGCCCACCGGGCCTCGCGAAGCGTCGTGGCCTGGGCGGCGTCATCGGCCTCGCTAGGCGCGTTGGCGATCGGCTGGGCCAACTCGGGCAGCGGATCGAAGGCGGGGATCTCCTGGTCACCACGATCACGCGCCTCGCGAACCGTGGCGACGGCCCGGTCCAGGGCCCGCAGCGCCTGGTCGATCTCCGCCCTGCGCTCGACGGCGGTCTCCTCCTCGGAGAGGTAGAAGCGCGCCAGCAGGATCAGGTCGTCGCGCTCGTAGGGCGGGCCGATGATGGCCACCCCGGCGGTCGCGAGCTCCGCTGCCAACTCGACCATGGCGGACTCGCTCGGGGCGACGCTCTCCCGCAGGGCTCGGAGTTCCTGCTCTGATTCCGGTCCGGTCGGCTCGTGGCCGAGCAGGGCAGCGATGCGTGGCGACACCGCATCACGGCGCTGGAGCAGTTCGGTTCGGCGCCGGGCCCGATCGGCGGCGCCGGGAAGGGTGGCGAGGTGCGCCTCGGCGTCTTTGAGCCGGGTTCGGGCGGCTTCGAGCGAGGAGCGGTTGGCCGGCCCGACCCCACGGCTCGACGAGCTCATCATGTAGTCGGCGTAGGTGGAGAAGCCGAGGCGCTCGAGCACCCGCCGCTCCTCGGCGCGGGCGTCTTCGAGCTTCTTGCGCAGCCGGCTTCCGCCGAAGCGGCCCTCGGTGCGGTCCTGCGCCTCCAGGACGAGGGCGTGCGCGGCCTCGACCTTGGTGATCTGCTCCGGCGTCAGGACCGGCTGGTTGTACTCGGCCTCGGCTTCGATGACCGCCTGGCGGGCTTCGACCACGCGCTGCTCGGAGGCGTACTCCTCGGTCGACACCCCGGTGTCGAGCGCGCTCAGCTGCTGGTGGAGATCCCGCCAGGTGTCCGCCAGCGCAAGGGCGGCGACGACCGGGGCGGCTTCGGTCCCGGCGCCCATCAGGCGGTCGAGGGCGCCGTTCACGGCGTTCCCCTCCTGGCCGCCGACGGCCTCCTGGAGCCGGACGAGTTCCACTCGCCGCCGCTCGAGGTCCGCCAGCATGCGGCTGACCGGTGACCCGTCCCGACCAGGGTCGGCCTCGCCTGCCGCTGCCTCGGCGCGGGCCAATTCCGCTCGTCGGGCCACCAGCTGATCGGTCGGATCATCGGCCACGAGAGGTCGAGCCTGCTCCACCGCTGCGGCCGCGTCGGTGGCGTTGGTCATCGCCGATCGTCGACGCTCACGCGCCCGCTCGAGCCGCTTGACCGATGCGGCACGGGCTTCGCTGGCGACGTCGCGGGCGAGCACCGCCTGGTGCAAGGCTTCGAGGTTGCGCCCTCGCTCCTCGACCGCAGAGGCGAGCTCCGCTTCGAGCCGGAGCCGGGCGGCCTCGGCTGCAGCCTGCGCCTCGCGGGCGGCGCCGTCACCCCGCTCGAGCGCCTCGAGCTCGGCGGCGGCGGCGGTACGCTCGGTGACGGCGGCGCCGAGCGCCTCGCGCTGGTCGGTGATCTGCTGCGTGAGTTCCCGACGCCGGATGAGCGCCCGGTCCCGGTCGGCCGTCGCCTGGGCGATGCGTGCGTCGTGACCCGGAAGATCCTCGGCCCGCACGACCGACGGCACCGGCTGCTCCAGGTCCAACAGGGCGAGGGAGGTGCGATCCAGCGGGAAGACGATGCCGTGGGCGGACACCTCGCCGGAGGCATCGATGTCGTCGCCTGATGCCAGGCGACCGAGCACGTGGATCAGCCAAGCACGGCGCGACGGATCGAGCCCCCGAACCACGGTGACCTGCCCGTGCAGGTGGACCGCGGGGCGATCACCAGCGGCGTCGCGCACCTGGAGCACCTTCACTGCAAACCCCTCCGTTCCCGCGATCCGCGTCTTCGTGGCGTGGGTGGACGGTACCTGATCGGCCCGTCAGCGCGGTAGCTGCTCTCGCGGGTCAAGACACCGGGATGCGCTGCACGGGCGGATCGTCGTCGTTCCCGTCGATGGGGCCCGCGGCCGGCCGGCGCTCATTGCGACCGGCGACCGAGCCCAGGAGGTCGATGATGCCCGAGGCGGCCTTGGGATCCTCGACGAGCTCCTCGGCCACGTCCAGCAGCGCCCGCGACGCCGCAATCATCTCCCGCGCCGCTCGCTGCAGGTGGTCGAGCCCGGCCTGGAGCCGCGGATCGTGCTCATCACCCGCGCTCCGAGTCCCCGCACCGGCTTCGGGGTCGGTCACCGGGCCCGCCGGCGACCGGCCGCACCGGCGGCCTGGTCGATCAGGGCATCGCCGTGGGAACCGACGTCACCGGCCTCACCCGCGAAGGTGACGCGCAGCTTGCCGTCGCGCAGCGATGCGGCCCGGACCTCGCGGCGCCGGAGCGAATCCGGGAGCAGGAGCGCCCGCCGGTGGCTTCCCACGCGAACCAGCAGCTCATCGTCACGGCGTCCCAGCTCGAGCTCGTCCTTGTCGGCGAAGGGCAGCTCGAGGGTCAGCTCGTAGCCGGTGCCCTTGGCCACGACCTGGAGCGGCTCCCCGGGGTGGAGCACCGCCGCGGCATCCAGGTCGTCGTACAGGTGACTGGCGAACGAGCGCAGGGCCTCGACCCCGACCAGCTCGGCGGCGGCCAGCTCGGCCCGCAGGATCGGGAGCGGTGCGAAGCCCTCTTCGATCGCGGTGAGGTGCTCGGCGTGGCGCGCCTTCCACTCCTGGAACCAGGGGTCGGTGATGGCGTCGGGCAGCAGCCGGTTGGCCACGACCGCGTCGACCCGGTAGCCGAACAGCGAGAGGTAGGTGTAGGTCCGGCGAGCCTCCGCGACGACCAGCCGCTCGGGGTTCACCACGAGGCGGACGCTGGTGCGCGCCGTATCGGTGAGCAGTTCCCGCACGCCGTCGAGGCGCTCGTAGAACCGCGAGGCGGACCCGAAGACCTCGTCGCCCGGCACCGGCAGGCCGGCGACGCGGCCGAGGAACGGCGACACGACCTTGTTCACCTTGCGGCTCATGGGGAAGACGCGGTCCATGTACCAGCGCAGGATCTCCGGAAGGCTGAGCAGGCGGAGCGTCTCTGCCGTGGGAGCGCAGTCGACGACGACCACGTCCCACTCCCCGCTCTCGGCGTAGGCCTTGATGTCGCTCAGGGCGAAGATCTCGTCGAGCCCGGGGATGACGGACAGCTCCTCGGCCTCGATGGCGGCGACCCCCGCCCACTGGAACACCTCCAAGAGCCAGGCCTGGATCTCCTGCCAGGTGTCCTCCATCCGCGCCTGGGCATCGAGTTGCTGGCCCCACAGTCCGGGGACGATCTCCACCGCATGGTCGCCGAGGTCGACCGCGTATGCGTCGCTCAACGAGTGCGCAGGGTCGGTGCTGAGGACGATGGTCCGGAGACCGGCATCCGCACACCGCAATGCGGTCGCGGCGGCCGTGGTGGTCTTGCCGACACCCCCCTTGCCGGTGAAGAGCAGGACCCTCACGAGCTGCCCGAGCGCTCCGCGAACGTCTTCAGCTCGCCGAGCGCGGTGTGCATGATCTTGCCTTGCGAGCGGTTCTTGATGAACCCGGGGAGCGGGATGAGGAGCTCGACCTCGAGCTCGTAGACGACGTCGGTGCCGCCGTCGAGCGGCGTCAGGATGTAGCGACCGTCGAGCTTCCGCATGATGTCGCCCTCGGAGAGCACCCAGGCCAGGACGCCGGGCTGCGAGTGGTCGTAGCTGAGGGTGTAGTTGGTGGAACGACCGAACCCCGCGGCTCGGAAGCGAACGTCGGTGGCCCGGCCCTGGTCGTCGGTGCCCAGCACCTCGACCGACTTCAGGTCCTTGGCCCACTCGGGATAGCGGGGGAAGTCCAACAAGATGGCCAGGACGGCGTCGGGCGCAGCGGCGATGGTGGTCGACTCGGTCGCTCGATCTGTCATGGGTGCAGGACGCTCCGGGTAGGCGGTCACGCGGTCGTTCCCCGGCCGAGCCGGGCACGAGGAGGCAGGCTAGTGGCCCTTCCCGGCCTGCCGGGGCGGGAAGGTGGCGTGAGCGGACGCCCACCAGGTGATGATGCCGATGCCCCACACCGGCGCCATGACGGCGAACGGAGGGTCGGTGAGCGGAATCGATGCGGCGGCGGTGGCGATCTGGGCGAACCAGAGGCCCAGGAAGGCGCGGCGGGCCCCCGTGGGCGCCGAGCCGGTCAGGTAGAAGAGTCCAGCCAGGTCGACCGTCTCGGTCCGGCTGCGGCCCACGGCCCGGAGGAACCCGATGCCGAACCCGACGCACCCGCCGATGAACAGCACCCCGGCGACCACCAGGTTGACGATCACGACGACATCGGAATCGGTGGCGGCGGAGACGATGGTGAGCAGGGCCAAGGCGGCCGTGCCGATGGCGTCGAGCACCAGCAGGTTGCGGCCGTCGATGTCGGGCAGCAGCGCGCTCATCGCTGCTCCCACCGATCGAGTTCGCCGCGGAGGCGCTCGGCGAGCACGTCGTAGGCGAACTCCTCTTCGGCTCGGCGTCGCCCGGCGAGACCCATCGTGGTGCGGCGGGCGGGGTCGATGATCAAGGCGCGCAGGGCCTCGCTCAGCTGGGCGACCGAGCTCGGATCGCGGACGACCAGGCCCGTCTCGCCGTGGACCACCGCCTCGGCCGCCCCGCCGCTGTCGCCGGCGACCTGCGGCACCCCGCACGCTGCGGCCTCGAGGAAGACGATGCCGAACCCCTCCTGCTCGAGGCCGAGCCAACGGTTCCGGCAGTCCATGGCGAAGATGTCGGCGGCGCCGTAGAGGCCAGGCAGATCGGCGTCATCGACGCGCCCGACGAGCCGGACCGGCGCCGCCAGTTCTGCCACCAGCCGCTGGAGCCGGGCCAGATCCCGGCCCGAACCGCCGATGACGACCTCGAGGTCGGGGTGGATCGGCGCCAGCCGGGCGGCCGCTCGGATGAGCACGTCCATGCCCTTGCGCGGCACCAACCGGCTCACCGACACCACGAGCGTGGATTCCGGAGCGAGCCCGAACCGGGCGCGGACGGCCACCCGAGCCTCCGGCGCCAGCGGGACGAACCGGTCCGTGTCGACGCCGGGAGGAACGACCACGATGGGCAGGCCGCGTCGCGCCGCCCGCTCGCCTTCATCAGCCGGATAGCCGCCGGCAGCGATCACGATCTGGGCGCCACGCAGCACGCTCGAGAGGGCGTGGCGCGGGCCCGGGACGCGTCCCGGGACGGTGATCTCGGCCCCGTGGAGGATGACGCCGTACGGCAGCGCGAGCCGCGGTCCGAGGTGGCCGACCGGGAGGGCGGGGTCGAGCAGCACCAGCTCCGCGCCCACCCGAGCTGCGGTCTCGTCGATGCGCGCCGCGAGAGACCGCGTCGGGAGCATGACCGGTTGGTCGATGCGCTCGATGTGGATCGGGGCGGCCGCGTCGAAGGCGTTCGCACCGTCGTACGGGGTCGTCAGCACCGCGGCTTCATCGGCGGGAAGCCGGCGCCACAGCTCCCACAGGTACGACTGGATGCCGCCGATCTTGGGTGGGAAGTCGTTGGTGACGAGGAGGTGCTTCACGCCGGGAGCCTCGGCGGCACGGCGGCGAACAGTTCCGCCTGCACCTCGGGGTCGGGGTCGCCGGTCAGGTCCACCAGCAGATCGTCGCACCCAAGGCGCCGCGCGGACCACACCGCATGCGCCCGAAGGAGCGGATCGGTGCTCCGCAGCGCCGCTGCGAGCGCCTCGCGCACCCTGGGATCGCTCCCGTCGCCCACGTTGCCCAGCACGACGAGGGCGTTGCGACGGAGGTAGCGCGGGTCTCGCTTCGGGATGTACCAACGGCCGTGGCGGGCCAGCAGGTCCCCATCCGAGGCGGCGAGCACGCCGAGAACCGGCACCCATGCCGCTTCGGGCCGGCCCAGCGCCACCGGAGTCCCGCTGCCGCCGGGTGCTGCTCGGCGCACCTCCCGACGATTGGGTGGGCACACCTCCTGGCACTCGTCGCAGCCGTAGAGGCGGTCGCCGAGCGCCACCCGCTGCTCGCGTGGGAACGAGCCGGTGCTCTGGAGGGTCCACGACAGGCACCGCCGGGCATCGACCGTCCCCGGTGCGACGATGGCGTCGGTGGGACACGCCGGGCGGCAGCGGTCACACGTCCCGCAACCATCCGCGACGGGTGCCGACCGCGGTGCGTCCGGCAGGTCGGCGTCCGTGAGGACGGTGCCCAGCAGGAACCAGCTCCCGTGCCCGGGGAGCAGGAGGTTGGCGTTCTTGCCGAACCACCCCAGGCCGGCTCGCTCGGCAACCGCCCGGTCGACCAGGTGGTTCTGATCCGACACGACGCAGGCGCGGTGCCCGGCACCGGCCAGCGCGTCGCACACGGCCTGGAGCCCGGCGAGCAATCGCTCGCGGTCGTCGGCCCACACGTAGCGGGCCACCCGAGCAACCGGGCCGCCGTCCTCCGGTCGCGCCGGCGGGTCGCGGTGGTACGACGTGGCGCCGGCGATCAGGGTGCGCACGCCGGGCAGCGTCCGCTCGGGGTCGGTGGAGCGCTCGGGCTTGCGGTAGGTGAACTGCATCGTCCCGTTGAGACCGGCGTCGCGCCGCTCCTCCAGGATCCGCCGCACCTCGACGAAGGGCTCGGCGGACGTGGCCCGCATCACGTCCAGCCCCGACTCGAGGCCCCGGGCTTCCAGTTCTGCCCAGCCGACGGTGCCCACCCCGCCATGGTCGCGCAGCGCTACCCGGTCGAGCGGATGTGGCGCAGGGGCGGCGCCAGCCCGGCGTCATCGAGGAGCCGCATCGCCCGGGCCTCGGCGAGGTCCACCACGACGGGGCTGGCCGCGTCGGCCCCGCACAGGAAGGTGATGATGCAATCGCCGCAAGCCTCGGTGGCCTGCAGCGCGCACTCGTCGCAGTCGATGCGCAGGACGGCATCGGGATCGTCTTCGAACCGGGTCATGGGAACCTCCGTGGGATCAGGCCCGCATCATGCCCAGGGGGTCCGACACCGAAGCTCCCACGGTCCCCTCAACGGCCCGCTGCGGTGAGGAACGGGCGCGCCCCGATCGACACCGCGCCCTGCCGCCGGGCATCTGCGGCGACGGCCCGATCGGACGACACCACGATCACCGGGGTCGCAGCAGGGGTGGCGGCGAGCAGGTCCACGATCGCGTCGTCGGCGGTCTGCCCGGTGGCCGAGAACCGCACCCGCACGTTCTTGCTCGCCTTCGGCGCCGTCACCGCATCGTCCCCGTCGAACACGACGACGACCCGCCCACCCGAACGGGCCTGCACCTCGTCGAGGAGCGCAACGGTACGACGCCGCTCCTCCTCGGGAGCGAGACCGGTCCACGCGGCGCGCGCCACGTTGTACCCGTCGACGACCACCAGGTTGGCGGCATCGCCCAGCAGGGCCCGGTGCGCCTCGACGGTGCCGTCGAACACCCCCGGGGGGAGCACCGGTTGCACCCGGTTGCTGCGCCTGAGCGCCTTGGCGCCCTTCTTCTTGGCGCCCTTGCGTCCCGCAGCGCTCGTCTCGGCCGGAGGCGGCCCGCTCGTCGCAGGCGGACGCTCGGAGGTGCCGAGCGTCCGCGCCGCATCGGCCAGCGCCGCCGCCAGCTCGGTGGCCGCCGTCGATGCCGCTGCCACCGAAGATGCGACGGCAGCCCGGTCGAAGGCCTCGGCCGCGGGCTCGGGCGTCGGCGCCACCACCGCGCGCTTCGTGGCCGCTCGCGCCGCGGGCGCGACCTCGCCCTCGCGGAGACGCGCCAGCTCGACCTCGGCATCAGTGGTGGCCTGGCGGGCCAGCTTCACGTCGCGTCGAGCCGTCGCCAACTGGGCCTCGACCTCTTTCGATCGCCGCACGGCGGCGTTGCGCTCGTCCTGCAACCCGGCCACGGCTGCGAGCAGGCGGTCACGGTCGGCACGGACCTCCGCCGCGCTCCGGCGCACCTCGGCCAGCTGCTCCGCCGTCCGTCGGCGAGCGGCGTCGGCATCGGCGGCCGCCTTGCGAAGGCGCGCCGCCGCCTTGTCGTCGCGGCGACCGGCGGCGGGCACCGATCGATCGTCGCCCGAGGAGGGGCCTGCGCCCGGTGCACCGGTCATCGC
This sequence comes from Acidimicrobiales bacterium, assembly GCA_046594195.1. Classification (GTDB taxonomy): domain Bacteria; phylum Actinomycetota; class Acidimicrobiia; order Acidimicrobiales; family Iamiaceae; genus Aquihabitans. The sequence continues at coordinate 10,878 of JBKJPY010000087.1, read as the reverse complement.
GGGATCGTCGAGCCACCCCACGGGACGGTGCAGCCAGAGCCAGCTGGTCCGTCCCACATCGGTCTCATCGGCTGCCTCCGCGACGCGGGCCCGGAAGATGCCGTCCTCGTCGATGACCCGGGCGATGGTGCCGTAGGCCGCGGTGGACAAGCGGGAGAACCCCAACACCGGCCGCAGCGCTGTGGGCGCGGGAATCCGCGGCTCGGCCTGCTCGCCCTTCTGGGCGACGGCCACCGCGAGGCGGCACGCCGGACGGAGCGCCTTTGGGTCGACCCGGGGCCCCGGTGCCGTGGCTCAGCCCTCGGCGGCGGTGTCGACCGATTCGTCGAGCGCCTCGACGTTGCCGGCAGCGCCACACCACCGGCACTCCACCGACTCCACGTCTTCGTCGAGCACCTGCTCGTCCTCCACGGAGAGCTCGCCACCCACCGTGTAGTGGTGGTACGAACGGGTCCGGCGGGTGGTCGTCACGTCGAACCGGGTGAGGTTCCCGCACGAGGTGCAGCGGTAGCGAGCGGCAGTGAGCACGTCCGCCATCGTATCGGGCGCCGGGAACAGAACACTTGTTCGCGGAACGTCTGTTCGCTACGGTCCCGGCATGCAACGCAGCTTCGACGAGCTCGGGACCCCGCTGGCCGAGGTGACGTTCTGCGTACTGGACCTGGAGACGACGGGCGGGACCGCGGCCGACGGCGGGATCACCGAGATCGGCGCGGTGAAGCTGTGCGGGGGCGAGCGGGTCGCGACGTTCCGCACCTTCGTCAACCCCGGCCACTCCATCCCGCTGCAGATCACCCGGCTCACCGGCATCTCGGAGTCCATGGTGGCGGACGCTCCCCCGCCCGACGCCGTGCTCCCGACGTTCCTGGAGTTCCTGGGCGATGCGGTGATCGTCGGCCACAACGTGCGCTACGACCTTGGCTACCTCAACGCCGCGATGGAGCGCTCCGGCCGTCCCAAGCTCGCCAACCGCGTCCTCGACACCCTCCGGCTGGCACGGCGCCTCGTCCGCGACGAGGTGCCCAACTGCAAGCTCGGCACGCTCGCCAACCGCTTCCGCCTCCCCAACCAGCCGAGCCACCGGGCACTCGATGATGCCCTCGCCACGGGGGACCTCCTCCACCTGCTGATCGAGCGTGCCGCATCGTTCGGCGTGTGCGGGCTGGAGGACCTGATGGACCTGCCGTCGATGGCGTCGCACCCGCAGGCGGCGAAGCTCCGGTTGACCGAGCACCTCCCCCGCAAGCCCGGCGTGTACCTGTTCCGAGATGGCGGCGGCCGCACGCTCTACGTCGGGAAGGCCACCGACCTGCGGTCCCGGGTGCGCTCCTACTTCTCGGGCGATGACCGCCGGAAGGTCGGCCAGCTCCTGCGGGAGGTCGAGCGCATCGACCACGTCGTGTGCCCGAGCGCCTTGGAGGCCGCCGTGCTCGAGGTGCGGCTGATCCACCGGCTCGAACCCCGCTTCAACCGCCAGTCCACGACGTGGCGCCGCTACAGCTACCTGAAGCTCACGGACGAGGCCTTCCCCCGCCTCTCGGTGGTGCGCGCGATCCGCGACGACGGGGCGCTCTACCTCGGTCCACTCCCCTCGGCCAAGGCCGCCAAGCGCGTGGCCGAGGCCATCGAGACGGCGGTCCCCCTACGGCGCTGCACCGTCACCCCGGGTCGCAGCGGTCCCCGGTCGGGACCGTGCGCACCGGCGCAGCTGGGCGTGTCGACGTGTCCCTGTGCCGGCGCCATCACGGAGGCGGCCTACGCCCAGCTGGTGGCCACCGTCCGCCGGGGCCTGCTCCACGAGCCGGCGCTGCTGCTCGGTCCGCTCGAGGCCAAGATGCACGCCCTCGCTGCCGAGGAGCGCTTCGAGGAGGCTGCGGACATGCGCGACCGGGCCGCCGCGCTGGCCCACGCCCTCCGGCGCCAGGAGCGCTTCGACACCCTGCGCCGGGCGGGTCGGGTCGTGATGGAGGTCGACGGCAGTTCGCGGGCCGAGTTGCTCCGAGGTCGCCTCCTGCGCACCTGGACGGTGACCAAGCACGGCATCGCAGCCGTGCCCCTGCCGCTCGACCTCGATCCGTCTGCCCCTGATGCGCTCGAGGCTCCTGCGCCGGGAGATGCGTCGGCGCCCGGCGCTCCGCTCCCGAAGGCGCTGGCGGACGAGCTGGCGTGCGTCGCCCAGTGGATCGACCGCTACGGCCACCGCATCCGGGTGATCCACGCCGACGGGTCCCTGGTTCCGACCGGCCCGCCCTTGCCCTCGTTCGAGCCGCCGGTACCCTTCCGGAGGTGAACTGGTTCCTGCTCTCGTTCCTCGGCACCACCGGGGCGATCGTGGTGGCCTGCTGCATCATCGCCCTGTTCCTGCGCCACCGGATCAATCGCCGCCACCGCGTCGACCCCAAGGTCCCGACGCCTGCGCCGCTCACCTGGATGGCCGACCCGCGGGCCGCTGCTCGCCTCCACCGCCGGCTGGCAAAGGTGGGCCACACCGCCGGCGACGTCGCCGACGACCACCGCCTCCCGCAGAAGAAGCTGCGCAAGGCGGTGGAGCAGCCCGAGATGGTCTCGCTGGCGGAGGAACTGCGCCGACAGGCGGTCAACCTCGATCACCGGGTCGCCCGCACCGCCGGCCTGCCGAGCGCGGTGCGACGCGCCCACCTCGCCCAGCTCACTGGGTCGGTGTCGGAAGCCGAGTTCGCCTGCGTCCGCCTGGTCTCGGTCAGCGTCCAGGCTCAGACCTACTCGGTGCTGGCCCACGGGACCGAGGTCGACATCACCGACGTCGCCGGTCAGGTCGAGCGCCTCGCTGAAGCGCACCGCATCCTGACCCAGATCGACGAGCGCTCGGGACTGGTTCCCGCCGCCGGCACGTCATCGGCCCGGTAGGGTCCGCGGCCATGGTGCACGCGTTCTTGCTGATCAAGTCGGAGCCGGCCCGGGTGGCGGCACTGGCCGACGAGCTGGCCGAGGTCGACGGTATCGCCGAGGTCTACTCGGTGGCCGGCGAGGTCGATCTCATCGCCATCGTGCGCGTCCCCCACCACGACGATCTGGCCGACGTGGTCACCCGCCACGTGGCGGCGCTTCCGGGGATCATCGACACCCGGACGATGGTGGCGTTCCAGGCCTTCTCGAAGCGCGACCTCGACGCGCTCTGGGACATCGGCGAGTAGCGCCTCAGCCCGGTTCGTCCGCCTTGGCGGCTTGTGACTCGGCGACCAGCCGCTCCAAGGCGGCGGCGGCACGGCCCTCGGCCAAGGCGGCACGCGCCGACTCGATCCCGTCGGCCCACGTGTCGACCAGACCGGCGGCGAGCAGACCGGCCGCAGCGTTCAACGCGACGATGTCGAACCCCGGCCCGGGCGTACCCGCCAAGATGACCTCGGCGAGACGGGCGTTCGTGGCCGGGTCGTCGCCTCGCAGCGCGTCAAGCGTCGTGCGGGCGATGCCGTGGTCGGCCGGGTCGATGTCGTAGGTGCGGACCTCGCCGTCGACCAGTTCGTGGACGGTGGACGTCGTCGTGGTGGTGAGCTCGTCGAGCCCGTCGTGGCCGTAGACGACGAGCGCCCGCTCGGAGCCGTTGGCCGCCAGCACCTGCACCATCCGCTCCGCCATGGCACCGTCGGCGACCCCGGTGACCTGGCGGCGGACCCGCGCCGGGTTGGCCAGCGGACCGAGGAAGTTGAAGACGGTCGGGACGCCAAGCTCCTTGCGGGTAGGCCCCGCGTGGCGCATCGCGCCGTGGTACCGGGGAGCGAAGCAGAAGCCCATGCCGGCCTCGCGCACGCACCGGGCGACGCCATCGGGTCCGAGGTCGAACGCCACGCCGAGTGCCTCGAGCACATCGGCGGTGCCCGTCGATGACGAGGCCGCCCGGTTCCCGTGCTTGCAGACCCGGCCGCCCGCGCCGACGACGGTGAGCGCGGCCAGGGTGGACACGTTGATGCTGTGGGACCGATCGCCGCCCGTGCCGACCAGGTCGATGACGCCGTCGGGATCGTCGAGCTCCACGCGCACCGATCGGTCGAGCATGGCGTTGACCAGGCCGATGAGCTCCTCAGTGGTCTCGCCCTTCATGCGCAGCGCGACGATGAACCCGGCGATCTGGACCGGGGTCGCGTTCCCGTCGAGGATCTCGCCCATCGCCGCGCCGGCAACGGCGCGGTCGAGGTCCTCGCGCTGCGTGAGGGTCCCGAGGACCTTCGACCAACCACCCACGTCGTCCCAGGTCGTCGCACTCATGACCGACAGCATGTCAGGTCACTTGCGCTACCTTCGCCCCCGATGGCGGAAGCGGAGGTCTCGGATCGCGTGGCCACGGTCCGTCGTGCCCTCGCATGGATCCTGATCGCCCAACTGGTGGTGCTCGCCCTCACCGGCGCCTACCTCGTGTTCGCCTACCGCCCGACCCCCACCCAGGCGTGGGGGCCCCTCGCCGCCGAGGCCGGCGAGATCGGCGGGCGTCCGTTCGGTCACTCCGTCCGCACCGCCCACCGGTGGATCGCTTGGTCGATGGTCCTGCCCGCCCTGGTGCTCGCGGCGGTCTCGTTCGGCGAGGCCATGGCCCGCTGGACCGGGCCGGCTCCACGCAGGATCGGGGCGCTGGCCGGACCGTTGGTGGCCGTGCTCGCCGTCTTGGCGCTGGTTTCCGGGTTCGTCCTCCCGTGGGACCAAGTGGCCCTGAAGGCGGTCACCGTTGGCGCGGACTTCCGCGGGTACTGGTGGCTGCTCGGTGACGACGTGCGCTTCGTCCTGCGCGACGGGTTGGAGCTGAGCGTGACGACGATGCGGGGGGCGTCCGCCGTTCACGTGCTCGTCGTCCCTTCGGTCCTGACGGTCGCGCTCTTGGCGCTCGTGTGGCGAAACCACCGGACCAGCTCGCCCGACTGACGAGCGGGCGCCAACCCTCGCCGTGGTGAGCGCATGCTCGATCGGCGCCGCAAGCCCGACTTCTGGCAGGAATCGTCAGGATGTTGCCATTGTCGACAGCGGGCTCGGCGGCGCACACTGACCGGGTGAGCACGCCCCGCACCGTTGTCCTGGTCGCCTTCGACCGGCTCCAGCTCCTGGATCTGGTCGGTCCGATCGAGGTGTTCGACGCCGCCGATCGCGTCGGGGGCGGCGGGCTGTACGAGACGCGGGTCCTGACCGAGGGCGGCCACCGGGTTCGCAGCACGAGCCGCATCGAGATCGGCGCCGACGGGTCCCTCGACGACGCGCCGGCTTCGTTTGACACGCTCGTCGTCGTCGGTGGTCGCGGAACCCGGGGCCTGCTGGGGGACGAGGCCTTCCTCGCAAGGGTCCGGGAACTGGCGGCGCGAGCCGATCGGGTCACCTCCGTCTGCACCGGCGCCCTCGTCCTCGGGGCCGCAGGCTTGCTCGACGGCCACCAGGCCACCACCCACTGGGACTCGTGCGGCGAGCTTGCTGAGCTGAGCGACAAGATCGAGGTCCTCCCCGACCAGATCTACGTGCACGACCGGGACCGCTGGACATCCGCGGGTGTGACTGCCGGCATCGACCTGGCCCTCGCACTCGTCGAGGCGGACCACGGGCCCGAGCTGACCCACCAGGTCGCCGCCTGGCTGGTGGTGTTCGCCCGTCGTCCCGGAGGCCAGGCCCAGTTCAGCGCCCAGCTTCAGGCCCAGGCCGCTCGAACCCCGGCCATCGCCGAGGTCCAGCGCTGGCTCCCCGACCACCTCGATGCCGACCTCACTGTGGACCGGCTCGCCGACCGGGCCGGCATGAGTCCCCGCACGTTCGCCCGCACGTTCCGGGCCGAGACGGGCACGACGCCGGCGGCCCACGTCGAGGAGCTGCGGGTCGAAGCCGCCCGCCGCCTGCTCGAGACGACGGGCCTCACCATCGGCGCCATCGCAGGGTGTGTTGGCCTGAAGCACGCCGAGACGCTGCACCGGGCCTTCGTCCGCCGCGTCGGCACGACCCCCGACCGCTACCGCCAGCACTTCGCCCGCACCCCCGCCTGACCACCCCACCGATCGGGTCACCGGAGCATCCCACCGGTGCACGCGTGACCCGATTCCGACCCAAGGAGCCAGACATGCAGATCGCCATCGGCCTCTACCCCGAGTTCACCGCCCTCGACGCCATCGGGCCGTACCAGGTCCTGACCCAGGTGCCCGGCGTCGACGTGGTCCTGTGCGCGGCGAAGACAGGCCGGCTGTCCGACGACAACGGCTTGTTGCACTTCGACATCGAGCACACGTTCGCCGACGTTCGCTCGCCTGACGTTCTCCTCGTGCCCGGCGGGTTCGTCACCCGGAGGCTGGCTCGCGACCGAGACCCCATCGTCGACTGGATCGCGTTGGCGCACGAGCACACCACCCACACGACCTCGGTGTGCACCGGTGCGCTGCTACTCGGCGCCGCCGGCCTGCTCGAGGGGCTCGATGCGACCACCCACTGGTATGCGTACGACGAACTTGCCAGCTACGGCGCCCGCCCCACCGAGCAGCGCGTGGTCCGGCAGGGGAAGATCTGGACCGCTGCGGGCGTCTCGGCCGGCATCGACCTGGCCCTCACCTTGGTCGCGGAGATCTGGGGCGCCGAGGTGTCCCAAGCCATCCAGCTCGGCATCGAATACGACCCGCAACCGCCCTACGACAGCGGCGCACCCAGCAAGGCCGACCCCGACATCCTCGCCCTGGTCCGAGCGATCAGCGCCGAGAAGGAGGCCGCCGTCCGCGCCGGGTGAGGCGCCGGCGGCCCGTCACGCCGACTCGACCCGGAGCCCGGGGGCCAAGCCGAGGCGCAGGGTCTGCCACGCCGGGTCGATGCCCGTGAGCGCAGCCTCGATGTCGGCGCGTCGGTCGGCACCGGCCACCACCGTCAGGCTGCCGCCGTCGCCGCCGGCGCCGTTGACCTTCCAGCCCACGGCGCCGTGGCGCCGGGCGACCTCGATGGCAGCCTGATGGGCAGCCCCGACCAAGCCGTCGTGCAGGTCTCGCTGGGCCTCCGTCGATGCGACGAGGACCTCGCCCCACTGGTCGATCGCCCCGTCAGCAAGGGCGGCCGCTGCATCGCCGGCAAGCGTGGATAGGCGGCGCAACGCGTGGCGAGCCCGGTCGTGCTCGGGCCCCCCGCATCCCACCATGGCGTTGATGACCTGGGCGTGGACCAGCGACGAGTCGTGCGCTCCGAACACGACCGTGACGAGGCGTTCGTCCAGTTCGGCTGCAGCGCGTGACGGCACGGCGATGGCCTCGTGGCGGGCCCCCGGGTACGGGCCGATCGAGAGCAGCTCGACCCCGCCGAGCGCCGCGGCCCACTGGTCTTGCACGCCCGCCTCCCGGCCGGCCCGCACCGTTTCCACCTGGTGGGCAAGCACCGCGAGTTCCTCGGGGAACCGGGTGCCACCGAGCAGAGCGTCCAGCGCCCCGAGGATTGCGACGACCACCGATGCCGAGGTCCCCAGCGACGCCCCCGCCGGCACGTGCGACGCGATCCGCAGCTCGACACCGAGATCGTCGGGCAGCGCTGCTTCCGCCACCGCTGAGGCGATGGCGTGCTCGAGCAGCGGGTGTCTCCCAGGCGATGGCATCGTCCACGTCGGAGCTTCCGGTGGCCCACCCGGTCCGACGAACTGGTCGACGCCGATGTCCGGCGCCGCTAGGTGCACGGGTCCGTCAGGCGACCGGGGCACGAGTGATGCTCGGACCTCGACGCCGGGACCGACGGCCACGTGACAGACCCGGCCCGGCGAGCCGAACCACGTGTCCGTCCACCCGCCGACGTCCGCCACCCGGACCGGGGCCGTCGCCACCACCCACCGACCGACGTCGATTGCGCCGGTCACGGGACCTCCCCGCGTCCTCGGGCCAGACCGAGCAGCAACACCGTCCCGTACAGGTTCAGCCCGCTCGCCCACCCCGACGCCATGATCGTCCCGAACGGCACCCGGCCATGGTGCCAGAGCGACGGTCAGTGCCGAGGGAGCCGCCTCAATCCCACCAGAGGTCCTGGGCGAGGACCCCCCGGGCGATGAGCCCGAGCTGGACCTGGCTGGTGCCCTCGACGATGGTGAGCTGCTTGGCGTCTCGGTAGTAGAGCTCGGTCATATGGTCCTTCATGTACCCGGCGGCGCCCAGCATCTGGAGCGACAGGTTGGAGGCCTTCACCGCCACCTCGGTGGCGTAGTACTTGCACATCGACAGGTACGGGACGTCCTCCTTCTGGAAGCGTCCGGCGTCGGCCATGGCGGCGGCCCGGTAGGTCAGCAGCCGGGCGGCCTCGATCTCGGTGGCGAGCTTGGCGATCTCCCACTGGATGCCCTGCATGTCCGCGATGGTCTTGCGGAACGCAGCACGCTCCTTCACGTACTCGACGGCGTACATGAGGGCGCCTTCGGCCAGGCCGATGCCGCGGGCGGCGACGATCGGGCGCATCGAGTTGAGGCCCTGCATGGCGAGCGGGAACCCACCGATCGCCCCGACGACGTTGGCGGCGGGGACCCGGACGTTGGTGAGCAGCAGCTCGCCGGTGTCGACGCCACGGACGCCCATCTTGCGGTCAGTGGAGCCGACCTCGACGCCGTCCCAGCCCCGCTCGACGATGAACGCCGAGATCGAGTTGTGGTTCCGCTCGGTGACGTCGTCGGAGGTCTTGGCGAACACGGTGTACCAGTCGGCCTGGACCACGCCCGAGATCCAGCACTTGGTGCCGTTGATCACCCACTCGTCGCCGTCCTGGACGGCCTTGGTGCGCATCCCCATGACATCGGAGCCGGCCTGGGGCTCGCTCAGGCAGAACGCGGCCCGCTTGGAGCCATCGGCGATGGGGGTGATGTAGCGCTGGTTCTGCTCGTCGGAGCCGGCGATCATCACCGGGCCGGTGGGCAGCCGGGTCAGCAACAGCATGAGGGCGGCGGTGTTGGAGTACTTCGCCACCTCCTCGATGGCAATCGTGAGGCCGAGGATGCCGGCACCGGAGCCGCCGAGCTCTTCGGGGATGCACAGCCCGAGGAGGCCAGCGTCGCGGAACACGTCGAAGAGGTCCTGCGGGTACTCGCCCGATTCGTCGATCTCCCGGGCCCGGGGCTTGACCTTGTCCTGGGCGATGCGCCGGCAGGTTTCCTGCAGGGCGAGAAGTTCCTCAGAGAGCTCGAAGTCCATGGCTGCCGACGGTACCGGACCGTTCGGCAGCTTCAGACCTTGCGGACCATCGCCACCTGCTTGAGGCGCGGATCCAGCTCGTAGGGGATCGTGGCGCCGGTGGGCTCGAAGCCCTCGTCGAGGTAGAAGGCCTTGGCGTACTCGTTGCGCTCGACCACCCACATGCGCAGGCGGTCGGCGCCGATCGTGGCAGCCCACTCGGCAACGGCCGCGAGCAGGGCCGGGGCCACGCCCACGTCGCGATGCCCAGGAGCGGACCAGAGCCCGACCAGGTTCACGATGCCGGTCTCGTTGGCGTAGGCGCCGATGAGCCCGACCGGCTCACCACCGATCGCCGCGCCGTCCTCATCGGCCAGCTCGGCGAAGAACGTTGCCTGCAGCCCACCCGACGCGTTGGCGGCTGCCGCTTCGATCCAGTGGTCTTCGCCCCGGGCCTCGGCCCGGGCGAGCGTGGTGGTGGCATCGCCGGGGGCGTCGGCCAGCGCCGCCAAGCGGATCGAACGGAGGCGGAGGCCCTCGTCGGCCCAGATGCGGCGGACGGCGAACACGATCAGGCCGTGCGTCGGCGCTGTCGGATGATGCGCCGCCGTTCCCGCTCGGTGCAGCCGCCCCAGACGCCTTCCTTCTCACGTCGAGCCAAGGCGTACTCCAAGCAGGCGCCCTGGACGGGGCACACCGCGCAGACCTGTTTGGCCGTCTCGGCCTCTTCGTCGGTCTCGGGGTAGAAGGCCTGCGGGTCGAGACCGTGACAGGCCGCCTTCGTTCGCCAGGACAGGTTCATGGTTGGAGGGTCACTCCCTCGACGGGCTCCGGTCAGATGACGACATGGTCCGGTTGGACCACACCAGGTTTCGGGCGAAAGCTGGCCATACCGGGGTTCTCAGCCCGGCACAGGGGGTGACGCACGAAGCGCCGAGTATGGTCGCCCGCCCGCAGGGGTGTCCACACCAGGCCGTTCTGGTGCGTGGCATCAGACACGCCACTGGCCGGGTGACGGGGTCCTCACCATAGGATCGTTGCCATGCGCACGAAGACGGCCGACAGGAACGAATCATGACCGGACCGGCGTGGTTCGACCGTGGCGAGGCGTTACGCCGCCTCGGCGATGATCCGTTCGACGTGCTGGTGGTCGGCGGCGGGATCACCGGCGTGGGCGCGGCGCTCGACGCCGCCTCGCGCGGTCTGCGCACCGCCTTGATCGAGCGCGACGACTTCGCCTCGGGCACCTCCTCGAAATCCTCCAAGCTCGCCCATGGCGGACTGCGGTACCTGCAACAGGGCGAGGTCCGGCTCGTCTACGAAGCCCTCGCCGAGCGGCAGCGACTGCGGCACAACGCCCCGCACCTGGTGAAGCTCCTTCCCTTCCTGTTGCCGATCTTCCACGGCTCCGGTGGCGTGATCAACAAGAAGCTCGCCCGGGCCATGGGCATGTCGATGTGGGCCTACGACCTCACCGGCGGTGCCCGCATCGGGAAATTCCACGAGCGTCTCAACGCCGAGGAGACGCTGGCCCACATGCCCACGCTCCCCAAGGAGAAGATCGCCTCGTCGTACCTGTACTACGACGCAACGGTCGACGACGCCCGCCTGAGCCTCGCTGTTGCCCGCACGGCCGCGATCGAGTTCGGTGCGGTCGCCGTCAACGGCGCCTCGCTCACCGGCATCACCAAGGACGCCCAGGGGCGGGTCTCTGGCGCCACCGTGGTGGCCGATGGCCAGGAGATCGCCGTGCGCTGTTCGGCCATCG
>JBKJPY010000089.1:0-7128 GCA_046594195.1 Acidimicrobiales bacterium | reverse complement strand
GACGACCGGCGCTTCGGTGATGTCTTGACCGGCAGTGGGCTTGCGCTGGATCGGCAGGTAGTCGGTGAGGGGATCCTTGGTGATCACCACGGCGGCGGCGTGGATGCCGTCTTGGCGCCGCAGGCCCTCGAGCCCCTTGGCGACATCGATGACCTTCTTGAGGTCCTCCTCCTCCTCATACATCTTCCGGAGGTCGCCCGCCATCTTGTAGCCGTCGGCGAACTTCTCGTGGGGCTCGAGGCACGCATAGAGCGGCGTGTCTCGGCCCATGATCAGCGGCGGCATGGCCTTGGCCACCTTGTCGCCCACGATGTACGGGTAGCCCAGCACCCGAGCGGCGTCACGAACCGCGGCCCGGGCCTTGATGGTGGAGAACGTCACGATCTGGGCCACGCGGTCGCGGCCGTAGCGCTCGGCGGCGTAACGGATCATCTCGTCGCGATAACGAGAGTCGAAGTCCATGTCGATGTCGGGCATCGAGATACGAGACGGGTTCAGGAACCGCTCGAACAGAAGGTCGTACTTGATGGGGTCGAGGTCGGTGATCCAGAGGCAGTAGGCCACCGCGCAACCGGCAGCCGAACCGCGGCCCGGACCGACTCGGATGTTGGTGTCGCGGGCATGCTTGATGAGGTCCCACGTGATCAAGAAGTAGGAGCTGAACCCCATGTTCTCGATGGTGGTGAGCTCATAGGCCAAGCGCTCGACGACCTTGTCCGGCAGCTTCTCGCCCCACCGCTTCTTCGCCCCCTCCATCGTGAGGTGGCGGAGGTAGTCGGCGTCGTCGGTGAAGCCCTCGGGCAGGGGGAAGTTGGGCAGCAGCGGCTTGCCGAACTCGATCTCGACGTTGCAGCGCTCCGCGATCCACAGCGAGTTGTCGCAAGCGACCTCGACCTCGGAGAACAGCTGGCGCATCTCCTGCGCGGTCTTCAGGTAGTGATCGTCACCGTGGAACTTGAAGCGGTCCGGGTCGCTCATGAGGGATCCGGTCTGCACGCACAGCAGGGCGTCGTGGGCGACGGCGTCGTGGCGGTTCGTGTAGTGGCTGTCGTTGGTGGCCAGCAGCGGAGCACCGATGCGCTTGGCGATCTCGAACAGCTGCGGGTTGGTGCGGTGCTGTTCGGGGATGCCGTGGTCCTGGATCTCCACGAACAGGTTGTTGCGCCCGAAGATGTCCTGGAGCCGGGCGGCCGCCTTCAGCGCCGCTTCCTCGTCGCCGCGCATCAGGTGCTGGAGCACGTGTCCGCCGAGGCAGCCGGTGGTGGCGATGACGCCTTCGCTGTGCTCCTCGAGCAGTTCCCAGTCCAGCCGGGGCTTGTAGTAGTAGCCCTCCATGAACGCCCGGCTGGAGAGCTGGATCAGGTTCTTGTACCCGGTCTCGTTCTCCGCCAGCAGGGTCAGGTGGTAGTAGAGCTTCTTGCCGCCGCCAGCATCGCCGCCGGAGTCGTCGAGGCGGCCGCGGCGGCTCGGTCGCTCGGTGCGGGAGTCATCGGCCTGGTACGCCTCGAAGCCCAGGATCGGCTTGATGCCGTTGTTCTTGCACGCCTTGTAGAAGGGCAAGATCCCGTACATGTTGCCGTGGTCGGTGATCCCGATCGCCGGCTGGCCGTCGGCGGCAGCCGCAGCCACGACCTCGTCGACGCGCGCCGCGCCATCGAGCATCGAGTACTCGGTGTGCACGTGGAGGTGGGTGAATGAATCGCCCACGGCGACTTCCTTCGGACTCGTTGGTGCCGGACGGCCACGGCGCGGGGCCGTCGCCCACAGGACATCCACAGTGGTTGTCCCCAAACTGTGGACAAATCACATGCCTGTGATTCCGACGGTACCACCGCCCGACGACGGCCGCATCTGGCAGGTGACCGCTTCAACCCGGGACGGTGGGGTCGGACACCTTGACCACGGTCTTGCCGATGTTGGCGCCGGTGAAGAGTCCGTTGAGGGCCTCGACCGCGTGTTCGAGGCCATCGTGGACCTGCTCGCGGTGCACGAGGCGGCCCTCGGCCTCCCAGTTGCGGAGGTGGGTGAATGCCTCGTCGAAGCGGCCCCACTCGTTCAGGGTGTTGAACCCCGACATGGTCCCGCAGCGCGCCAAGAGGTTGGTGTAGTTCGCCGGCCCCGGGTGTTCCCCGGTCAGGTAGCTCGAGATCACGCCACACAGCGCCACCCGGCCGTTCTGCGCCAACCGACCCAACACCGCATCGAGGATGGGCCCGCCGACGTTGTCGAAGAACACGTCGACCCGCTTGGGACAGTGCTCGCGGAGCTGAGCCGGCAGGTCGCCAGCTCGGTAGTCGATGCAGGCGTCGAAGCCGAACTCCTCCACCACGACCCGGCACTTCTCGGGACCGCCGGCGATGCCCACCACCCGGGCCCCGGCGATCTTGGCGATCTGGCCGGCGAGCGACCCCGTGGCTCCGGCCGCCGCCGACACGACGACGGTCTCCCCCGGCTGCGGCCGACCGATGTCGGTCATCCCGAAGTAGGCCGTCGCACCGGTCGAGCCGTACACCGAGAGCATGGCGAGTTGGTCGACGACACCGGGGATGACGGTCGTGTAGAGGTCGTCTCGGATGACCTGGTACTCCTGGAAGTCCGACAGCGTCGTGACCACGTCGCCCACCTCGTAGGCGTCGCATCGGGTAGCCACTACCTCGGCCACCCCGGCGGCGCGAACCGGTTCGCCCAGCTGCACCGGCGGCAGATAACCGCGCTGGTCGTCCAGCCACGTTCGCACGGCCGCGTCGATGCCCAGGTAGGTGTTGCGGACCAGGGCCTCGCCCTCGGCCAGTTCCGGGATCGGACACTCGACCAGTTCCGTGTCGTCGGGCTGGACCAGGCCGGTGGGCCGCCGGCGCAGCACCACCTGACGGTTCGTCAGATCGCTCATCGCCGAGAACCTACCGACCCGGAGCGTCCCGCACCGGGAAGGGTCAGAGGTACGTGCCGGGGCGGACGTCGCCGGCATCAGCGACGGGAGCGCCGCCGGGACCCGGGCCGGGCATCGCGCCGGGCGGGAGCTGGCCTCGAATCTGCTCGAGCTGGTTGCGCGCCGCCATCTGCTGGGCGAACAGCGTGGCCTGGATCCCGTGGAACAGCCCTTCGAGCCATCCGACCAGCTGCGCCTGGGCGATGCGCAGCTCCGCGTCGCTCGGCTCGCTGGTCTCCCCGAACGGGATCGCCACGCGCTCCAGCTCGGCGCGCAGGTCGGGCGAGAGGGCCGCACCCACCTCCTGGATGGAGCTGTCGTAGATGGCCTTGAGCCGCTCTCGGGCGGGCCCGTCCAGCTCGGCCTGGCGGACTTCGTCGAGCAGCTGCTTGATCATCGAACCGATCCGCATCACCTTGGCCGGCTCCTCGACGGCTTCGCGTCGCTCGTCGGCCTCCACGGGTTCCACCGCCTCCGACCCGTGGGCCACGAGCTCCCCGTGCGCCACCTCGGGCGCGGGATCATCGCGGTCGGTCTGGGGATCGGTCATCGAGCTTCTCCTACGAGCAGGGGGACGAACATCTCCGCGGCCGTGAGCGAGCCGTGCCGGCCGATGAGGTGGAACGGCCCGGAGTCGGCGGCGTCGTTGAAGGACACCGGCTCGCGGGCGACGAGGGCGACGTCGCCGAGGCGCTGGCGAGCAGCATCGGTGACGTGCGCGCCCCACCAGCCTTCGTCGACGGTCTGGTCGCGAGACACGACCCACGCCGTGTCGCTGTGGCGGGCCTGGGCTGCCTCGAGGAGCGCGCCCTCGCGGCCAGGATGGGCGTGGAGCCATCGGAATCTGCCCTCCCCCGACTGGAAGGACACGTGGGCCATCACGTCGGCGTGCGGGTCGATCAGGTTGTCGCCCACGTCGACCTGACCGTGGTCGGCGGTGATCACCAGGGCGGCGTCGCGGGGAAGGGTCTCGAGGATGTCAGCGACCAAGCGGTCGACCGCCTGCAGCTCGGCGTCGTAGTGCTCGGCCAAGCCGTACTCGTGGGCGACCTTGTCGATCCCGTCGTAGTACACGTAGACGAACGGTTCGCCCGCCCGCAGCGAGGCGCGGAGCTCGACGACCATCGTGGACGGCACCCGGTAGCCCCGGAAGCGGACCTCGGCCAGGTGGGCACCGCTGAAGCCCGAGGTGGCGAACTCGGCCTTGGTCACGATGGCCGGCCGCTGGCTGCAGAACGCCGGGTTGGGCTGGAACTGGCGCGGGTCGATGCGCTTGCGGGCATCGCCGACGGGAGTGCTCCAGCGCAAGATGTTGAGGACCTCGTGGTCGACGGCGACGCGGTACCCCATCACCCCGTGGTCGCCCGGGGCCAGCCCGGTAGCGATGCTGGTGAGGGCCGTGGCCGTCGTGGACGGGGACACGCTGGTGATCGGCCCACCGGGCATCGAGCACAGGGTGGGCGCCAGGTGGCGACGATCCTGGAGCTGCTCCCATCCCAGGCCGTCGAGGACGAGCAGCACGACCTGACCGGCGTCGATGGCCGGAGCCGGGATCCAGGGCGGCGGCTCGACCGACCCGTCGAGGAGCGCGGGGACGATGTTGGAGATGCACGCTCCCGCGTAATCGGGGAGCACCGGCTTGTCCACATCGGTCCTTTCCAACTGGTCCGGGGACAAGCTACTGCTACCGGCGTCAGGTCCGCATCGGCCCAGGTGGGAGCACCCTTCACCCGGGAACCGAGCCCGGTGCCCGTAGGATGCCCGCCGTGAAGGTGTCCACCCGGGGGGATTACGCGTGCCGAGCGCTGCTGTCGCTGGCGATGCACGCCGACGGCACCCCAACCTCGGTGCGCGACATCGCCGATCGCACGGCGCTCCCCCAGCCGTACTTGGAGCAGATCCTGCTCGCGGTGAAGGGCGCCGGCCTCGTGCGGTCCAAGCGGGGCGTCGGCGGTGGCTACGTGCTCGCCCGGGACCCGCGCGAGATCACCCTCGCCGAGATCGTCAGCGCCGTCGACGGACCCATCGAAGTCGGCGACTTCGGCCGCCCGCACCAGAACGGGGCGTGCGACCACGAGGGCCAGTGCGTCCTGCTGGCCGTGTGGGCCGACGTCGGCGAGCACATGCGCCAACTGCTCGAAGGCCAGACCCTGGCCGACGTGGCTGCAATCGCACGCGGCCAGGCCCCGTGGCCCGACCCGGTCACCTGATCAGGACAGCTGGGAGCGGATCGCCGCGAGGTCCGCAGGGAGCTCCGACGAGAACTCCAGCCGCTGGCCGGTGACCGGATGGTCGAAGCCGAGGCGCTCGGCGTGCAGGAACGGGCGGGGGCACGGCAGCGACTCGCGGGCCCCGCGGTAGCGCTCGTCGCCCACCACCGAGTGGCCGATGGCAGCCATGTGGACCCGGATCTGGTGGGTCCGGCCCGTCTCGAGCTTGCACGCCAGTTCCGTGACCACCACGGGTTCGTCGTACATCTGCTCGACCTCGTAGCGGGTCCGAGCGGGCTTGCCCTTCTCCGTCACCGCCATCTTGGTCGGATGCTTGGGCGACCGTCCGATGGGGGCGTCGACCACGCCCCGGGGCGACTCGAGGTGCCCCCAGACGAGCGTGCGGTACTGGCGGTCGACGGACCGGGCTGCGAGCTGGGCCACGAGCGAGTCGTAGGCGACCTGCGAGCGGGCGACCATAAGCAGCCCCGACGTGCCGCGGTCGAGGCGGTGCACGATGCCGGGACGTTCCGGGTCACCGACCTGGGCGATCTCGGGGTACCGGGCGAGCAGCCCGTTGGCCAACGTGCCGCTGGTGTGTCCCGCTCCAGGGTGGATCACCAGGTCTGCAGGCTTATCGATCACGATCACGTCGTCGTCGACGTGTACCGACGGGATGTCGACGGTGGGGTCCGGCTCGGGGCCTGGGTGGGCGGTGGCCTCGGCCAACTCGATCGAGATCTCTCCGGCGGACGAGAGGCGGTCGGCCCCACGGCGGGCCACGACGCCGTCGAGGCGCACCGCGCCCTCGGCCACCAGCCGGGCCGCCTCGGTACGGCTGACGTCGGTAACCATGGCGACGATGCGGTCGATGCGCTCCCCCACCAGCGACGCGGGGACCTCGACGACGACGGACCGGTCGCCCGTCACTGCGGCACTCGGAAGCTGGCGATCACCAGGAGGATCGCCCCGACCACGATGGCGGAGTCGGCGATGTTGAACACCGGCCACCACTGCAGGTCGATGAAATCGATCACGGCACCGTGCAAGAAGCCGTCATCGCCGCGGAAGGCACGGTCGAGCAGGTTGCCGAGCGCACCGCCAGAGATGAGCCCCGATGCCACGGCCCCGAGCGGGTAGCGGCTGGTCGCTCCGAACGACACCGCCACCACGACGCCGATGGCCAGCACCGAGATCCACGGGCCCAACCCGTTGTCGCTGCCGAGGCTGAAGGCCACGCCCGTGTTGTAGAAGAGGTTGAACCGAAGCGAGCCGACGAGGTCGACGATGTCGCCGTCGCTCAGTCGGCTGACCGCCCACCACTTGGACGCCTGATCGGCGACGAGGACGGCTGCCGCCACGGCCGTGACGAGGCCGAGCCGCCTCGGTGGCGCGGCCGCAGGAGCCTTCCGGGCATCACCCGCGGGCTCGGCGATGGGCGCGTCGGCAGGTGCTGTCGTATCGGTATGGAGGTCGTCGGTCATGACATCGACCTAGCGGCGGCCGAAGCCTCCGACCTTGTACTCCACGCGTTCGCGCGCCCACGGGATCGCTTCGAGCCGCTCCTTGGGGATCGCCGACCCCGAGTGCTCGCAGATGCCGTAGGTCCCGAGCGCGAACTTCCCCAGGGCATGGTCGATCTCCTCGATGGCGGCCCGTGCCTGGGCGGACAAGGTCAGGTCTCGCTCGCGCTCCATGCTGAGCGTGTCGCCCTCGCCCGACTCTTCGTCGAACTGCGTGTCGCCGCCTTCGAAGTCCGCCACGAGATCCCGGGCCTCCGCCTCGAGGTTCTCGGCCTGGTGCAGGTAGATGGCGCGCTCGTGCTGGAGCAGTTCCTCCTGTGACACCAGCCACTTCGCCCCGAACGGCGACTTCTTCGCGGGAGCCTTCTTCGCGGGAGCCTTCTTCGCAGGAGCCTTCTTCGCAGGAGCCTTCTTCGCAGGAGCCTTCTTCGCAGGAGCCTTCTTCGCAGGAGCCTTCTTCGCAGGA
>JBKJPY010000059.1:0-3179 GCA_046594195.1 Acidimicrobiales bacterium | reverse complement strand
CCAGAGGTAGTCGAACGGGTCACCGGTGACCCGTTCGACTACCTCTGGCGGTTCTCGAACGGGTCACCGGTGACCACGGCGCTGCGGATCGTCGGGAACTACCGCCCCGTGATCGGGGACTTCGACGGCAACGGCGCCGATGACCTCTTCTGGTACGGGCCCGGCGCCAAGGCCGACTACATCTGGTGGTACGGAGCCGGTGCGACGTATGAGTCCGTGCCGACGAAGGTCACCAAGAAGGACTACCGACCCTTCGCCGCCGATGTCGATGGAGACGGCGCCGACGAGCTCTTCTGGTACACCCCGGGCAGCGGCCCGGACTACATCTGGACGTCGATCACCCGCTCGGGGACCCCCACGAGTGCCAACGTCGTCGCCGACGGCGTGGCCACCCCCGTGGTCGGCGACTACGACGCCAACGGCTTCGACGACATCCTCTGGTACTCCTGAACCCCGCTCAGCAGGTCGACCGAGGCCGGCGCCAGCAGGAGATCCACGCCCTGAGGCTTCGCCTCAGGGCGCGAAGCCGGCGGGGGCGCTGCTGAAGAGCTGGAAGGTCATGAGGGCGATGAAGTACACCCCGACGGCCAAGAAGAGCCCGGCGTAGAAGACCCGGGTGAGGATCTTGTTGTCGAACTTCAGGTGCATGAAGTAGCTGGCGATGATGAAGAACTTGAACGCCATCATGATGAGCAGGCCGCCCCAGTAGAGCGCGGTGGCTCCCCGGCTGGCGTCCTCGGCGGCCCAGGGGGCGTAGGCCCAGAGGACCTCGACGATGGTCAGGGCGACCAGGCCGAAGAAGACCTTGACGAACTGCCGATCCGACACATGCTCGCCGGCGTGGTGGTCCAGATCCGAGTGCGCATCGCCGGCCACGGGAACGGTGGTCTCGCTCATGCCAGGCCCCTTACTTGATGAGGTAGACGACGGAGAAGATGACGACCCACACGACGTCGACGAAGTGCCAGTAGAGCCCGACGATCTCGACCGCTTCGGCGTTCTTGTGGGTGATGTGGCCTCGCATCGACAGCGCCACCGTCGAGAGCAACATGATGATGCCGATGGTGACGTGGACGCCGTGGAAGCCGGTGAGGGCGTAGAAGGCGGACCAGGCGGGGCTGTGGGTGAAGCCGTAGCCCTCCTTCACGAACTCGGTGAACTCGTACACCTGGCCGGAGATGAACACCACGCCCAAGAGCGCCGTGGTGAGCAGCCAGCCCCGCATGGCCCGGAGGTCCTTACGCTGGATCGCCGATACGGCGAGCACCATCGTGAGCGAGCTCATGAGGAGCACGAACGACGAGATCGAGGTGAACAGGATGTCGTAGAGCTCGTGGGGGGTCTCGCCGTCGGCGGATCGGACCTTGTAGAGCAGGAACGTCGAGATGAGTCCGCCGAACAGGAGGCACTCCGAGCCGAGGAACGTCCACATCGCCAGCTTCTCGTTGGAGATGCCGGTGGTGGTGACGTGCTCGTGGTCGGGCCCGACCAGTTCTTCCTTGAGAGCTGCAGCCAGGTCACTCAACGAGCGCGGCCTCCTCGGTCGGAGCGGCATCGCCGCTCGGGTCGTCGGCAGCAGCGGGCTCGGAAGCCTCGTCACCGCTGGGGTCGTGGTTGGCGTGGTCGTCGTCGTGGCCGTGGCCGTCGAACGGATCCGTGGACGGCTCCATCACCCAGCCGTAGATGCCCCAGATCACGAAGACCGCACCGAAGGCGCAGAACCAGAGGTTGTAGATGAGGCCCCAGGTGATCCACGGCATGCCGAAGGCGAGCACGATCGGGTAGTACGACGGCGACGGCAGGTGGACGTCGGTGGCGTCGCCCTTCTGAACGACGTCCTCGGTGGCGGCGATGCGCACCAGCCGCCCGGCCTCGTCCTCCCCGTACTTGCGGTGCCAGAACTCGTCCAGCGACTGCACGGTGGGGACCACGTCGAAGTTGTGCACGGGCGTGGGGCTGGGGATCATCCACTCGAGCGAGCGAGAGTCCCACGGGTCGGCCGGCATGGTCAGGCGGCTGCCCTTGCCGCCGGCCGCCTTCTTGGCCTTGCGGTAGCTGGCCCAGATGTTCCAGAAGAAGATCAGGAACGAGACGGCGATGATGAACGCTCCGACCGTGGAGACGAAGTTCCACAGGTTGAACCCGTAGCCGTCGCGGTAGGTGTACGTCCGTCGGGGCATGCCCTGCAGGCCGAGGATGTGCATCGGGCCGAACGTCAGGTTGAAACCGAGGAGCAGGATCCAGAAGTTGGTCTTGCCGGTGCGCTCGCCGAGGGCGTAGCCGAACACCTTCGGCCACCAGAAGTACCAGCCGCCGATGAAGCCGAAGAGGGCACCACCGAAGAGCACGTAGTGAAAGTGGGCGACGATGTAGTACGTGTCCGTCTGCTGCGTGTCGGACGGGGCGACCGCGTGGGTCACGCCCGAAAGGCCGCCGATGGTGAACATCGTGACCAGGCCGATCGAGTACATCATCGGCGCCGAGAAGGTGAGCTTGCCGCCCCACATGGTGGCCAGCCAGTTCAAGATCTTCACGCCGGTCGGCACGGCGATGAACATGGTGGACACCGCGAAGGCTGCCACCGAGATGGGACCGATGCCCGAGGCGAACATGTGGTGGGCCCACACGCCCCAACCCATGAAGCCGATGGCGATGCCGGAGAAGACCATGAACGGGTAGCCGAAGATGGGCTTGCGGGCGAAGACCGGGATGATCTCCGAGATCACGCCGAACGCCGGGAGGATCATGATGTAGACCTCCGGGTGCCCGAAGATCCAGAACAGGTGCTCCCAGAGCAGCGGGTCGGCGCCGGCGGAGACGTTGAAGAACTGGGCGTCGAAGAGCCGGTCGAACATCAGCAGGACCTGCGCCGAGGTCAGCACCGGGATGGCGAAGAGCAGCAGGAACTGGGTGACCAGAGCCATCCATGTGAAGACCGGCATCTTCATGAGGGTCATGCCGGGCGCACGCATGTTGAGCACGGTGGTGATGAGGTTGACCGCACCCACCAGCGAGGCGACCCCGGTGATGAACAGGCCCATGTTCCAGAAGTCGATGCCGTGGGTGGGCGAGAAGGCCACACCGCTGTTGGGGGCGTAGTTGAACCAGCCGCCGTCGGGTGCGTGGCCGAGCAGCCACGACGAGTTGAGCAGGATGCCACCGGAGAGGAAGCACCAGAA
>JBKJPY010000039.1:0-3454 GCA_046594195.1 Acidimicrobiales bacterium | reverse complement strand
CCAGGCCGTCGAGCGGCCCGAGCGTGCGACCTTCGCCGACCCCGACGCCCAGGCCCGCTTCACGCGCGACGGCTACGTGATCGTCGACCTCCTCACCCCCGAAGCGCTCGAGCACCTCCGGACCGCGTTCGCCCACCTCGAGCACGACATCGAGGGCAACGACGCCTTCGCCTCGGGCTTCCACACCACGTTGTACGACGCTCGCCGGAGCTACCGTGCCGCCGTCTTCGACGCACTCACGTCGACCGTGGGCGAAGCCCTCGCTCCCATCCTCGACGACCACCAGGTCTTCTTCGCGAACTTCGTCACCAAGGCACCGGGCGGCGAGCAGCTGCCGCACCACCTGGACTGGACGTTCGTCGACGAGGGGGCGTTCACCTCGGCCACGGTGTGGTGCCCGCTGGAGGACACCGACGACACCAACGGCACGCTGGGGGTGGTCCGGGGATCGCACCGCCTGGTCGACTTCGAGCGCGGGGTGAACCACCCCGACTACGAGATCCACCAGGCCCTGGCGGACATGCTGCCGGACCACCACCTCGTCAGCCTGGCGGCCGGCCAGGCCATCATCACCGACCACCGGCTCGTCCACTACTCCGCCCCCAACGCGTCCGGTGCCCGGCGGGTGGCGGCAGCTTGCGCCGTCGCCCCGGCCGAAGCGGTCATCCGCCACCTGGCCCGAGGCGAGGACGGGACCCACCGGCGCTACGACGTATCGGCGGAGTTCTTCCTCACGTACGCCCCCGGGGCCGATCCGGGGCTCGCCACCGGGGTGCTCGCCGTGACCGAGGTCGAGCCGCCGACGCCGTCGACCCGCCTCGCGCTGCTGGGTGCCGGGTCACCAGAGCCGGGCGAGACCCAGGTCCCGTTCCCGTCGCTCGGCGAGGAGTGCGAGGTGCCCAGCGCCGACGTGGCGCCGCCCGTGACCTCCCCGCCCGTCGACCGCCGCTCCCTCCGGCTCCGGGCCGAGGAGAACCGGTGGCTGGTCGGAGCGGTGCGGGGCGTGCGTCGGCTGCGTCCGGGCTCGCGCTAGCCCTTCGGGCAGGTCCGGGACTCGTAGGAGGAGATCCGCCCGAGGGCAGTGAGCAGGTCCTGGGCCTCGGCGCTCTGGTTGAACAGCGGGGTGACGAGGGCCTGGAACGCAGGATCGTCGACCGAGTAGCCGCCCGCAGCGAGCACGTCGAGGGCCTCGAGCGCTCGCCCCTGCACCGTCTGGAACGAGGCGTTGAGCTCGTCGGGCACGTAGCGCTGGTAGCCCGCGAGCGCCGCTCGCAAGGTCCGAGCCGCGGTCTCGGGGTTCACGCCGGAGCGGTTCGTGATCAAGGTGCCCATGGATTCGATCGACTCCGTGAACCCGCACAGGGAGGTGATCGAGTCCGCCTCGGTCGGCGCCTGCGGAACGACCGGCTCCGTGGTGGTCGGCGCTGTGGGTACCGGGGTGGATTGCGGGGTGGATCCGTCGCCGGATCCGTCATCGGTCGGATCGGTCAGGACCCCGTTGGGGATGGTGGATGACCTCACCTTGTCGGGACGTGCCAGCTCGAAGGGGGAGGTGTCGCTCGATCGGCCGTCCGCTCGGTAGCCGGGGGTGGGTCCCGTCGTCTGCAAGGTCTCATCGCCTCGCGACGCGCCGAAGACCGCCCAGATGACCCCCACGGCGACGGCCACGCCGGCGAGCGCCGTCACCTGACGGCGACGACGCCAAGCGGCGCGCCGCTCGTTCTCCCTCCAGATCTCCTCCACGAGCTCACGGTCTCCCCGACGACGTCGGCCGCGAGTTTGTCACACCCCGTGGTGGGCTCCGCGGTCGGCCCCAGGCGCCCAGATGGTGCTGCGTCGCAGCGAATTGCCTCAGCTCGGCCTCGCCGGTAGGGTCTCCAACTCGTTGCCCAGAGGCTCCCGCCGATGGGCTGGTATCAGGCTCACGCCTGCAACCGACGTCTCTGTAGGCCTGGAAACAGGTACCGCAGAGCACAACCGAACTGGCGCTCCGCTGGGCTTGGCCCATGCGGAGCGTCCGCGTGAACGGGCCCCGTTCCTCCGCGACCGAAAGACGCATCTCATGGCAACCAAAGCGATCGTCGGCCAGAAGGTCGGCATGACTCAGATCTGGGACGACCAGAACCGGATGATCCCGGTCACCGTCCTCGAGGTCGAGCCCCTTCGCGTGGTGCAGATCCGCACCCCCGAGAAGGACGGCTACAGCGCCCTCCAGGTCACCTTCGGTCACAAGAAGGTCACCAAGCTCACCAAGCCCGTCGCCGGCCAGTACGGCGACGTGGAGCCTGGTGAGCGCCTCGTCGAGCTCCGACTCGATGACGTCACCGGCTACGAGGTCGGCCAAGAGATCACCGTGGCCACCCTGGCCGACGGCGATCTCATCGACGTCACGGCCGTCAGCAAGGGCAAGGGCTTCGCCGGCGTCATGAAGCGCCACGGCTTCGCCGGCCAGCGCGCCAGCCACGGTGCCCACCGGGTCCACCGTGCCCCCGGCGCCATCGGCCAGTGCGCCACCCCGGCTCGGGTGTTCAAGGGCCAGCGCATGGCCGGACGCATGGGTGGCGACAAGGTCACCACCATGAACCTCACGGTCGTGTCCGCAGACGCTGAGCGGAACCTCCTGCTCATCAAGGGAGCCGTGCCCGGCCCCAAGGGTGGCCTCGTGCTCATCCGTGACGCCGTGAAGGGGAAGTGACCATGGTCGACGTGCTCAGCACCACCGGCAAGAAGTCCGGCTCCGTCGAGCTCGACGAGACCTACTTCGGCATCGAGCCCAACGTGGCCGTGATGTCGCAGGTAGTCACGGCCCAGCTCGCCGCCCGCCGCGCCGGCACCCAGTCCACCAAGACCCGCTCCGAGGCTCGGGGCGGCGGCGCCAAGCCGTGGGCCCAGAAGGGCACCGGTCGCGCTCGCGCCGGCTCCAGCCGCTCGCCGATCTGGCGTGGTGGCGGCGTGGCCCTCGGCCCGAAGCCCCGCAAGTACGTCCAGAAGACCCCCAAGAAGATGGTGCGCCTGGCCCTTCGGTCGGCACTGTCGGACCGGGCCGCCGAGGGGAAGGTCCTCGTGGTGGACTCCTGGGGCTGGGATGCCCCGAAGACCAAGGACGCCAGGGGCGCCTTGGCGGCGCTCGGCACCGAGGGCCGGGTGCTCGTGGTGCTGACCGACGGCGACGGCGTGGCCGCTCGTTCGTTCCGCAACCTCCCCGAGGTGCAGGTCATCAACTCCCGAGAGCTCAACGCCTACGACGTCCTGGTGAACGACTTCGTCGTCTTCACCAAGGACAACCTGCCGACGTCGGTCCCGGCGGCCTCCGCAGACAACGCCGAGGAGGCGAAGTGAAGGATCCCCGAGACGTCATCATCGCTCCGGTCGTGTCCGAGAAGAGCTACGCCCTGATCGAGCAGAACGTGTACACGTTCGTCGTCCACAACGACGCCGCCAAGCCCGAGATCCG
>JBKJPY010000014.1:0-3876 GCA_046594195.1 Acidimicrobiales bacterium | reverse complement strand
CCGGGCGCCCCCGGCCTCAAGCTCCTCGTCGAGCAGGGCAAGGACGAGATCGATCCGGCCGAGATCAACGTGGTCGGGCGCTTCGTGACGCCCGACGGCGAGGAGATCCTGGTCAAGCCGGGCAAGTTCGGGCCCTACCTGAAGAAGGGCGACGAGTCCGCTTCGATCCCCGACGATCTCACGCCCGACGAGCTCGACGTGTTCAAGGCCATCGAGCTCCTGGCCGCCGGCAACGGCGACCGGGTGCTCGGCACCGACCCCGAGACCGGGCTCGAGGTCAGCGCCAAGGCCGGTCGGTTCGGTCCCTACGTGCAGCTGGGCGAGATGCCCGAGACCAAGGGCAAGGTGAAGCCCGAGGACAAGCCCAAGACGGCGTCGCTGTTCAAGACCATGACCGTCGAGCGCCTCACGTTCGACGAGGCCATGCAACTGCTGTCGCTGCCCCGGCTCGTCGGCGTCGACCCGGCGGATGGCGGCGAGGTCCGCGCCCAGAACGGCCGCTACGGCCCCTACCTCACCAAGGCGTTCACCGATCCCGAGACGGGCGCGGATAAGACCGAGACCCGGTCGCTCGAGAACGAGGAGCAGATCTTCGACGTCACCCTCGAGAAGGCGCTGACGATCCTCGCCCAGCCCAAGCGGGGACGGAACCAGACGGTGGCGGCCCCGCTGCGGGAGCTGGGGATCGACCCGGTCTCCGAGCAGAAGATGACGATCAAGGACGGTCGCTTCGGCCTCTACGTCACCGACGGCGAGGTCAACGCGTCGCTGCAGAAGGCCGACCAGCTCGAGACCATCACCGACGAGCGGGCCTCCGAGCTGCTCCAGGCCCGGCGCGACCGCATCGCCGAGGGCGGCGGCAAGAAGAAGGCCCCGG
This sequence comes from Acidimicrobiales bacterium, assembly GCA_046594195.1. Classification (GTDB taxonomy): domain Bacteria; phylum Actinomycetota; class Acidimicrobiia; order Acidimicrobiales; family Iamiaceae; genus Aquihabitans. The sequence continues at coordinate 2,999 of JBKJPY010000014.1, read as the reverse complement.
CCAAGAAGAAGGCCGCCAAGAAGAAGGCCCCGGCGAAGAAGAAGGCCGCCGCCAAGAAGGCCCCGGCCAAGAAGGCGGCCCCACCTGTGGCAGCCGCCGAGTCGAACGGCGCTGCGCCCGACGACGACGCCCCCTTCTGACCGAGCGAGCTGCGCCCGCGTGCACCTGAACGGGTTGTCGACGGCGTTGTGCACGCGAGTCCGGGCGAGGTGGCGCAGCGGGGTGGGTAACGTCGAGCGGGCATGGGCCGGTTCGTGGTGTTCGAGGGGGGCGAGGGGTCGGGCAAGTCCACCCAGGCGCGTCTGCTGGCTGAACGGTGGGGCGCGGTGCTGACGTTCGAGCCGGGGGGTACCGAGGTCGGGCAGCGGCTGCGGGAGATCCTGCTCAGCCCTGAGACCGGTGATCTCGACCCCCGTGCCGAGGCGCTCCTGATGGCCGCCGACCGTGCGCACCACGTGTCGACCAAGATCCGTCCGGCGCTCAACCGGGGCAAGGACGTGGTGTGCGACCGCTTCGTCGGCTCGTCGCTGGCGTACCAGGGCCACGGGCGCAACCTCGGCATCGATGCGGTGCAGGCGCTGTCGACGTTCGCCACCGACGGGCTGGTCCCCGACCTGGTCGTGCTGCTCGTGGTCCCGCCCGGCGAGGCCGGCTCCCGCCTCGCCGCAGCGGGCAAGCCCGACCGGCTGGAGGCAGCGGGCGACGAGTTCCACCGTCGCGTCGGCGAGGCCTACCTCATGCTCGCGGCGCACGATCCCGACCGGTGGGTGGTCATCGACGGCTCGGGCGCCGTCGTCGAAGTCGAGCGCCGGGTGCTCGATGCCGTCGAGGCCAAGCTGCCGTCGGGCGCCGGGGCATGAGCACCTCATCTCCCACCGAGACGAGCAGCGATCCGTGGTCCGATGTGGTCGGCCAGCAGGCGGTCGTGGCCATGTTGCGCCACGCCGCCCAGGGCGACACCCCCCACGCCTGGCTGTTCGTGGGACCGCACGGTTCGGGCAAGCGTGCAACCGCTCGGGCCTTCGCCGGCGACCTGTTGGCAGCGGAGGCCGCGGCAGCTGGTGACGACGAGAGCGCCGATCGGGCCCGTGCCCTCGCTCGCCACGAGCAGCATCCCGACCTGATCATCGTGGCGCGCGAGGGCGTCAGCATCTCCGTGGGCCAGGCCGACGAGATCATCAAGCGGGCCAGCCGTTCCGCAATCGAGGGCTCCCGCAAGGTGCTGCTCCTCGATGAGTTCCACCTGGTGAAGGACGCCGGTCCGAGGCTGCTCAAGACCATCGAGGAGCCGCCCGCCGGGACGTTCTTCGTGATCCTGGCGGACGAGCTGCCGCCGGAGCTGGTCACCATTGCCAGCCGGTGCGTCCGGGTCGACTTCGACGCGCTCACCGCTCCGCTGATCGCGGCCCGGCTGGTGGAGGAGGGCGTTACGTCGGAGCGTGCGGACGAGGTGGCTGCCTTCGCCGGCGGTGACCTGGACCGGGCGCGCCTGCTCGCCACCGACGAGCGACTCGCCCTGCGCCTCTCCGCGTGGCGGGGCCTGCCCCGCCGGCTCGACGGGTCTGGCAGCGTCGCGGCCGCCGGGATCGCAGAGCTGCGTGCGGCCATCGACGACGCCGAGTCTCCGCTGAAGGATCGCCACGAAGCTGAGCTCGCGGCCCTGCAGGAGCGAATCGAGCGGTACGGCCAGCGCGGCTCGGGCATGGCCGACTTCGTCGCTCGACAGAAGCGTGAGAGCCGTCGCCTGCGCACCGACGAGCTGCGCATGGGGCTGGGCGCCCTCGCCGGCGCCTACCGCGACGAGATGGCCGTCGTCGCCGATCCGTCGGCAGCCCTCGCCGCCCTGGAGGCCATCCAGGACACAGCCGAGCGGTTGGACTTCAACCCCAACGAGGAGCTCCAGCTCATCGCCCTCGCCGTCCGCCTCCCGACTCTGGTCTGACCGTCCGACACGAGCGGTCAGCCGTTCGGCGGTTTGAGGTTGCGGAGCTTCGCGATCCGCGGGTCGCTTCCTCCGAGGTGGTCCGCAAGGACGCCGAGGACCCGAGCCCGGTCGAGGGTGCCCGCTGCGACCATCTCCTCGATGTCCGCCCAGTCCTTCGTCCGATCGAAGAACGCCTTGAACACCGCCAGGTCCGAACAATCGAGGAACGGCACCTCGTGCCCCGCGAAGAGCTGGATGCGGGATCGGATCATCGCCTCGCGATGGAACGCGGCCGTGTTCAAGAAGAGGTCGATCGGTGTCCGGTCCCAGAAGAGTCGTACCTGGCCATCGCGCGCCAGCAGGTCCCGTTGCTGTGCGGTTGGCTCGATGATGTCGGGGAGGACGGCCAGCACCTCTTCGGATCGGGTGGCATCGATGAACACGTTCAAGTCGATGTCGCTCGTGCCCCTGGGGCGCTCGGTGCACCAAGCAAGCGCCAGCGCGCCACCGAACGCATGGGGGATGGAGGCATCTTCCAGCGTCTGGTGCAGCGCCACGATCTGACCGACGAGGTCGGTCATCGGCGCGCGAACACCGGTGCTCGCAGGAGGGGATCGTGGCGAGTCGGAAACATCGCTGCCAGGGCAAGCACCTCCTCCAGTTCCTGGCCGCGGCTGACCCCACCGACCGGTTCCGGGGTACTGGTGGCTCGCACCTCGAGCTCGCACCCCGTGGCGCGGATGATCCGATCGAGCGTCGTTGCGCTGGGCACCTTCCGCCCTGATTCGTACGCTGACAGCGTCGAGTGCGAGGTCTGAGCGCGATCGGCGAGGGCCCGGAGCGTCAGCCCCGACCGCCGACGACAGCTTCGGATGACCGAGCTCGCTTGCATCGACTCATGGTATCCGATCAGATACCAGAAGTCGAGGGCTCCGCGGGGGAAACGAAGCGGAACGGTTGCTCCGAGGGGGGCCACGTCGGATACGGTTTCCCGTTCACGCCCAAGTAGCTCAGTCGGCAGAGCATCTCACTCGTAATGAGAAGGTCAAGGGTTCGATTCCCTTCTTGGGCTCCA
>JBKJPY010000085.1:0-2515 GCA_046594195.1 Acidimicrobiales bacterium | reverse complement strand
AGTCCGGCGATGGTGACGACGCCGGCTTCGGCCCAGACGAAGGCTCCGAGTTGGCGTGGGGTGGCGCCGAGTGCAGCGGCGATGGCGAAGGTGCGGCGTCGTTCAACGAGGCCGAGCCAGAGGGTGAGGCCGGTTGCGGCCGCCGCGAGGGCGATGGCAAATCCGAGCTCGACTCGGGTGAGGCCGGCGAGGTCGACGGCGGTGAGGCTGGATCCGATGACCTTGCGGCTGCTGACGAGGTCGGTGACCGTCGCGGTGGTGCCGACTTGGGTGCGCACCTTGGCGGCGATGCCGGCAATGTTTCGTCCGCCGGTGTCGATGAGGAACGCGCCGATGGTGTCGGTCTTGGTCTGCTGGGCGATGTAGTTGGCGTTGGCGAGCAGGAAGCTGTCGCGAGGGGCGGTCGGGAACTCCTTGGCGACTCCGACGTAGTGAAATTTCACGTTCGTGTATTGCTTGGTCTTGCCGTTCTGGAGCCGGAGGGTGAGGGCGTCGCCGGGTAGGAGCTGGAAGTCGTGCACGGTTTCTGCCGAGACCAAGATGCTGTCGGGTTTGGCGGCGAGGGTGGCCATGAGTTCGCTGGCGGTGCCGCCTTGGAAGTAGGCGTCTTGGAGTCGGCCGGCGTTGACGATGGTGTCGGTGTTGATGCCGTATAGGTCCTGGAGGTCGGCGCCGACGTAGGCGTAGCGGTGTTGGATGGCTTCGACGTGGCGTACACCGGGGGTGGCGGCGATGGTGTGGGCGACCCGTGAATTTGGGGTGATGGTGGCGCCGGGGGAGACGGTGGCGGTGACGTCGGCGCCGTTGGTGAGGACGGCGTCGGCCTCTGCTTGTTGGTGGTAGGTGCTGTTGAACACTGCGGTGGAGGCTGCGAAGCCGATGGTGAGCGCGACGAGCGCTGCGCCGCGTGCGAGGAGCCGGCGTTGGCGTCCGAGGCTGGCCGCAACGGTGTCGGATAGGCCGCCGGCGAGCGGGTGCAGCGACGCGGCGAGCAGTGGGCGGCCGCGGTGCAGCAGAAGGTTGGTGAGCCGGTTGGTGAGGAGCCCGGCGCCGATCCATAGCAGTGCTGGGCCTGCGAATGCCCAGTAGCTGACAGAGATGGTGGGGACGCCTTCGACGGCGAGGATGAGCTTGTAACCGTTGCGGGAGGTGAGCCAGAACACCGTGACTGCGGTGGCGAGGATGACGATGTCGAGGTACCAGCGCATCCACCGTGGGTTTCGTGCGCGTCCGACGGTGAGTCGGGCGGCGGCGACGGTGGTGTCTCGTGCGTCGCGCCACGCCGGGATGGCGATGGCTGCGACGGCGATGGTCAGGCCTGCGGCGGCAGCGGCAGCGGACCAGAGAACGGCTGCACCAGCGGTGGCCCCGAACCGTGTCGTGCCAAAGGCGAGATGACCGACTATGTAGGCAAGGCCGAGTCCCAGCGCGGATCCGGCGACGCCGACGAGGGCGGCCTCGATGATGCCGAGTCGGGTGAGTTGGCGGGTGGTGGCGCCCCGGGTGCGCAGGAGCGCTTGTTCGCGGCGTCGACGGTCGCGGCCCGACCCGGCGACGGTTGCGGTGAGAAGCCCGGCGAGCACGGCGCCGGGAACGCCGAGGAACAGAAACAGGATCTGGGCGTAGAGGGCGTCTTCGCGGGCACCGGAGAGGGTGGCGCCAATGTTGTCACCGACGAGGCCGGTGCCAGCGAGCTTGACCTCGAGGTTGCGGGCCTGGCCGGTGGTGTCGTTGTAGGCAGCGGAGGGATCACGTGGGAGATGGTGGTCGAGCCGGGCGTGGACCTGGGTGTGGACGAGGTCGGGTCGTTGTGCTGCGAGTGGGTCGAAGAGGCGGTGCCAGGTTGCTGCGGGAACAATGAGGACGTTGTCGGGTGGTGCTTGGGCGGCGGCGCCGACTGGGGCGCCGACCTTCTGGAACAGTGAGTCGGCCTGGGGGATGTCGACGATGGCGGCCACGGTCACCTTTGCAGGGGCGAGCCCGTCGCGGTTGATGGTGATGGTGCTGCCGGGGACGGCTTGGAGGTTTGCTGCGGTCTGTTGGTAGAGCAGCACGCCGTTCGGGGTGCCGGCGAGGGTACGGAGCTGGTCAGGGAACGTTGCTCGGTAGGTGTTGGAGATTCCGAGGACCTGGCCGGCACCGGTGGTCTGGACGGTGGAGCCGCTGTCGAACTGGAATCCCGTGGTCGTAGCGAACTGGACGGGTTCGGTGGCGGTCACGTGTGGCGTCGCGGCGACCTCTCTGGCCAGCGTCGCGGGGTCACTTCCGGGCTGGCCTTCGACCTGCCAGTCAACGGCCACGGTCGCGATGCTGCGTGTGGTCATGGTGGCCTTGGACGAGGAGAGGAAGGCTCCGATCGAAGCCAGGAGCCCTACGGCGAGGGCAACTCCGATAGCGGTGGCGGCGAGCCGGCCGATGCGTCGGGCGATGAGCCCTCGCAGCCAGGTGGCTGCGAGTGGCGATCGGAGGCGTTGGGTCAGCATGGGGTGGGCTCCGAGATGGTGAGGGTTCCGTT
>JBKJPY010000006.1:0-25062 GCA_046594195.1 Acidimicrobiales bacterium | reverse complement strand
CGCAAGCTCCGAGAGCCGCTGGGGGCTGAACGCCGCGTCGAGCAGGAACCCGCCCGAGCAGATGTTCAGCACGGCCGGTCCATCCCCGATGACGACGAGCCCGCCCATCCCGGCCTGGAGGATCCGGTCGATGCCATCTCGCACCGGCCGACCCGGCGCCACCTGGGCCAGCGCCGCCCGAAGTTCAGCGGGATACCGGGCAGCCATGCGCGTGGAGGATACATCGCTGCGTCCACGGAGCGGTTCGTCGGGTCACCGTTTTGTCCTACCTCCATCGCTCTGCTCGAGCAGTCAGGCCAAAACGGGAACGTTGCCCTGACCACCGGCGGGCCAGGGCAACGTCGTCCGTTCTCGTTCGACGTTCGGGCTTCGACGCCCGAACCGACTTCGGTCTACGAGTAGCGGAACATCACCGAGGAGTGGGTGACGACGAAGGGGGTCTGGGGCACCGGAAGCTGGTAGCCGAGCTCGTAGAGCCCCATCTGGGGGTGTGCACCCGTCCAGGGCACGGACATGGTCACGGTGCAGTTGCTCGGGGGCACGATGCCGAAGGAACTGGGATAGGGCAGCTCCGCCGTCCCGTCCGGGGCTGTCGTCACGGCCACGTTCTGCACCGTCACGCCGCCGCACGCCCAGCGGACCCGGACGTTCACGCCGGCCGGGGTGTAGGGGAAGGGGGCGTGGCTGATCCACACGAGCGTCCGCTGCCAGGGAAGGAGGGTGCCGTCCTGGGTATGTGCCACCGGCAGGGCATCGACGCTGCTAGTCGAGTTGGTGACCTTGATCCTGGTGGGAGGCGTCGTTTCGGCAGACGCCGGTGATCCGCCCGCCTGCACCCCCAAGACGATGGCGGCTGCGAGGAAGATCACCCCGATGGTGCGGTTCTTGTGTGACTGGTGCTGTCTCATGTGATGGTCCTGAGTTGGTGGGGGGGTGCGCTTCTTGGGTCCGTCTTATGACGCAACCCTGGAAGGGCCAATCCAATTCAGAGGGCCGGGTTTGGAAGGACCGTCAGGCCGGAAGCATGTGGAGGCGCTCGACGGCATCGATCAGGGTGCCGACCCGGATGGCCACGATGCCCGGCGGCGGGGCCGGCGCCGAGAACGGAAGGACCGCACGCTTGAAGCCGAGGCGAGATGCCTCGGCCAGGCGGCGGGGGGTGTGGGCCACCTGGCGGAGCTCGCCGCCGAGGCCGACCTCGCCGCACGCCACGATGTCGGCGGGAACCGGCGTCCCGGTGAGCGAGGACACCACGGCCAAGCCGAGGGCGAGGTCCGCACCGGGCTCGGTGATCTTCACCCCACCCACGGCGAGGGCGTAGACGTCGACCTGGCCGGTCTGCACCCCCACCCGCTGCTGGAGCACCGCGAGCAGCAGCGACAGGCGGCCGCTGTCGATGCCCTGGGCGGACCGACGCGGCGACGGGAGCGTGGATGCGGTGGTCAGGACCTGGAGCTCCACGAGCAGCGGACGAGCTCCTTCGATGGTGGGCACGACCACCGAACCGGGAATGCCGAGGCGACGATCCGCCAAGAACATGCCGCTGGCATCGGGCACCCCGCGCAGGCCCTTCTCCGACATCTCGAACAGGCCGAGCTCCTGCGTGGAGCCGAACCGGTGCTTGACCACCCGCAGGAGGCGCAGCGCGTGGTGGCGGTCTCCCTCGAACGACAGCACCGTGTCCACCATGTGCTCGAGCACCCGGGGCCCGGCCAGCGCGCCTTCCTTGGTGACGTGGCCGACGAGCACGATGGCGCAGCCGGTGCGCTTGGCCTCCTGCACCAGGCGGTGGGTGCACTCGCGCACCTGGGCGACGGAGCCCGGCGTCGAGGCCAGATCCGGGTTGAGGAGCGTCTGCACCGAGTCCACGATCACGAGGTCCGGCTCGACCGAGGCGATGGCTCCCAGCACCTGGGGCAACGAGATCTCGGTGGCCAACCAGAGCATCGGGTGCAGGGCGCCCAGGCGCTCCGCCCGCAAGCGCACCTGCTGCGCCGACTCTTCGCCCGACAGGTACAAGACCTTGCGCCCCGACGCCGCGACCTCCGCCGCCGCTTGGAGCAGGACCGTGGACTTGCCGATGCCCGGCTCCCCGCCGAGCAGGGTGACCGAACCCGGCACGAGGCCGCCGCCCAGCACCCGATCCAGCTCGGGGACGCCGGTGGGCCGGGGCGTGAACTCGGTGGGGTCCACGTCGCTGATCTGGATGGGCGGGACCGACGGCGGGAGGACCGGGACCACGGTGACCCCGGCCACCGGGCCGTCGACCTCCTCGAGCAGGGTGCCCCACGCCTCGCACCCGTTGCAGCGGCCCGTCCACTTGGGCTCGGTCGAACCGCACTCGGTGCAGCGGTACAGCGTCTTGGTGCGGGCCATGGCGAAACCCTAACGGAAGGGTCTGACAGGCGAACGCATGTTCGTTGCGGCCACGCCTGTCGGATCCGGAGCCGGGTGAGCAAGACTCGCCCGATGTCCCCCGAACGAGCCCTCGCCTGGCTGGCGCGCCTGGCGCGCGTGCTGAGCTGGCCGTTCGCCAGGTTCGACATCGACGGCGGCGACGCCATGAACGAGGCGGTCGAGACCGGGATCATCGTGGTGGACCACCGGAGCCTGTTCGACGTCGTGGCCGGGGTCATCGTCTTCCACAAGTACCGGCGCTACCCGCGGGTGCTGATCGAGAAGAAGTACGTCGACAGCAAGTGGACCCGCCCCTTCGCCCGGGCCATCGGCGCCATCCCCGTCGATCGCGCCGCCGGGCGGGGCGATGCGTTCAACGCTGCGGTCGAGGCGCTGCACTCGGGCATCACCATCCTCCTGCTGCCCGAAGGGCGCATCCGGTACGACCCAGATCGCCCCCTTGCGACCGGACGCGCATCGACCGGCGTGTCCCGGTTGGCCGATGCGTCGGGCGCTCCCGTGGTCGCCGCCGGCATGATCGGCACCGAGCAGGTCTGGCCGGGCTCGCGAACCCTGCCCTACCTGAACCCGTTCCGGCGCCGGCCCATCGTCACCTGCCGCATCAGCAATCGGCCCGTCGCCCTCACCGGGACCGACCACACCGAGCGCACCGAGCAGGCCATGGCCGACGTCCGCCGCATGATGGCCGAGTGCCAGCGCGCGGTGGAGGCCCGCAGCCGCCGGGCCCTCGCCTCCTGATCAGCGCGTGAACGCTCCCGACGCGACGAGGCCCCACCTCTCGGCGGGGCCTCGGTCACATCGGTGATGGATGCGTCGCTGGGACGAGCGTCAGACGACGAGATCCCCGGCGGCGCCGGTGCCCGTCGGGGTGCCCGCATCGGCCAACTCCGGATCGACCGTGGGCTCGAAGCCCTCGACCGCTCGGAAGACGATCCCGTCCTCGCCCGTGTCCGGATCCACCCCGGTGTCGACGATGACGATCTCGCCAGCGCGGAACTGCTTGTAGAGCAGGCGCTCCGACAGCGGATCCTCGACGAAGCGCTGGATGGCCCGACGGAGGGGACGAGCACCCATGGTGGGGTCGTAGCCCTTCTCCACCAGGTAGAGCTTGGCCGGGTCGGTCAGCTCGATGCCGATGCCCTGCGCCTCGAGCTGGATGCTCGTGCGCTTGATGAGGAGGTCGACGATGGTGGTCACCTCGGCACGGGACAGCTCGTGGAACACGATGATGTCGTCGATGCGGTTCAGGAACTCCGGGCGGAAGTGCTGCTTCAGCGCGTCGTTCACCTTCTCCTTCATCTTCTCGTAGGAGATGGCTTCATCGTTCTTGCCGAAGCCGACGTTGGCCTTGCGCAGGTCCTGGGTGCCCAGGTTGGAGGTCATGATCAGCACGGTGTTGCGGAAGTCGACCGAGCGGCCCTGGGAGTCGGTCAGGCGACCTTCCTCCAGGATCTGCAGCAGCGTGTTGAAGACGTCGGGGTGGGCCTTCTCGATCTCGTCGAACAAGACGACCGAGAACGGCTTGCGGCGGACGGCCTCGGTGAGCTGACCGCCCTCCTCGTAGCCCACGTACCCGGGGGGCGAGCCCACCAGGCGGCTGACCGTGTGCTTCTCCATGTACTCCGACATGTCGAGGCTGATCAGGCTCTGCTCGTCGCCGAACAGGAACTCGGTGAGCGTCTTGGCCAGCTCGGTCTTGCCGACGCCCGAGGGCCCCAGGAAGATGAACGAGCCCGACGGGCGCTTGGGATCCTTGAGCCCGGCGCGGGTGCGGCGGATGGCCTGGGAGACGGACTTGATGGCCTGCTCCTGGCCGATGACCCGCTTGTGGAGCTCCTCCTCCATGCGGAGGAGCTTGGCCGTCTCGGCCTCGGTGAGCTTGTAGACGGGAATGCCCGTCCACAGCGAGAGGACCTCGGCGATGGCTTCCTCGTCGACCTCGTCGAAGAGGTCCACGCCTGACGCCTTGATCTCGATCTCCTTGGCGTCTTTCTCGGCCAGGAGCTCCTTCTCGCGGTCGCGCAGGCGGCCGGCCTCTTCGAAGTTCTGGGCCTCGACGGCTTCCTTCTTCTGCTGGACGACCTGGGAGATCGAGTTCTCGAGCTCCTTGTAGTCCGGCGGGGTCTCCATGCGCTTGATGCGCAGGCGGGAGCCGGCCTCGTCGATGAGGTCGATGGCCTTGTCCGGGAGGTGGCGGTCCGAGATGTACCGGTCGGCGAGGTTGGCCGCAGCCACCAGCGCCTGGTCGGTGATGGTGACCCGGTGGTGCTGCTCGTAGCGGTCGCGCAGGCCCTTGAGGATCTCGATCGTGTGGGCCACGGTGGGCTCCTCGACCTTGACCGGCTGGAACCGGCGCTCCAGCGCAGCGTCCTTCTCCAGGTGCTTGCGGTACTCGTCGAGCGTGGTGGCACCGATGGTCTGGAGCTCGCCACGGGCCAGCATCGGCTTGAGGATGCTGGCGGCGTCGATGGCGCCTTCGGCGGCACCGGCACCCACCAGGGTGTGGATCTCGTCGATGAACAAGATGATGTCGCCGCGGGTGCGGATCTCCTTGAGCACCTTCTTGAGGCGCTCCTCGAAGTCACCCCGGTAGCGAGAGCCGGCGACGAGTGCGCCGAGGTCCAGCGTGTAGAGCTGCTTGCCGGTCAGCGTCTCCGGGACGTTGTCCGCGGCGATGGCCTGGGCGAGACCCTCCACGATGGCGGTCTTGCCCACTCCGGGCTCGCCGATGAGCACCGGGTTGTTCTTGGTGCGACGGCTGAGGACCTGCATCACGCGCTCGGTCTCCCGGGCGCGGCCGATGACCGGGTCCAGCTTCTTGTCCTTGGCGAGCTGGGTGAGGTTGCGGCCGAACTGGTCGAGCACGAGCGAGCCCGACGGCGTCTCGCCACTGGCCTGGCCGGCGGCAGCGCCGGCCTTCTCTCCCTGGCCAGAGCCGGTCCCCTGCGGGCCCGAACCGGAGTAGCCGGAGAGGAGCTGGATGACCTGCTGGCGCACCCGGCTGAGATCCGCGCCGAGCTTCACCAGCACCTGGGCAGCCACGCCCTCGCCCTCGCGGATGAGGCCGAGGAGGATGTGCTCGGTGCCGATGTAGTTGTGGCCGAGCTGGAGGGCCTCCCGCAAGGAGAGCTCCAGCACCTTCTTGGCGCGTGGGGTGAAGGGGATGTGGCCCGACGGCGAGGAGCCGCCCTGGCCGATGATCTCTTCGACCTGGCTGCGCACGGCCTCCAGCGAGATGCCGAGGGACTCGAGGGCCTTCGCGGCCACCCCTTCGCCCTCGTGGATCAGCCCGAGCAGGATGTGCTCGGTGCCGATGTAGTTGTGGTTGAGGAGGCGTGCCTCCTCCTGTGCCAGCACCACCACACGGCGGGCCCGGTCTGTAAAGCGCTCGAACAAGTTCCTGCCTCCCAATCAGCGGGATTCGTGGGGCGAGTGTACCGCCCTGCCCCTCCAACCCCGTCGGCAGATGAAGTCCGGTGCTGAATGGCCCAGGTCGTGGCCTCGCCCATCCGCCCGGCGCCCCCGTTGGGGGGTGAGCCGTCCTCCCCCGTAGCCTCGACGGATGGCCGAGAACCCCCTGCTTGCGCTGCCGTACGCCGAGTCCAACCGTGACCGGGTGGAAGAAGAACTGCGCACGGCCGTCGTCGCTCCCACCGAGGCGATGACCGAGATGGCCGGGCACCTGCTCGGGGCCGGCGGCAAGCGGGTGCGACCGCTGTTCGCCACCGCCGCCGGCGCCTGCCGGCCCGGCGGGTCCGATGGTCCGGCACCGCTCGACGTGGTCCGCGGCGGCGTATCGGTCGAACTGGTCCACCTCGGTTCGCTGCTCCACGACGACGTGATCGACGAGGCCGTCACCCGTCGCGGGATCGAGAGCGTCAATGCTCGTTGGGGCAACCTGCGGGCGATCCTCGCCGGGGACTTCCTCCTGGCCAAGGCCTCGGAGATCGCAGCCTCGCTCGGCACCGAGGTCGCCGGCCTGCTCGCCGCCACCATCGGCGAGTTGTGCACCGGCGAGGTCGTCGAACTGGACGACGCCTACTCCGTCGACCGGACCGAGGCGTCCTACCTCACCGCCATCGAGGGCAAGACCGCCTCGCTTCTGTCCACCGCCTGTCGCATCGGCGGCATCGTGGCCGACCTGCCACGCGCCGACATCGACCGCCTCACCGAGTTCGGCCGCGCCTACGGCATGGCGTTCCAGATCGTCGACGACGTGCTCGACGTCATCGCCACCGACGAGCAGCTCGGCAAGCCCGCCGCCCACGATCTGGTCGAAGGCGCCTACAACCTCCCGACGCTCCGGGCGTTGGCGGGCCCCCAGGGCGACGAACTGCGCACCATCCTCGGCGCCCCCATCGAGGGCCAGGCCTGGACGCGAGCGCGGGACCTGGTCCGCCAGGGCGACGCCGTCGACACCTCCATCGACACCGCACGCGAGTACGTCGTCACGGCCTGCGACCTGCTCGGGCCGTTCGAGGGCCACGCCGCTGCCGCCGGACTCCAGGGCGCCAGCCGCCATCTGATCGACAGCCTCGAAGCCATCCGCACCCCCGCCTGACCCGCCGGCGGCCCACCCAGCCCGAATCGGGTCGCCTGAGCACCCCCGAGGTGCACGCGCTACCTGGTTCGGCCCGGCCCTACGGGCGTGGGGCGATGGCGACGCCATCGGTGGGGGTGGTGCGGAGCACCGCGGCGGTCCGGTCGTAGCTGGCGACGAGCTCGTTGCGCAGTCCGCCGGGGAGGTTCGGGTCCTTCAGGGTCGACGGGATCGGCAGGACGCGGAACGAACCCGGCTCGATCCACGTCGGGATGGCAAGCACCTGGTCGACGCGGTAGCGGCCGCTGCCCTGCTTCGAGGCGACGAGCACGGCAGTGAGGCCGTCGCTCTTCGGAACGTCCTGTTGGTTCGCCAGGTGGTTGCCGAGGCCCCACACCACGAGCGTGCCCTCGACCCGCTCGATGGGCTGCACGACGTGGGCGTGGTGCCCGACGACGACATCGATGTCCGGCCACGGCAGGAGGTCGGCAGCGGTCTGGCGCTGGAACGCGTCGGGCTCGTGGCGGTACTCGGTGCCCCAGTGGAGGCTGACCACCACGAGCTGGGCGCCGGCCTTCCGGGCGCGCGTGGCGTCGGCGTGGATCCGGTTCACGTCGATCTGGTTCGCGGCGAAGGGCGCATCGTCTGGCAGCAGGTAGCCGTTGAAGCCATAGGCGTAGCTGAGGTGGGCGACCTTGGCCCCGCCCACCTCGTACATCGTGACGGCGGCGCCCTCGTCCGCCGTGCGGGCCGTCCCCGCGTGGCGCAGCCCGTCCAGGTCGAAGCGATCGAGGGTCACGCCGATGCCCGCACGGCCCTGGTCGAGGCTGTGGTTCGACGCCGTCGAGCAGCCGTCGTACCCCGTGACCTCGACGGCGTCGATCAGCTCCACCGGCCCACCGAACGATGGGTAGCCCGATAGCCGGTCCTGGGCGGCGGCCGCCGGTACCTCGAGGTGGCAGATCGCTAGGTCCGCACCCTCGATGATCGGCCGCATCGGTGCGAGCATCGGCTTGAAGTCGTACCGGTCGCCGTGGTCGGCACCGTACCGGCGAGCCACAGCGACGAGCGGGAGGTGCGGGAGCAGGTCGCCGGTGAAGGCCAGCGTCATCGACCCGGGCCCGGGCACGGCTGGCGCCGTCGTGGTGGTCGTCGGCGGACGGGTGGTCGTAGAGGTAGCGGTGCTGGTCGAGGTCGAGGTCGTGCTCGCCGAGACCCGGCTCGTCGACCCGCCCGGCGTCTCGGCGGACCCGTCGGAGCCGCTCCCCGAACACCCGCCGGCCGCGAGGAGCACGAGGACGACGACGACCGGTCCGACCCGCACCCCGTGGCCCCTCACCGGGGGAACGCTACGGCACGCCTGCCGGCAGCGATCGGACCTCGTACGCTGCGGCCATGGCGGCGACCGCACACCCGGGCCGGCGGGAGGTCACCGACCTGGAGTGGGGCGTGGCGCGCGGGATCGCCGGGTTCCGGTGGCTGGCACTGGCGTGGGCGGGGACCGTCCTCGTCCTCACCCGAGACGACATCGACGGGCCCGTCATGGCCGTCATCCTCACCAGCTTGGCCTTCGTCGTGACGGCCATGACCACCGAAGCCTCCATCCGCCGTCGCGAGTGGGTGTTCGCCCCGGGCGCGGTGGTGATCGAACTCGTCGTCGGCGCGTCGATGCTCCTGCTCGACGGCTGGGTGTACGACACGAACCACAGCCAGAGCGTGGGGTCGGCCTGGCCAGTGGCCGGCATCTTGATGGCGGCGCTCGTCGGCGGGCCCGTCGCCGGCGCGGCGGCCGGCGTCGCCCTGGGCGTGGCCCGCTGGACCGGCGCCCAGCTCACCGACTTCCCGGAGGAGACGTCGTTCCTCTCCCTGGTGTCGAGCGGCGTGCTGTTCGCCATCGCCGGTGGCGCAGCAGGGGCGGCGATGGACCGGGTGCGCCAGGCGGAGACCGTCATCGCCCAGGCTCGGGCGCGAGACGAGGTGGCGCGCACGCTCCATGACGGTGTCCTCCAGACCCTGGCGGTCGTCCAACGGCGTTCGACCGACGACGAGCTCGTGGTGCTGGCTCGGGAGCAGGAACTCGAGCTGCGGGCCTACCTCGCCGGCGACCGACCCCAGGCCGAGGAGATCGGCGCGGCCCTCCGCAGCACGGCGGCGCGCATGGAGCGGCGCGACGGCATCCGGGTCGAGGTGCTGTTCGTCGACGACGACCCCCCCTTCGTCGCCCCGGTCGTGGTCGAGGCGATCGCCGGTGCGGTGGGCGAGGCGCTCACCAATGCCCACAAGCACGGCGACGCCACGCGGGCCACCGTGTTCGTCGACATCGACGACGAGGTCTTCTGCTCGGTCAAGGACGACGGAACCGGCTTCGACCCGGCCACCACCGATTCCGGCTCGGGGATCACCCAGTCGATCGAGGGTCGCATGGCCGAGGTCGGCGGCCGCGCCGAGGTCGATGCCCGCCCCGGGGCCGGCGTCGAGGTCCGCCTCCACGCCCCCCTCCGCCCCAAGCGCTGAGCCCACCCTCGAACGTTCGACGTTGGTGGTTGCACCGCAACCACTCGCATCGAATGTTCGGACGGAGGGCTCGGGGGCGGGTTGGGGGATGCGCACCTAGCCTGCTGCGCATGACGACGATCAAGGTCGGGGTGCAGCTGCACCCCCAGGCAACATCCGTGGCGAAGCTCCGGGAGGCGTGGAAGGCGGCCGACGCCCAGCAGGTCGACTCCATCTGGGTGTGGGATCACTTCTACCCGCTCTACGGCGATCCCGACGCCGAGCACTTCGAGGCCTACACGCTGCTCGCCGCCATGGCGGCGGACACCTCGCACGCCCAGCTGGGCGCCCTGGTCACCTGCAACAGCTACCGGAACCCCCAGCTGCTGGCAGACATGGCCCGCACCATCGACCACATCAGCGGTGGGCGCTTCACGCTCGGCATCGGGTCGGGCTGGTTCGAGCGCGACTACACCGAGTTCGGCTACGAGTTCGGCACGGCGATCGAGCGCCTGCACAAACTCCGCGACGACCTGCCGCTCATCAAGGAGCGGCTCGGCAAGCTGAACCCGCAGCCCCTCGGTTCGCTCCCGATCCTCATCGGCGGCTCCGGCGAGAAGGTCACGCTGCGCCTCGTGGCCGAGCACGCCGACGGGTGGAACGCGTTCGGACCGGCGGACAGCTACGCCAAGAAGAACGCCATCCTCGACGAGTGGTGCGCCAAGGTCGGACGCGATCCCGCCGAGGTCGAGCGCACGATCGCCATCGGACCCGGCGAGGTCGACCAGTGGGAATCGTTCGTGGAAGCCGGTGCCACCCACCTCATCATCATGACGGGCGACCCGTTCGACCTCGACGCCGTCGCCCGGCTCCAGGAACTCGTGACGGGCTGACGCCACTCCCTGGTCAGGTCGGCGGCTCGGTCGGCGGCGGTGCCAGCACCTGGAGGGCCTCCGGTCGGATGCGGTAGCGGAGCGGCGACTCCATCCAGCAGATCTCGCCGTCCACGGCGACGCGCACGTGGCGGACGTGGAGGTCGATCGTGAGCTCGGTCAGCGCCACCGTGTCGATGTCGTCCGCAGCCTCGGCACCCCGCACGAGGGCGCGGATTGCCGAGCGGATCAGGCCCCACCGGGACTTGGCCCGGGACACGGCAACACCGAGGAACCCATCGGCCAGATCGTCCCGGGTGGGTGCGCCGCCGTCCGCGTTGGCGAACACGCCGTTGCCGACGAACACCAGCGGGGTGCGGACGTGGCGCCGCTCGTAGCCCGGTCCCCGAAGGTCGATGCGGTGCATCGGGAAACGCCGCAGCACGTCGATGAGCGCGACCGGCACCGCCCGGATCTTCCCCCACCCCCGTCGGTCTCGGATCCGGTCGCGCACCGCGACGAGGTCGGGGTACAGCCCGAGCACCGAGTTGTTCACGAAGACCCGGCCGTTGACCTCGGCGGCATCGATCGCCCGCACCTCCCCACCCACCAACGCCGACACCGCCGAGCCCAACTCGTCGGGCAGGTCGATGTCCTTGGCGAAGTGGTTGAACGTGCCGAGCGGAAGTGCACCGAGGACGATGTCGGTCCCCGCCGCCGCTCCCGCCGCGCAGCTCACGGTGCCGTCACCGCCGGCGACCACGACGGCGCGAGGGCGGTCCGGCCCGTCCCAACAGGCCTTCACCTCGTCCTGCATCCGCTCCGGAGCGACGACCCGCACGTCCGCACGGGCCCCGGCGGCGGTGAACGCTGCGGTGATGGCCGCGACCTCTGCCTCCTCCTGATCCGAGTCGACGGATCCCGCTCCACCGTTCACCAAGACGTCGAAGCGCATCGCAGCACGGTACCGGTCGATCGGCTCGGGCAGACTGGCCGGGTGGCAGATCTCCGGGCGGTACGGGTGGTGGTGGCCGACGACCACCAGATCTGGCGGTCGGGTCTCCGTGCCGACCTGGGCGATGCCTTCGCCGTGGTCGGCGAAGCCGGGGACGCTGACGAGGCCATCGCGGTCATCCGCCGAGAGAAGCCCGACCTGGTGGTGTGCGACCTCCACATGCCCGCCGGAGGCGGCATCAAGGTCGCGAAGGAGTGCGGTGAGCAGACCGCCATCGTCATGCTCACCGTGTCCGAGGCCGAGCGGGACCTGCTCGACGCCGTAGCAGCCGGTGCCCAGGGCTACCTCGTCAAGAGCACCCCCGTCGGCGAACTGCGAACCGCGCTCTACCAGGCGGCCCAGGGCGAGCCCGTGTTCAGCCCGAGCCTCGCGGCCCTCGTGCTGGGCGAGTTCCGACGGATGCACAAGGGCTCGGGTGGGACCCAAGCTCTGTCCGAGCGCGAGCGCGAGGTGCTGCAATACGTCGCCCGGGGCCACACCTACCGTGAGATCGGCGAGCAACTCTTCATCGCCGAGAAGACCGTCGAGAACCACGTCCGCAACATCTTGGCCAAGCTCCACCTCAACCGGAAGCAGGAGCTCATCCGCTACGCCCTCGATCACGGCATCGAGTAGGGCCTCGCTTCGCTTCGGCCCTTCTCCTCACTCGCTTCGCTCCGTTCGTCGAGCTTCTGGATCGACTCGCTGACGCTCGACGCCTTCGCACCTCGGCACGGCTTCGCCGCACCTCGCTGACCGGGGGGACTCCGCAAGCTCCGTCCCCCCAGACCCCCCTGGGCTCGCTCCGCTCGGAACCCCCACCACGCGCTCGCCGCCATGTTCTCTCAGGGGCTTCGCTCGGGACCCCTTCCTCGCGCTCGGCATCTCATCTCTTCGGGGGGGGTCAGGCGTTGGCGGGGCGGTCGTTGCGGGGGGTCGATGCCTCCAGGGTGACGGGGGCGATGCGGCGGAGGAGCGGGACGGCGGCGACGGTCGTGGCCAGGGCCATCAGCACCATGATCGTGAACATCGTCTGGCTGATGATGCCCCGGTCGAGGCCGACCGAGAGGATGACGATCTCCGTCAGGCCGCGCGTGTTCATCAACACGCCGATCGTCCATGCGTCGCTCCACGACTCGCCCACGACCCGTGCGGCGAGAGCCGCGCCGCCCAGCTTGCCGGCCACGGCGACCGCGATGACCGCCGCCGTCAACCCCCACAACCGTGCGGTGTCGACCAAGCCCAGCTCCGTGGACAATCCGACCATCATGAAGAAGACGGGAAGCAGCAGCGTCCCGATCGCCACCTCCAGTCGATCGACGAGCACGATCCGGTCACCCGGCCCCCGGGGCATGATCACCCCCGCCAGGAACGCCCCGAAGATGGCGTGGATCCCGATCGCATCCGTCAGCCACGCCGATGCCAGCGCAAGGCCGATGGCGAGGGCGATGGGCACATCAGGCCGTCGCGCCAGCAGGGGCCGCACGACGAGCCACATCACACCGACGAAGGCGATCGAGGCGGCGACCGTCAGCCCGACGGGACCGGCGCCGGTCCCCTGGGCGACGGCGAGGACCACCGCGAGGATGCACCAGGCGGTGACGTCGTCGACCGCCGCACACGCGAGCGTCATCGTCCCGACGCGAGTTCGGTCGAGGCCCGTCTCCTGGAGGATCCGGGCCAGGACGGGGAACGCGGTCACAGCCATGGCCGCACCGACGAACAGGGAGAAGGCCAACGCACTGGCGGACCCGCCGACGATCGGGTGGATCCACCAGCCGAGCGCGCAGCCCATCGCGAACGGAGCGATGATCGACGCGTGGCTCACCACCACCGCCCGGTGGCTCTGACCCCGGAGGTGGTCACGATCGAGCTCGACGCCCACGAGGAACATGAACAGGACGAGGCCGATCTCGGCGAGCGCCTTGAGCCACGGCAGCAGATCTGCCGGAAAGAGCGATGCCGTGACCTCCGGCCAGAACGCACCCAGCACGCCGGGGCCGAGCGCGATGCCAGCCACGATCTCGCCGATGACCCGAGGCTGGCCGACCCTACGGGCGGCTGCGCCACCGAGGTAGGCCGCCAAGACGATGACCGCCGTGGCGAGGAACAGGTGACGGGTCAGCTCTGCGGGCGCCATCAGGAGGGAGGCCCGCCGACCTCGAGCAGCCGATCGGGCGACGTGACGCGGGACAGGAAGTCGTTGACGGTGCGGTTGAAGGCGCCAGCCTGCTCGACCATGAACAGGTGGGCGCCGCCGCGGACCACGGCGAGCTCGGCGCCGGAGATCAGGGAGGCGATCTCCTCGCTGTCGCCCTGGGTCGTGAGCACGTCCTGGCTGCCGCACAGCACGAGGGTCGGGGCGGTGACCTCGACCAGTTCGCCTCGTAGGGAGTCCTCGATCGACAAGATGGCGTCGATCTGGGCCACGAACGAGGCTACGGGCACGTTGAACGCCAACGGCCCGAGCACGGCCATCGCCGGCCACGTGCGTCGCAACGACCGGGGACCGACCATCCACTTGAGGTTCCGGCGCACGAACTCCCGCATGCCGTAGGCCTGGGCCTGGTCCGACCATTCCCCGAGCAGTTCCTTGCGCCAGGAGAAATGCCGGCACGCGGTGCAGGCGAGGGTCAGGGATCGGACCCGCTCGGGGTGGCGCACGCCGATCACCTGGCTGATGATGCCGCCCATCGACGCGCCCAGGACGTGGGCCGAGCCGTACCCGGCGTCGTCGAGCGCGGCCAGCGCATCGGTCGCCATCACCTCGAGGTCGTAGGGACCCTCCGCTCGGTCCGAGCGGCCCACGCCTCGGTTGTCGACCATCACCAACCGAAACCGGCTGCCCAGCGCCCGCTTCTGCATCGCCCAGCCCCGAGTGTCGGCTCCGAGCCCGTGCACCAGCAGCAGCGGCTCGCCGTCACGCCTTCCATCGAGCGCGTACGAGATGCGCGTCCCGTCCTCGACCACGACCGACGGCATCAGAACCACCACGAGGTGGGGAGGGAGGCGTCGAGGAGGACCTGGGCGGCGCGGTGGGTGGACTCGGCGAGCTCGGCGGCGGCAAGGGGGCCGCCGTCGGCCACGGGCGGGACGGGCTCGCCGACGACGATGGTCCAGGCCCGGCCCAGTTCCCGACCGACGAGGGCGACCGGGACGACCGGCGCACCGGTCCCGATGGCGGCCTCGAGGCGCTCGACCTCCAGGTGCCCGACGCGCTCGCGGCTGCGCACGTCGCGAGACATGGGCAGGCCCACGAGCTGTCCGGCCCGCAGCAGCCCGGCGATCTCGTCGGTGCGGTCCAGCACGCCGCCGAAGCGGCGCAGCAGCGGCCCAAGCGGTGCCACGTCGGGCACGCCGACCGTGCGCACGAACCGCCCGGTGGCCTGGCGGATGCCGCGGGCCACCACCCACGGCTCGCTGACCCCGAAGCGGCGGTTGAAGACCAGCACGGCACCGCCGACGGCAGGCAGTCGTTCACCACCGCGGACCTCGATGTCCCAACGGAGCCCGAAGATCGGGTTGGTCAGCGCCACCAGCTCGGGATCGAGTCCCCACTCGTCGACGTCGAACGCACCGTGCGCCCGCCGTTGGACGTGGGCCAACACCTGGGCGCCAGGGACGCCGCGCCGCAGGAGGCTTGCGCTCATCGGGGCGTCACCTGACCGGAGGGCTCGGGGTGGGCGACGGTGTCCCAGCGGTAGAGCTGGGTCACCACGTCGTGGGTCGGTCGCGGCTCGATGCCCAGCACGCTGCGGGCGAGCGTGCCCTCGGCGGTGCAGCCCCGGACTAGCAGCTCGCGGGCATGGGGCGGCAGCGGCGCCCCTTGGAGCTCGGCGACGGCAGCGGCCGCCCACCAGCCGGGGCCGAAGACGGGCAGCGGCACGCGACGGCCCATCCGGACGGCCTGGCTGGCGGTGACCGCACCGGGACCGACGACGTTGAGGGGGCCATCGTGAGCTGCGGTGGCCGCGGCGACCATGGCCTGACAGGCGTCTTCTTGGTGCAGGAGGCTGAAGGGCAGCTCCGAGAGGGGGTCCACGGCGACCACCGGCAGCCGCAGGTAGCGGCCGAGGGGGCTGGGGATGCTCGGGCCGACGATGGGCGCGCACCGCACCGCGGTGACGGGGACCCCGGCCACGTCGCCCGCTTCGATGGCGACCTGTTCGACGTGGGCGAGCGACTGGCCGAAGGGCGACGTCGGGTTGGTGGACACGGACTCGTCGGGCCGGGTGGGCGCACCACGGGAGCGGCCGTAGACCTCGATGCCCGAGCGCACGACGATCGCCTGGAGCGACGGGCACTGCGCGGCCGCTCCCAGCACCGAGACCGCCGATGCGGCCGTGCCGCGGCGGGCCTCGCTGGGGCTGGTCCGTGAGTGGGGCTCGAACACGCCGAGGTGGAGAACGACCTCAGGGTCGAAGTCCCGCACCAGGCGGACGGCCTTGCGTCGGTCGGTCGGCTCGACGCGATGGAACTCGGATCGAACGATGCGCCGGCGCGGCGGAAACAGGTCCATGCCCATGATCTCGGTGACCGACTCGTCGGCCTCGAGCAGGTTGGCGACGCGCGTGCCCAGCTCGCCACCCATCCCGGTGATCAGAACTCGCATCGCTCGGCCTCTCTCCCGGTCACGAGCTGTTGGACTGCCCGCTTCGGTCTTCCCCGTCGACCATGGTGCCATGCCCCAAGTCCTGTTCCGGACGAAGCGTGGGGAACAGGACCACGTCGCGGATGGTGGAGGAATTGGTGAGCAGCATGACCAACCGGTCGACGCCGATGCCCAGGCCGCCCGTTGGGGGAAGTCCGTACTCGAGGGCGCGGAGGTAGTCCTCGTCGACGGCCATGGCCTCGTCGTCGCCGTTGTCGCGCTCGCGCACCTGATCTTCGAACCGGGCCCGCTGGTCATCGGGGTCCAGCAGCTCGCTGAATGCGTTGCACAGCTCGCGGCCCGCGACGATGCCCTCGAACCGCTCGGTCATGCCCGGGATCTCCCGGTGCGGGCGGGCGAGCGGCGACACCTCGACCGGGTACTCCGTAACGAAGACGGGGTTCCACTGCTGGTGCTCGGCAGTCTTCTCGTAGATCTCGAGCAGCAGCTTCCCGGGGCCGTAGCTGTCCTTCCACTCGACGCCGTGCTCGTCGCACAAGGTGCGGAGCTCGTCGATCGGCGTGTCCAGGCCGACGGATCGACCGATCTGCTCCTCGATGAGCGAGGCCATCGTGGCCCGCCGCCACGGCGCCGAGAGGTGCAGCTCCCGGTCGCCGTAGGTGATGGTGGTCGATCCGCAGATCTCGACGGCGAGGTAGGCGACAAGGTTCTCGACCAGTTTCATGATGTCGGTCCAGTCGGCATATGCCTGGTAGAGCTCGAGCATCGTGAACTCGGGATTGTGCCGGGGCGAGATGCCCTCGTTGCGGAAGACCCGGGCGATCTCGAAGACCCGCTCGAACCCGCCGACCACGAGGCGCTTCAGATACAGCTCCGGGGCGATCCGCAGGAACATCTGCTGGTCGAGCGCGTTGTGGTGGGTGGTGAAGGGGCGGGCGAGCGCGCCGCCCGGCACGGGGTGCAGCGCTGGGGTCTCGACCTCCATGAAGTCGCGGTCCTCCAGCCATCGGCGGATGAGCGACACGATCCGGGAGCGCGCCTGCAGCGCGAGCCGCGCCTCGTCGGTGACCCACAGGTCCACGTAGCGCTGTCGGTAGCGCGTGTCGGGATCGGTGATGCCGTGCCACTTGTCCGGGAACGGGCGACGGGTCTCGGCCAGCACCGTCCACTCGAGGACCTTCACCGACAGTTCGCCCTTGCGGGTGGTCATGACCTCGCCGTGGACGCCGATCCAGTCCCCGAGGGAGAGCTTGCCGAAGCCTTCGAACTCGGCGGTCTCGTTGGTGGTGGCGAACAGCTGGATGCGCCCCGTCGAGTCCGCCAGCTGGCCAAACGCCAGCTTGCCCTGTCCCCGCCGCAGCATCAGGCGGCCGGCCACCACGACCCGGTCACCGGTTTCGACCCCCGGCTCCAGCTCGCCGTACTTCTGCTTCAGCCCGGCTGCGGTGGCATCGGGATCGAAGCGGTAGGGCACAGCGGAGCGTTCGGTCACCCGACCAGCCTGCCCGCTGAGCCGACCACCAGCCCAACTGTTCAAGCCCCGACAAGACGAAGACCACGAGGACGAGGTCGGGTTCCGAGCGGAGCGAGCCGGGGGGTGCGGGGGCAGAGCTTGCGGAGCCCCCCACCCAGGGACGATCCGGCTTGCCGGTCGTCCCTGCGAAGACGGCGGCGTCAGCCGTTCCACGATGGTTCAGCTCGAGGAACGGAGCGAAGCGAGTGACGAGACGGGTTACTGGTTGCGCTCGAAGACCACTCGCAGGCCGTGGAGGGTGAGCCAGGGCTCCACCTGCTTGATCGACGAGGTGTAGGGAGCGATCAGCTCCGCCAGGCCGCCGGTGGCGACGACCGTGGGGTCACCGAGTTCGTCGGCGAGGCGGCGGCAGATCCCGTCCACCTGTCCGGCGAAGCCGAAAACGGCGCCGGATTGGATCGACTCCACGGTCGTGCGGCCGATCACGTTGCGGGGTTCGATCAGCTCCACGCGTCGCAGGGCGGCGGCACGGGTGTAGAGCGCGTCGAGGCTGATCTCGATGCCCGGGGCGATGGCGCCCCCGAGGTACTCGCCCTTGGCCGACAGCGCGTCGTAGGTGGTGGCCGTGCCGAAGTCGATGATGATGGCCGGACCGCCGTAGAGGTCGAGGGCGGCGACGGCGTTGGCGATGCGGTCGGCGCCGACCTCGCGCGGGTTCTCGGTCAGGATCGGCAGTCCGGTCTTCACGCCCGGCTCGATGACGACGGGCCGGAACCCGAAGTACTTCTCGGTCATCTCCCGGAAGGCGGCGGTGGTCCGGGGGACCACCGAGGAGATGGCGATGCCGTCGATGTCGTCGTCGAACGAGAACCCGTGGAAGCCCAGGAACTCTTGGACGACGAGGGCGTGCTCGTCGGAGGTGCGCTCGGCGTTGGTCGCGATGCGCCAGTGGTCGAGGAGTCCGGCCTCGGCCGGGCTCTCGACGAGGGCGCTCCCGGCGGGATCGTCCTCATCGCCGAAGAGGCCGATCACCGTCTGGGTGTTGCCGATGTCGATCGCCAGGAGCATCGCTAGAGCCTGGTGGCAGGAAGGCCCGGACCGCCAACCGGCGGGTTCGCCGGCTGGACCGGCCCGACCCGCTCGCCGGGGTTCGCGACGATGGCGATGAGGAGCAGCACCGCAATCACCGCGACCAGCACCCCGGCGTAGGCCGCGCGGGAGAGGCCGCGGATCCACCGCACGACGGGTGCCGCACGTCGGCGGGCGGGAGGCGAACTCGGCGTGGCGGGCACGGCGTCGTCCGACGGCTCGGGGGCGGCGGGTCGAGTCACGGCGCTGGCCACCAGGCTTCGAGGCGGCCGACGCGGTGCGGCTCCAGCCCCCATCCGCGCGCCCAGGTGCGCCACTGCTCGACGACCTCGGGGGTGACCGCATCGCTCAGGGACGGGTCGAGGACGACCATCTGGGCGGGCACCTGACCATCATCGAACGGAGCGAGGGCATCGATGGCACCCGGAAAGTAGGGCGCCACCGACTCGCTGTAGATCAGGATCCGTGCGGGGGCCACCCCGTCGTCTTTCGCTTCGGCCGCCAGACGCCGGTAGTCGCCCTCGCCGAGCATCGCCAGCTGCGCGGTCGACCAGAGGCCGAAGGCGGCCAACACGGCGAGGACGACGGCGGCCAGGACCGGTGCCGGGGTCATGCGCCGGTCCGCCGGCCGGACCAACCGCTCGACCTGCTCGGTCAACCCGATGGCCACGAGCAGGACCAGGGGCGCCGTCCAGATCGCCCGGTAGTGCGGAAGGGCGACCGGCGAGGCCATGGCGGTGAACACCAGGCTCGACGTCGCCGCCAGCAAGTAGACGACCACCAGCCGCCGTCGGCTCATCAGCACGCACCCCACCCCGATGGCCAACGCAGCCACCAGCACGGGCCCGTCGGCGTCCAGCTGGTACTTCAGGTGGGCCCACCACGGGCTGCGCACGTACACCTCCGATCCCAGCACGAGCAGGTGCCCACCCTTGGCTCGATCGGCCGGAAAGCGGAACGTCTGCTCGACCTGATCGAAGGCGCGCCGGCCGAACACCGCGAACGGCAGCAGGAACGCCACGACCGCGCTGCCCACCAGCGACGCCACCTCGACGGCGAGGCGCGCCCGGCCCCACACATACGCGACACCGACGACGACCACCGGCACCAGCACGACGAGCGCGTTGAGCTTGGAGGCGCCTGCAAGCCCGAGGACCGCGCCGGCGCCCACCGCCCAGGCCATCCTGCCACCGGCGATCCACCGCCAGCCCGCCCACAGGCCGACCAGCACCAGGGTGCCAGCCACGGCCTCGAGCAGCCCGTACCGGTCGATGCGCAGGTCGGCGACGCTCCACCCGCCGACGACCATCGATCGCGGGATGACGGCGAACAGGGCGGCGGCCACGATTCCCGTCCACCACCCGGCGACTCGCCGACCGAACACGAACAGGACCGCCAGCGCGACCAGGAAGGCGATGGCCGAGACCGTGCGGACCGCCGCGAGGTTCCGCCCGAGCAGCACCTGGGCTGTGCCGAAGAGGAGCTTGGCGAACGGCGGGTGCCCGAGGTTGGGATCGACGCCGTCGTGCACGAGGGCCCAGCCCGCCCGCGCGTAGGCGTCCTCGTCGAGCTTCCAGTCCGATCGATCGAGCCGCCAGAAGGCCGAGAACGCCCCGAGCACCCCCACCGCGACCAGGGCGGCCCGGCCGTACGGCGGCGGGCCCGCCCGGGTGGCCGCGCCCGTCGTCGTCACGCGGGGCGGCTCGGCATCAGCGCACCTCGATGTCGAGGCCGATGTCGAGGACCGGCGACGAGTTGGTGAGGGAGCCGCTCGACACCACGTCGGCCCCGGTCTGGGCGTAGGAGCCAACGGTCTCGAGGGTGATCCCCCCGGAGACCTCGAGCAGGGCCCGGCGGGTGCCGTTGGCGGCGGCGTGCTCCTCGGCGACGATGACCGCCGCACGGACCTCGTCGGGCGACATGTTGTCGAGCAGGAGCGCGTCGGCCCCCGCATCGAGTGCCTCGATCACCTGCTCGATGCGCTCGCACTCCACGTGGACGGTCCGGCCCGGCCACCGATCGCGGGCGGAGCGAACCGCCTCAACGATGCCGAGGGCGGTCAGGTGGTTGTCCTTGAACATCACCCAATCGCTCAGGTTGCCCCGGTGGTTGCGCGCCCCGCCGGCTCGCACCGCCGCCTTCTCCAGCGACCGCAGCCCGGGCGTCGTCTTGCGCGTGTCCCAGACCCGCAGCGGCGCGGCGGCATCGACGAACGCACGGGTGCGAGTGGCGATGCCGCTCAGATGACCGAGGAAGTTCAGCGCGGTGCGCTCGGCCGAGAGGATCGAAGCCAGCGGGCCCGTCACGATGCCCAGCACCTGGCCGGCCGCAACTCGATCTCCGTCGTCGACCTGCCACACGACGTGGACCTCGTCGTCGAGCTGGCGGAACGCTTCGGTGGCGCACGCCGTGCCGGCGACCACGCCGTCGGTCCGGGCCACGAACTCGGCTCGGCCCTGGGCCGATGCCGGGAGCAGCGAGGCGCTGAGGTCACCGAGCGGCAGGAGGTCCTCGTCGAGTGCTCGGCCGACCAGGTCAGCGACGACCCGGACGGGGGCGTCGTAGGGGCCCGCCGCCATCAGCAGCACCCGACCGGGTGGGAGCAGGCCATGGGGGTTCCTCCGTGGTGCGGGCGATGGGTTCGGTGGGCGCGAGGCGGGTCGCCGGCGCGCCTCATCCGGCGTCGAGGGGAAGGTAGCCGAACAGCTCCAGCTCGTTGCCCGGACCCTTGGATGCGATGCCGACGAACGTGCCCGGCGCAGCGACGGACGACACGTCGATGTCGAAGACCTGGTCGCCGATCGCCACCTTCACGCGTCCACCGCGATGGACCACCTGCACCGAGATGTCCTCAGTCGGCGCCGCGAAGGTCCCGAACACCTGGGGAGGCGCTACGGGCCGCCGCCACGCCAGTTCCCAGCCGCCGATCCCCGTGACCCGCAGGATCAGGGCGGACGCGCCATCCGGAGAGGCCGACAGCACCAGCCCGCCGCCGGGGGCCATTCGTGCGATCTGGGCGTGGACGAGTACCTCGGAGGAGCTGGCGTCGATCGTTGCGATGGCCTCGCCGTCACCCGATCGCAGCGCACCGTCCGACGCCTGCAACGCGCTGTTTCCGGTCTGCCACCGCCCGAACCCGTCGAGGTCGGCGAGCGGTCCGGCCTGGTCGAACGCGTCGATGCGGGCGGCTCGGGGAACCGGCAGATCACGCCAAGCCAGCTGCGGAACCGCGCCGCCATCGGCCGAACGGGCCTGGGCCACGAGCACTCCGCCGAGCACGGCCAGGAGCACCGTGATCACCGCGATCACCGCTCGTCGCCGAGGCGGAAGGGGTGACGGCGGCCGGACCCGCACGACGCCCGCGGCACGCTCCGGGACCTCGGGCCGGGCCGACACCTCAGCGGGGACCGACATGGTCGGTAACGTACCCGCGTGCGCGTGACGAGGTCCGAGTTCGGACGGTGGGTCCTCATCGCCACGGCCCTCGGCGCGGTGATCCGGATCGCCTGGCTCGTCAACCGATGGGGCGACCCGATCGGGTTCGAGGACGCGTTCTTCTACCACCACCAGGCCAACCTGCTCGCCGACGGCAAGGGCTTCATCAGCCCCTTCCCCTACCTGAGCGCCGGCATCAGCGCGCCCGCTGCCGAGCACCCACCGCTGTTCTCGCTCTACCTCGCCGTGTTCTCGTTCTTCGGCGCCACCTCCGTCGGGTGGCACCAGCTCGCCACGACGGTCCTCGGCATCGGCACGGTCCCGCTGATCGCGTTCGCCGCACGGGAGGCGGGGGGTCGCCGCGTCGGCATCATCGCTGCGATCATCGCCGCCATCTATCCCCACCTCTGGTACCAGGACGGCATCGTGTGGGCCGAAGCATCGGCCCAAGCCGCGGTCGCCCTCTTCGTGCTGGTCGGATTCCGCTACGCGCGGCGGCCGTCGGCGCGCACGCTCGGTGCCTTCGGCCTCACCGCGGCGATCGCGGCGATGGCCAGGACCGAGCTGATCCTCTTGCTGCCGCTCGGCGTGATCCCGCTGGTGCTGTGGACCGAAGGGCTCACTCGACGCCGTCAGCTGCGATGGGCGGCCCTCGGCCTCGCGGCTGGGGTGGGCGCGCTCGTTCCCTGGATGGCGTTCAACCTCGCCCGCTTCGACCGGCCCACGACCCTCTCGTCGAACCTCGGGCTCACGCTCGCCAGCGCCAACTGCGACGGCACTTGGTACGGCCCCAACATCGGGTACTGGGACTTCAGTTGCGCCGAGGCTGCCGGGACGGAGGCGGCGCTGACCGGGGGCGATCCCTCCCAGGTCGACGCAGCCGCTCGGTCCGAGGCGCTCGACTACATCCGAGCCCATCGCAGTCGGTTGCCTGCCGTGCTGGCGGCTCGCGTCGCGCGCGCGGCCGGAGCCTGGAGCCCCCGGGAACTGGTGGCCATCGACGTCGTCGAGGGCCGGCCCGTGCGGATCGCCCAGTCCGGCGTCGCCCTCTGGTGGCTGGTCCTCGGTCTGGCCATCGTCGGCGTTGCGGCCCTGCGGCGCGCCCGAATCCCCACCTGGCCTGCGCTCGCGCCCGTGGTGGCGATGCTGATCGGGGTGCTCAGCGCCTTCGCCAGCACCCGCTACCGAGCGAGCGCAGAACCGGCGATGGTGGTCCTCGCCGCGGCTGGCACCGTGTCGCTGCTCGACCGCTGGTTCGATCGGTCCGGTGCTGCCGACGCCGAGCACGCACCGGCGGATGGGCGAATGCCCGCGCTCAGAGGCTGATCAACCAACCGAGCAGCCCGACCAGCAGGAACAGCGCCACCACGGCGACCACGCCCACCTGGAGGCGCCAGTCCGGGTCGGCGCCGATCTCGGCGGTGAGGCGCTCGGCGGCGCCGGCGGCGGGCCGGCCGGCGGAGTCGTCGACCGGAAGGGCCAGGACGCTGCCCTCACCGTGCTGGACCCGGATGGCGCCCAGGGCGCGCACGTCGGCCCGCAGGACGTCGGGAGTGACGGTGATGCCGTCGTCCTGCAGCCGACCCGCCAGGTCGCGGAGGCTGGCGATGTCGCCTGTGGCCAGTCGGCGGCGAATCTCCTTGCGGCGCGCTCCGGTGCCGCTCGGCGTGTCGACCATCTAGTTGAAGCCTCGTGCGTCCTGCTTGAGCGCGGTGTCGACGCTGACCGCCGCCGCCACGACGAGGGAGCGCAACGGATCCTCGAGCGGTCGGTGGATCTGGACGACGTAGTTGTCGGCGGCGGTGAACACCGCACGGGTGAAGCCGGAGAACGTCTTGGTGATGCGCCCGATCTCCTCCCCGTTGAAGTCCTGGATGTTCCAGTTCCACGCCCGCCAGTTCTCGCCGTTGATCATCCCGTAGCGCTGGTCGTTGGAGACGAGGGCGAAGCGGATCTTGCCGAACACGTTCTCCTGGATGATCTGGCCGATCTCGGTGCCCGCCCCGTCTTGGACGATGACCTTGGACTTCATGACCTTGGCCGGGCGGGTGAGCTGGAGCACGACTTGGTGGTTGTGGTCGAGCACCTGGAGCTTGTGGGTGAAGAACTGGTCGTAGGAACCCATGAGCCGCAGTGCCTTCTTCGCCGCGCTCTGGCCCACCTGGCGCACGGCACCGATCTGGACCCCGTTCTGGTCCGAGATGGCGTACTCGTTGTTCAGTTCGATGAGCTTGGCCTTCTGGGTGACCACCAGGATCGGTTCGCTCATCAGGTGACCGCCACCGGCCACCTGGCCGGGCATCACGCCCGCCGCGGCAAGGTCCTTGGCGATCTTCTCCGGTGCAACGTCGCGGACCGGCACCTTGGCCTGCGTGGCCACCGGGTCGACGGACTGCTTGCCGTGCGAGCTGACCTGATCGGTCCAGCTGTTGCCGTCGAACCACCGGTACTCGTGGCGCCCCATCGGGTCCGGGTACCAGTTGGGCTGGTGCCCGCCGCTCCCGCTGTCGCTCATCGCGCTCGCCTCCTGCCTGGTCGCCACCGTGCCGAACGCCCGACGATACCCGCCGGTCGGGCTAGCTCGCCCCGGACGCTCAGACGAAGACGATGCGGTGGGCGAAGGCGGCGCTGGTCTCGGGGAAGTCGTCGCGTGTGTGCGCGCCGCGGCTCTCCTCGCGGCGCAGAGCAGCATCGACCGCAGCCCGGGCGACCGTCGCGAGGTTGCGGACCTCGTGGTCGGCAATGGTGTCCGCTCGAGGCGAGACCAGCGTGTCCTCCACGACCTTCGCCGCCTGCTCGAGCGACGCCGCGTCGCGCAGGACGCCGGCGTGGACGGTCAGCTCGCGCTGGAGGTGGGTGCGCAGCACTGCCGGGTCCTCGGGGGCGGCATCCGCGGCGATGGCGAGGGGCTCGAGGTGGACGAACCGGCCGCCGATCACCCCGGGCGGCACGACATCGGGCCGGTCGGGGTCCATCCCGAGGACCGTGCGCATCGCGCCGGTGGGCTCGGGACCCGACGCGCCGGCCTCAATGGCCTCGACGGCACGCGGGCCGAACACCATGCCCTCGAGCAACGAGTTCGACGCCAGGCGGTTGGCGCCGTGCAGTCCGGTGAACGCACACTCGCCGATCGCG
>JBKJPY010000095.1:0-39800 GCA_046594195.1 Acidimicrobiales bacterium | reverse complement strand
CCTCAAGATGCTCCTCGACGACATCGTCGAGGACTCTCGCTGGGACATGACCTACCTGGGCATGCAGATCATGGTGGAGGGCCTGGCCCTCGCCGCCTTCGGCTTCATGCACCAGATGACCACCGAGCCGCTCCTCAAGAAGCTTCTCCGCTATGTGATGAGCGACGAGGCCCGCCACGTGGCCTTCGGCGTGCTCTCCCTGAAGGAGTACTACGCCGAGCTGTCCGATGCCGAGATGCTCGAGCGCCAGGAGTTCGCCTTCGAGGCTGCCGTGCGGATGCGCGACCGGTTCATGCAACAGGAGGTGTGGGAGCGCATGGGCCTCAAGCCCAAGGAAGTGCTGCCGCTGCTCATCGACAACCCCAACCGGTTGCTCTTCCAGCAGATGCTCTTCACCAAGATCGTTCCGAACTGCAAGAAGCTGGGTTTGCTGGATCGCAACGACGGCTGGCTGCGCCACCGGTTCGAGGAACTGGGCGTCATCGAGTTCGAGGACCTCACTGACACCAGCGACGAGTACGAAGCCTTCGCGCTCGGTGATTCGGAGCTCTCGGAGTCCGCCGCGGCGCTCAGCGCCTGAGAAGACCGGCAGGGGAACCGGGCCGACGCAACGTCGTCGGCTCCACGATGGTGGGGTGGCCTCCGGCCACCCCACCATCGCGTCCGGGCCGGAACCGGTTCGGAGCCACGACGGGTGGGACCGGTAGGGTCGGACCCATGCGTGCATTCACCGCGGGTTCGATCTGATGGGACGGTTCGGTGCGGTCATCACCGCCATGGTCACGCCGTTCGCCCCCAATGGCTCGCTCGACGGCGAGGCTGCGGGCGATCTCGCTCGTTGGTTGGTCGACCACGGCAACGATGCCCTGGTCCTCGCCGGCACCACCGGTGAAAGCGCCGTGCTCACCGACCCGGAACGCATCGAGCTGTTCCGGGTGGTACGAGCAGCGGTCGACGTCCCGCTCATCGCGGGTTCCACCACGAACGACACCGCGCACAGCGTGGAGATGACCGCGGCGGCCGCCGAGGCGGGCATGGACGCGATCCTCGCCGTGGTCCCGTACTACAACAAGCCGCCGCAGTCGGGCCTGGACCTGCACTTCCGTGCCGTCGCCGAGGCCTCGGACCTGCCGGTCATGCTCTACGACGTCCCCAGCCGGACCGGCCGCAAGCTCGCCACCGAGACGATCCTGCGTCTCGCCCGCGAGGTCCCGACCATCGTCGGGCTCAAGGACGCGGGGGGAGACCCGGCGGAGACGGCTGCGCTCATCGCTGAAGCCCCCGAGGACTTCGAGGTCTACAGCGGTGACGAACCCCTCAACCTCGCGTTCGCCGCGGCTGGCGCCGTCGGCGTCGTCGGGGTGTCGAGCCACTGGACCGGTCGCCAGCAGCAGGAACTCTGGGCGGCGATCGACAAGGGCGACTACGCCACTGCCCGCCACATCAACGCCCGGCTCCTGCCGAGCTACCACTACATGAACAGCGACACGTGCGTGTTCTCCCAGGCCGTCAAGGTGGCCATGGGAGTGCTCGGCGTGCCGGTGGGCGAATGCCGACTTCCGCTCGGCCCCGCCCCCGAAGGCACCGCCGGTGCCGCCTCCGCCATCCTCTCCGACCTGGGATACCCCATCTGATGTCCAACCCCGTTTCCGTTACGTTCCTCGGTGGGCTCGGTGACATCGGGCGCAACTGCGCCGCCGTCGAGATCGACGGCAAGATCATGCTGCTCGACTGCGGACTGATGTTCCCCGAGGCCGACATGCTCGGCATCGACCTCGTCCTGCCGGACTTCTCGTGGCTCGTCGAGCGCAAGGACGACATCGTCGGCTGCATCGTCACCCATGGTCACGAAGACCACCACGGTGCCCTCGCCTTCGCCCTCCGGGAGCTGTCGTTCCCCATCATCGGCTCGGCGCTGAGCCTCGGGTTCGCCGCCAACCGCATCGACGAGGCCGGTCTGATGGACCGCACGGAGATGATCGTCGTCAAGGACAACGAGCGTCGGAAGTTCGGTCCGTTCGACTGCGAGTTCATCCCCGTCACCCACTCGGTGCCGCACGGCTTCGCCACCGCGTTCCACACGCCGCAGGGGACCATCCTCCACACGGGGGACTGGAAGCTCGATCTCACCCCGGTCGACGGGCGCCTCACCGACTTGGGCGTCATGGGTGCCATTGCCCAGAACGAGGGCGTTCGCCTGCTGCTGGGCGATTCCACCAACGCCGACCAGCACGGACACTCCCGCTCGGAGAAGTCCGTGGGGAAGGTGCTCGAGGACCTCATCGCCGCCAACAGCGGCCGTCGCATCATCACCGCCTGCTTCGCCAGCCACGTGCACCGCGTCCAGCAGATCGCCGATGCCGCCATCGCCAACGGCCGTGTCATCGCCACGCTCGGCATGTCGATGAAGAAGAACGTGCGGCTCGCAAAGGAGATGGGCCTGCTCAAGATCCCCGACAACAAGCTCCTCGACATCGAAGACGTCAAGGACCTCGATCCCGGCACCGTGTGCATCATCTCCACCGGTTCCCAGGGCGAGCCGATGTCGGCGCTGGCCAAGATGGCCGCCAACGAAAGCCGGTGGATCACCTTGAACGACAAGGACACCGTGATCCTTTCGTCGCACCCGATCCCCGGCAACGAGACCAACGTCTCCAACGTCATCAACTCCATGGCGCGCATCGGCGTCCGGGTCGTGCACTCCGGCCTCCACGACGTGCACGCCACCGGCCACGCCAAGGCCGAGGAGATCAAGACCCTGATCTCGGTCATCCGCCCGGAGTTCATGATCCCGGTCCACGGCGAGTACCGCCACATGCAGGCGCACGCCGAGTTGGCCAAGACCATGGGCGTCAAGGACGCAAACGTCCTCATCTGCGAGGACGGCGACCGCGTCACGCTCACCGACAAGGGCATCAAGCGCTCGGGTTCGGTCCCGGCGAAGTACCTCTACGTCGACGGCATCGTCGGCGACGTCGGCCACGGGGTCATCCGGGACCGCCAGGTCCTGGCCGAGGAAGGCGTCGTCGTGGTGATCGTCACGGTCGATCACGACCTGGCCGAGATCATCACCGGACCGGAGGTCATCACCCGTGGCTGGATCTACGCCGACGAGGCCGAGGAACTGCTCGAAGAGATGCGCAACCTCATCGCCGACGCCGTGCTGGTCGCCTTGGAGAAGGGCGACCACGACAGCGAGACGCTCCAGCGGATCGTGCGCAAGAAGGCCGGGAAGTTCGTCAGCGACCGCACCAAGCGCCGTCCCATGATCGTCCCCGTGGTGATGTCGCTCTAGCTCCCGTCTCGAGTGTCCCGGGCGTGCCCTGGGGACGGGTCGAGGACGCCCGGATCCGGGCCTGACCAGGGGAAACGCTTCTCCCGGGGGTTCGGCGGGGTCCAACCCTCCCTGGATCTGTCAGGGGGCGCTGGTACCGTTGCCCCCACTGTGACCGCCACCCGTGGGACCCCGAACCGCTCGGGGGCCAAGAAGAAGCCCGCCCCGCGGAGCTCCTCCAAGCGTCCCCCCGCCAAGAAGTCCGCAGCCTCCACGCGCTCGCGCCAGGCCACCCCGCCGTCGTCACCGCCGCTCACGGTGCGGCTGGCGGAATCGCTCGCCCACGCCAGCCGGGGCCACGGCGCGGACTTCGCCGGCATCGTCTTGGTCGTCATCGGCCTCGTCGCCGGCATGGGCGTGTACGCCGACGCCGGCGGTCCGGTCGGCCGTGGCACGGCGGACCTGGTCGGGTTCATCGTCGGCGCAGCCCGCGTCATCATGCCGATCCTGCTGATCGTGCTGGGTGCCCTGCTCGTGCGGGGCGCACCCCTGCCGAAGGTCGCAGGCCCGGATGATCCGACGGTGGTGGACGAGGATCCCCAGGCCGCCGAGCACCCCTTCGCCCGCAACGTGTTCGGCGGCGTGCTCATCGCCGTCGCCGGCCTCGGGCTCCTGCACCTGGTGCGGGGCGCCCCCACGTTCTCCGAGGGCGCCGACGCCCTGGCGGACTCTGCGGGCTACCTCGGCGCCCTCATCGGGGCTCCGGTACGAGCCGCCATCAGCCCCGTCGGCGCTGTGGTCGCGTTCCTCGCCATCGGCTTCGCCGGCGCCCTCGTGATCACGCGCACCACGGTCCGCCACGTGGCTGGCAAGACGGCGGCGGGCGTTGCGGCTGGTGCGCGGCCGGTCGGTCGCCAGGCCGGCGCCTTCTTGAGCAACCTGTTCTCGCTCGGGAGCGAGCGGGCCGCGGACGGCGACGCCGAGCCGGCTCTCGTGGTCGGTGGCGACATCGATCTGCGCGACGACGCCGAGACGGCTGCGTTCTACGACCAAGATCAAGACCCCGGAGCACCGGGAGCCAAGCCCAAGCGTGCCCGCAAGCCCAAGGCCGTCGTCCCCGAGCCGGACCCCGCCACGCCGCCCGAGCAGCTGGAGATCGCCCTTCCGCCCGGCACCCAGCCCTCGGCGTGGAAGCTGCCGCCGCTCAAGCTGCTCACGACTTCGGGCAGCCAGAGCGTCGACCGCAAGCTCGTCGAGGAAACCGGTCGCAACCTCGAGCACGCGCTGGCCGAGCACGGCGTGGAGACGCGCCTCGTGGGCATGACCGTCGGTCCCACCGTCACCCGCTACGAGCTGGAACTGGGCCCGGGCGTGAAGGTCGCCCGCGTCACCAGCCTCCACAAGGACATCGCGTACGCCATGGCGACGCCCGACGTGCGCATCCTGGCGCCCATCCCGGGCAAGCAGGCGATCGGCGTCGAGATCCCGAACGTCCGCAAGCAGCTGGTCACGGTAGGGGACATCCTCACCAGCTCGGAGGCTCGGGCCGCCACCCACCCGCTTGAGGTCGCCATCGGGCGAGACATCGACGGCAAGGCCATCCTCGCCAACCTGGCGGCGATGCCCCACATCCTCATCGCCGGTGCCACCGGTGCCGGCAAGTCGTCGTGCCTCAACTCGCTGCTGACCTCGATCCTGATGCGGTCCACCCCGGACCAGGTGCGGATGATCCTGGTCGACCCCAAGCGCGTCGAGATGGGCCAGTACAACAAGCTGCCGCACCTGCTGACCGAGGTCGTGACCGTTCCCAAGAAGGCGGCCAACGCGCTCGCCTGGGCCGTACGGGAGATGGAGCGCCGCTACGACCTACTGGCCGAGTGCGGCTTCCGCGACATCACGGGCTACAACCAGGCCTTCGACCGTGGCGACCTCACCGACCCCAACGCCGAGCTGCTGGGCGCCGACGCAGAGTCGGTCACAAACTACCAGCGGATGCCGTTCATCCTGGTGGTCATCGACGAGCTGGCGGACCTCATGATGGTCGCCGCCCGCGACGTGGAGGAGTCGATCTGCCGACTCGCCCAGATGGCCCGAGCGGTCGGCATCCACCTGGTCATCGCCACGCAGCGGCCCTCGGTCAACGTCATCACCGGCTTGATCAAGGCCAACGTGCCGGCTCGGCTCGCGTTCGCGGTCTCCAGCGCAACGGATTCGCGGGTCATCCTCGACCAGACCGGAGCGGAGCGGTTGCTGGGCAAGGGCGACATGCTCCTGCTCGGTCCGTCGTCGTCCATCGCCCAGCGCGTGCAGGGCTCATGGGTCACCGAGGAGGAGGTCCGCAACATCGCGGCTTTCTGGAAGCGTCAGACCCCTGAGCTGGTCTACGACGACGCGGTCCAGGGGGCTGACGCCGAGGCCGGTGGCTCGTCGATGGGCTCGGGCAGCGGCTCCGGCGCCGGGTCGGGTGACGGCTCCGATGACGACCTCGTGGCCCAAGCCACCGAGCTCGTCGTTCGCAGCCAGCTGGGATCCACCTCGATGCTCCAGCGCAAGCTGCGCGTGGGCTTTGCCCGGGCTGGTCGCCTCATGGACGAGCTCGAAGAGAAGGGCGTGGTGGGGCCCTCCACCGGCTCGAAGGCGCGCGAGGTCCTCATGAGCCCCGAGGAGCTCGAGGGCGGGGGCACCGGCGGAGCCGGGGGCTTCGACGTCGACGAGCCCCTCGACCCCGAAGACGCCGCCGGCCCCATCATCCCCTAGCCCGCCGATCCCCGATTCGGCGTGGTGGTAATTCCTGACCTGTTGGGTAAGGTATTGGGCGTGAAGCGCTTGTTCTCCTTCCCGAACCCGGTGAACGAGGTGTCTGCCCGTCTGGTCGCGGGTGGGGTGGTGCTGCTGACGCTGGTGATCCTGCTCGGTGGCCAGACGTGGGCGATCGGCCTGTTGGCCTACGGCTTCGTGGCCCGCGTCCTGACCGGACCCACGATGAGCCCGCTGGGTCAGTTCGTCACCCGGGTCCTGACGCCGGCGCTGCCGCTCGAGTCCAAGATGGTGCCTGGGCCACCCAAGCGCTTCGCCCAGGGCATCGGCGCCACCCTGTCGGTGGGTGCGGCCATCTCCTCCTTCGTCTTCGCCAACACCACAGCGGCCCTGGTCCTGGTGGCGATGATCACGGTGGCCGCCACGCTCGAGAGCGTGTTCGCCTTCTGCCTCGGTTGCCAGATCTTCGCCCTGCTCATGCGGGCCGGGGTGATCCCGGACTCCGTCTGCGAGGAGTGCAGCAACATCTGGTCCCGCATCCCGGACCCATCGAAGGACGCCGTCTCCGCCTGAGGTCGCCGTCGGGCCGCCGTCAGGGCTCGGTGCCGGTGTCGGAGGACCCGGGGCGGAACTTGAGGCGTGGCGCCCGCTCGCGGAGCGAGGCCTGGTTGCGCAGGACCCGGGCATGCGTCGCGTCGGCCGACTCGTCAGCGGGTGCGGCGGGGCCTGGGCGCCAACGTTTGGCGGATGCGATCCAGTGGTCGAGCGCCTCGACGGTCGGCGCGGTGTCGGCGTCGGTCTGCTGCAACCTCTTCTGGAGCGCGACCGCATCGGCGGCCGCGAGCGCGCCGGGCGACGTGATGTCGACGGCTCGAAGGTGATTGACGTCGGCGACGGTGGGCACCCCTGCGTGCACGAGGTGGACGGCATCGAGCCAATCGGCTGCGGCCTCGCCGTCGAACTCCAAGATGGCCTGGAGCACCTCGAGGGTCATCTCCTCCACGACATCATCGACCGTCTCCAGACCGGCGCGCTTGAAGATGGCAGCGGCGTCCCCGATGGCGTCGAGCCCTGCGAGCGCGACTTCGGTGCCGGCCGGCTCAGCTGCGTAGAGGCTCAGCAGCCGACGAAGCACGGGTTCGCGGGCCTCGTCGGACAGGACGGCGCGGAGCGACGGATCGCCCGGTGCCTTTGCCGCCAGGATGGCAGCCTCGGCCGGTGGGGCGGTGCTGAGGCACCTGCGCAGGTGTCCCATCGAGAGATCGAGAGCCTTCGCGACTTGGGGATCGTCGGGTCGTACCGACTTGTAGTGCGCGGAAGCGCAACTCCAGAAGCAGGCCTCGTTGTAGAGGCTGCGATAGGTGGTGGACGTGTCGCGCAACGCACGGCTGAGCCTCTTCGCCAACTGGTCGGTGTTCGGTCTGGTCTTCCCGCCGAGGTGATCGACCTCGAGCACGGCGCCTTCTCGCAGCACCGCCGTGGTCGAGACGATCTGGTTGTCCAAGAACTCCTTGACGCGCGAACTGAGGTCTCGACCGCTGCCTCGAGGTGGCTTCTGGCTGACGGATCGAGCGTCGGTGATGATCGCATCGGCCTCCTTCACGATCTGCTTGAGCTCCACCCCGCGCTCGTCCCCGGATTCGAGGACGTGGTGCATACGCCGCGCGATGAGGGAGTAGCGGAGTCGGAAGCGTTCGGGCTGGAGGCTGTACTTCGCTCGTACCGAGAGCGCTGGGGTCCGGGCGGTGATCCGGGTCGATCTGGTGGGTTTCACTGGCCGGCTCCTTGCAGCGCGTCCTTCGCTTGGTCGATCTCAGCTTCGGCCTCATCCTGAGATGTTGCCTGCGCATCGGTGACGCCGATGGCGGCTTCGATCTGCGCCAGCGCGTCGTCGAGGACGGCGATTGCCGATGGATGGTCGGGTGGCGGGCCGGCCGCCACCTTCTTCGCGTCGAGTAGCGCACGCGCAGCTACGGCGCGGAAGTTCTTCGGATGGGCATCGAGGGACCGGTCGAACAGCCGCTTCGCTTCGACGTACCGGCTCTCGCCCTGTGCGGCGAGGCCAACGCAAAGCCACGCGTAGCTGGTGGGCGTGGTGAGCAGCTTTGCCCGGTTGGTGGTCGTGCCGGCGACCGCGTAACGGGCCCACGCGGCAGCCGCGAGCGCCAAGGTCGCGTACGGATCTGCCTTGGCGGCCTCGCTGGCCGGTGTCCCAAGCCACAGGGTGTCCGAGGCGAACACCGACCCCTTCCTGGTGGCGACGAGCGTGACGCCAGCTCCGCGCTCGGGATTGGTCTGCAGCTGACCAGAGATCTCGTAGCGCCGTGCGGGCACGACCGCCTCGATCAGGCCGATGAGCGCGCTCACCTTGCTCAGTTCGGGGGCGAGGGCGTCGAGCTGCTTGGTGAGCCCGGCGAGGTCGAGGTTCTGATCGACCTGCGAGATGCTTGCGATCGGAAGGTCCTCGACGCCGATGTCCCCCGAACTGAAGAGCGATGCGATGGATGCCTTGAACGCGGTGGCCGGCTTGGCGTTGCCCTCGGGGTCGCCGAACTCCTTGAAGATGAGGCTCGGACGTCGGCCTCGTCTCCAGGCACAGACGACCAGCGTCAGCCCGATCACCGCGCCGAGGACCTTGAGGATCGGGACGATGTAGTCCCCGACCCAGTCTTCGAGCTTCTTCGGCCACGGTTCTGCAGTCAGGCCCTTCAGGGTCTCGGCGCAGTCGCCCAGGCCGTGCTCCTTCGCGTCGGCGATGATGACCGCCTTCGCCTCGGCGTCGGCCCCCGCATCGTCGAGCTCTACAGCGATGCTGCACGGGGTCGGCGGCATGGCGGCTGGCGTCACCGAGATCTTCGTTTCGAGCAAGGTGCCGTCGCTGCCGAGAGCGGTAAGCGTCCCGGCGGCCGCCTTCTTCGATGCGTAGACGCACACGGTCGACACCGCGGGCCGCAGCTTCGCGGTCACATCGAGGCGAAGCTCACGGGTCCTCTCGCGGGTTGAGGTGGTGCAACGTCCGTCCAACGGGGCGATGCGCAGGCCGTCGCCATCGACCTTCAGGTCCACGCCATCGATCCCCTTGGCGATCGCGTAGCGGACGCGCACCACGCCCCCCTTTTCGACCGTGGGGGCCGTCGGATTCGCGCTGATGCGCTGCGTCGCGCCAGCGGAGGCCAGGGCTCCGGGGCCGGCGAGGAAGCCGATCGCCATTGCCGCACCACCGAAGACGACCGATGCCACCAGACGTCGGGCCATATCGGACCCTCCTGCTATTCCACGCCCACCTGACCCCACCGATCAGGTGAGTGGACGCTATCGCAATGTCCGGCAGGGTGCTCGGCCTGAGCCCGCTCAGCGGGTGGTGGCTCGGGTGGCCTTGGTGAAGTCGAGGGCGAGGGTGGCGCCGTCGAGCGTCGCGGAATAGACGCCGTCGTCGAACTTGGCGGTGGCGTACGGCGCGTCCCAGCGGATGCCCTTCGGGTGGAGGTCCACGTCCTTGCCGTCGACGGTGAATGGGACCTGGTCGCCGGCGGGCTTCGTCGACTCCCAGCCGTAGGTCAGCGTTCCCTGGCTCGGAGAGTCGTAGGTCACCGAGATCGCCTTGGGAGCCGAGCAATCGGCATCGCTCCCGCAGGAGAACGGGCCGGTGGCCTTGGGCTTGGTCGCGGTGATGGTGGCGACGAAGTCGTCGAAGGAGTCGTAGTCCGACGCGTTGGCGACCTCGGTGATCCAGACGTTGTCCGGGCCGCCGGGCGCCACGAGGTCGAAGTCTTCCTTGAGGTCCCGCGTGAACTCGCCTTCCTTGTACGTCCGCCACTCGGTCGGGCGGGCGGACCAGAGGGCGATGTAGCCGTCGCCCTTGCGGCCGATGGTCCAGCCGTCGCGCTGCACGACCTGGTCGAAGTGCTCGGTGGGGAACCAGGCGTGGGTGTAGTCCTCGTAGGTGAAGGAGTACGCCCCGCTGCCGACGCCGCCGTCGCCCGCGTAGGCGGGGTCGTAGAGGCTGATGTTCACGTTCTCGACCTGGGCGGAGCGGGGGATGCCGCCGTCGCCCGTCCAGTGGCTGGTGTTGTCCGAGGCGTCATCGGCGCTCGACACCGGAACCCGAGGGTGCTGCGTGAACACGAGGGTGTCGGGGTCGATGGTCGCCTGCCAGATGTGGTCCTGCTCGCCGCGCTGGCCGGGACGCCAGTCCTGGGCCGTCGAAAGCATCACGTTCGGCGAGCGCCACGTGTACGTGTCGACCTGTGAGAGCAGGCCCGGGTTGACCTGGGCGCCGAGCGAGCGGGCCAAGCTCTGCAATCCGGCGTCGTCGGTGGTCTCGATGACCGGTGCCAGGTCCTTGGCCTGTTGGAAGTTGGCCGTCTCGAACAGGTCGTACTCCTTGACCGCCTTCACGGAAGTGGGCACGACCTGCCACGGGAACTGGGCGCCCAGGCCCCACCACAGCATCAGCCCGTCTTGTCCTTCGAAGGTGGTGCCGTAGGGCGCCTCCACGCCGGGATCCACGGGCAGGTTCGGATCGATGGGCAGGCTCGACTTCGTGCGGAAGACGGCGGTGTCGCCGGAGTTGGCGATCCGCTTCGCCACCTCCGGGGGTCGGTAGCGCTCGGCGGTGGCGAGCAGGGTGGCATTGTCGGCGTTGACGTACTCGACCGGCGTGTTGTCGAAGGCCAGCTTGGCGGTGGAGAAGGTGTCCTCGTCGCGACCGTTGAGCTTGTCCTTCTGGTAGGTGCGTCCGTGGGTGCTGCCGAAAGTGCCCTCCTGCACGTGCCCGGCCAGTTCCACGAACATCACGTCGAGGGTCATCGATGCGAGCCGGGCGATCTTGGGATCGTCGGAGAACTCGGCGAGCAGCAGCGTGCCCTTCATGTCCTCGCTCCAGTAGACGTTCGACAGCCATTCGCTGAAGCCGAAGCGGGCCCGCCACCCGAACCACTTGGCCAGCTGCTTCGAGGCGTGGGCCATGTGCTCCTTGCCGGTCATCCCGCTGTTGGTGAACGTCTCGTCCGGAAACGTCTGGCCGGCGACGTACTCGTTGGCCAGGAAGATCACCTGGTGGTTCTCGGTCCAGTAGTACTGGCTGTCCACGACGCCCTTCGGGGTGGGTTCGGTCCACCAGTACTTGAAGGCGAGGATCCGCTCCTTGATCGCCGCCGCCAGCTTGGGGTCGAGGTCGTCGGCGTTGTGCTTCCAGAGGAACAGCAGGTTGTTGACGTCGAAGTCGCTGGTGTCCTCGAAGGCCTTGAGCTTGGCGAACATGTCACCGAAGTCCGCGACCGTGGCGCTGCTGATGGCGGGTTCCTTGCCGGCGCGCTCGGCGGCGGTGGC
This sequence comes from Acidimicrobiales bacterium, assembly GCA_046594195.1. Classification (GTDB taxonomy): domain Bacteria; phylum Actinomycetota; class Acidimicrobiia; order Acidimicrobiales; family Iamiaceae; genus Aquihabitans. The sequence goes on along the minus strand of JBKJPY010000095.1, from coordinate 28,438 downwards.
GTGGGCGAGCAGCGACTGCGGGCTGCCCGGCGACAGGTCTTCACCGGCCGCGAAGGCGAGGTACTCGTCCTGCTGTGCCCGCCACGCCTTCGCCGGGATGAGCCCCGCGGTCTCCGACGAGGGGAGTGCAGCCGCCTTCGCCTCCGCCGTGGTGGTCGACGCCGCACCGTCGCCGTCGTCGCTCGTGCACGACACCAGGACCGCACCCACCGACAACGCCACAACCAGCACCGCGAACCGACGCACCCGAGCTCCCTCGATCGACCGGGCGAGAACCTACCCGGCTCGGCTCCTGCGAGGGGCCGGATCAGGCATGCTGGCCCCATGGAGCCCACGCCCCGATGAGCCGATGATCGAGGTCCCCGGTGGCCACCGGGCCGATCCGGGCACGCCGCCGTTCCCCGGAGGGGTGGCGGTGAGCCACCTTCGGGTCTACGACTCCGTATCGGTCGACGGCGTCGCGGGCGGGACGCCGCATTGCCACACCGCGTGCACCGAGGCCTACGCCGTGGTCGGGGGCCGCGGGCGGGTGGTGACGCTCGGCGGCGACGGGCTGCACGAGACGCCGCTCGAAGCCGGGAGCTTCGCCTGGTTCACGCCAGGCACGATCCACCGCCTGGTGAACGAGGACCACCTCGAGATCCTCGTGCTGATGGCCAACGCCGGACTCCCCGAGGCCGGTGACATGGTGATCACGTTCCCCGACGACGTCCTGGCCGACCCCCAGCGGTACCGCGACGCGGCGACGCTCCCGGCCGATGTCGCCACGACCGCTGCAGACGACGCGGCGGTACGCGTTCGCAAGGACCTGGCGGTCGAGGGCTTCGCCGCGCTCGTCGAGGGCGGGCCCGATGCGCTCCGCCGCTTCCACACCCGGGCCGCAACCCTTGTGGCGCCGTCGGTCCCGTCCTGGCGCCCGATCTGGGAGGACGGCCCCCGCTCCGCAGCGGAGCAGACCGATGTGCACCTCGCTGCGCTCGCGGCGGGGGACGCTGCCCACCTGGCGGACAGCTCGGTGCACGTGCTCCCACCGCCGGGGGTGCAGCGCCGCTACGGCTGCTGCGGCACCCTCGGCGTGATCCAGCCGTCCACGTCCTGAGCCCAGTGCCCGAGCGTGCCGGGCACGATCGGCTGCGGGTCCGGTTCGGCGATGCTTCCTGGCGCCGTGCGGGGGCCGCTGGCCGCCAGGCGAGCGCGAATCGCCGTGCCAACTCGTGCGTCGGGCCGTTCGCTCCCGGCGAGCAACAGGATCTGCGATGACGTTGGTCGCCGGGACGCTCGGCGTCGCGACCAGCGTCCCCCGGGTCGGACCACGACGGTCCGATCGTGGGGCACCCCGAACCGGGCGAGGGCACCGAGCGTCACGATCACGCCGAGGCGCCCCGCTCGGTCCGACCCGGATGCCACCACCACCAGGTCTGCGGTGCGCACCCCGGTCCGGGCCAGCACGTTGCGGTCCTCGATGTCCGCCGAACCCGTCTCCGCCTCGCCCTCGAGGTCGTGGTCGACGTGAGCGATCAAGAGCGCGGAACTGGAGCGGAGGGCATCGAGGGCCGATGGTGCGCTGCGATCGCCGACCGTCACCCAGTCCTGGTGGCGGAGCAGGCCGGGGACGAGCAGGTAGCCCTGGCCCGTGGGGTGCTGCGCTCGCCTCGCCAGGGCGGGTGGCGGGGGACCGAATCGACCGGCCTCGATGAGCTCGGGAAGACCAGGTCGGTCCGGGGTCAGGCCGTGCAGGGAGCGGTGCGGTGCGTCGAGGGTGAGGTCGGCCAGCACGACCGGGCCGGGCCTGATGCCCGTTGCGACGAGGGAGCGTGCGATTGCGGCTGCCACGGCGGTTCCGTCTCCACCTGGGGCCGCGATCACCGCGAGCAGATCAGCTCCATCCGGTGTCGGCTCGTCGCGGGGCGGCCAGCACTGCGTGGACGATTCCGCGGCTTGGACCGCGGCGAACAGCGAGCTCTCGTCCGCCGGCAGGTTGGCAAGGACCGACGCGCCGGCCGTCTCCCATCGGGCCGCCGTGCCGACGGGGTCCACCACCACGACCGGGCACGCGCGGCGGACCGATCCGACGAGCTCGGTGTCGAGGTCCGCCAACAGCGCGTCGATGAACGCGGCGCGCACGTGGCCTCGACGCGCCAAGATAGCCAGCTCGGATGCCGTCTGGCACCAGAGCACGGTGGCGGAGCCCGCCGGGATCCACGGCGGTCGCTCGCGTACGAGGAGGACGACTGGCAGGGAGCTCGAGGCATGGGACACGCTCCGAGCTTCGCCTCCGCCCGGGCTGGGCCCGGGGTCGTGCTACCCAACTGGCTCGAAGACCGTGCCGGATACGGAAAGGCATGGACAGGCGCCAAGCACCTGGCATGGTCCGGCATGAAAGGGTCCGAGGGAGCTAGGGTGCCCGCATGTCCACCCCAATCCAATGGCTGAGCACCGCAGAAGCGGCGAAGTACCTCGGCATCACCCCCCGAACCCTGTACCGCTTCATCGACGAGGGCCAGATTGCCGGCTACCGCTTCGGCCGCGTCATCCGCCTCAAGCAGGACGACGTCGAACTGTTCATCGAGGCCAGCCGGATCACGCCTGGGACCCTCGAACACCTCTACCCCGAGGTGGTCGGTTCCGGCGACAAGGGCGCCGACGCCCAAAACTGAGGCGCGTCAGGGGTCGACCACCACCTCGGCCAGGGCGCCAAGCGTCACGAAGGTGTCGGTCCCGTCGTCTTGCTCCACAACGACCACGTCGAGGCCGACCCTGCGCAGTCGGCCGGTGATCACCTCGCCCGCGGCGATCACGCGAACGTTCGCGCGGCGGGTGGCCAGGTCGCGGAGGCGTTCGCCCAGTTCGAGCTTCGGCTCGGCCGATGCCGCGACGGTCGGGCTCCGGGTCGCGCCGATCCTGCGAGCGGCGGCGATCTCGCCCACCGGGATCAACCGGACCACCGGGCCTGCGCTGCGGAGTGCGACGTGGTCTCGGCCCACGTCGCAGATCGTCGCCGCGGGCAGCGGTCCGGCCATCGTGCGCACCGACACGACCGCGCCGTGCGCCGCGAGGGCTCCGAAGACGTCGAGCAGCCCGACTGACTCGTCGGCCTGGCGCCGCAGCCCGTTGCGCCGCCTCCGCTCGTCGACGAGCGCCCGGTGGCGCTCTGATCGGAGCAGGTCGGTGAGCTCCTCGTCGGTGGGCCCGTTGGTCTCGTCATCAGTCATCTCCGGCACGGGCGGGCAGGGTAGGACGCCCGAGTCGAAGCGGGAAAGGGATGCGCCGTGACGGTCGCACCGTCCAAACCCATCGGGAGCGGGGCCCGACGGCAGTACGCTGGTTCCACCCGCGCAGAGAGCCAGCCTTGACCACCACGCAACTCACCATCCACGTCCCCGGCAACCACCTCATGCGGCCGTTGCTCGGCGAGCGCGACGAGCTGCTCCGCATGGTGGAAGCGGCCTTCCCCGGCGCAACCGTGCACGTCCGAGGCAATGAGATCGTCATCGGCGGGAGCGAGGCCGACCGGGTCGGTCGCCTCTTCGGCGAGCTGGTCACGTTGCTGCAGGCCGGTCAGGAGATCGATCCGGCCCTGCTGGCGCGCACGATCGACATGATCAAGGCCGACGAGCATCCGGCCGAGGTGTTCACCACCGAGGTCCTCAAGGCGGCGAAGGGCCGTCGGGTTCGTCCCAAGACCAGCGGCCAGAAGCGCTACATCGACGCGATCGCCGAGAACATCATCACGTTCGGCGTCGGCCCGGCCGGTACCGGCAAGAGCTGGCTCGCGGTCGCCATGGCCGTGCAGGCGCTCCAGGCCAAGGACGTCGACCGGATCATCCTCACGCGGCCGGCCGTCGAGGCGGGCGAGCGGCTCGGCTTCCTCCCCGGTGACCTCATGGCCAAGGTGGATCCCTACCTGCGCCCGTTGTACGACGCGCTCCACGACATGGTCGACGACGAAGCGGCGGCGCGCATGCTCGAGCGCGGAACGGTCGAGGTGGCGCCGCTCGCGTTCATGCGTGGCCGCACCTTGAACAACAGCTTCATCATCTTGGACGAGGCGCAGAACACCACGCCCGAACAGATGAAGATGTTCCTGACCCGCATCGGCTTCGGGTCCAAGGCCGTCATCACCGGCGACAGCACCCAGGTCGACGTGGCGGGCGGGCGCTCCGGCCTGATCCACATGGAGCGCATCCTGGGCGGCATCGATGGCCTGTCGTTCGTGCGCCTCACGGGCCGCGACGTCGTCCGCCACCGCATCGTGGGCGACATCGTCGACGCCTACGAGCGAGATGCCGTGGCCAACCCGGGCCCGGTGCAGCCGTGATCCGTCCGGCGCCTCCGAAGAGCGGCCGCCGCCGCACCCGGGGCGAGGAAGGTGACATCGAGGTCTTCGTCGCGGACGAGCAGTCGGCGCAGCCCGTCGAGGTCGCCCGTTGGGAGGCCTTGGCCCGCAACGTGCTCGTGGCCGAAGGCGTGTCGGGTGACGTCGAGCTCGCGCTGCTGTTCATCGACGAGGACGCCATCGCCGAGCTGAACCAGCGGTTCATGGGCCACGAGGGCCCCACCGACGTGCTGGCATTCCCCATCGACGACGATGACGTCGTGATCGGGCGTTCGCCCGACGGTTCGTCGAGCGGGCCGGACCGCGGCCCCGTCGATGACGTCCCGTTGCTGCTCGGCGACGTGGTCGTGTGCCCGGCCGTCGCGGCTCGCAACGCCCCCTCGCACGCCGGCACGTACGACGACGAGATCGCCCTGCTCGTCGTGCATGGCATCCTGCACGTGCTGGGTCACGATCATGCGGAGCCCGAGGAGACCACGGTGATGCAGGCGCGGGAACGAGAGCTGCTCGACCAGTTCCATCGGAAGGCATCGTGAACGTCACCGACGACGACCCCGGCAGTCCCGAGGCCCCGCACGCGCCTGCGTGGGGGGCCGACCCCGAGCCGATGCGCGCGGGACGGAAGCGATGATCGCCGCACCAGGGGTCCTCGCAGTCCAGCTGACCAGCGCAGACATCGCCATGGCGGTGGCGATCTTCGTGCTGATCTTGATCTCGATCCTCACGGCCGCGGCCGAGACCGCGCTGGTCCGCATCAGCCGGGCCAAGGCCTCCGCTCTGGCCGAGGAGGGACGCCCGGGCGGCGCGGCGCTGGCCTACCTCGTCGCCCAGCCCGAGCGGTGGCTCAACGCCCTGCTGCTGGTCGTGCTCGTCTGCCAGATCGTGCAGGCGTCGCTCACCGGTGTGCTGGCCGGCAACCTCTTCGGCGGCTGGGGCGTCATCATTGCCACCGGCCTCAACGTCTCGATCATGTACGTGCTGGCGGAGACCGCCCCCAAGACGTGGGCGATCCAGCACACCGAGCGCGCCGCGCTGGGCGCCGCTCGCCCGGTCAAGTGGCTGGCGGACTTCGCGCCGCTGCGCGGCCTGGCCAAGTTCTTCATCGTCATCACCAACGTGATCCTCCCTGGCAAGGGCCTGAAGGAAGGGCCCTACGTGTCGGAGGAGGAGCTGCTCGCCGTCGCCGCAGAGGCGCACGAGTCGGCGGCCATCGACAAGGACGAACGTCAGCTCATCGAGTCCATCATCGAGTTCGGCGACACCGTTGCTCGCGAGGTCATGGTCCCGCGCCCGGACATGGTCACGGTCAACCACGACTTCCGGGTGGCCGACGTGATGGAGGTCGTCATCCTCAACGGCTACAGCCGCATCCCCGTGCTGGGCGAGGGGATCGATGACGTCATCGGCCTCGTTTACGCCAAGGACCTCATGCGGGCCGAGCGCGATGGGCGCGAGGACGAACCGGTCGCCAACTTCGCCCGCCCTGCCCGCGCCGTCCCCGAGACCAAGCCCGTGGCCGAGCTGCTCCGTGAGATGCAGGCCGACCAGTTCCACATGGCCGTGGTCATCGACGAGTACGGCGGGACCGCCGGTGTGGTGACGCTCGAGGACCTGATCGAGGAGCTCGTCGGCGAGATCATCGACGAGTTCGACACCGAGGACGCCCGCTTCGAGCACGTGCCTAGCGGCGGCATGCGCATCAGCGGCAGCCTCAGCATCGACGACGCCAACGATCTCCTCACCTGCGACCTTCCCGAGGGTGACTTCGACACCGTCAGCGGTCTCGTGCTCTCGGAGCTCGGGCGGATGGCCGTGTCAGGCGACACCATCGAGGTGCCCGGCGCCCGCCTCACCGTCGAGCGGGTCCAGGGCCGTCGCATCATGCGCGTGCGCATCGAGGAGCTCGAGATCGAAGCCTCGCCCGAGCCCGAGAGCCGTGCTGACAAGCGCAGCGCCGAGCGGGCGGAGCGCAATGCCGAGAAGACCGACGCCATCGACCGGAGCACCAGTTCGTGAAATCAGGATTCGTCACGTTGGTCGGGCGTCCCAACGTCGGCAAGAGCACCCTGCTCAACCACATCCTGGGCCAGAAGGTGACCATCGTCTCGGACAAGCCCCAGACGACGCGCACCCAGGTCCGCGGTGTCCTCACCCGGCCCGACGCCCAGATCGTCTTCGTGGACACGCCGGGCATCCACAAGCCCCGCACCCTGCTGGGCGAGCGGCTCAACGATGCGGCGGACGCAGCGATCGGCGACGTGGACGTCGTGTGCCTCCTGGTCGACGCCACCATGCCCATCGGGCCCGGTGACAAGTGGATCGCCCAGCGCGTGCCCGCCAACGCCATCATCGTCGTGAACAAGACCGACATCGCCGAGCCGACGGAGGTGCTGGCCCAGCTCCAGGGGGCGGCCGAGCAGCTCACCGGCGGCAACGAGTACTTCCCGATCTCGGCCAAGACCGGCGCCGGCGTGCCGGAGCTCCTCGAGACGCTCCTCACCCGGCTGCCCGAGGGCCCGGCGTACTACCCCGACGACATGGTCACCGACGTGCCCGAGGCGTTCTGGGTCGCCGAGCTGGTCCGCGAGCAGCTCCTCGCCGTCACCCGTGACGAGGTCCCGCACTCCGTCGCTGCCCGGGTCACGGAGTGGGAGTGGCCGCGCATCCGCGTCGAGATCCTCGTGGAGCGTGACTCCCAGAAGGGGATCGTCATCGGCAAGAAGGGCGCCGTGCTCAAGCAGGTGGGGATCAACGTCCGCCGCCAGCTCCCCGACGGCGCCTACCTGGAGCTCTTCGTCAAGGTCGACAAGGACTGGCAGCGCAAGTCCCGAGCGCTCGAGCGCCTCGGCTACTGACGCGGTCGACTCACTCGATGGTGGCGGCGATCTGTTGGAGGAACGCCTCGACCTCGGCCCGGTCCTTGGTCCTCGGGAACGGCGGGAGCGCTTCGAGCAAGGTCCAGCGGTAGCTCTTGGCCTTGGCAAGACGGGGGTCGAGGACGGCGACGACGCCGCGGTCGGCGCGGCTGCGGATCAGCCGCCCGGCGCCCTGGGCGAGCATCGTCGCCGTGCGGGGGAGGTCGATCGTGCGGAACGCTTCGGCCTTGGCCTGCTCCCGGCGGGCTTGGAGGAGGGGCTCGTCGGGACGGGGGAAGGGCAGGCGGTCGATGGTGACGAGCGACAGCGTGGGACCCGGGACGTCGATGCCCTGCCAGAACCCCATCGTGGCGAACAGGCTGGTGGCGGGATCGGCGGCGAAGGTGGCGACGAGGGCCGGCTTCGGCATGTCGCGCTGGCTCAGGAGCGGGCCGGGGAGCCGGTCCTTCAGCGCGGCGACGGCGGCGTCCATCGCTCGGTAGCTCGTGAACAGTCCGAGCGTCCGGCCGCCGGCTGCGGTGATCAGGGCGAGCAGTTCCTCGTGCAGCGCGGCGTCGTAGCCCCCGTCGCGGGGATCGGGGAGGTGCGTGGCGCAGTAGAGGAGGCCGTTGTGGGCGTAGTCGAACGGGCTGCCGACATCGATGGCCGTGTGGTTGCCGCTGGCCAACCCCAAGCGGTCCGACATGCCCGCCGGCAGCGTCGCGCTGGTCAGCACCGCCGGCCCTGCGTCCCACAGCTTCTCGCGGAGCAGTTCCGCGACATCGAGCGGAGCGACCCGCAGGCGCGGGTTGCTGTCTGGCCCCTCGACCCATGCCACCGACGTCGCCGGGACGGAAGTGGCCAACGCCAGGTCGCCTTGCAGGTGCCCGGTGAGCTGGACGGCGCGCTCCTTGCGGTTCTTCACGTCGTCGGTGGCGCTGTCGGGGATCTTCCGCAAGGCGGTGGCGACGCGGTCCAGTCGGCTCCGAGCGAGCGTGAGCTGGTCGTTGATGTCGGCATCGCCGGCGCCCTTCAGTCGACGTCCGACGTGACCGGCGAGCACCCGGGACAGTGCCGAGGCCGAGGCCTCGACCTCGTCGACCGAGGCCGGGTCGTCGAGGATCGACCGCACGGCACGAGCCAGGTTCTGGAAGCGGCCCGACGAGAGCTCGAAGCCGCACGTGTCCGACACGATGTCCTCGAGCTGGATGGCCTCGTCGACGATCACCAGGTCGTGCTCGGGCAGCACTGCGCCATCCGTGGCGAGGTCGAGACCGAGGAGGTGGAGGTTGACCACCACCACATCGGCCTCGCCCGCCCGGCGCCGCGCCGCTTCGGCGAAGCAGGCCTCCCCGCTCGGGCACTTGCGGGCGCCAGGGCACTCTTGGGCCGAGACGCTCACCGCCAACCACGCGGTCGGCGACGGCTCGACGTCGAGCTCGGCCCGATCGCCGGTCGTGGTGGTGGTCGACCAGATCTTCAGCTTGGCGATCTCCTGCGGAGAGGCTCGCGAGGCCAGACCGTCCAGTGCGAGCTGGCCGTCGCCGGAGATCTCGTGGAGCCGTTGGCGGCACACGTAGTTGGAGCGGCCCTTCAAGACGGCGAAGTCGAACTCCTTGCCCAGGTGCTCCTGGAGGAACGGCAGGTCCTTGCCGGCGAGCTGGTCCTGGAGCGCTTTCGTGGCGGTGGCGACGATCGTGCGCTTCCCGGCAAGGATGGCCGGCACCAGGTACGCCCAGCTCTTGCCCGTCCCCGTGCCAGCCTGGGCCATGAGGTGCGTCTTCGACCGGATGGAGGCAGCGACCGCCGTCGCCATCGCCTCCTGCGGCTCCCGTCGTTCCCCACCGGGCACTGCTCCCGCAAGCTTCGCCAGGGCGGCAACGACGCGGTCCGAGGAAGGCACCGGTCGAACCTAGCGGCCGAGACTCCGGGGTCGGGCCGGTCAGGTGGGGACGGCGGGGGCGGGGTCGTCGGGGCCGATGATGATGCCGCCGCGAGTGGCGCCGACGGGGTGCGGGCCGGGGAGCTTGGGGACGTGGATGGGCACGGAGACGGTGCCAGCGTGGGCTTCGTAGAGGACGGCGTTGAGGGTCGACGAGTACACGAGCAGGCGGGCGAAGAGGGCCAGCCACGCCAAGATCGCGAACACGATCCCGATCGAGCCGTACAGCGCCGAGGAACGGCTCACGAGCTGCGGCACGTACACCGTCCCGACCAGGGCGAGCACCTCGAAGCCGACCGCAGCCATCACGGCTCCGGGGACGAGTGCTCGCCAGCCAACCCGACGAACGCCGAGCCCCCAGAACATCCAGACGAACAGCGCCGTGGCCATGGCGAGGCCGACGAGCACCGAGAGCAGCGTCGCCACCACCGCAGGGGCCCAGTCCGGCAGGTAGCGCAGCACGCCGCTCAAGAACACGAGCACGGCGAACCCGACGCCAGCGGCGACCAGCCAACCCATGCCGAGCAGGCGGTCCTTGATCCCGTTCGACCGCTCCTGCCAGGGCAGCCGCACGCCCGACTGGAGGGCGACGGCGACAGCCGAACCGGCCCAGGCCAGGCCGAGGAGGCCGATCACGCTCGCCGTCTGGCGGCTCTCGGATGCCTTGGCCAGCGCATCGGTCATCGTCTGCGCACCCGCTCCGGTCAGGCCGAGCTTGTCGATCAGGTCGGGTGCGAGGTCGTCGTTACCGGCGGCGACGAAGCCGGCCACGGCGATGGCCACGAGGAGCAGGGGGAAGATCGACAAGAAGATGGTGATGGTGATGGCTGAGGCCGCGAAGCCGCCGTTGATCTCGCCGACGCGCTCGTGCACGTCGAGGAGGCGCCCGAACCAGGGCCACCGGGTGCCCAGCACCCGCAGCTTCTCCATCATGGGCAACGCTCCTTCCGGCCGGACGGGGACTACCCGCATGCGGGGATGGGCGAACCCTCGCCGCCACGACGTAGGGGAGACGGTACGACCTTCCGGCCGTGGCCGGTCGCTCGTCGCGGTGGGCGGTAGGTTGCGAAACGTGGACCTGACGGGCATCGACATGAACAACATCCCGCGCCACGTCGCCGCCGTGATGGACGGCAACGGCCGATGGGCGACGCAGCGGGGCCTGAAGCGCACCGAAGGCCACGCGGCGGGCGAGGAGGCGTTGTTCGACACGCTCGACGGCGCCATCGAGCTCGGGCTCGACTGGTTCACCGTGTACGCGTTCAGCACCGAGAACTGGAAGCGGCCCACCGACGAGGTCCGGTACCTGATGGGCTTCAACAAGGGCATCCTCGACCGCCACGCCGAGGACCTCCACTCCCGCAACGTCCGCATCCAGTTCATCGGCCGGCGGGACTGGCGGGTGCCGCGGGGGGTCGCCGGTCGCATCGACTGGGCCACGGACCTCACCAAGGACAACACCGGACTGACCTTCACCATCGCCTTCAACTACGGCGGGCGGGCGGAGATTATCGACGCCGTGAAGCAGCTGGTGGCCGACGGCGTGAAGCCCGACAAGATCGACGAGAAGGCCATCCGGTCCCGCTTGTACGACCCGCGGATGCCAGATCCGGAGCTGATGGTGCGCACCTCGGGCGAGTTCCGCATCTCGAACTACCTGCTGTGGGAGCTGGCCTACAGCGAGCTGGTGTTCACCGACGTCCTCTGGCCGGACTTCCGCAAGCAGCACCTCGCGGACGCGATCCGCGAGTACCAGGCGCGCGAGCGACGCTTCGGCGCCGTCAGCTCCAAGTAGCGAGGCGCTCCGCCATGGCCCTCTACCGCGACCAGGGCATCGTGCTGCGGACCTACAAGCTGGGCGAGGCCGACCGGATCGTGTCGTTCATGACCGAGCGCCACGGCAAGGTGCGAGCGGTCGCCAAGGGCGTTCGCAAGACGAAGTCGAAGTTCGGTGCGCGCCTCGAGCCGCCGACCCACGTGGCGCTGCAGCTCTACGAGGGGCGCGAGCTCGACATCGTGACGCAGGCCGAGTCGATCGACCACTTCCGGGTGATCCGTGAGGACCTCGATCGCCTGACCCGTGCGGTCACGATGCTCGAAGCGGTCGATCAGCTCTCGCTCGAGCGCGAGCCCAACCCGGAGCTCTACCGGATGCTGCTCGGGGGATTGAAGGCGATCGCGGAGCGAAACAGCGCCCTGCTGGTGGCGGGCTTCCACTGGAAGCTCCTCGCCCTGGAGGGCTTCCGACCCGTCGTCGAGCACTGCGCGGTCTGCGAGCGGGAGGACGGCCTCGTCGCGTTCGACCCTGAGGTGGGCGGGCTCCTCTGCACGGATCACCGCCAGGGCACGCGGGTTTCGCCCGAAGCGGTGGCCATGCTCCAGGACATCCTCGGCGGGCGGCTGGCCACCGCGCTCGAGGCCCCCGCCTCGCCGGGGACCCACGAGGTCGACCAGCTCGCGACCCGGGTCATGGAGCACCACCTCGAGCGGCGGCTGCGGTCCGTCGGCCTGCTGGAGTAGCGCGGCCGTCAGGTCTCGATCGGCCGCCAGTGCTGGGCCGATTCATCCCACTGCACCCACATGTCCACGGCCCGGTCGAACTGGATGTACGTGTCGCGGTCGTCGTCCCAGTGCGGGCCGTCGGTGCCGGGCGCCTCGTACGGCGGAGGTGCCGAACTGGCCGGGCCGGCAGGCGGAGGTCCGTAGCCCGTCGGCGGGGCGTAGCCGGGCGGCGGCAGCGGGAACGCGTAGGGCACGGGCGCCTGGGGCGGCGGGATCACGACCGGGACACCGACGGACTCCTTGCGGACCACGTAGGTGCCGGCGACCCGGTCGCCGAAGCGCTGGTGGCCGGCCTTGGTGACCATGAGCGAGCCGCCCACGATCGGCAGACCGCACGTGATGGCGTCGACCACCCACAGCAGCGTCCGCACGAAGGACTTGGCCACCCCGGCGATCTGGCCGTCGGCGTCGACGACCCGCAGACCCAGCAGGAGCTTGCCGATGCTGCCGCCGGTCAGGCCCTGGAGCAGCACGTAGAAGACGGTGTTGATCAGCCACACCGGGTCGGCGTTGCCCTTTGCGTGCACCACGACCGCCTCGTCCTGGTAGGGGCTGCAGGCTCGGCGGCCGTCGTCCTTGTCGATCGAGTTGCAGTACTGCACGGCCTGTTCGGTCGTGTCGAACTGCTTGGACTGGATGTCGATGCCCCCGGTGGCGAACAAGACGCCGAAGACGAGGGCGAGGAACATCAGCAGGTCGATGGTCCAGGCGCAGATCCGTCGGACCTCGACTCGCGTCGGGTCGACCGGGAGTGCGTAGGGGGCCGTCACCGACCGAACCCTAGTGAGTGCTGCCGTCGGCCCCGTCGAACGCCTTCGGGGGCGGTTGCGGCGCGCCAGTAACGTGCCATCCATGTCCTCGCCAGCCCCCGATCCCACACTCTTCGACAAGGTCGTCAACCTCACGAAGCGCCGTGGCTTCGTCTTCCCCTCCTCCGAGATCTACGGCGGCTTCCGCTCGACCTACGACTACGGGCCCATCGGCGTGCTCCTGCTGCGCAACGTCAAGGACGCGTGGTGGCGCTCGATGGTGCAGCTGCGCCACGACGTGCTGGGCCTCGACGCCGCCATCCTCTCGCCGCCCGCCGTGTGGGAGGCCTCGGGTCACCTGGCCAACTTCACCGACCCGCTGGTCGACTGCAAGCACTGCAAGGAGCGGTTCCGCCTCGACAAGCTCGAGGACCCGCACACCTGCCCGAACTGCGGCGAGAAGGACTCGTTCACCGAGGCCCGCAACTTCAACCTCATGTTCAAGACCCACGCCGGCCCGGTCGAGGGCTCGGGCCACGAGGTCTTCTTGCGCCCGGAGACGGCGCAGGGCATGTTCACCAACTTCGCCAACGTGCTCCAGACCAGCCGCAAGAAGCCGCCGTTCGGCATCGCCCAGGTCGGCAAGTCGTTCCGCAACGAGATCACGCCGGGCAACTTCGTGTTCCGGACCCGCGAGTTCGAGCAGATGGAGATGGAGTTCTTCGTGCCGCCCGCCGAAGCAGGGGAGTGGTACGAGTACTGGAAGAACGAGCGCTTCCAGTGGTACCTGGACCTGGGCATGCCCGCCGAGCAGCTGCGCCTGCGCGAGCACGACGCCGACGAGCTGAGCCACTACTCCTCAGGCACGGCGGATGTGGAGTACCTGTTCCCGTGGGGCTGGGACGAGTTGGAGGGCATCGCCAACCGTGGGGACTTCGACCTCACCGCCCACGCCACCGCATCGGGCGAGAAGCTCGACTACTTCGACCCCCAGACCAACGAGCGCTACACGCCGCACGTGATCGAGCCAGCGGCGGGAGCGACCCGCACGATGATGGCGTTCCTCATGGCCGCGTACGACGAGGAGGAGGTCCGGGGCGAGACCCGCACCGTCCTGCACCTGCACCCCCGCCTCGCCCCCTACAAGGTGGCGGTGCTGCCCCTGTCCAAGAAGCCGGAGCTGACCGGTCCCACGCAGGAACTGCTGACCCGCCTCCAGCCGCACTTCATGTGTGACTACGACGAGACCCAGAACATCGGCAAGCGCTACCGCCGCCAAGACGAGCTGGGCACCCCGCTGTGCATCACGTTCGATTTCGAGTCCGTCGACGATCACGCCGTCACCGTTCGCGATCGCGACACGATGGAGCAGGACCGGGTTCCGCTCGACCAGATCGTCGAGCACGTCCGGACCAAGCTCGGTCTCTGAGCCTGCGGTCTGCCCGATTGTGATCTCGGTGACCGGGTGATGCGACTGGATCGCGCCCATCGTCGGCAGAGGATGCATCTGACGAGGCACCTCGCGCCGTAGAGTGATCAGACCGGGAGGGAGTATCCCTCGTGGCCATCTCGTCAGCACGGTGCCCTCACGGCGCCCGGGGTGGTCGGCTTCTCCAGGGAAGCGGAGAGACTTCCGGCTGAGGACACCGATCCACCATCAGCCGGAGCTTCTTGATGTTTTCCCCCGTGTTGGCCGAATCCAGCCGAGCCGCCAACTTCGCCTCGTTCGACGTCCACCCGTGGCAGTGGGCGCTGTTCATCGGCTTCATCGCCGTGCTGGTCATCGCCGACCTGCTCCTCGTGCACCGCACGGCCCACGAGATCACCTTCAAGGAAGCGGCCGTCGAGTCGTCGATCTGGATCGCAATCGGCGTGTCGTTCACCGGTGTCGTGTTCTGGTGGCACGGCAGCTTGGCCGCCCAGGAGTACATCTCCGGCTACCTGATCGAGAAGTCGCTCTCGATCGACAACGTCTTCGTGTGGGCGGTGATCTTCAGCTACTTCGCAGTGCCGAAGATGTACCAGTTTCGGGTGCTCTTCTGGGGCATCTTCGGGGCACTGGTGCTGCGCGCCATCTTTATCTTCGCCGGCGTCGCCCTCATCCAGGCGTTTGAGTGGGTGCTGGTCATCTTCGGCCTGATCCTCCTCTACTCGGCGTGGAAGATCGCCTTCCACGACGATCAGGAGGTACATCCGGAGAACAATCCGGTGCTCAAACTCGTGAACCGGATCATCCCGTCGACGCCGGAGTACGACGGGCAGAAGATGTTCACGATGCGCAATGCCAAGCGCGTCGCCACGCCGCTGCTCGCGGTCCTGATCATGGTGGAGACCACCGACGTGGTGTTCGCCGTGGACTCGATCCCGGCCATCCTCGCGGTCTCGCACGAGCAGTTCATCGTGTTCAGCTCGAACGCATTCGCCATCTTGGGCCTGCGGTCCCTCTACTTCCTGCTCAACGGCATGCAGGACAAGTTCCGGTACCTCAACATCGGCCTGGGCCTGATCTTGGCCTTCGTCGGTACGAAGATGCTGGCCAGCTTCTTCTTCGGTGTGCACCCCCCGACCTGGAGCTCGCTGGTGGTGATCAGCGTGTTGCTCGCCATCACGATGTTCGCCTCGCTCTATGCCGACAAGCGCGACGGCATCGACCGCACGGCGCTCGTTGCCGATCAGGGCGAGGCCGTCGACGCCGAGGCGCAACTCGACCCGGCCCACCCGGCAGGGACCGGGAGCACGGCGGTCGACGAAGAGGCGCCGGACCCGAAGCGCTGACACCTGGGTCAGCCGGCCCCGTCCCCGAATCGGAGGACGGGGCCCGTCGCGGCGCTGGTACCGTCCGCCGCATGTTCGTGCCCCTCGTATCGTCCTGCCGTGCGCACGGGCGCGTGGACTGATGGGCATCCTCGACGAAGACGTGCAGCGGGTTCGGGAGACGGCGGACATCGTCGCCGTGATCTCCGCCCACACGCAGCTGAAGAAGCAGGGCGCCAACTGGAGCGGGCTGTGTCCGTTCCACGGGGAGAAGAGCCCGTCGTTCTCGGTCAACGCGGACAAGGGCGTCTTCTACTGCTTCGGGTGCCAGGCCAAGGGCGATGTCATCTCCTTCGTGCGCGACATCGACCACCTGGACTTCGCCGGAGCCGTGGAGTTCCTGGCCGCCAAGTCGGGCATCGCGCTGCGCTACACGGACCGCGCCGAGGGCGACCGGCGCGAGGCTCGCGGCAAGCTCCGTGAGGCGATGGTCGCCGCCGTCGAGTGGTATCACGAGCGGCTGCTGACCGGTCCGGACTCGGGCGCCGCACGGCGCTACCTGCGCGACCGGGGCTTCGATGGCGAGCGCGTCCGGCAGTACAAGATCGGCTGGGCTCCCGATGACTGGGACCAGCTGGTGAAGGCGCTCCCGTTCTCGCCGAAGGTCCTGCGCGACGCAGGCCTGGGCCGAGAGAGCAAGCGGGGCGGGACCAATGACTTCTTTCGGGCCCGGGTGCTGTTCCCGATCTTCGACGTGCAGGGCGACCCCATCGGCTTCGGGGGCCGCATGATGCCTGGCGGCCGGCCGCCCAAGTACCAGAACACCCCCGAGACCTCGCTGTACCGCAAGAGCAAGGTGCTCTACGGCCTGAACTGGGCCAAAGACGAGGCGGTGCGGGAGAACGAGGTGATCATCTGCGAGGGCTACACCGACGTGATCGGCTTCGCCGAGGTCGGGCTCCAGCGTGCCGTCGCCACCTGCGGCACGGCCCTCACCGACGAGCACGTGCGCACCCTGCAGCGGTTCGCCCCGAAGCTGGTCCTGGCATTCGACCCGGATGCTGCCGGCCAAGCCGCCGCCGACCGCGTGTACGAGTGGGAGCGCAAGCACGAGGTCGAGGTTGCCGTCGCCGCGCTCCCACCCGGTGGTGACCCGGCCGACCTCGCCCGCTCGGATCCCGACGCACTGCGCGCGTCGATCGCCAACGCCCAGCCGTTCCTCGGGTTCCGCATCGATCGCATCCTTGCCGCCGCCGACCTGCGGACGCCCGAAGGGCGCGGCAAGGTCGCAGAGGTGGCGCTGGCCGCCGTCGCCGAGCACCCCAACGAGTTCGTGCGCGACCAGTACGTCATGACCATCGCCGAGCGCTGCCATCTGGACCCCGACCGGCTGCGCTCGTCGCTGCGATCCGGCGGGGCCCGGCCGCGGGTGCGCGTCGCTGCCGAACCACGACGTCCCGCGCGAGCAGAGACGCCCGAGACGGAGGCGCTCCGCCTCGCCATCGCCGAGCCCGAGACGATGCTTCCGTTGCTCCACCCCGCCCTGTTCGACGAGCCGCTGCACCGGGCTGCGCTCGACGCGCTCGACGCGTCGGGCGGCGAGCTGCACCAAGCGGTCGAGGCCGCCGACCCGCTCGTCGGCGAGCTCCTGTCCCGCCTCGCGGTGGAGGAGACGACGGCTGACCCGGTGGACGTGCGCCGCCTCCTGCTGCGGGATCTGGGGGCTGGCGTGGCTGCTGACCTGCAGCGCGTCATGAACCAGTGGTCGGGGGACTTCCGAGGTGATGAGTACCGGTTGGTGGTGGAGCAGTACGCCTGGCTCAAGCACCGGCTCGAGGCCATCGGGCCCGACGCACCCCCCGATCCGGTCGGGGAGGATGAGTTGCTAGCGTGGCTCGCACAACGGGGGGAGGGATCCGCATGAACGACATGTCCGCTGCTCCCACCACCAACTCATCGGCATGGGACCTGTTGGTCCAACGTGCCAAGGACGACGGCTCCTTCTCCGTCACCACTGCCGAGGTGTTCGAGGTCGAGGAGATCGATCCCGAGCACTTCGCCCAGGAGCTCGACTCCATCCGCAAGCGGCTCGGCGAGCAGGGCATCACGCTCGACGAGGAGCCGGACGCCGACGACATCGCCGCCGAGGTCGAAGCCCAGGCCGAGCGAGACGCCGTGGTGCACGTGAACGAGGTGCTGGCCGATCCGCTGGGCGGCATCGACCTTGCCGCGGACGAGGACGGATCCCGCCGCAAGCTCCGCCTGGTGAAGGCGCCACGAGTGGGTGCCGATCGCTCTGGGTCGGGCAGTGCCGATCCGGTCCGCGTCTACCTCAAGGAGATCGGCCGGGTCCCGTTGCTCACCGGCATGGAGGAGGTCACCCTCGCCAAGCGCATCGAGGCCGGAGGCCAGGCCGCCGTCCGCCTCGCAGAGCTGGAGGCCGCCGGTCGCATCGACGAGCTCGACGTCGCCGCTCGCCGCCGGCTGGAGCGCACGTCGCGCGACGGCGAGCGGGCCAAGAGCGATCTCATCCAGGCCAACCTCCGCCTCGTCGTCTCCATCGCCAAGCGGTACGTCGGCCGGGGCATGCACCTGCTGGACCTCATCCAGGAGGGGAACCTCGGGTTGATGCGTGCGGTCGAGAAGTTCGATTACACGAAGGGCTTCAAGTTCTCCACCTACGCCACGTGGTGGATCCGCCAGGCCATCACCCGGGCCATCGCCGACCAGGCCCGTACCATCCGCATCCCGGTGCACATGGTGGAGTCGATCAACAAGGTCCACCGGATCCAGCGCCAGATGATGCAGGAGCTCGAGCGGGAGCCCACGGTCGAGGAGTTGGCGGCCAAGGTCGACATGACCCCCGACCGGGTGCGCGAGATCATGCGGATCTCCCAGGACCCGCTGTCGCTCGACTCGCCGGTGGGCGAGACGGATGACTCCCAGCTCTCGGACTTCATCGAGGACACGCAGGCCGATGCGCCGGCGGAGATGGCGGCTCGCAACATGCTGGGCAAGGCCGTGGTCGAGGCGCTGTCCGAGCTGAGCGACCGGGAGAAGGAGGTCGTGCGGCTGCGCTTCGGCCTCGATGATGGCCAGGCCCGCACGCTCGAAGAGGTGGGCAAGGAGTTCGGCGTCACCCGCGAGCGGATCCGCCAGATCGAGGCCAAGACCCTCGCCAAGCTTCGCAACCCGAACCGCAGCCAGAAGCTCCGCGACTACCTCGACGGCGACTGATCTGGTCGAATCTGGGGTTCGTCGACACGGATCCCCGCTGCTAGGTTGACCCCTCGCCTTCGGAGGTAGCTCAGCTGGCAGAGCAGCTGACTGTTAATCAGCGGGTCGTGGGTTCGAGCCCCACCCTCCGAGCCAGAGAGAGCCGGTCCGAAAGGGCCGGCTTTCATCGTTTGAACGCTGAGGCGGTCGATAGGGTCCGGGGATGCCGGTGCGTCCGATGTTCCCGCTCGGCTCGGTGCTGCTGCCGGGCATGGTGCTGCCGCTGCACGTGTTCGAGGACCGGTATCGGGCGCTGATCCGGGACTGCATGGCGGGCGACCGGCAGTTCGGGGTGACGTTGATTGAGCGCGGCAGCGAGGTCGGCGGGGGCGACATCCGGGCCATGGCCGGGTGCGTCGCCGAGATCCTGCAGGCGGAGGAGCTGCCCGACGGCCGCTGGGCCATGGTCGCGGTGGGCTCCCACCGCGTCAGGATCCGGCAGTGGCTGCCCGACGACCCCTATCCGCGCGCCGAGGTCGAAGACTGGCCCGATGCGGGATCGGTCAGCGTCGACGACCTGATCGAGCCCTACACCCAGCGGCTGGCCACCCTGCGGCGGGTGCTCGCGCTCGCGGTAGAACTCGGAGCGGAGGCAGACCCGCTGATCGAGCTGAGCGACGATCCCGCCGTCGGCAGCTACCAGATCGGCGTCCTCAGTCCGATCGGCGCGCTCGATCGCCAACGGCTCCTCACGGCTCCCGGCCCGCAAGAGCGCCTGGATTTGCTCGAGGAGCTCCTCGAGGACCAGGAGCTGATGATCCGGGCCCGTCTCGACGACCTCTGACCTCTGAGCCCGATGAGCGCCGGGTGGCGTCCTGACCAGCCGGCCGCACCTACCATCGCCTCGGGGCGGTAGCTCAATGGTTAGAGCACGGGACTCATAATCCCAGGGTTGTGGGTTCGATTCCCACCCGCCCCACCATCGGCTGCTGCTCGACGGCTGCCGTTCGCGCTTCGTTCGCGCCGTGTCTCGTACCGTTCGCCAAGCAGACGGCGCGTTCGTCGCAGGTGACCCGCTGCATCGACGCGCTCCTTGGGGCCGGGTAGCTGCGGCGGCCTTGATCTACTGGGTGGAGGCGCTCGGGATGGGCGGGCTGGCGTCGACGGACAGGACCTCGGCCGGAACTGCGCTCGGGGAGGGCCGAGTTGCGAGCTCGGCGAGGATGGCGCGCGCCTCGGGCTTCGAGACGGGCCGGGCTCCCTGACCCAGCTGACGGGCCACCACGGCGGGCTCCGACCGTGCCTTCGCCCAGCCCTGGGTCACGAGGTACCAGCGGGACTTCCGGTTCTCTCGCAGATCGCGCACCAAGCGGCGGGCGAAGGTGACCCACCGGTTCTGGCGGATGAGCAGCGCATCGGCGAGCAGGCCGCAGGCTCGTAGCGGCTCGATCAGTTCGGCCGCGAAGATGCCCTCGGCCACCACGACCCGCGCCCCGCCGCGCTGCAGGACCTTGGTCCCCACCGCTCGATTCTCGCTGAAGGAGTAGGCCGGCACGACGACCTCATCGCCGCAGCAGAGCTCCTCGAGCGCATCGCGCGCAGCATCGGGGTCCCACGAACCGGGGTGTTCCCAATCGACCTTGCCGTCGGGATGTCGGGGGAGCCCGAGGTCCGTGTCCGGTCGGTAGAAGTCGTCGAGCGCCAGGACCGGGAGCCCGACAGATCGGGCGAGGTAGGTCTTGCCGCTGCCCGAGGGGCCGACCAGGAGCACCACGTCGGCGCAACGCTGGCTCGGGTCCGGCTTGGGGGGCACGGGCGTCCATCGTGCCAGCCATCGACCCGGAGCGCACATGCCCGGTTCACCGACCGTTCCGCCGGGCTCGCTTCCGCCGGCTCGACGGGAGCCGGGTCAGTCGCCGAGCCAGGCAGGGGCGCGGTCGAGGAGGTAGGCGCTGACTTGGTGGCAGCGATCGAGCACGTCGCAGAGCAGGTCCTGCTGGCCGAGGTACACGGCGGAGAGGGAGACCTCGACTTTGGCGACGATGCCCACGGTGCGGTCGGCGCCATCGGTGACGGAGGCGTAGGAGTCGATGGCGGACACCTCGAGCGGCAGGTCGGGCCCGCCGACGCCGGCCAGGTCCGTGGCGAGCACGAGCAGGTCGGGGCCCATCGGGAGGGGCGGGAGCCCCCAGTTGAAGTGCAACGGGAACCGGTGGAGGTCCGGTGGATCCTCGGGATCGTCGGCCTCCTCCAGTTCCAGCACCAGATCCTCGAACGACAGCAGCACCCGCGGGTCGATCTCCAGCGCGAGGTGCAGGTCGAGCGGTCCGCCGCAGGCATCCTCAGGGTGGAGGTCGACCTCCCACGCCTGA
Source organism: Acidimicrobiales bacterium (assembly GCA_046594195.1). Lineage (GTDB taxonomy): Bacteria > Actinomycetota > Acidimicrobiia > Acidimicrobiales > Iamiaceae > Aquihabitans. The sequence goes on along the minus strand of JBKJPY010000095.1, from coordinate 7,652 downwards.
CGCAGCGAGTACGTCTCGACGAAGTGCCGCTCGTCGTGGACGTGGAATCCGTGGTCGACGGCGTGGTCCTTGAGGTCGGCCACGAAGCCGGCGACATCGATGACCGCCACAGCAGCTCCTGATCTGGGGGACGGGGGCCACCCAGCCTGCCACGTCCGCTGGGCGGGGCCCACCAGGCCGCTACGGTCGGGCCTCATGGCCGGTGACCCCGTGGACCCCGTGGCCGTGTTGGATGCGCTGATCGAGTCCTCCGATGCGATCGAGGCCGCCCTTGCCGCCACCGTCGACTGGGGCGAGACGGGCGGCCGGGCCGGCGAGCACCACAGCGACGTTGCCGCGGACGCCGCCGCGGTCGGCGTGCTCGTCGATGCCGGCTTCGGCGTCCTCAGCGAGGAGAGCGGGTGGACCCATCCGGAGCGCCCGGTGACGGTGGTCGTCGATCCGCTCGATGGGTCGACCAACGCGTCTCGGCGGATGAGCTGGTGGGCGACGAGCCTGTGCGCGGTCGATGACGACGGGCCGCTGGTCGCCCTCGTGACCGACCTCCGCCACGGCGTCCGCTACACCGCGATCCGCGGCGAGGGCGCAGCTCGCGACGGTTCGCCGATCCGCCCGTCCGGGTGCCAGGACCTGGGCGCCGCGATCATCGGGCTCAACGGGGTGCCGAGCGGCCACGGCGGTTGGGCGCAGTACCGGGCGTTCGGTTCCGCCGCGCTGGACCTGTGTGCCGTGGCCGACGGGACCCTCGACGGATACCTCGACGCCACCACCGACGAGCTCGGCGTGTGGGACTACCTCGGTGCGCTGCTGGTCTGCCGGGAGGCGGGCGTGGAGGTGGTCGATGCCGCTGGCCGGGATCTGCTCACGCTCGAGCACACAGATCGCCGGACCCCCGTCGCGGGGGCGACCTCGGAGCTTCGATCGGCGTTGCTGGCCCTGCATCCCGTCCACGGCGGGCGCTGAACCGAGGCCTGCTCCGCCTTCGCCGCCCTCGTAGGCTCGTCAGGTGCGCGACCGGCTCCACCTCCTGCTGCTGCGGCTGTACCAGCGGCTGCCCACCTGGGCCCGCCGCCGCATCGTGCGCACGGTGGCGCCGTCGTTCACGGTCGGGGCCATGTGCTTCATCGAGCGCGGTGACGGCGCCCTGCTCCTGGTGCGCCAGGCGTACCGACACCGCTGGGGCGTGCCGGGCGGCCTGCTGAAACGGGGCGAGGAAGCGGCAGACGGCGCTCGTCGCGAGGTGTTCGAGGAGGTGGGTCTGGCCATCGACCTGGTGGGGGAGCCGCGGGTGGTGGTCGACGCCGAGCCGCAGCGAGTCGACATCGTCTTCCGGGCCACGGTGGCGGCAGGCGTCGACGCGGCCATCGCTGCACCGAGCTCGCCGGAGATCCTCGAGGTCCGCTGGTTCCCTCGCGGTGCGCTGCCCGAGCTCCAGCACGAGACGGTGACGGCGTTGTTCGCCTTGGCCCGACCGGGTCCGAACGTCGCCGCCCCTGCCCTCGTCGTCGATCTGCCCGATCGCTAGCGAGCTCCGCGCGAGGTCGGACGTCGGGCTGGCTCCTTTGGGCCGGTAGCTTCAACCTCAGCGTCTTCTCCCCGCCCCACCCGGTCGCTCCAGCTGTGCCACCCCCCTCCCGACAACCTGTGCCGCACCCTCTCCTCGGACGAGACGTCGAGCTCGAGCTGCTCGGCGGCATGGTCGACCGCCTCGAGGTGGGGACGGGTGGTGCGAAGACGCTGGTGGGGGAGGCCGGCTCCGGCAAGTCGTCGCTGCTCAACGCCGTCGCATCTCGAGCCGGTCGAGCCAGTGTCCAGGTGGTGCGGGCCGCGGGCGCCGAGGCGCAGCCCGACCTCCCGTGGGCGGCGGTGGCCGAGATCTGCCTGCCCTTCGAGCATCGACTCGATCAGGTGGGCGCCGTGCGCGCCCACGCATTGCGGTGTGCCTTGGCGCTCGAGACCCCGGACGGTCCGATCGACGGCCTCGCGGTCGCCCTGGGCATGCTCGGACTGCTGAGCGAGGTCGGAACGGCTCGACCGGTCCTGCTGGTGGTCGACGACCTGCAGTGGATCGACGCCGAGAGCCGTGGCGTCCTGGCGTTCCTCGGCCGCCGCCTGGGTGATGACCCGGTCGCGCTCATCGCCGGATCTCGGACGCTCGACGCCGTGGCCGGGGAGGCGGTCGCACTCGACGGTCTGGCGGATGCGGCCCTGCGCGAGGTCCTGATCGAGGCGGGGGTCCGGTCGCCGCTTGCGCAGACGGCGATCCTCGAGCTGGCCGACGGCAACCCACTGCTCGGCCGGCGCCTGGCCGACGGGCTCCGGCCGGACGAACGGACCGGTTCCCGGCCGCTGCCGGCCACGCTGCGGGTGCCCGAGGAGGTCACCGATCTGTACCGGGGCCCGTTGTCCCAGCTGGACGAGCCGGAGAGCCGTGCCTTGGCCGTGGTCGCGGCGGACGCGACCGGTGATCTGGCCGCGGTGACGGGAGCGCTGCGAGGCCTTGGCATCGGACCGGCGGAGCTGGAGCGGTCCGAGGAGTTGGGCCTCATCGAGATCGATCGCGCCACCATCGGCTTCGTGCACCCGCTGGCGCGCACGGCGGCTTACCAATCGCTGGCGGCGCCCGTGCGTCGCGCCGCCCATGGGGCCCTTGCCGATGCCGTGGGCCCCTCGACGCCCAACGGCATCCTCCACCGCGTGGCGGCGGCGGTCGGCGTCGACGCCGACCTGGCCGGCGACGTTGCTGCCCTCGGCCACGACTCGGCCCGTCGGGGTGCACCGCTCACCGCCGCCTCGCAGCTCGTGCAGGCGGCGTCGCTCACGGCCGCGTCCTCGGACGCCGCCGATCTCCTCGTCGACGCCGCCCGTGCTGCGGTAGCGGCGGGTGAGGTGCCGTGGGCCGCCGAGCTGGTGGCGAGGGCTCGGACGCTCGACGAGGAGCGGGCAGACCGGCTCGATGCCCGCCTGGTCGACGTGCGCCTCGCCGTATCGAGAGGTGACCTGTTCGGAGCCCGGAGCGTGGCGGAGGCGGCGGCGGACGCGCACGCCACCACCGATCCGGCCGGCGTCGTCGAACTGCTGGTCGAGGCCGCCCGGCCGATGCTCGTGGGTGCGTCCGCCGAGGCACCGAAGCTCATCGAGCGGATGTGGCAGCTGGCGGAGCCGATGGACGACCGCGCCCGGGGTCGGGCCGAGGTCCTCTACGGCTGCGGTCGCTTCCTCCAGGGGGATGCCGCCGGCGCCGCCTCGCACGTGGCTCGGTGGCGAGACGTGGTCGCGACCGAAGGGGCAGTCACCGCTGGGCCGTTCCTCGCCGAGACGGCGGTCCTCTACTACGGCTACTCGCAACAGGTCACCGAGGCGCTGGCCATCCTCGATGCGGTCGAGCCGGCCATTCGGGCCAGCTGCGCGACCGGGGCCCTGGTCCCGGTCCTGTGCGCTCGGTCGTTCCTGGTCTACGGATTCGATCTCCGGGGGTGCGTGGAAGCTGGTCGTGACGCAGTCGCGCTGTCCGAGGAGACCGGCCAAGCCGGCCTCACGGCGGTGGCCGAGCGCACGCTGGCCATCGCTGCGGCGACGGTCGGCGACGAGGTGCTCACGAACCAGGTGGCCGATCTCTTGCTCATCAGCGGCGACGAGGCCAGCGAGGTCTGGGCTAGAGCGGCGCTCGGCCGGCTCTTCCTCGTCCAGGACCGTCCCGAAGCCGCGGTCGAGCAGTTCGCCCTCCTGCGCAACCGGATCGGTCCGGTGAACACGTCGTTCGCCCAGTTCGAAGCCGACGAAGCCGAGGCCCTCGTGCGAGCCGGTCGCGTCGAGGCGGCGCGGGCGATCGTCCCGGCACTCGAGGCTGATGCAGCAGCCCGTGGGGCCTGGAGTCGGGGCCAGTTGCAGCGGGTGCTGGCCCTGACCGCACCGGACATCGACACGGCGTCGGTGCACTTCGCTGCGGCGCGTGACGAGTTCGCCACGACGGACAACAAGGTGGCGCTGGGGATCGCCGAGCTCACCTGGGGCGAGTGGCTGCGCCGGGCCAAGCGCCGGGCAGAAGCGCGGCGCCACCTCGAGCGAGCGCTGGAGATCTTCGGCCTCGCCGGCGCGGTCGGGTTCCGTCGCCGGGCCGAGGAGGAGCTGGGGGCGGCCGGTGGGTCGGTGGACCGCAGCCGGCCGGCAGACGAGGTGCTGAACCCCACCGAGCTCCATGTGGCTCGCCTGGCGTCGGGAGGTCTCACCAACCGCGACATCGCCGGTCAGCTGTTCATCAGCCCGCGCACGGTGGAGAACCACCTGGGTGCGGTGTACCGAAAGCTCGGCGTGGCCAACCGGTCCGCACTCACCGCACGGGCCTTGACCGATCCGGTTCTGCGGGCGGTGGCGAGCAGCTGAGCGGTGGCTTCAGAGGCTCCGCAGGTGGGTGAGGTCGCCCGGCGTGCAGGGGTGGCGCAGCTTGGCGACGGCGACCTCCTCGCGCTCGTGTTCGACGTCGGTGCCGATGCCGAGCACCCGGGCGGTGTCCTCGTCGGAGAGCGCTGGCCCGCCGTGCAGACCGAGGCGGAGCTCGATGACCCGGGTGTCCTCTCGGTGGAGGTGGCCGAGCGCGGTGAGCAGGATGGGGTCTGCCGGTGAAGGCGCTCCGGCGCGTCCTTGGGAAGGGTGCAGGTCGACCTCACGCATGGCCCGCTCGACCCACCACCGAGCGAACGAGCTGAACGGCAGGCCGCCGGTCGGGTCGTAGCGGTCTGCCGCTCGGCCGACCGCCTCGTCACCGGCGTCGAGCAGGGCCAAGGTGACCTCAGCGGTGTTCGGGTGGCGGCGGGCCAGGGAGACCACGAGGCGGCGGGTCGAGCCGATGAGCAGCTCTCGCGCCCCTTCGCCCCGGCGAACCCGCTCGAGGAGCTCCGAGGCCACGGCGAGGTCGATGGCCGAGCGGCCGCCGAGGGCAGCCAGCTCGTTCTCTGCGGCCCGGCCGTCTGCGATGGTCGCCGCGGCGACGAGCTCCTCGCCGTCGGAGAGCAGCGGAAGGTTGGCGAGGGATCGGAGCCGGTGTCGCAGGACCGCGTCGCGGCTGTCGATCGAAGGTTCGATGGCCATCCAGCTCCTTTCACCGCACCCCAACGGCCTCCCCGCTGGGAAGGTCAACGGTACCGCCAGGCGGTTCACGGGTGGCGGATCGTCGGCGACGATCTGCGGCGGCCCGACCACGGCTGGCGTTCAGGTCGGACGGGTGGGTTCCTGATCACCCCGAAGGGTCGGTCCCGCAGCGGCGGCCCCGCTCGAACCCCGCTCCGGGCTTCGATGCCCTTCCCGTAGCCGGCACCTTCCACCACGATGCCCTCGTGTCGCACCGTGCGGCGGTCCGCTCGGGCGGACGAGGAGGAGCAGATGTCGACGACCGCCACCACCCCCGGGCACCGGCGCACCAACCGGCGCGTCCTTTCCGTGAGCATCGTCGCGGCGCTGGTTCTGGCCGGCTGCGGTTCGAGTGGCGGTGATGCGAAGGAGGCGAAGCCGACCGGGTCGAAGGCGACGACGACCACCGAGGCCAACACGACGACCGCTCCCCAGACGGCCAGCACCTCGAAGGTCGAGGACGCCGCCGGTTCGAGTGACGGGCTGCCCACCGACGAGGCGGATGCCCCGAGCGGTGACTGGATCGCCGTGCGGTTCCTGGTCGGGATGGAGCCGGAACCGAAGGACTTCAACAAGGGCTCGGGCGAAGCCCGCCTCTACGACATCGAGCCTGACTGCTCGAGCGGCGATGCCTGCTCGCTGGAGATGACGGGTGGGGCCGAGGGCGGAGGATTCGAACTGCCCGACACCGAACCGATCAGCGGGGAGCCCATCACCCTCGAACCTGACGGCGAGGAGTGGACCGATACCTACACGTACCCCGATGACGTCGGCTGCACCGATGCGCTCGACGGTGCCTACCTTTCGAGCACCGAGGAACGCACGATGAAGCCGGTGCACGCCGAGGACGGGACCCTTACGGGCATGGTCGGGACGGTGCTGTTCACCGACACCTTGACCGACGAGGGCCGTGCCGCCGGTTGCCCCGCATCCGCAGAGGCCACCTACGCCTACGTGGTGGTGGCCGCACCGAACGACGGCCTCGACGACATCGACCAGTACCGCGTCGACGGGAACTTCCGCCAGACCCTTGAGGTCACCGACGCGACGAACCAGACCAACCCGCAGTTCCAGAAGGGCGGGTTCTCCACGACCCTGGCGGACTTCGACGCCCAGATGACCGGCACATGCGGGGATGGCGAGTGCTCGGTGGAGCTCGCCCAGCTCAACGGCGACGGCGACACCCGCCAGACCGAGTTGCTTTCGGAGGACGGCCGATCACTCGTGGGCACCTACGAAGAGGACGGTGGCTGCGCCGACGACAAGACGGGCGACGTCATCTTCGAGAGCGGCGCCTACACGAGCACCGGTGCCTACCAGGACCTGACCCCGATCTGGATCGAGGATGGTGAGGTCAAGGCGTTCGTGGGGAAGTACTACCGGACCGCTGAGCCCACCGAGCTCGGCCAGACCAACCCGAACTGTTCCAAAGCGCAGACGATCGAGGCCTGGGCCTACCTGGTGGACACCGACGTCCTCGGGTGACCCGTTCGTGGTGCCCTCCGCCATCCGCGCCGGGATCTGATGGCACCACCAGCCTGCGGCGGACAGGAGTAGCGGTGCCGGTGGCTGCCCGGGGGGACGGCCACCGGCCTGCTGCATGCTGCGACCTCGTTCGCGTCTGCGGCTCCCCGGTGGTAGAACCAGCGCTCTCGACGGCTGCAGGGGATGCTGGTGACGATGACCAACGTTGGGGAACTCGGGCCGGCCGTGTTCGATCCGTTCGAAGACGGGTTCGTCGACGACCCGTACGACCAGTACGCCCGCCTCCGCGCAGGTGATCCGGTGCACCACTCGGCCTTGCTGCACGGGTGGGTGGTCACCCGGTTCGACGACGTGTCCAAGCTGCTCCGAGATCGGTCGGTGTCGAGCGACATCACCAACGCCACCCCGAACCCGCTCACGATCATGGAGCTCCGGCATCTGGCGGAGCGCCAGCGGGCGTCGGAGACCATCGTGCTGATGGATGATCCCGACCACGCACGCGTGCGCAAGCTCATGGCGGAGCCGTTCCGCCCGCGGGAGATCGAGCGGCTTCGCCAGCGGGTGCAGGAGCGCATCGACGCCGCGCTGGACGACCTGCGAACGGAACGGGGGAGCGGCGTGATCGACCTGGACCTCACCGCCGACTTCGCCTACCCGTTGCCGGTCGAGATCTTCTCGGAGATGCTCGGCGTGCCCGAGGAAGACCATCCCCGGTTCCGCTACCTCTCCCAGCAGGTGGCCCGCACCGTCGACCCGATCATGACGGCCGCGGAACGCGACGAGTGCATGGCCGCGCTCGACGAGATGTACGCCTACCTCGTGGCCCAGGCCGAGGAGAAGCGGCTCCACCCGGTCGACGACCTCATGTCCGCCCTCGTCCACGCCGGCGACGACGACGACCGGTTCACCCACGGCGAGCTGATCGCCCAGTTGGTCACCCTCTACCTGGCCGGCCACGAGCCGGTCGCCTCCCTGATCGCCGCCGGCACCCTCGCCCTCCTCCGGGCGCCCGACCAGCTCGATCGCCTGCGCGCCGACCC